>NZ_CP192511.1:1353454-2030181 GCF_050613185.1 Testudinibacter sp. TW-1
GCGGCACCGGGCACGTGGTCGAATTTTGCGGTGAGGCAATCCGCGATTTGTCAATGGAAGGGCGTATGACGGTGTGCAATATGGCGATTGAATTGGGCGCAAAAGCCGGATTAATCGCCCCTGACGAAACCACCTTTGCCTACTTAAAAGGCCGCCCGCATGCGCCGCAAGGCAAAGATTGGGACGACGCCGTAGCATATTGGAAAACCTTAAAAACCGACGACGGCGCAGAGTTTGATACGGTTGTGGTGCTGGAAGCCAAAGACATTGCGCCGCAAGTCACTTGGGGCACCAATCCGGGACAGGTGATCGGCATCGATCAATTAGTGCCTAATCCAGAGGAAATGAGCGACAGCGTAGTACGTGCCTCAGCGGAAAAAGCGTTGGAGTATATCGGCTTAGCCGCCAATACCGATTTAACCGAGGTTGAAGTGGATCAAGTGTTTATCGGCTCTTGCACCAACTCGCGTATCGAAGATCTGCGCGCGGCGGCGGCGGTGATGAAAGGGCGTAAAGTGGCGGATAACGTTAAACGCGTGTTGGTCGTGCCCGGTTCCGGTTTAGTCAAAGAGCAGGCGGAACAAGAAGGCTTGGATAAAATCTTTATCGAAGCCGGCGCAGAGTGGCGTAATCCGGGCTGCTCGATGTGCTTAGGCATGAACGATGACCGTTTGGGCGAATGGGAACGTTGCGCCTCCACCAGCAACCGCAACTTTGAAGGGCGTCAAGGACGCAACGGACGCACCCATTTGGTCAGCCCGGCAATGGCAGCGGCGGCGGCAGTGTTCGGCAAATTCGTCGATATTCGTCAAGTTTCATTAAATTAAGGAGTTCGCAATGGCAGGTTTTAAACAACTTTCAGGTTTAGTCGTTCCACTGGATGCCGCCAATGTGGACACCGACGCAATTATTCCGAAACAATTTTTACAAGCGATTACCCGTGTCGGTTTCGGCAAACATCTATTCCACGAATGGCGTTATCTGGACGTGGACGGCACCCAACCGAATCCGGAATTCGTGTTGAATTATCCGCAATATCAAGGCGCAACCATTTTACTGGCGCGCAAAAACTTAGGTTGCGGCTCGTCGCGTGAACACGCGCCTTGGGCGTTGGCGGACTACGGCTTTAAAGTGATGATCGCCCCCAGTTTCGCCGATATTTTCTATAACAACAGCCTCAACAACCATATGCTGCCAATCCGTTTGAGCGAAGACGAAGTGGAAGAGATTTTCCAATGGGTGTGGGCAAATGAGGGCAAGCAAATTGCTGTGGATTTAGTGGCGAAAACCGTTACCGTCGGCGAAAAAGTTTACCACTTTGAGCTGGACGAATTCCGTCGCCACTGCCTATTGGAAGGCTTGGATAACATCGGTCTGACCTTGCAGCATGAAGACAAAATTGCGGAGTATGAGAAAAATATTCCGGCGTTTTTGCGCTAATCATGTTCTCAGCATAATCAGCACGCTTCGGCGTGCTCAGGCTGATGGCAAAGTCTCTTTCTCGAATCATTTCCCTCCCTCCGTATACGGAGGGAGGTGTCCGAAGGACGGAGGGAGGCATAAATCATTTTAAAAATGAATGTGTTGCATTTTAATATTACCCTCCCTCTACTCCTTCGCCCGCGGAGGGAAGTAAATTTGTCAGCAATCTGAGCACGCTTCGGCGTGTTTTTTTATGCCGGCAAAAAGGAATAGACAATCAAAAAAATATAATATATTATTATATAATATTAATTGATATTGCATGAGGTGAACATGGATATAGCGGAGATGAAACAAGCTGCCGAGCAGGCAAAAGCTTTTTTGCAGGCATTGGCGAATCAAGATCGTTTACTGTTGTTGTGCGCTTTAAGCCAGCGCGAATATGCCGTAGGCGAGTTGGAACAACAGCTGGGTATTTTGCAGCCGACATTGTCGCAACAATTGACGGTGTTGCGCAACGAGGGCTTGGTAGACGTGCGCAAACAAGGGCGTTACCACTACTATCACGTATCCGATCAGCGGGTGAAAGCCGTATTGGAGTTGATGTATCAATTTTTTTGTCAAAAGGAAAACTAAAATGCATGCGTATTTAGGCGGGGTGGTGATCGGGCTGGCAGTGGCGCTGCTATGGATTGGCATTGGCAGAATTGCCGGGGTCAGCGGGATTGTGTCGCGTTTGAGCTTTGTCCGTGGCGAAAGTTGGCGTTGGGGTTTTGTCGGCGGCGTTTTATTAAGTGGTTTTGCCGCAACCGCACTTTTCGGCTGGGACTTGGGCACACTCAATCCACAGGGCTATGCTTGGTGGTGGCTGGCGCTTGCGGCGTTTTTAGTCGGATTCGGCACGGGGCTCGGTTCAGGCTGCACCAGCGGACACGGCATTTGCGGCATGGCGCGTTTTTCGCCGCGTTCTATCTTGGCGACCGCACTTTTCATGTCGTCGGCAATGGCAACGGTGGCAATTTTACATCATGTATGGGGTGGCTAAATGATTGTCGGAATCGCAGTATTCAGCGGCTTTATTTTTGGTTTAGGGCTGATCTTGTCGCAGATGACCAATCCGACGGTGGTGCAAGGCTTTTTGGATATTTTCGGACAGTGGCGGATGGATTTGTTATGGGTAATGCTGGGGGCATTATCCGTGACCGTACCACTGTTTTTGTATAGCAAAACGCGCAGTAGCAGCGTTTGCGGGCAGGCGTTGGAGTTGCCTAAAAACAAGCGGTTGGACAAGCGTCTGATTATCGGGGCAATCTTGTTCGGGATTGGCTGGGGTATGGTCGGGATTTGCCCGGCACCGGCATTGGTGCAACTGACTTCGTTGCACAGCCAAGCCTTTTTATTTGTCGGCTTTATGTGGTTGGGCATGCAGGCGGCAAAACGGTTATAAAACGCCGAAACAAAAAACCGCACTTGCTGCCAAGTGCGGTTAGCGACGCGATTGAAATATCAGGTATGCTCATCATCAAAATCAATTTCGCAATTATTGACACAGGTGGAAATGCCTAACCATTTATAAATCAAGCAATAACTCAGCAGCCCGCTAATGGTCAGCAATACGCCGAGATAGCCCCACGGGCCGATAATCTTGAGCGCACTTAGGATACATAAGGTAATCCCCAATACAATTCGAATAATGCGGTCGGGTGTTCCCAGATTTTTGCGTAGTTTTTTAGGCATAACCCCTCCATTTGGTTCGAGTGAGAGCGAAACAAGGATTCACGACGTTTCAATTCCATTAATACCGATTTTTAGAAACGATGTCAAATACCTATTTAGGATTATTAGAATCGGATCTCGCTTTGGAAGCCTTTTGGCACGCCGTTACGGTATTTTACCGAATAATGGTGTAATTCGGCGATCCGATTAACAATGGATAAGCCCAAGCCGCTGCCTTTTTCGTTTTGCCCGGCAGGGCGGTAAAAGCGTTGTCCCAGTTTTTCTAAATCTTCGGGTTCGACTCCGTTGCCGTTATCGCTCACGACGACGCGGTCGGTATATAAACTGACGCAGACTCGGCTGCCGTGCGGGCAATAGTGAATGGCGTTATCAATTAAGTTACGCAGCATTAAGGAGATTAATAATGGTTGCCCCAGCTGCTCTGCCGGAGTGCCTTGCTGTTCGAAAGCCAGTTCGATCCGCTTTTTACCGGCGGCGAAAGAGCGCTCGCCAAGCAAGGATTCAATCAGATCCTGCCATTTAATCAGTTCCAAATTATCCAATTCCACCACCGAATCCAAACGCGACAGGGTGAGCAGCTGCTCAATCAGTTGCGTGGCGCGATCAATGCCATTGGTCAGATTGCCTAGCGCTTGGTTGCGCATTGCGCTGTCATCACCGGCGAGTTGTGCGATCTCGGTTTGCACCCGAAGTGCGGTCAGCGGACTACGCAGTTCATGGGCGGCATCGGAGGTGAAGCGGCGTTCACGCAATAAGGTGCCGGATGTTTTTTGAAAAAAATGATTTAGGCTGTTCACCAGCGGTTGGATTTCTGATGGCAGCTGAGGGATCGATAAGTCGCTGTTATCTTCCGGCGAACGCTTGGCAAGCTGCCGGCGCAAACGCTTCAACGGCGCCAGTTCACGGCTGACCACAAACACGATTAAGGCAAGCAAAATCGGCAAACCGGCAAGCCAAACCAGCAACTGGCTGAACACCATATCGCTGACAATATCATTGCGGTATTCCATTTCCTGCCCGACGGCAATCATCAGTTCGCCATTGCCGGCAGGTAGCCAGAACACTCGCCAAGCCTCATCATCAATCTGCTGCTTGGCAAAACCGCGTACCGGCAAAAAAGCAATTTCATCGCCGTTTTGTCCGTCGGATAAAATCCGTTCGCCTTGGCGGGTGAAAATAGCGAACGCAAGCGCATCATCATCCAGTATTTTTTTGCGCGCATGGCGAGGCGGTTTGAAACTGTCTTGTATTTTGCCGCTATGCTGTTGCATTAAAATTTGACGTAAATTGGAGGTGGCTAACCGTTGGGCGAATAAAATTTGTTGTGCGTCAAACACGTTGTCGGTTTCGTCTTTGGCTTTGACCCAGGCAATGCCGCCGGCAACGACCCAAAGCAATAATGAGGCGAGCGAAAGGATAATAATTAAACGTAAGCGTAAACTGTTAATTCTCATCGACTTTGCCTAAAGTGTAACCTACGCCGTGCACCGTGCGGATAACGTGGTTGCCGAGTTTTTTACGCAGGTTGTGGATATGCACTTCCAGCGCATTGCTGCTGATTTCATCGTCCCAGCTATGCAGTTTTTCTTCGATCAGCGCACGCGGCAACACCCGTTCTTTATTGGACAAAAACAGTGCCAACAGTTTAAATTCACGGGTCGTCAGGTTAATCGCCCGCCCGTCGATTTTAACCACTCTGGCCTCGGGTTCGAAGCTGAGGTTGCCGTGGGTGATGACCGGATTCAGGTTGCCGTGACGGCGGCGGATCAGCGCTTCCAAGCGTGCCGCGACTTCGCTCAGGGCAAAAGGTTTGCACAGATAATCGTCCGCGCCCTGTTTCAAACCGGAGACTCGCTGCTCCAGGCTGTCGCGTGCGGTCAAAATCAGCACCGGTACAGCTTGGTTTTGTTTGCGCCACTGCTGCAAAATATCCATACCGTCCATTTTCGGCAGGGTTAAATCCAGCACCACCGCGTCATAAGGCGCGCTGTTTAACGCTTCAAAGCCGGTTTTGCCGTCTTGAAACCAATCCACGCTGTAATTGAATTTAGTCAGCCCGATTTTCAAACCGTCGCCAATCAGCGGATCATCTTCGATTAACAAGATACGCATAAAAACCGTCCAGTTTATCTATTTTTGCTATGGAGAAACCGCACTTTAGCCAAAGTGCGGTTGGGGTTATGGATTATTATAGTTTAATCACACGGTGAATTTCGACTTCAACCTTGTTCCAAGATTTATCCACTTCGCCGAACAATTTCACTTTATCAGTCGGGGTTACTTCCTGTCCTGCCCAAGCACGACGCTCGATTTCCACTTCTATGCTGCCGCTGTCATCTTTAAACACGTAATCGTCTTTGCCGACCTGTTGCTCGATGACCCCTTCCAATACCACTCGGGCATCATCTTTCAGGTTTTTAATATCGACGACTTTGGTTACCGCCGCCTGCTCACCGACGAATCCGCCGCGTTGGAATTTGTCGCTGCGTTTACAGTCATATTTTTGCATAACGCACTCGCCGCCAAAAGTCGGTTGCGTGCCGCCGGCACTTTGTGTAGCGGCTAATGCAGCGCCGCTGACGGCTAATAAAAGGGCTGAGGTTAAGGTTAATTTTTTCATAATAGTTGCTTTCCGAGTTTAATTTTCATCAAATGTTGACAAGGCGTCAGCACTTCGGTGCTTGTTTGTAACGCTTTGTTGAGTGTATTAAAACAAAGAGTTCTTAAAAAAACCTTAACCGATAAAAATGTTATAAATATTTTGCCAAAACTTGTTGAATGCCGTTTTGATCATGGTCGGTGGTGATCAATTTCGCCTGTGTTTTGACATCGGCTTCCGCATTGCCCATCGCCACGCCCAAGCCGACCGCGGTCAGCATGCTGATGTCATTATGGTTGTCGCCGAAGGCGATCACCTGCTGCGGATCGACATTCCAGCTTTTTAACAGCTCCAGCAGCCGTCCGCCTTTGCTGTTGCCGTTGTTGGCGACATCGACCCGATCGAGCCACGACCATTCGCAGCTGAACTGCTCGCTTGGCAATTGCGCAACTGCACTTTCCATTAATGCACGATCAGGGTGGCTGATCACAAATTTCCAAATCGCTTGCTGATTAGCCAGCGGCGCGTAAAAACTGCTGATTTGCTGTAAATTCGGGCGTACATTTTCCGGGCATTGCGCCACCCATTGGGAAAATTTGCGCATATGCGGATTAAATTCGGTGAAGGTCATTTGATCACGGGTGTACATCAGCAGGTGAATGCCTAATTGTTCGGCGGTCTCGATCACCTTGCGTGCCTGTTGCCAAGTGAATGGATTTGCTATCGGCGTGCTGTCGCTGGCAACATCATAAATGTAAGTGCCGTTGCAACAGATAATCGGCGTATCCAGTTGTAACTGGTGATAATACGGTTTCACCGCGGTATGGTGGCGCCCGGTCACCAGAACGACTTTGACACCCTTAGCCCGTGCGACATTGATTGCTTCAATGCTGCTCGCTAAAATTTCGCCTTGACTGTTAAGCAGTGTTCCATCTAAGTCAAATGCAACGACACGGTATTTCATTTTTTTTCCTTTTAAAACGGTAGGTTGAGATACGAAATTTTTATAATTCCTTCGCCCCTTGTGGGAGAAGGACAGATTTTAGCTTCGTTCAGAAGCTAAACTCAGGATGAGGGGGGAGTACAAATTTGCTTTATTTCACCCTCATCCACTCTTCGGGCACCTTCTCCCATCAAGGGAGAAGGGAAATATAGCCGGGCTTACTTTATCCGCTGGCGCACAATTTCAAACAGGCAAACACCGGTCGCCACAGACACATTCAGTGATGAAACGCTGCCTGCCATCGGAATGCTGATTAATTGATCGCAATGTTCGCGCGTGAGGCGGCGCATGCCTTCGCCTTCTGCGCCCATCACCAATGCAATTGCGCCGTCGAGTTTGGTTTGATACAGCGTTTCGGTTGCTTCGCCGGCGGTGCCGACCACCCAGATATTGTGATTACGCTGCAGATCGCGCAAGGTGCGGGCAAGGTTGGTCACCCGAATCAACGGCATGGTTTCCGCCGCACCGCACGCCACTTTGCGCGCGGTCGAGGTCAGTTGCGCCGATTTGTCTTTCGGCACAATCACCGCGTCCACCCCTGCGGCGTCGGCGGTACGCAAACACGCCCCCAGATTATGCGGATCGGTGACACCGTCCAACACCAATAAAAACGGCGCGTTTTTGCCGTTTAAAATCGCGTCCAGATCGTTTTCATTTAACTCTTTTGCCGGTTGTACCCGTGCAATAATGCCTTGGTGTACCTCACTGTCGGCTTTTTTATCCAGCGTTTGCCGGTTCATCTGCTGCACCGCAATACCTAACGCATGTAGTTGATTTAACAGCGGTTGAAGGCGTTTATCCTCGCGCCCTTTCAGCACAAAAACTTCAATCACCCGCTCCGGTGCGGTGTTTAAAAAAGAGGAAACCGCATGGATTCCGTAAATATTTTCGCTCATGTTTTTCCCATTTTTTGCTTATGACTATTTCTAAAATAGCATAAAAGCCGATATCTGTAATCGGCTTTTAGTTGAAGATACAAAGTAAAATAGGATTTTCTATATATAAGCATCTATCCCAATATTCTCATTTAATATGTTATGCGCTTTAGCGCTGGTTAAAGCATTATTAGGATATTCAACATTGATTGGATCATGATTTATCTTAGTATTATCCTCCACAGTACTTCCATCCTTTTTATGAGTGATATCATCTTTATCAGTGCCACTCATGACGATGCCTTTGGTCAAGATTTCTTTCAGGCTTAAAAAACGGTCTAAAAATTGAAAATTTTCGACTTGGTATTTTTCATCGGCATAAAATTGTTTAATAGTGATGGAGTCATTTTGATTATAACCGAATAATATAAGGTCATTGTCGATTTGGCGGAACTTCACATCACTGTAATTGATATTGGTGAAGTGAATTGTGTCTTTTTCATTGAGCCTCATCCAGAAATGGTTTTCTTTAATAATATCTTGACCGTGTCCTTTACTAAAAATATAAGTATCAGAGCCTAAATCACCATTTAAGATATCATTGCCAGCACCGCCAAATAAAAAATCATCACCATCTTTTGCTTCTAACATATCATTATCAACGCTACCGACAAGAAAGTCTTTTTTATCTGTACCTATTAATAGATCTTTTCCCAATGTTATATCAGTATTAAGAATATAAGAAATGATTTTGTTTTTCTCTGCAAGCTGTGTTAGGTTTGTATTAATTATTTTTAAATAATCATTATTATAACTACCTAAGTTCTTAGAGATTAATAGAATTTCTCTGGCTTCTTGGAATTTATTATCATTGGCGAGTAGAATGATTTCGGAATTTAGTTTATCCCAGTTAAATTCTAACTCGCCACTAGCATTAATATTGAAGTGCGTGATATTAAATAAGTCTTTATAGCTTGTCTTTGATTCTAATTGTGCATAAACATAGTTGGAGAATTTATTGAATTCATTTTCTAAAAAAGTAGATGCTGTTTTATTAGGGTTTGAATTTCTTCCTTGTTGTTTAAATGCTTCGCCTGTTAATATTTCTAAGGTGTGTAATTTTTTTGCATTAATAAAATCTCCTCGACTACTCTCTTCAATATGACTAACGCCAGCCCATTCATATATAAGATGATTAATTAGTTCTTTTTTCTGTGAGGGAGATGCCTCTATGTACTCTTGAATAACATAGATTAAATTAGGGTTCTTTGCAATAGCTTCATGTAAGTTTAGTAAGTTGCCAAAAGCAATAATATTCGGCATTTCTTTTATGTGATTATTAATCTCAATTTTTTCTTTATAATAAGATTTGGCTGTATTTACATTGAACCAAATATCTGTGATATCTGAAGTGCTATCATCTTCCCAAATCACTTGAGATTGCTGTTTATGTATATTGCCACTTTCATCTATTTGAGCGATATCTATATATGATAAGTCAATACTTTTAATACCGGATTCAGATAGTTTGATTAATTCCCCCTCTTCAGCAATACCATTTTGATTATGATCAAACCATAGTTGAAGTGTGAACCAAGCCTCATCTTTTTCATCAAAGATATTATTATGATTGCTATCCAGTTCAGTTAGTGCAAGAAATCCGTTATTTGCTTTATTACCATCTTTTAATACAGTATGATTGCCAAATAATTCATGACCTGAATCAATAGTGCCATTACCATTACGATCCCAAACTAAAAACGCATCGCCTTTATCTATCCAGCCTGTATTTTCTGCAAAGAGGTTATTATCTAGATCAAAAAAAGTATTTTTAGTTATTGAAATTGTTTTAACACCATTTTTATCCATATCAATAATCAGGGGACAACTTAGCGGCGTATTTTTTCCTCTATCGGTATTTGGATTATCGTCGGATGGAGAAATTAGATCGCCTAATGGTATAGATGGTGGTTTAACACAGCCATTGGCATCGCGATGGTTAGCATTATCATAGAGCGTTACTGCTAAGCCTCCAACTGCAAAAATAAGTGCCGGCACACCCAATCCAAATGCGCCGGCAACACCAGCTAAAATTGTGAAAGTATCGCTGGCGGTTATCTGTTTATTGATGCCCACATTTATTGCTGTTGAAATGGCTGATATGCTACCGCCTACATTGCCTAAATGATTGGGAAAACCACTAGCAAAGCTGGCAGCTGTTGCCGAACTGGAAAGTCCAGCACTCCAAGCCATATTTTTACCATTACAAGATGTGCTCATGGAACTAGTTTCTACAACTCCATCAATAGTACCAATATCTGCACCAAATTTAGCAATCATCATCTTAATCATTATTTAACTCCTTAAAAAATAATAGCTCCCTTACCATATTGAAAATACTGATATTATTTCTTGCGGCTTAGTCTTCTTCTATGTTGTAAGATATGTTTAACAGCTATAAAAATACCACCAAGAAGAGAACCGAATAATGTAATTTTCGCATTCCGATTTATATCATTTTTTTCTTGCTCAATAAAACTTTCATCTATATTATAAAGGCATTTATTTTGTTCGGTGCATATTGAATAAATGTATTCGGCTGTATTTATTTTTATAAAGGTTATCGAAGATAATAAATATCTTCCTTCTACGGGAAGTCCACAATAATTTATATGGCATTTATTATTTATTTGCCGAATAGTCTTGTGGTTATTTAATCTGCCATTGATTTCTTTTTCTGTTATCTGAGTTGAAACGTTTGAGTACGATTTATAGCCTATGTTATAATCATTGAAAACTAAAAAAGGAATGGTCATAAAATACAGTTGGATTAATATAAAAATAAGTAGTATGCGTTCAGAAATAGTAAGCCATAAGAAGAATTCTTTTATTTTTTTGATGATGTAGATAAGCATATTGCTCCTAGGTTATTTTTGATTCATTTCATTTATTAATGGAAATTGATATAATATGCATTGAGCTATTAAAACTATAACGAATTTTCAGTTATAACTTGCTATTTTTTCTTTTTCGCCAATAATCTTTTGTAAAAAATTCAATGATCATAACGATATTTACAAGTATTACACCCCAAAAGATGGTTTTTGCATTTTTATGTGCGGTATATTTTTTCATCTGGATAAAAGACTCGCTTATATTATAAAAACATACATCGCTATTTATGCAAATGAAATGTATATATGACATTCCATTTATATTAATAAACGCTATTTTTGAAAGTTTATATTCGCCTTCTTTAGGCAATCCACAATAAGGTTTGTAACATTTGTTACTTACTCTTCGGAGTGTGAGATGGTTATTTAATTTTCCATTTATTTCTTGCTTGCTAACTGTTGCAGAAATATCAAAATAATATAGGTGATTAATTTTATAGTCATTTAAAATTAAAATTGGTAAAGAGAAGTAAGAGGCAGTTGATATAGTTAAAAAGAAAAAAATACTATAACCCCATCCAAGCCAATGGAAAAATTGTTTTGTTTTTTTTATTAGAAATAAATACATGATTAACCTTGTTGGTTTCTGATTATTTAAAAACTATTTAGAATGGATTTTTAAATAAATATCACATCAAATTATATTATGTTGTGATTGCGCTCACATTTTTTTGAAAATTAATTGTAAGTTTGCTTGTGTTGTTGAAATTATTTATTGGAATATCCTAAAATATTGGAGGGGTTATTAATTCTATAAATAAAATTAAAGAGTCTAATGATGCGTTATTTCAAGGCGTATATCTGTCAGATTTGGTTGGATTGAGCCAATTTTTCCTGTTAAAAATTGGCTCAATATTTTGGGTTTACTTGCGTTTTTTAGCTTTACTAAACGCGCCGCTTTTGCGCGACGGTTTCTTTTTCTCGGCACGTTGCGGATTGGCTTTGCCGCTTTTGCCGTCGCGCAGGCGTTTTTCCAAACTTTCGGCATAGCGCACGTTTTTCTTGGCGCGGTCTTTGGCGGTTTTGCCTTCGCGCAGCGGTTTGCGTTCGCTGGATACCATCGCGAAATCGATCTGCTTCTGTTCCAGACTGACGGCGCTGACTTTGATCCGCACTTTGTCGCCGATACGGTAATACATGCCGCTGTTTTCGCCGATTAAGCGTTGCCTCGCGCTGTCGAATTGGTAGTAGTCGTTATCAAGGGTGGAGATATGTACCAAGCCGTCGATAAAGAAGTCGTTCAGGCGCACGAACAAGCCGAAACCGGTGACGCTGGAGATTATGCCGTCGAACTCTTCGCCGACGTGATCCTGCATATATTCGCATTTCAGCCAGTCGGCGACTTCGCGCGTAGCATCGTCGGCGCGGCGTTCGGTGGTGGAGCAGTGCTCGCCGAGCAAGTCGATTTCGTCTAAGGTGTAATGAAAACCGCCGCCGTGGGTGCTGCGTTTTGTGCTGCCTTGCGCTTTGGCGATCAAATATTTAATCGCGCGGTGCAGGCTCAAATCAGGATAACGGCGGATTGGCGAGGTGAAATGGGCATAGTTATCCAATGCCAAACCGAAATGCCCGATATTGTCGGCGGAATAGACCGCCTGACTGAGCGAGCGCAACAACATGGTTTGAATCAGCTCGTGATCAGGACGTTCTTTCACCTGTTTCATCAATTCGGCATAATCCGCCGGGGTTGGTTTCAAACCGCCGCCAAGGGTTAAACCGCACTCGTTGAGGAAACTGCGGAAGCCCATCAGTTTTTCTTCGCCCGGTCCGGCGTGAATGCGGAACAGTGCAGGTTCTTGCGCTTTTTCGACAAAAGTCGCCGCGGCAATATTGGCTTGGATCATACACTCTTCGATGATCTTATGCGCGTCATTGCGCACCACCGGCTCGATCCGTTCGATTCGCCCTTGCGGATTAAAAATAAATTGGGTTTCGATGGTTTCGAAATCGATCGCACCGCGTTTTTGGCGCGCGTCGTGCAACACGTTGAACAAGTTGTACAACTCTTCCAAGTGCGGTACCAGCAGGGCATAGCGTTGGCGCAGTTCCTCGTCGCCCTCTAAAATCCGCCATACTTTGGTGTAGGTCAAACGGGCGTGGGAGTTCATGACCGCTTCGTAGAATTTGTAGCCGGTCATTTTGCCTTTTTTGGAAATATCCATTTCGCAGACCATACACAACCGATCCACTTGCGGATTTAACGAACAGAGTCCGTTCGACAGCACTTCCGGCAACATCGGCACAACCCGATTCGGGAAGTAAACCGAGGTGCCGCGATTGCGCGCCTCGGCATCAAGTGCGGTTTTCAGGCGCACATAATAACTGACATCGGCAATCGCCACCCACAGTTTCCAGCCGCTGTCGCCGTTTTTGCGCGCATAAACCGCATCATCAAAATCGCGCGCGTCTTCGCCGTCAATGGTGACCAGCGGCAAATCCCGCAGATCAACCCGCCCTTGCTTCGCTTCTTCGCCGACTTCTTCTTGTAAGCCGCTAATCTGCTTTAACACGCTTTCGGGGAAGATATGCGGAATATCGTGGTTGCGCAGTGCGATTTCCACCTCCATACCGGGCGCCATGTTATCGCCCAAAATTTCGGTGATAATCCCGACCGGATTATGGTTGCGGGTGCGTGGTTGCAGCTCGACCACCACCACTTGCCCCATGCGCGCGCCCATGCGGTGTTCGTTCGGAATCAGGATATCGTGGTTGATACGACTGTCGTCCGGCACCACAAAGGCAATGCCCGACTCCATGAAAAAACGACCGACAATCTGTTTTTTACGGCTCTCCAGAATACGCACGATCCGCACTTCCTGCCGTCCACGCCGATCAAAGCCGTTCGGTTGCGCCAGCACATAATCGCCGTGCATGACCCGCTGCATTTGTCCGTTGGGAATAAACCAATCGTCCTCTTTTTTGCCGCCGACCGAGCCTTCGACCTGTAAAAAACCGTAACCGTCGCGATGTCCGATCACCGTGCCTTTCAGCAACGACAATTTTTCCGGCAGCGCATAACATTGGCGTTTGGTAAATACCAACTGCCCGTCGTTTTCCATCGCGCGCAAACGGCGGCGCATGCCTTCGACCTGTTCTTCATCACTGATATGAAGTGCGGTCAGAATATCCTGCCGTTTCATCGGTGCGTTGTGTTCGCGAATGGTCTGTAAAATAAACTCACGGCTCGGTATCGGATTTTCATATTTCTCCGCTTCCGCCTGATAATTCGGATCTTTTGACATAATGTCTCCTTTTTTGTTGTTTTTATTGTTGTTATGGGGGATATGCTCAGTTTGACACTTGGGGCGGGGGAATGCAAGCAAGCAAAAAGTGTATTTAAGATGAATAGTTATTTATCAGTGCGATAGGCTTTGTGCATTGCCACAATCACTTCACGCACGGTTTTCTTTTGCGCTTGTGGTAAATTTAAAAAGGTTTTTACGATCCACTCATCATCGTAACTTTCAGCAAGCTCCCAAAGTTGCTTGGTGATGGTGGGTTTGAGATTTGTTTTATTGATTTTGTAAGCGATTTCATTAGATACCAATTCTGTTGCATCAACCTCAAGCCATTCAATTAATGTTTTCAGTCGTTCTAATGTAGGTAAACCATCGCCACGCAGCCATTTTGCTACAGCAGCTTGACCTATTGGTTTACCGTAATAGCGTAAATTCAGCTCCCGTTCAATCACAGCAGCCGTTGGTTTATATCCTTTTGCGGTCACAATTCGCTTCAAATTTTCCGCAAATTTTATTGATTCATTCATAGCGTTTAAGTTTATCTTTTGCTAAAAATTTTTTATAACTTGATTGAAAGTTATGTAACTATTAAGATTAGTTTCATTAAAAGTTGCTGGAAAAGTTATAAAAACATGATTCAACAAATCAAATCCAAAAAACGAGTAGCCGATCACGGCGAAGTCTTTACTCGGCGACAAGAAGTCAAAGCGATGTTGGACTTGATGAAAGATGACACAGAAAAACGTGATGATTCACGTTATTTAGAGCCAGCTTGTGGCGATGGTAACTTTTTGATTGAGATTTTGGCTCGTAAATTGGCAGTAGTAGAGAAAATCTACCATAGCTCGCAACGTGAATACGAATTTAATGCGGTATTTGCCTTGGCTTGTTTGTATGGCATTGAGCTACTGCAAGATAACGTCATCGCCTGTCGTAAACGCTTGCTAAATTATTTTCAACAGCAATATGAACGCCTGTTTGCAGAGCAAACCCAGATTGAAGTGCTTGAAGTGGCGGAATTTATTTTATCGCTCAATATTTTGCACGGTAATGCTTTAACTATGAAAAATGCAGAGCATGATGAATTTCTGCATTTTTCGGAATGGTCGAAAGTGTCATTTCCACGTAAATGGTCGTTAAAACGGCATGACTGGATTTATCAGGAATTGATAGAACAACAAGGCAAAGCACAAAGTGCCAATGGTGAGCCGTATCGTTCAATTCAAGAATATTTTAGTTGCTATTTTCTGGATATTAAACATGCAAAACCTGTCCATTAACCATAATCCTGATGTGCTCTCTTGTTTGGCGAATTTGTCGAACGATGAAGTGTTTACGCCGCCGGAAGTGGCAAATGCGATGTTGGATCTATTGCCGCAAGACTATTTTTCCGATCCGCACCGCACTTTTCTTGATCCTGCTACTAAATCGGGTGTTTTTCTGCGTGAAATTACCAAGCGATTGCTGAAAGGTTTAGAACCGAAAATACCTGATTTACAGCAACGCATTAACCATATTTTTACCAAGCAGATTTTCGGGCTGGGTTTAACGGAACTGACAGCGTTACTTGCTCGCCGTAGCCTTTATTGTAGCCGTGAAGCGAACGGTGAATATGCGATTTGCGATGTGTTTTCTGATGAACAAGGCAATATTTTCTATCAGCCATTGCAACATACTTGGGTAGATGGCAAGTGTGAACACTGTGGGGCAAGTCAAGCTGTGTATGATCGTGGCAAAAATTTAGAAAGCCACGCTTATTCTTTTATTCATTTACCTATTCACGAAATAAATAAAAATCTTCCTATGAAATTTGATGTCATTATCGGCAATCCGCCGTATCAGTTGAGTGATGGTGGCTTCTCTGCAAGTGCAATGCCTATTTACCAAAAATTTGTAGAGCAAGCTAAAAAATTAAATCCCAATCATATTGTAATGATTATTCCTGCACGTTGGTACACTGGTGGTAAAGGGCTGGATAAATTTAGAGATGCGATGCTGGCAGATCGCCAACTAATTGAATTACATGATTTTCCTAATTCATCGGATTGCTTTTCTGGCGTTGATATTAAAGGCGGTGTTTGCTATTTCCTATGGAAAAATCAAGCAAATGAAGATTGCTTTGTGGTGACGCACGAAGGGGATAATATTATTTCTAGCATGACACGCCCCTTAAAAGAAGAACAATTAGATATATTTATCCGTTATAACCAAGCGGTAAAAATTTTACGAAAAATTGCAAAATATAATGAACCCAGTTTTAATAAACGTATTAGTTCAAGAAAACCATTTGGATTACCAACCAATTTTAAAGGCAGAAATGAGCCTTATAAAGATGAATTTTATAATGTGAAATTGTATCAAAATAAAGGTGTTGGGTATATTAAAATCACAGATATTCCTATTAATCGTCAATGGATTGATGAACATAAAGTTATTGCTCCTTATGCGGTTGGTTCGGGTGATAGCAAAACTGACTGGGTTAAACCAATCTATGCTGAAAAAGGTTCAGCTTGTACGGAAACCTATTTAGTGTTCGGACCTTTTGAAAACAAAGAAGTTTGCGAAAATGTAATGAGTTACATCAATACCCGTTTTTTCCATTTTATGCTGACCTTAAAAAAGAATACACAGCACACAACTCGCCAGACCTACGAACTTGTCCCAGTCCAAGACTTCTCAAAACCGTGGACAGATCAAGAACTTTATGAGAAATATCAATTAACCCAAACTGAAATTAACTATATTGAAAGTATGGTTAGACCCATGGAGTAATTTAAGGAGTTTATTATGATTTCAAAAGATGATCTTTATCAGGCTATCAAAACGCAATGTGAATTGAGCTTTGAAAATATTGCAATAGATAAATCTCTTTCAAAAATGTGTGAATTTTGTGGTTCAGATTTAATTGAATACATATCAGGTATTTATCCAAAATTAAGAACTAAATGCCATCATTGTGAAAAAGAATTGGATTTTTATCAAGCTTTTGGAATAAGTCATTCTGATATACGGCAAGGTGTAGAAGATTTTTTTGAAGACTGCGAAGAATGTGGAGAGCATTCCATGTTTGGTAATATTTGCACAAACTCAGAATGTAATTATGAATATGAGCCAATAATAGATCCTGACACGGGCTGTGTTTTGGATGAAGATGAAATTAGAAAAATCCAAGAAAAAATAGAAAAAGATTAATTCTATAAAGGGTGGGAATAATCTGATTTTTCCTAAACTTTAAAGCTTAATCACTTGAATTTTAAAGATATTTTTAATTTCTTTTGTAGGGGCGGATACAATCTGCCCCTACATATCCCCTTATATTTAACGGATCCCTCAATGAGTAATTTACTAATCCCACTTCGCACCCCCAAAATTTATGCCTATTCCGACAGCCGTTATCCCAATTGCCTAAAAATTGGCTACACGGAACGCAACGTGCTTGAGCGTGTGCAAGAGCAATACCCTGTTAGACTGCCAAGCCAAAGCTGGAAAATTGAATTAGATGAAATTGCTATCCGCAATGATGGTTCAATGTTCAAAGATTTTGATGTGCACAATTTGCTAAAAAAGCAAGGTATTCGACCACTTGAAGGCGAATGGTTTGAATGTTCGCTTGAGCAAATTAAAGCAGCGTTGCTAGAAATTAAAACAGGCACTGCTAATCGTGAACAGCGTATTTTTGACTTCGCCATGCGACCGGAGCAGCAAAGTGCGGTAGCAAAAACGGTAAATTATTTCAAACAATTTCAAAAAGATAAAAATAATCTTGGAAAAACACCGCACTTCTTATGGAATGCTAAAATGCGTTTTGGTAAAACGTTTGCCGCTTATCAATTAGCTAAACAGATGGGCTGGAAACGGGTATTAGTGCTAACCTTTAAACCTGCGGTGCAAAATGCGTGGCAAGAAGATGTGCAAAATCATCTTGATTTTGTTGGGTGGAAATTTGTCACCAACCAAGATGAATGGCAAGCAGGAGCGGATTTTCCACAAATTTGCTTTGGTTCTTTCCAAGATTTTCTCGGCAAAAATAAAGCAGGAGGGATTAAGCTCAAAAATGAGTGGGTGCATACCATCAACTGGGATTGCATTATTTTTGACGAATATCACTACGGTGCGTGGCGTGATAAATCCAAAGGTTTATTTGAGCCTGAAGAACAGAGTTCACAAAAACAATGGCAAGCGGAAGCCTCCGAAATGGAAATGGATATGCCCGACTATTTTGATGAAGATATTTTGCCGATTACCACCGATCATTATTTGTATTTATCAGGAACACCATTTCGGGCAATTAATTCGGGTGAATTTATTGAAGATCAAATTTACAACTGGACATATTCCGATGAACAGCGTGAAAAAAACACTTGGCAAGGGGAAAATAATCCTTATTTAGCCTTGCCTCGAATGATTATGATGACTTATCAACTACCTGATGATATTAGAGAAGTTGCCTTGAAAGGGGAATTTAATGAATTCGACTTGAACCAATTTTTTGCCGCAACAGGATTGGACGATACAGCGAAATTCAAATACGAAAACGAAGTGCAGAAATGGTTGGATTTGATTCGTGGACAGCTGCGTTCCACCACCATTGATAACCTCAAACTCGGTGCTGAAAAACCGCCAATGCCGTTTGGCGATAGTCGCTTATTGGCGAATTTATTGCATACCTTTTGGTTTTTACCCAGTGTTTCGGCTTGTTATGCAATGCGAAATTTATTGCAACAACGGCAAAATACGTTCTATCAGGATTACGACATTATTGTCGCAGCCGGTCCCGAAGCTGGCATGGGAGCAGAAGCGTTAATTCCGGTGAAAACCGCAATGCGTAAACCGTTGAAATCGAAATCCATTACCCTGTCGTGCGGGAAATTAACCACAGGCGTATCGGTCGCCCCGTGGACAGGGATTTTTATGTTGCGTAATCTCACTTCGCCTGAAACCTATTTCCAAGCGGCTTTCCGTGTGCAAACCCCGTGGGTGTTACGTGGGCATAACCCGAACGATCCGAATAATGAATGTATCGTTAAAGAAGATTGCTATGTCTTTGATTTTGCCCCTGACCGAGCTTTACGCCAATTAGCAGATTATTGTGTGCGTTTAAATACAGATGATAAGAACCCTGAGAAGAAAGTGGCGGAATTTATCCAGTTCTTGCCTGTACTGGCTTATGATGGTAGTTCAATGCGTCCGATTGATGCCGCTGGAATTTTAGATATGGCGATGAGCGGCACAACGGCAACTTTGCTTGCTCGGCGTTGGGAAAGTGCATTATTGGTGAATGTGGATAACGATACGCTAAAAAAACTCTGGGCAAATGAAGAAGCCATGGCAGCACTAATGAGCATTGAAGGTTTCCGTTCGCTTAATCAAGATATTGAAACCATTATCAATAAATCCGACAGTGTGAAAAAGACCAAGCAAGACGCCAATGAGCGTGATCTCAGCAAAGAAGAGAAAAAACAATTAAACGATGATGAGAAACAAGAACGCAGTTTACGCAAGCAAGTACAAGAAAAATTGATTAAATTTGCCACTCGCATTCCGATTTTTATGTATTTAACCGATTATCGTGAATATACTTTGCGTGATGTTATCACTCAACTTGAACCTGAATTATTTCACAAAGTGACCGGCTTAACTCAAAAAGATTTCAATTTATTGGTCAGTTTAAATCTCTTTAACAGCGGCATGATGAATGATGCGGTGTATAAATTTAAACGCTATGAAGATTCCAGTTTGAGCTATGCCGGCATTGAAAAACACAGTAGTGAACGAATCGGTTTGTATGATACTACGATTAGTTTGCATGAGTATCAGCGGCAGTTATAACGGAGTCATAGAAGATCTTAAGCGATCCTCTATGACTAATGATTATTATGACTTAAATATCCACCGACTTCCATTCCGGATTGCCTTTGACCGGCGGCAAATAGGCTAAATGCTGCATATTCTGCGCCCATAAATTGCTTGGAATGCGGTAGTGATCGGCTTTATTCGGATCGATCTCAGTGATAATTTCCGCTTCGCGTCCGGTGGCGATCAGGGTTGCCAAATCCGGGTTCATCATCACCGCTTTGCCGACGGCGATAAATTCCGCCCAGCCGGTTTGGTAGGCGGCGAGGATTTGGTCGGCGCTGAACAGGCAACCGACGCCGATCAACGGCATTCTGCCGTTGATGTGCTGGTGCAGCAACTGCATACGCGTCAAGGTGCTGTCTGCGCCGCGGCGGGCTTTTTTGTAGAAATCCCACAGCGAAACGTGCAGATATTGCAGCGGTTTTTCTAACAATGCGTCAATGAGTGCAAAGGTGTCTTGCATGGTTAAGCCGTTTTCGCCCGGTTCTTCCGGCGAGAAGCGGTAGCCGACGATAAAATCATTGCGTCCAGACCGCACTTTGACCGCATTCACCGCGTCGACCACTGCCAGCGGGAAACGCAAACGGTTTGCTAACGAGCCGCCCCATTGATCTTGGCGACGGTTGGTTGCCGCCGAGAAAAATTGTTGGATCAAATAGTTATTCGCACCGTGAATTTCCACTCCGTCAAAACCGGCTTGAATCGCAAGATCGGCAGCATTGGCAAACGCGCGGATTAAGGCTTCGATTTCCTGTTCGCTCAACGCACGGGCTTGGCGTTCCGGATTTGCCGACGGCGCAACCACATCCGCCGTGCCAATCAGATCTTTGATTGTTAATTGACCACCGTGATGAATTTGCAAAATCGCTTTCGCGCCCTGTGTTTGAATGGTCTGTGCCACGGTTTTTAAACTGGCTAAATCGGAGTTGGAGATGGCATGCGGCTGTCCGGGAAAGGCTTTGCCTTCTGCCGAAACGAGGGTGGCGGCGGTGATAAACAGTCCGAAATCTTGCGCGCGATCTTGTAAAAAGGCGAGTTCTTCTGCACTGGCGCTGCCGTCAGGATTGGCGGCGTAGTGGGTCATTGGCGCAACGGTCAGACGATTTTTGATTTCCACGCCGTTATTCAGGGTGTAAGGTTGAAAAAGAGGGGCGTATTTCGGGTTCATTTGAATACCTTTTGAATTAATGATATGTTCATTGTTACAATGAAATAAGGTCAGATTGAACAATTTCAATCTTAATTTACAATCAAGGAAGAAAAATGTCTTTTATCGAACGTCTTTTTCATGCCGTCTTATTCGAAGTGTTTGCGGTGCTGTTTTCGGTCGGGCTGTTATTGCTGTTTACCCAACATCAGGTCGGCGCGCTGTCGAGCACGGTTATTGCGATTTCTTTGATGGCAATGGTGTGGAATTTTGTGTTTAACTGGGGCTTTGACCGGGTATTTACCGGTGAAAAAGTGTTACGCAGCGCCAAAGTGCGGTTGCTGCATGCCATTTTATTTGAAGGCGGTTTATTGCTGTGTACCATTCCGCTGGTGGCGTATTTACTGCAAATCAGTTTTTATCAAGCCTTTATTATGGATTTGGGGCTGACGATTTTTATTCTGATTTATACCATTATTTATAACTGGAGCTATGACCATATTCGTGCGCTGTTAGTGAAAAAACGCATAGTCGCAACAGCAGTTTAAGCAAGCCATACCGCACTTTTGATTATGCAAAGTGCGGTTTGTATCAATAGCAAGCAACAAAAAACCCGATGCAAGATCGGGTTTTTAGGCTTTGTCTTAGAATAAACCGAATTATTCAGCAACAACAATCACATTTAATGAAGCGAATACTTCACCGTGTAATTGGAAACGAACTTCGTGTTCGCCAGTGGTACGCAATGGACCTTCTGACAAACGCACTTCGCTTTTTTCAATTTTAACGCCAGCCGCAGTAACCGCGTCTGCTACATCGCGCGTGGTGATAGAACCGAACAGGCGGCCTTCGTCACCGGCTTTAGAAGTGATGGTCACAGAACCGAGGGCTTCCAGACGCTCTGCGCGATCTAAAGCCGCAACCAATTCTTTGGCGACTTTTTCTTCCAATTCAGCACGACGTGCTTCGAAAAGTTCGATGTTCGCTTTGGTTGCCATAACCGCTTTCCCTTGCGGGATTAAGAAGTTACGTGCGAAACCGGCTTTAACATTCACTTGGTCACCAACGTTACCCAAGTGAACAATTTTATCTAAAAGAATAATTTGCATTACCGTATCCTCTCTTAATTACTGATGGTTGTCAGTGTACGGTAACAACGCTAAGTAGCGGGCGCGTTTGATTGCGCGTGCCAATTGACGTTGGTACTTCGCACGAGTACCGGTAATACGGCTTGGAACAATTTTGCCGCTCTCTGTAATGTAGTTCTTTAACGTGGCGATATCTTTGTAATCGATTTCAACTACGTTTTCCGCTGTAAAACGGCAGAACTTACGACGACGGAAATAACGTGCCATGGGGCTAGTCTCCTAATCTATAAATTCGATATGCTCGGCGTGCAACACTAACTGATTGAGTCCGTTAGCACTTTTGTGGGTGGTGATAAAACCTGCCACAAAAAGGTTGCTGCCGACCGTAATGCTTTGAGTTTGTTTAATTAATTGATCGCCACTGAGTGATACTGCGATAGCGCACCATGCTTGTCGGGCTAAGCCGACTTCGGTTTGTTGCGAACGGTGTTCCAACATAAACCGGCAGTGCTCAATGCCACTCGGGCTTTTGCTTCGTCTCGGGTGGGAAATCACATTTCCTGTCAGCGAGAGACGATTTTCAATCGTTAAATTACTCTTCAGCATCCTCATAATCGTTGTTTTCAACTTCAGCGGAAGCGCGACGTTCGTCTTTCGCTTTCACCATTGGGGACGCTTCTGTTACGGCGTGCTTAGTGCGCATAATTGCGTTACGCAGAACGGCGTCGTTGTAACGGAAAGTAGTTTCTAGCTCGTCGATTACTTCTTGCGGTGCTTCTACATTCATTAGCACATAGTGTGCTTTATGTAGTTTGTTGATTGGGTAAGCCAATTGACGACGGCCCCAATCTTCTAGGCGATGAATCTGACCACCTGCTTCTTTAACAGAACCGGTGTAGCGCTCGATCATGCCTGGTACTTGTTCGCTTTGGTCCGGATGAACCATAAAAACGATTTCGTAGTGACGCATTACTGCTGCTCCTTACGGGTTAATCAGCCTCCGACGATAGACCAGTCACCAATCTGCGGAAGCAAGGAACGAAAATGGAATGTGACTGTAAGGCGCAAAATTATAGCGGGATTCGAAGTGCGGTACAAGGATTATTTGGATTATTTTTAAGCGGCTTATGCGGAAGGGAAGTATCCAAAAAATCTCGGCATAAGAAAGCAAAAGTGCGGTTGGGAAACCGCACTTTAGAGTTGATTCGGCTCAGGCAATTAGATTTTTTTGAAAATCAGCGAGCCGTTGGTGCCGCCGAAACCGAAGGAATTACATAACGCATAGTCCAATTCGGCTTTGCGCGCGGTATTCGGCACGAGATCCAAGGTGACATTCGGATCTTGATTGTCTAAGTTGATGGTAGGCGGCACGATTTGATCGCGCAGGGCTAATACGGTGAAAATCGCTTCCACCGCACCGGCCGCACCCAATAAGTGCCCGGTCATCGACTTGGTGGAGCTGACCAAAATGCGGTCTTTGTTTGCCGCAAATACGCTGCTGATCGCCGTCGCTTCGGCAACATCGCCTGCCGGGGTTGACGTGCCGTGTGCATTGACATAGCCCACTTGTTGCGGTTCGATTTGTGCGTCACGCACCGCATTGCTCATCGCCAAGGCGGCACCTGCGCCGTCTTCCGGCGGCGAAGTCATATGATAGCCGTCGCCGCTCATGCCGAAACCGACCAGTTCCGCATAGATTTTCGCCCCGCGGGCTTTGGCGTGTTCGTATTCTTCCAACACCATCACCCCCGCACCGTCGCCCAGCACAAAACCGTCGCGATCCACGTCCCAAGGGCGGCTTGCCGCTTGCGGATTATCGTTGCGGGTGGATAATGCGCGCGCCGCGCCGAAACCGGCAATACCTAACGAAGTGCTGGCTTTTTCCGCACCGCCGGCGATCATCACATCGGCATCGCCGTAAGCAATAATACGTGCCGCATGACCGATATTGTGCACCCCGGTGGTGCAAGCGGTGGCGATGGTGATATTCGGACCGTGTAATTTATAATTGATTGATAGGTGTCCGGCAATCATATTAACAATGGTGGACGGCACAAAGAACGGGCTGACTTTACGCGGACCGCCCGCAATCAGAGCAGTATGGTTCTCTTCGATTAAACCCAGCCCGCCGATACCGGAGCCGATAGCCACCCCGATACGTTGGGCATTTTGTTCGGTAACTTCCAAGCCGGAATCTTGAATGGCTTGCATACCGGCAGCGATACCGTATTGGATAAACAAATCCATTTTTTTGGTATCTTTGCGCGAGATATATTCTTCGCTGTTGAAGTTTTTGACTTGACCGGCAAATTTGGTGGTGTGGTTTGATGTATCGAAATTTTCGATCAGATTGATTCCGCTCTTGCCTGCCAACAAGTTTTGCCAGGTTGAATTAACATCATTACCAAGCGGTGATAACATTCCTAAGCCTGTTACAACGACGCGACGTTTTGACATGAATATGCTCCGAGTGGGAGGTTGAAAATAGAATTTGTATAACTGACTGACAAAATTTAGGCGGTCTGAGAACCGCCTAAATCCAGAAGATTATTGATTATTTTGAACGTAATCAATTGCAGACTGAACAGTTGTGATTTTTTCAGCTTCTTCGTCAGGAATTTCGATGTCGAATTCTTCTTCCAAAGCCATTACCAGTTCAACTGTATCTAAAGAGTCAGCACCCAAATCTTCAACGAATGAAGCTTCGGATTTTACTTCGTCTTCTTTAACGCCTAATTGTTCAACAATGATTTTTTTTACGCGTTCTTCAATACTCATTTTTAAATTTCCTATGTTTTAAATTTCGCCACAGCGAGAGGTGAATAAGGTATGTATTGTTTAAACGACGGCAATAACCGTAACAGATGTTGATCCATCAACAAGGCTTTGCTTAAGGCAACACATACTATGACAAAATTTGGCTATATTCTTGTTTCTTGGGAAAGTCTATAACCAAGATTGTATACCGTCGCAGATTTTACCATTAACCGAGAGGCGTTGTCATGCATTTATCTTCATTTGTCCGATTTTGCTACAGCGCAAAATGAAATAGACGCACGCCAATCGGATCAGTTCATGTAAAGTCCGCCGTTAACATGCAATGTGGTGCCGGTCACATAACCCGCATCTTCCGAAGCAAGGAAAGCCACCGCTTTGGCAATATCTTTCGCTTCGCCCAGTTTGCCGGCAGGCACATTGACTAAAATACTCTGTTTTTGTTCTTCGGTGAGCGCATGGGTCATATCGGTGGCAATAAAGCCCGGCGCCACCACATTGACGGTGATACCGCGCGAGGCGACTTCTTGCGCCAAGGCTTTGGAGAAACCGATTACACCGGCCTTAGCCGCACAGTAGTTGGTTTGTCCCGGATTGCCGGAAGAGCCGACCACCGAGCCGATATTGATGATACGCCCGTAGCGTTTTTTCATCATGCTGCGCAGCATGGCTTTTGACAGGTGGAAAATGGAGGTCAGGTTGGTATCGATAATATCGTTCCATTCTTCTTCTTTCATGCGCATTAACAGGTTGTCACGGGTAATGCCGGCATTATTGACCAAAATATCAATCTCGCCGAATTCGGCTTTGATTTGCGCCAAGGTTTGATCGATTGAGGCGGTGTCGGCGACATTCAGCACCAATCCCTTGCCGTTTTCGCCCAAATAAGCAGAAATGGCTTGTGCCCCGGCTTCGCTGGTGGCGGTGCCGATCACGGTTGCGCCTTTGGCGGCCAATTCTTCTGCGATGGCTTTGCCGATGCCGCGGCTGGCACCGGTTACTAATGCGATTTTACCTTGCATAGGTTCTCCTTTTTTGAATAGTCAGATTAATCTTGAATCAGTGCTGCAACCGCACTTAACGACGCGGTGTCATTGACGGCGTGTGCGTCCAACTCTTTGTTAATACGTTTGGTTAAGCCGGTTAAGACTTTATTCGGTCCGATTTCAAGCAGAATTTGAACGCCGGCAGCCGCCATTTTTTCCACGCTTTCGGTCCAGCGTACCGGATTATATAGCTGGCGCACTAACGCATTGCGGATTTCGTCCGCGCCTTTTTCTTGTTTGACATCAACGTTATTAATCACCGCAACGGTCGGTTGTTTAAAGGTAACGGATTCCAACGCCACCGCCAGTTGATCGGCGGCAGGTTTCATCAAGGCGCAATGGGACGGCACGCTCACCGCTAACGGCAATGCCCGTTTGGCACCGGCTTCTTTGCACAACGCCGCTGCACGTTCTACCGCGTCTTTGTTACCGGCAATGACCACTTGTCCCGGCGAATTGAAATTGACGGCGGAAACGACTTCGCCTTGTGCGGCTTGGGCGCAAGCGTCAATGATCGGCTGGTTATCTAAGCCGATAATCGCATACATCGCCCCGGTGCCCGCCGGAACGGCTTTTTGCATTAAGCGGCCGCGCAGTTCGACCAGTTTAATCGCTTCTTGGAAATCCAATACGCCGGCGCAAACTAAGGCGGAAAACTCGCCTAAACTGTGTCCGGCCATCACTTGCGGTGTCAGTTCGGGGTATTGTTGTTGCCAAGTGCGGTAAATCGCCACTGACGCCGCTAATAGCGCCGGTTGGGTGCGCCAGGTTTGGTTCAGTTCTTCTGCTTCGCCCTGTTGCACTAACTGCCATAAATCATAACCGAGCGCTGCGGAAGCTTGTTTAAAGGTTTCTTCTACTACCGGGAATTGAGCCGCTAAATCGGCTAACATGCCGATGGCTTGCGAGCCTTGTCCGGGAAAAACCATTGCAAATTTTTTCATTTGTTTCTACCTGCTTTTACTACCTAATTGAAAGTTAAGCCAAAGTGCGGTTTGGTTAAAAACGGACCAACGCCGATCCCCAAGTCCAACCGCCGCCAAAGGCTTCTAATAACAATAACTGTCCGCGCTGAATCCGTCCGTCGCGCACCGCTTCGTCCAATGCGACCGGAATGGTGGCGGCACTGGTATTGCCGTAGCGATCCAAAGTGATCACTACTTGCGACAGATCCATGTCTAATTTTTTTGCCGTCGCCGCGATAATGCGTAAATTGGCTTGGTGCGGAACCAACCAATCAATCGCTTTTTTATCTAAGTTATTGGCTTGTAAGGTTTCTTCCACCACATTTGACAATTCTCGCACCGCCAGTTTAAAGGTTTCATTGCCTTGCATTTGGATAAAGCCGGATTGTTGCGTGCCGCGCTCTGCTTTCGGCAGAATCAGCATATCGCCTTTGTCCGCACTGGAATGCAAATGGGTGGAAATAATGCCTTGCTGTTCGCTTGCCTCTAAAATCACCGCGCCGGCACCGTCGCCGAATAAAATCACGGTGCTGCGGTCCTGTTCGTCGAGGTTGCGTGAATTAACATCCGAACCGATCACCAACGCTTTTTTCACCTTGCCGCTGCGGATAAATTGATCGGCGACGCTTAATGCGTAAATAAAGCCGCTACAGGCTGCCGCCACATCAAATGCGATTGCATCGTCGATATTCAGCAGCCCCTGAATTTGACAAGCCGCACTGGGGTAAGCGTGCGAGCTGCTGGTGGTCGCGACTAAAACCAAATCAATTTCGTTCGGGTCGAGCCGTGCGGCGGCAAAACATTGTTGTGCCGCGGCAAATCCCATGGTAGCCACGCTTTCTTCTTCGCTGGCAATACGGCGTTCTTTAATGCCGGAACGGGTGGTGATCCACTCGTCGGAGGTATCCACCATTTTTTCTAAATCGGCATTGGTTCTGATTTTTGCCGGTAAATAACTGCCGGTAGCTAGAATTTTACTAAACATAATCATCTCATGATGTGTGAATATTATTGTTCTTTTCGTTTAAACCAATTAAAGCGTGCGATTTAACCCGGCGGCGATTTTTGCCGGAATCTCCGAGCGCACTTGCCATGCCGCCTGCTGAATGGCATATAAAAACGCAGCTTGATTGGCGCTGCCGTGGCTTTTGACCACGACCGAGGTTAAGCCCAGCAGGGAGGCGCCGTTATATTTATCCGGATTAAACTGGCTGAACTGCTTGAAATATTTTTTCAGCAGATATTTACTGCACGGCAACAATAACTTTTTAAGTGCGGTCTTTGCCCACGACGGGCGGGTATTGCCGCCGTTTTTGATTAAGGCAAACAGATTTTTTGCCGTGCCTTCTAAGGTTTTTAACGCAATATTGCCGGCAAAACCATCGCAAACAATTACATCGGCATAGCCGTTCAATAGATGGTTGCCTTCGATATAGCCGATATAATTCAGTTGGGTTTGCCGTTGAATCAAATCGGCGGCGTCGCGGATATGTCTTAGCCCTTTCAACTCTTCAATGCCGATATTCAACAATGCAACGCGCGGATAAACCAGATTAAAACTGTTTTCGGCGAAAATCGCGCCCATTTGTGCGAATTGCATTAAGGTTTCAGCCGAGCAATCGATATTGGCACCCAAATCCAACATAATACTTTGCTTGCCGTCGATCGTCGGAATGTTCGAAACCAGTGCCGGGCGCTGAATGCCGGCAAGCGGTTGCAATAACACTTTTGCCAATCCCATTAATACCGCGGTATCGCCGCCGCTAACGCAGGCTTGCGCTTGTTTGTCACGCACCGCTTCAATCGCAAGGCGCATTGAGCTGCCTTTGCTATGGCGTAGTGCATGGGAAAGCCCTTGCTCGTTTTTAATCACGCGATCGCAATGATGTACGCGAATGCGTTGGCGCAGAGACTGGGGAATATTCGCAAGATAAGGGGAAATAAGCTGGCTGTCGCCGAACAGCAGAATATCGAGCATTGGATCATGTTCCAACGCTTGCAGGCTTGCCGGGATAGTAATACGGGGACCAAAGTCCCCGCCCATTACATCTAACGCCAGGGTTAGACGATTCAATTGCTTACCTCAAAGGAGACAACAGTAATCTGAAATTACTTATTGATCACTTTACGGCCACGGTAGTAACCGTCGGCGGTTACATGGTGACGCAAATGGGTTTTACCGGTTTCTTTATCAACAGAAACTGCAGCGGTAGTCAACGCATCGTGAGAACGACGCATATCACGACGTGAACGAGATTTTTTATTTTGTTGAACAGCCATTGGCCATACTCCTAAATTATTTTCGCTTTAAATTAGCTAATACAGCGAACGGGTTTGGTTTTTCTGCTTCCGCAGGCAATTCGCCAAAGACCTGTTCAGCCACGGACACTTCACAGTGTTCAGGATCGTGCATTGCCACCAGCGGCAAGGAAAGCATTAATTCATCTTCCACTACGTCGCGTAAATCGATTTCGCCGAATTCATTAAATTCAATCGGCTCATAAATTTCAGGTAACAGCTCTGCTTGATCCATATTAGACACCGGACTGTAGCAAAATTCACTGTCCAATGTCATCGTAAAAGGTTTATCGCAACGTTGACAAATCAACTCCACCTCAACCGTTGCGTGACCTTTCATCACCACCAATCGTTGCGGATCAACTGAGAACGACAATCTAACTTGTGCATTATTCAGCACACGACTTACCGAAGCCTGCAAGCGTTCTAACTGGTTTGGTGCGTAGTAACCTACATAGTCCAACCGACGTTGAGCGTCTTTGACCGGATCGACAGTCAGGGGAAGTTTAACCTTTTGCATAGGGTGCGCATATTAACTGTACAGACCAAAATAGTCAAAAGGAATTATGCATTTTTTGCCAAGTTTTTTTCAGCCTTCGGACCGCACTTGCTGAATTTTGATTAACGCACTTAACTTTAGCTTCGTGCGCAAACTTGCTATACTGCTTCGCTTATTCATGATGTCATTATAAAAGGGTTTAATTTATGACAACTCAAGTTTCACAAAACCGCTATTGGCAACATTTGAAAGTGGCATTTCAATATTTAGTGCCGCAATTTGCCCTGACCCGTTTGGCGGGCTGGTTTGCCGAAAAACAGTGGGGGAGCGTGACCCACTTGGCGATCAAGGCGTTTAGTGCCAAGTATAAGATTAACTTACAGGAAGCGGAAAAATCCGAGCCGAAGCAATATGCTTCGTTTAACGAATTTTTTATCCGCCGCTTAAAAGCCGACGCGCGCCCGATTGACGGCAACCCAAGTGCGGTTTGCTTGCCGGCGGACGGGCGAATCAGCGAATTGGGCGAGATCGTCAACGGGCAATTATTCCAAGCCAAAGGGCATTTTTTCAGCTTAACCGATTTGTTGGCGCAGGACGAAACATTAGTGCCGTTATTTGAAAACGGCAAATTCATCACCACTTATTTGTCACCGCGTGATTATCACCGCGTGCATATGCCGTGTGACGGTGTGTTGCGCAAAATGGTGTACGTGCCGGGCGATCTGTTTTCGGTCAATCCGTTTTTGGCGCGGCATATTCCGAACCTGTTTGCGCGCAACGAGCGCGTGATCTGCTATTTTGATACCCCGTTCGGGGCGATGGTGCAGATTTTGGTCGGCGCAACCATCACCGCCAGTATCAGCACGCTGTGGGCCGGGATTATCAATCCGCCGCGCGCAGGCAAAATCCAAAGCTGGGAATATCCAAGCGAAGGGCAAAGTGCGGTTCGGTTGAAAAAAGGCGAGGAAATGGGCGCATTCCGTTTGGGTTCGACCGTGATTAACCTGTTCCAAGCGGACAAACTGGATTTTTTAACCGAATTACAAGCCGGAAGTGCGGTACAAATGGGCGCCGCGATGTCTGTGGCTACGCCGTCGCAGACCACGCAAGCTGTAATTTAAACTACTTTGACTAACAAAAGGAAAACAACACAATGAGCGAACAATTTTTTGCAGCGGTACAACTGGACAGCACCGAACAACAAGGCAGCTACGGTATCGGTTTACAAATGGGACAACAACTGTTGCAAAGCGGTTTACATATCAGTGTCGAAGCGGTTGCCAAAGGCATTTACGACGCGCTGCAACAAAATGCACCGGCGGTTGATCTGCAAGCGGTGAGTGCGGCGTTACAACAAATGCAACAGCAAGCGGAAGAATTACAACGGGCGCAATTCAAAGAAATCGAACAGGCTGGTAATGAATTCTTAGCCGAAAATAAAAAAATGGCGGGCGTGAAAGAAACCGAAAGCGGCTTGCAATATGAAGTGTTGGTCGAAGGCAACGGCGCAGTGCCAAGCCGCCAAGACAAAGTGCGGGTGCATTACACCGGCAGCCTGATTGACGGCACGGTGTTTGACAGCTCGGTGCAACGCGGACAACCGGCGGAATTCCCGGTCAGCGGTGTGATCAGCGGCTGGGTTGAAGCTTTATCTATGATGCCGATCGGTTCGAAATGGCGCTTAACCATTCCTCAGCACTTGGCTTACGGCGAACGCGGCGCAGGCGCTTCGATTCCACCGTTCAGTACCTTGATCTTTGAAGTGGAATTGTTGGATATTCTATAATTATTTTCATTTTATAAAGAACGGAGCTTGATTGCTCCGTTTTTTATTTTTGCTGGAAAAATAGCTATAAATACAGCGATTGGGTGATATTTAAAGCATATTTTCCTTTCCTTTCCTTTGGGAAAAGCATATTATGATTTTAGCTTGGCTGAAAAATCGTTATTCCGAATAATGGCATGTTCCATTTCATCTATCACTTATAAGCAGAAAAAGGAGTGTTAACCATGTTTAACCATGATACTTTTTACTGGATTAATCAGATTGAAAAAGCGTCTGTGTTAATGACCTTGCAGGAAGGAATCATAACGAAAGAGGTTGCGCAAAAGGTTGCTTCCGCAATTCAACGCTTATCGAACAGTTCTCGGCGTCCGAATGATTATCATGAAATTCAACCGATGTTATTCGAATTAACCGGGTTGGAAGGCTCGATGATTCATGTCGGGCGAAGCTGGCAAGATATGCTCGCGACAATTCACCGCTTATTAGTACGCGATCGATTCCTTTACCTCTATTATTTATCTTTAGAAACCAGAAAGCGCTTGGTGAAAATAGCGGATAATAACGCGGATACTATTGTGCCGTCTTATACTTATGGTGTACAGGCGCAGCCGGTAACCTTAGGGCATCTGTTTTTAGGTTATGAGGCAACGCTTGCGCGTTCGACAGATAGACTCTGTAGCTATTTTGTACGATTGAATAAATGTCCGCTAGGTGCGGCGGCATTGGCAACATCGAGTTTTCCGATTAATCGGGCTTCACTCGCTGATTTTTTAGGCTTTGAAGGTTATGTTGAAAATGCGTTTGATGCCGCACAACTATCACTGATTGATGTCGGGGTCGAAGCGGCTTATATTTCCTCCTTGGTTGCGTTATCAATCGGCACGTTCATTCAGGATCTCCATATTCAATTCCACCATACTCGCCCATGGTTGCTACTGGAAACCGAATCGCTGAACAGCCCGAGTACATTAATGCCGCAAAAACGCAATCCTTCGTCATTAGATAAAGTGCGGTTGCTGGCGAGTCAAGTGACAGGGGACGCATTTCGCTCCTGTATCTCTTCACATAATGTGAATTCGGGCTTAACAGATTATAAAAATGCGGAAATCTCGGAAACATTAGAGCGGGCTTGCTTAATGTTAAAAGACGTTAATGCCATTTTAGACGGCTTAACGGTGGATAAAGAGGCTGCTTTAGCGCAAGTGAATGCGGATTATTCGACAACCACAGAGCTTGCCAATTCCCTCCAACGTCAAGCCGGAATACCCTTTAAAATCGCACATGAATTTGCTTCGAGATTGACGAAATACGGCAGACAGCACCAATTAGCGCCTAAACAGTTGCCGTTTGACGCGGCGGTCGCTATTTTTGACGATGTTATGTTGGAGATGGCGAAAGAAAAAATGGAATTCCCACTTTCGAAAGAGGCGTTTTTTAAACACTTGGATCCGGCAAATATGATCGAGAGTTATTTGACATTGGGCGGCACAAATCCATCAGAAGTTCAGCGAATTTCTAAGAAGGTAACGGCGAATTTACAAGCGCATGAAGCTTGGTTGTACCGTATTCAACAAAATCTTCAGAAGGCTGATGAACGTTTAACGGAAATGTTTGAAGACCTTATTCGACAATGATGTTCTGATAACTTCGGCATGTATTTTTAAAACGGAAAACAGCAATGTTTTCCGTTTTTTTCTGTGCTCGTTAGCCAAATGTTATTAGAATGGAGATATTCTGCAATCAAGATGTATCTTCTACTTAAAAATAGTGAGCTAAATCAAAACTTCACTCTTTTACACTTGTTTGCGAATCGGGATTTCGTATCATATTCTCCGATTATTCATTTTTTTACAAAGGAAAATATATGCTGTATTTGGAGTTTTTATTTCTCTTAATCATGCTCTATATCGGTAGCCGCTTCGGCGGGGTTGGTTTAGGGGTGGTTTCCGGGATTGGTTTGTTGATCGAAGTGTTTGTGCTGCGTATGCCGCCGTCTTCGCCCCCGATTGACGTTATGCTGATCATTATTGCAGTGGTCACCTGCGCTGCGATTTTGGAAGCGGCGGGCGGTTTAAAATATATGCTGCAAATCGCGGAAAAAATCTTGCGCCGTAATCCGAAAATGGTGACATTCTTGGGACCGCTGGTGACTTACATCATGACCTTGATGTTGGGAACCGGACACGCGGTGTACACCATTATGCCGATTATCGGTGACGTTTCGCTGAAAAACGGCATTCGTCCGGAACGCCCGATGGCGGCAGCTTCGGTCGCTTCTCAATTAGGGATTACCGGCAGCCCGATTTCTGCGGCGGTGGTTTACTATTTGACCCAAATCGTCGAATTACCGGGTTATGAACACGTGACTTTATTGAGCATTGTCGCCGTGACTATTCCGGCAACCTTAGCCGGGGTGATCATGATGTCATTGTACAGCTTGCGTCGCGGTAAAGAGTTGAAAGACGATCCGGAATATCAACGCCGTTTAAAAGATCCGGTGTGGAGCGATCGCATTGCCAATACCACCAGCACCACGTTAAACGAAGTGTTGCCAAGTTCTGCCCGTAACGCCGTTTTACTGTTTATCTTGGCATTGGCAATTATTGTGGTAGTGGCGATCTTCCCTGAAGTCAGAACCATCGGCGAAGGTAAAAAAGCGATTTCCATGGGGATTATCATTCAGATGATGATGTTGGCGTTCGGCGGTATTATCCTGATCTCAACCAAAACCAATCCGCAAACCGTGCCGAACGGGGTGGTGTTTAAATCCGGCATGGTGGCGATGATAGCCATCTTCGGGATTGCGTGGATGAGCGATACGTACTTCCAATATGCAATGCCGTCATTTAAAGCCGGCGTGACCGAAATGGTGGAAGCCTATCCGTGGACCTTTGCTTTCGCGTTGTTTGCGGTTTCGGTGGTGATCAACAGCCAAGCGGCAACCGGACGTATGATGTTGCCGGTCGGTCTTGCCATCGGCTTGCCGGCACCGTTGCTTATCGGTTTATTACCGGCAACCTACGGCTACTTCTTTATCCCGAATTATCCGTCAGACATCGCCACCGTGAACTTCGACGTAACCGGCACCACCAAAATCGGCAAATACTACTTCAACCACAGCTTTATGATTCCGGGGATTATCGGGGTGGTAACAGCTTGTTTTGTCGGTTACACCTTGGCTTACGCGATTATCTAACGTTAAATTCCGTTCGAATCGAATACAAAGTGCGGTTTTCTTGATAGGAAAACCGCATTTTTTGGAGATTGAAAAATTGATTTAAGCAACGTGGTGGTAGTTATGGGTTAAATCCCCACATCCGGCAAGCAGTCCTTCAACTGAAATATCTTCATCAAGTTGTTCCCAGTGAATGCCGCGTTTACTGAGTTCGTAGTTTTTGAGTTCCGATTTATCCGCATTCAGTAATTTAGGAAACCAGACTAAAGGCACGCCAATTGTTCTGGCATCACTCAATTCAACCCACATAGTGTCATCGTCAAATTTGATATTTTTAGCCGAAATAGCCATTCCATGCCTCCAGTAATATAAGTGAATTTTCATGAATACATTGGGATAATTCTTTGAGTTCTTTTGCGCTAAATCCGTCATTTTGAGCCAATGATATTTGTGGCTCTAACCAAAACTTAGCCTCCGATTCAGCATTTCTGACATGAATATGTGCAGGTTATCTTGGATTTCCCTCATTAGAATAAAAGAAAAATTTATATCCTTTAAAGCGTAATATGACAGGCATTCAATATTCCTTCAACTAAAAATCAACACATCATTCGGCATTTGTTTGATTTTTTGCGGCAGATCGCCTTCTAAGCCTAACGCTTGCGCCATTAGGCGATCTTTGATCAGCGGCAGGTGGTCGGTCAGATTCATGCCGATACCGCGCACCAGTTTCTTCAGCGGATTAGGGTCGTTAAACAGCGATTTAAAGCCCTGCATGGCGGCGAGCATTTTGACCGCTTCGCTTTTGCGCCAGCGTTCATAGTGGCGCAAGTGGCGCAGTTCGCCGATGTCCATGCCGTGTAGCAGATTTTTTTCAATTTCTTGCGCCAATGCCATCGCGTCCATAAAACCGAGATTCACTCCGAGACCGGCGAGGGGGTGAATGGTATGGGCGGCATCGCCGACCAAGGCAATCCGCTGTTTGACAAAGTCGCGCGCATAGCGGGCGGTGAGCGGAATGGTTTGGCGTTTGCCGACCACGCGGCACAAGCCTAAGCGGTTATCAAAGGCAATGTTAAGCGCTTTATTAAATGCCTCGTCGTCCATCTTCAGGTGCTGTGCCGCCAGCTCAGGCGGTTGTGACCAGACAATCGAACACAAGTGCGGTTGCTGTAACGGTAAAAATGCCAAAATGCTGTCAGCGCTGAAAATTTGGCGCGCAGTGTGCAAGTGCGGTTCGGCGGTTTCCACATTGCAGACCAACGCGTGGTGTCCGTAATCACGGAAATTCAGCGGAATATCCGCTTGTTGCCGCAGCCAAGAATTCGCACCGTCCGCACCGACCAACAGTTTCGCCATCAGCAATGCGCCGTCATCGAGGGTCAGCACCGCACATTGCGCATGACAAACCGCACTTTTCGGTTTGGCGCTGATGATTTCCACATTGGCTTGCTGTGCGACTTTTTGCCAAAGTTGATAACGAATCAGGCTGTTTTCGACGATATAGCCCAGTTGATCCAAGCCGAGCGAACGGCAATCGAAACCGATTTTGGCAAAGCTGTCTTTTTCCCATACTTCCATGTGTTGATAAGCACAACTGCGCCCTTGCTTTAACGCTTGCCATACCCCGAATTGTTGCAACATTTTCTGCGTGGAGAGGGTGAGTGCGCTGACCCGATTGCCGATTTCGCCAATCGATTGTTCCGTCGGCGGATGGGCTTCCACAAGCGTGATGTGACACGGACTGTCGGCGAGTGCCGCCGCAACCGCCAAGCCGACCATGCCGCCGCCGATAATGATAATATCCGTACTTTTCATATAAGGTCTATCGCTCCGTGTTTTGTAACCTAAGCGGTTGTGCTTGAAATATAAACTACACCCAACCCAATGTCGGTTTAATAAATTGTTGTCGCAGAGCGAGGCTGTGCGACAAGCCCAATAAACCCAAATTACGCCCGATTTGCATTGGCAGCAAGTCATTGGCGAAGGTATTGACTAAGCCGTCGGTCAAATTGATGATGTTATGCTGATCCGCTTGTCGCCGTTGCCGATACCTTTGCAAAACCGCACTTTCGCCCAAATCCTGCCCTTGCCGTGCCGCTTCAATCAGCACCTTGGCGAGATCCGCCACATCACGCAAGCCCAAATTAAAGCCCTGTCCGGCAATCGGGTGCAAGGTTTGCGCCGCATTGCCGATTACTGCCAAACGGTGATGAATTGCACGCTCGGCTTGCTGTAACGCCAATGGATACGCCACGCGTTTGCCGACTTGTTCAAACCGCCCCAAGCGCCAGCCGAATTGCCGTTGCAGGCGTTGCAGAAATGCCTGATCATCCAATACCATTACATCATCCGCCTGTTTGAGGCACCATACCAGCGATAGCCGATCGTTTTTCAGCGGTAACAGGGCGAGCGGTCCTTGTGCGGTGAAGCGCTCAAAGGCACGTCCGTGATGGGCTTGCGTGCTTTTGACATTGGCGATGACCGCACTTTGCTGATAGTCGTTTAAGATCTGATACTGAATACCGCACTGTTTGGCAACTGCCGACTGTGTGCCGTCGGCGGCGATTAAAAGTGGGGTTTCAAGGTGTTGGTGATTGCTTAAACGTAAGTTGACTTTTTCTGTCGAACGTTCAATCTGCGTCACGGTGCAGGGGGCGAGATAGTCGATATTCGCTTGTTGTGCGATTGCTTTTAACAACACTGCGCCGACTGCCGACAGTTCAACCACCGCGCCTAAACGGCTGAGATTGAGTTCTTGCGCCGACAGATCGACCAAACCGGCATGTCCGCAATCGGAGATATGAATTTGCCGGATATCTTCCGCCAACGGGGCGATGTTTTGCCATAGACTCGTATTCGTATCAACACGGATTTGTTGCAGTGTTTGGCAACTGCCATGGGACAGCGCGATACTGCGCGCGTCAAAACCGCACTTTTGTTGATGTCGATTGGCGGCTTGCGGCGGATTTTTTTCGATAATCGCAAGGCGTAATTCAGGCAAGCCTTGCGCCAACGCCAAGGCAAGACAACAGCCGCTCATTGCGCCGCCGACGATCACCACATCATACTGTTGTGCTTGCATTGCGATTTCCCCTATTTTTATTGCGTCTCTTTTTGCATTAAAATTTCGATTTCATCGATCTCTTTCGGCACGGCACTGGTCAGCACTTTGTTGCCGTATTCGGTGATTAGAATATTATCTTCAATCCGCACGCCGATACCTTGATATTGCGCCGGAATCTGGCTGTTGCGGCTTAAATACAGCCCCGGTTCGACGGTCAAAACCATGCCGGCCTCTAAGGTGCGGTTGCGGTTTTCGCCGTAATCACCGACATCATGCACGTCCAAACCGAGCCAATGCCCCAAACCGTGCATATAAAACGGCAGGTAGGCTTTTTGTTCGATTAATTCCTCGACTTCGCCGTGCAAAATGCCCAGGTTGGCCAAGCCGGCGACTTTGATTTTCAGCACTTCTTGATTGACCGCATAAATGCTTGCTCCCGGCACTAACAGCTCAAGCGCGCGTTTTTGCGCCTGTAGCACAATCTCATACACCGCCCGTTGCGCCGGGCTGAATTGCCCGTTGACCGGAAAAGTGCGGGTAATATCGCCGGCATACAGCGCAAATTCACAACCGGCATCGATCAGCACCAAATCGCCGTCTTGCAGCAGTTGATTGTTTTCGGTGTAGTGCAAAATACAGGCGTTTTCGCCACCGGCGATAATACTGTTATAGGAAGCAAAACGTGCGCCGTGACGGTTAAACTCGTGTAGGATTTCGCTTTCCAATTCGTATTCGTAGCGATTCGGACGCAGTTGTTGCAGCGCGCGCAGGTGTGCCAAAGCGGAAATTTGCCCGGCTTGCTGCAATAACGCCACTTCGTGTTCCGATTTAAACAGGCGCATTTCGTCGAGCAACGGTCGCCAGTCAATCTGTTGGAGCGGTGCGCGCAAGCCTTGGCGTTGATGTTCGCGCGCATAACGCAGGCTGTGTTTCACCGCGTCATCGCCCCAAGGTTGCAGATCGTCGGCGTGATAAAGTGCGGTTAGTCCGTTGAGTAATTTAGGCAGTTCCGTTTGTAAGCTTTCAATCGAATAAGCAGAATCGACATTAAGTGCGGTCGGCGCACGTTCCACGCCCAAACGCCGTCCGTTCCAGGTTTCCAGCAACGGATCAGACGGGCGCAGGAAAACCGCACTTTCGCTTTTGCCGTTTTGTTTGCGTAATAACAGCACCGAATCCGGCTCGTTGAAACCGGTCAGATACCAAAAATAACTGTCTTGGCGGAACGGATAATGGCTATCGGCGTTACGCTGTTTTTCCTGTGCCGCAAACACAAGCAAGGCGCTGTTGTCAGGCAATTGCGCCACTAAACGTTGACGGCGTTGCAAAAATTCGCTCGGCGGCAGTTCGGCTAGATAAGTTAAGTCCATATTGTTACCGCACTTTTAGTGTAATGTCGGGGATTGTTTTTCGATTGCTGTTTTTTGATGGGTAAATTCCGTATAGAAAAAGAGCGCGACCGCACGCACATATTCGCTGATTTCGGTCAGGGCACTGTCTAATTCTTCCGGCAGATCCTTTTCATCATAGCCGAGATTGGCAATATCATTCAGATCGTGTAGGGCTTCAACGATCTCTTCGTCCAGTTGATCCAAGTGCGGTTGTGCCAGTGCGGTGCCCAATAAGAAATGGCTGACCCATTCGGACAATGAATCGGCATGACGGAATAGATCGCTTTCATCTAACAGAAGCTCAAATGAAAAACTGTTTTCTTCGCCGAGTTGGGCGCTGATCTCATCCCGCAAGGCTTCGACTTTGTGTAATAAGGCGGTGGGATAGGCATTTCCGTTGTTGGTGAATTGATATACCAAGGTTTTCCAGCTGTCGTCTTGCAATCCGCCACAGGATATGCCGCTGAGGAAGCCGTGTAATTCGGCGGCATTCATGCCGATTTGGTATGATTGCAATAATTGGTCGAGTTGTTGATAGGTTAAGCTTGTGGTTGTCATAATTGTTTCCCCGTTAATTTACGTTTTATTTTAGCATTCAAAGCTAATGACGACCAATAAAACAATCTTTGTCTATGGTGAAAATCGCAGACTGTGGCATAATAATCGTTACTTTTTAGAAAATAGACGATAGATGAATCACGGGGTCAGCAGATGTCTAAAAATATCGAACTCCATATTTTTGGTCAGGTTTTACGATTAAATTGTCCGGAAGAACAACAAGAGGCGTTGCGGGCGGCGGCTGTTCAGCTGGAACAGCGGGTCGGCGAATTAAAAGAACGCACCGGTATTTTGCAACTGGACCGCATTCTGTCGATTGTGGCGCTGAATTTGACTTTTGAATTACAGCAGGAAAAACAAAAAAGCGTACAACAAGACGGTCTGCTTACACGGATTCAACAACTTGACGCCTCTTTGAGCGATGTATTGGCAACAACGCGTTTGTAGATGGTAAATATTCGCCGAATAGTCGCAAAAATGTGCGGGCGGACACATTATCACGTTGTAACACTGGTACTTTTTGTTGAATTAGGCTAGTATTTAAATAATAAATTTCCTGGGGTGTGCGTCAGCGGATTAAGTCCCTGAGCCGATACTTTAAACTTTTAGAGTCGGTCCCCCACTGTCGGTGTGCAAGCTCGGCTCGATCGAGAAGCCTGAAGACGGTATGACTGGCTCCCTTGAACCGTAGGGTTCAAGGACCGATTATTCGCAACGGCACTCCGGGTTCCTTTCTTTCGTCAAATCGGCCGAATGATTTGACGCAACCTGTCAACGCACAGATGACAACATTGCACAGATAACATTGTACAGATGACAAGACCGCACTTATGACAACATCCCCACCGTCGATCGCCGAACAACGCCAAGCCTTGCGCCGACACATGCGTCAGCAACGTTCGCAGCTCAGCCAAGAACAGCAACAACAGGCAGAACGGCGTATTTGCCGACAAGCGTTGGCATTGATTGAACAGCGCGGGGCGCAAACCATTGCCTTGTATCTCGCTTGTAACGGCGAAATCTCGACCGCACTTTTGATTGAAAGGCTATGGCAGCAAGGAAAAACGGTGTGTTTGCCGCGTTTGCACCCGTTTGTCAGCGGACATTTACTGTTTTTCCGCTATCAGCCGGATACCCGACTAAAAGCAAACGCGTTTGCCATCCCGGAACCGCACTTGGATATTACCGCACTGGTGCCGCAATCCGAATTGGATATGGTATTTACGCCGTTGGTGGCGTTTGATCGACAGGGTAACCGTTTAGGCATGGGCGGCGGTTTCTATGACCGCACTTTGCAACATTGGCAACGGAAACGCTTTATTCCGGTCGGCTTGGCACACCAATGCCAACAAGTTGAACAACTGCCGGTTGAACATTGGGATGTGCCGTTGGCGCAGATTTTGGCGGGATGATTGATTCCTCAACTCACTAACGCCGAAAATTCCGCTTCCGATAACACCCGAACCCCCAATTCTTGCGCTTTGCTCAGTTTGGAACCGGCTTTTTCGCCGGCGATCAGGTAATCGGTTTTCGAGGAAACGCTGCCGCTGACTTTGCAGCCGAGCTGTTGCAAATAGGCTTTTGCCTGATCGCGGTTCATTTGGGTTAAGGTGCCGGTGAGTACCACATTTTTACCCTTCAACGGGTTATCGCCAATCTCTTTTTCTTCGATGGCGTCCCAATGCACGCCTTGTGCCAGCAAATCTTCGACCACGCTGACATTGTGCGCTTCTTGCCAGAACAGGTAAATCCGCATTGCCACTACGTCGCCGACATCCTGCACTGCTTTTAACTGTTCTTGATCAGCAACGCGGATTGCCTCTAACGTTTTAAAATGGTTGGCGAGATTTTGTGCGGTGGCTTCGCCGACATCGCGAATGCCGAGGGCGAAAATAAACCGTGCCAGCGTGGTTTTTTTCGCTTTTTCCAGGCTGTTCAGCGCATTTTGTGCCGATTTCTCGCCCATACGTTCCAAACGCATAAGCGTGATTTTATCCAGACGGAACAGATCGGCAGGGGTGTGCAGCAATTCGCGATCAACTAATTGTTCGATCAGTTTGTCGCCCACACCGTCAATGTCCAACGCTTTGCGCGAGACAAAATGTTTCAAGGCTTCTTTGCGCTGTGCGTCGCAGAATAAACCGCCGGTGCAACGTGCCACCGCTTCGCCGTCAATCCGCACGATCGCCGAGCCGCACACCGGGCAGTGCTGCGGGAAGTGAATCGGCTGTGCATTGGCAGGACGGCGCGCTAATAAAACGCCGGTAATTTGCGGAATCACATCCCCGGCGCGGCGGATAATCACGGTATCGCCAATCGCGATCCCGAGACGTGCGATTTCATCACCGTTATGCAGGGTGGCATTGCTGACGGTGACGCCGGCGACAAAGACGGGCTCGAGTTTTGCCACCGGCGTAATCGCGCCGGTGCGCCCGACCTGAAATTCCACGCTGTTCAGCACGGTTAATTGTTCCTGTGCAGGAAACTTATAGGCAATCGCCCAGCGTGGCGCGCGGGCAACAAAGCCGAGCTGTGTTTGCAGCGCAATCTCATTGACTTTCAATACCGTGCCGTCAATGTCGTAACCCAGTTGCTCACGTTTTGCGCCCATTTGTTGGTAATATTGCAATACTTCGGCTTCGCCTCGGCACAGGCGGATTTCCTTATTAATCGGCAGCCCGATAGATTGCAGCCATTGCAGGCGTTCGTAATGAGTAGCAGGTAATTGCACCCCTTCGGAAATGCCGATACTGTACGCGTTTAAACTTAACTGGCGTTGACGGGTGATTTTCGGATCCAGCTGACGCAATGAGCCGGCAGCGGCATTGCGCGGATTGGCAAAGGTTTTTTGCCCGTGTTGCAACGAATCTTGGTTCAGGCGTTCAAATGCCGCATGCGGCATAAATACTTCGCCGCGCACTTCCAGACGCGCCGGCGGATGTGCCGTTAACAACTGTAATGGAATATTGCGGATGGTGCGGATGTTATTGGTAATATCTTCGCCGGTGGTGCCGTCGCCACGGGTTGAGGCTTGGCTTAGTACGCCGTTGACATACAAAATACTGACGGCTAAACCGTCCAGCTTCGGCTCACAACAAAAGGTGAGTTCATCTGAATTGCCCAATCGCTCTTGAATCCGCTTAGTGAAGGCAAAAAAATCGTCGTCGGAAAAGGCGTTATCCAGCGAGAGCATTGGCAGTTCATGGGTAATCTGGCGAAAGCCGGCTAGCGGCTTCGCCCCGACCCGTTGTGTCGGCGAATCGGCAGTGATCAATTCGGGATGATCCGCTTCCAACTGTTTCAGTTGATTCATTAAGCGATCATATTCGCCGTCGGGAATTTGCGGTTGATCCAACACATGATAAAGGTATTCATGTTGACGGAGTTGTCGACGAAGTTGTTCAATTTGCTCGGAAACGGTTTGTGTATTCATGGTGTTGTTATATCTAAATAAAGACCGCACTTTTAACGAAAAGTGCGGTTGATATGTGGCGGTTATACCTAAGTGATCAATTAATCAAACTCAAGTAGTGATTTTTTGAGCTTTCGTCAAACGGTTGGCGCTTGTCGTTGAGTACTTGTCCGCCCAATTGTTGCGCCAATGTTTGCGCGGCGCGTAATAATAAGCGGAAGTTTGCCAAATCGCTGCCCGGTGACGGCAGGTGCATAAATAAGACTAAACCGGCGGTGCGGAAATCGGCAAGGTTATCCAAATCAAAAATCCCCGGATTCATCATATTGGCGGCACTGAACAGAATCGGCGAATTGCCGTCCAAATCAAGATGGCGGTGATACAGTTGGTGCTGCCCGAACAGGAAGCCGAGGCTTTCCAGCGATTGTACCACTTGCGTGCCTTGGAAACCTTGGGCGCCGGGGGCAACCACATACAGTATTAAGCGGGCGGGTTTTTCAGCGACAGGCGCTGCCGGTGCGGCTTCTTGAGGTTGTTCTGCATGGCTTGTTTCGCCCGCAACGGCTTCGTTTGGCACAGCAACCGGTTGCGGATTCAACCGGGCACGCACGCTTTCGGCGGCACTGGTCGGATTGATTGGCGCAGTATCGACAATCGGTTCGGTAATGTTGATTTTATTTTGCTGTGTCATCTTCGCCAGTTCTTCGCGCAAAATCGTGGAGGAGGTGTTAATGCCTTCTTCGCTGTCGATTTCTTGTTCTAAGTCGGCAATGGTGCGATTCAGCAGCGAAGAACGGGAAAGCGATTCGGCGTTGCTGCTTTGTGTTGTCGCAACCGCACTTGCAACCGCTTGCGTTGCTTGCGGCAAGGTAATCCGAATCTTGCTGACCGCCTGTTCAACCGAAACCGGCGCTTGTGCTGTTTCCTGTCTGGCTTGCTGCGGTGCTTCGTATGCCGCTTGTGTCGAATACTCGGTGTTGGCTGCCGTGGTGCTTGTTTCCGGCGTGGTATAGCCATGCTCGCCGGCATTCGCGGCTTGCGGATGGCGATCCGGCAGATCCTGCCCTTCGGTGCGGGAATCGTAGGTGAAGGTGTTCGCGGATTTAAACAGTTGTGATTTTTCCCGACGGCTCGACCACAGTCCGTGAGCGACGAGAATCACCAAAATAAGTACGATGAGAATGATTAAAATAATATGTGAATCCATTATGAACCTATTCTTTTTTAACGTTGTTCAGGGTACATACACACTGGCGAACATCGAATGAAACCAATAACGCCCACAACCACAACCAGAGATCGGTTTTGGTAGCTTATCATATTTTTTCCGTAACAGGGTAGGGGCTGTTGCGCTTTGTTTCTATTTGCTTTCGCCCAGACAGTCACTTATAGTGGGCGACAGTTAACTGAATAAGGGAAGGAAACATGTATCAATCCGAATTCAAACAAGGTTTGGAATATTTCTTACGCGGCTGGCATTTGATCACCCAACCGGGATTACGCCGTTTTGTCATCATGCCGATTTTAATCAATATTGTGCTGTTAGTGTTGGTGTTTTGGGTGATGTTAGGGCAAATCGGCAGCTTGGCGGCGTGGACGGTCAGTTTTGTGCCGGCGTGGCTCGACTGGCTGGGTTATATTATTTATGCTTTGGCGATTGTCACGGTGTTGTTGGTTTTTTTCTTTATTTTCAATCTGCTTGCCGGCTTTATCGCCGCGCCGTTCAATGGCATTTTGGCGGAGAAAGTGGAACGGATGCTGACCGGACAAGCGCTGGATGACATGGGCATGTTGGATTTGGCAAAAGATACGCCGCGTATTTTATTGCGCGAGTGGCAAAAATTTGCCTATTCCTTTCCGAAATTTATCGGCTTATTTATTCTCAGCTTCGTGCCGGGTATCGGGCAAACCTTGGTTCCGCCGCTGTTTTTCTTATACGGTGCTTGGATGGCGGCGATTCAATATGGTGATTATCCGTTTGACAATCATAAAATCCCGTTTAAGCAAATGCGCTACCAACTGGCGGAAAAACGCAGCCTAAACCTGACATTCGGCGGCTTGGTCTCGATCTGTACCTTTATTCCGTTTCTGAATTTTATTATTATTCCGGTGGCGGTGTGCGGCGCGACCGCACTTTGGGTCGAGCATTACCGGGTGGTGTCGAATGCGGATTTCCGCCGGACAAGTGGCCGCACCGAGGTGGCAACCCGCACACCGACCGATTTAATTCCGTAAGATGAAATAACCATAGGTTATAACGTATAACAACAAACCATTATTGTTTTATTAGAAAAGCGATTATGCTCTGCTCATGGCTTCAAAAGCGACCCATATATCGATGACAACAAGAGGTTACTATGACAATTTTTGCAGATAATTCACAAACCATTGGCAACACGCCGTTAGTCCGTTTAAAACATTTTGGCAATAACGGCAATGTGTTGGCGAAGATCGAATCACGCAACCCGAGTTTCAGCGTAAAATGCCGTATCGGTGCCAATATGGTGTGGCAGGCGGAAAAAGACGGCACCCTGACCAAAGACAAAGAAATTGTCGATGCGACCAGCGGCAACACCGGAATCGCGTTAGCCTATGTCGCGGCGGCACGCGGTTATAAAATCACCCTAACCATGCCGGAAACCATGAGCTTGGAGCGTAAACGGCTGTTGAAAGGTTTGGGGGTCAACTTGGTGTTGACCGAAGGCGCCAAAGGCATGAAAGGCGCGATTGCCAAAGCCGAAGAAATTGCGGCTTCCGATCCGAACCGCTATATCATTTTAAAACAGTTTGAAAACCCGGCAAACCCGGCAATTCACCAACAAACCACCGGTCCTGAAATTTGGAATGATACCGCAGGTAAAGTCGATGTATTGGTTGCCGGCGTCGGCACCGGTGGTACGATTACCGGTGTCAGCCGTGCGATCAAACAGGATTTTGGCAAAGCGATCACCTCGATTGCGGTTGAGCCCGCCGAATCGCCGGTGATCACCCAAACCCGCAACGGCGAAGAGGTCAAGCCGGGTCCGCATAAAATTCAAGGCATTGGTGCCGGGTTTATTCCGAAAAATTTGGACTTGTCCTTAATTGACCGGGTGGAAACGGTGGACAGCGATACTGCGATTGCGACCGCGCGCCGTTTGCTGGCGGAAGAGGGCATTCTGGGCGGCATTTCTTCCGGTGCTGCGGTTGCGGCGGCGGACAGAATCGCCAAATTGCCGGAATTTACCGACAAATTAGTGGTGGTGATTCTGCCTTCAGCCTCTGAACGTTACCTCAGCACCGCACTCTTTGACGGAATTGATGTGTAATAAGAAATAACCATACATAAATTGATATTTAATTTATACCTAAAAGTAAGTATAATTTGATCCCTGAGTGGAATGCTCAGGGATTTTTTGTTTTTTATTTTATTCATTTGGAGTCTTGAATAGCAATAAAAAGAGAAAAAACGTTATTACTTTGGCACGTAATAATAAAAGTAGGCTTAGCCTGTACTATATTTAGGAGTTATCACATCATGTCAATAGGGTTGTTTGAACAAACTGATCCGGCACGCCGCCGTTATGGCTTAGCGGTATTTATCGGGATTATCGCCGGGATTATTTCTGCTTTCGTAAAATGGGGCGCCGAGCACCCGTTCCCACCGCGCAGTCCGTTAGATCTGTTCGCCGCCGCGTGTAAAGATCCGTCACAGGCATTGGACGTTTGTTCGCGTGCGTTTTTGAATCCGCCACACGTTTTCCTGCGCGATTATATCGGTATTGATCCGACCGAAGCCGCGTTTACCTTTGCCGATCACGCATTTAACTGGATTGGCGTCACCCATATGATTTTCTCATTGGTGTTCGCGATCGGTTACTGTATCGTTGCCGAGCGCTTCCCGAAAATCAAATTCTGGCAAGGTATCGGCGCCGGTATTCTGGCGAATATTGCCGTGCATTACATCACTTTCCCGATGTTGGGCTTAACCCCGCCGGTTTCCGAGTGGCCTCTGTACGAACACATTTCCGAGTTAGTCGGGCACATCTTCTGGTTCTGGACTATCGAGGTGATCCGCCGTGATCTGCGCAACCGCATTACTCACGAACCGGATGCGGAAGTGCCGTTGAACGCGCCGTTCCGTTAATCTTAGTTAATGCACAAAAGTAAAAAATCCGAGCCTTGGCTCGGATTTTTTTATCTCTTTTATTTACGAATTTAATCCCACCAACGTCATCAACCGCACTTTATCCTCTAAACTCAAAGTGCGGTATTCGCCGTTGGCTAATCCTTGTAAAGTCAATCCGGCGGTTGCGGCACGGATTAAGCGCAAGGTGGGGAAGCCGATATGGGCGGTCATACGTCGCACTTGGCGGTTACGCCCTTCGTGGATTTGGATTTCCAGCCAAGCGGTCGGGATATTTTTACGCGTGCGAATCGGTGGATTGCGTTGCCACAAATCAGCCGGTTCAGGGATTAACCGCACTTTAGCCGGTAAGGTTTTGCCATCATTTAAGATGACGCCGCTACGCAGCGCGGCAAGTGCGGTTTCATCGGGAACGCCTTCCACTTGCGCCCAATAGGTTTTCACCGTTTTAAATTTCGGATCGGTCAGACGGTGTTGCAATTGTCCATTATTGGTGAGCAGTAGCAAACCTTCGCTGTCGCGATCCAAGCGCCCGACCGGATAGACTTCGGCACGCGGAATGTAGTTTTTCAAGGTGGCGCGTTGTTGCTCATCGCTGAATTGGGTCAGCACATCAAACGGCTTATTCAAGAGTACAATGATGGTGTCTTCAAGGTTGATGGTTTTGCTGCGTTTTGCGTGCAAAAGTGCGGTTCGCTGTATTGAGCGGGGCGATGAATGGCGAAAAGTGCGGTTGCTTGTCTTAGGTTTGCGCATAATGTTAAAAAATTATTAAAAAAATTGTGAAAGTGTGATATGAATAAAAGAAATCCTCAGCGAAAAACTATACTATCCTAATGCTTAACGAGAGTATATTTTTTTAGAGTCTGTGGACTTTATACAACCCAAAACGGAAAAGGAGCAAATATGCAAAGTAAAGTCGTTGTCCCGAATCAAGGTGCTAAAATTACGTTAGAAAATGGTCGGTTGAATGTGCCGAATAATCCGATTATTCCGTTTATCGAGGGCGACGGGATCGGGGTGGATGTCACGCCGGCAATGCGTTTGGTGTTGGATGCCGCGGTGGCAAAAGCCTATAACGGACAGCGTAAAATCGAGTGGATGGAAGTGTATACCGGTGAAAAATCCACCAAAATATACGGCGAAAACGAGTGGTTGCCGCAAGAAACCTTGGATCTGATCAAGGAATACCGCGTGGCAATTAAAGGCCCTTTAACCACGCCAATCGGCGGTGGTATCCGTTCCCTCAACGTGGCGTTGCGCCAACTGTTGGATCTGTATATCTGCTTGCGCCCGGTGCGCTATTATGAAGGCACGCCGAGCCCGTTGAAACACCCGGAATACACCGACATGGTGATTTTCCGTGAAAACTCGGAAGACATTTATGCCGGGGTAGAATGGCAAGCCGGCACGCCGGACGCAGAAAAAGTGATCGAATTTCTGATCAAAGAAATGGGCGTCAACAAAATCCGTTTTACCGAGGATTGCGGAATCGGGATTAAACCGACCTCGAAAGCCGGTACGCAACGCTTAGTCCGCGCCGCAATCCAATATGCGATTGATAATGATCGTGATGTGGTGACGCTGGTGCACAAAGGCAATATCATGAAATTCACCGAAGGCGCATTCAAAAATTGGGGCTATGAAGTCGCGCAAAAAGAGTTTGGTGCGGAACTATTGGACGGCGGCCCGTGGATGAGCTTCAAAAATCCGAAGAGCGGTAAAACCATCACCGTCAATGACGTGATTGCCGACGCATTCCTGCAACAAATTTTGTTACGCCCGAAAGAGTATGATGTGATCGCCACCATGAACCTGAACGGTGACTATATTTCTGACGCGTTGGCAGCGCAAGTGGGCGGAATCGGCATTGCGCCCGGCGCGAATATCGGCGACGAATGCGCGATTTTTGAAGCGACCCACGGCACTGCGCCGAAATACGCCGGGCAGGACAAAGTCAATCCGGGTTCATTGATTTTGAGCGGCGAAATGATGTTGCGCCATTTAGGCTGGATCGAAGCGGCGGATCTGGTGGTGAGCGGCATGGAAAAAGCGATTTCCAACAAAACCGTGACCTACGATTTCGAGCGTTTGATGGACGGTGCGACCTTGCGCAAATGTTCCGAATTTGCACAGGACATTGTGGATAATATGTAATCGACGCGCTTGCAAAAGCCAAAATAAAACCACAACGTGCGAATGTTGTGGTTTTTTATCGTTAATTATAACGAATGAATGAGGTTATAACGGCTGGGTTTCAAACCAGCTTTCCAGAATAATACAGGCGGAGATTGAGTCGATCTTGCCTTTTTCCAAGGCTTTAAAACCGCGGCGGGCGAAGATTTCGGCGCGCGCTTCGACGGTGCTGAGGCGCTCATCGTGCAATTCGACTTGTACCCCGAAGCGTCCGTGAATGCGTTGCGAAAATTTGCGCGCCCGTTGGGTGATGTCTTGCTCGGTGCCATCCATATTCAGCGGCAAGCCGACAATCACGATTTTCGGTTGCCACTCTTGCAGGCATTTTTCAATCAGCGCCCAGTCAGGGACGCCGTCGTTGGCTTTAAACGCGTTCAAGGCTTGTGCCGTGCCGGTGATACTTTGCCCGACGGCACAACCGATACTTTTTACGCCAAAATCGAAGGCAAGTGCGGTAAATCCCATTAGGCGTGCCCTGCGTGCGTGGTTAAATAGGTCGGCTCGAAACCCAAAGTGCGGTTCGCTTCCAACCAGCGATGATCATAAGGCACATCAAACAGCAAATGTTCATTTGATTCCAACACCAACCAGGCATTATCGGCAATTTCCCGTTCCAATTGCTGCGGCTGCCAAGTGCAACAGCCGAGTGCCACCAGATATTTTTCCGGCGCATTGGCACGCCCGACGGTTTGCAGTATGTCCGCCGAAGTGGTCAGCCAAACCTCATCCGACACCGCAAAGCTGTGTTGAAACGGCGGAATACATTTGGTGTGCAGAATAAAACCGCGTTCGACGCCGACCGGTCCGCCGATTAATACCACATCGTCACGGCGGTATTCACGCTGATCAGCAATTAAAAAATTCAGCTTGGCAACGATTTCCGGCACGCTGATATCGGTTGCGCGAGTTAACATGATCCCCATCGAGCCTTCGTCATTGTGTTCACAAATATAAATCAGTGAATTTTTAAAAAACGGGTCATCCATGCCCGGCATTGCCAACAGAAAATGGTCTTGTAATTTCATCATTATCCTCTCCTTTCCTCTGTTTCTTTTGCCTGTAAGCGGCGTTCAATCGCATTCATTAACATTGAAGTAATCGAGATTTGCGGAAATGCCGTTTCGATTTCACGAATGCAAGTCGGACTGGTGACATTGATTTCGGTCAGTTTATCGCCGATTACATCTAAGCCGACAAAAATCAGCCCTTTTTGTTTTAAGTACGGCGCAACCGCTTTGGCGATCGCCCAATCATGTCCGTTGAGCGGACGGGCTTCACCGCTGCCGCCTGCCGCCAGATTGCCGCGCGTTTCGCCTTTTTGCGGAATCCGTGCCAAGCAGTAAGGCACGGGCTCGCCGTCTACCACCAGAATCCGTTTATCACCGTTGACGATTTTCGGAATGTAGGTTTGCGCCATGCAGTAATGTTTACCTAAACCGGTTAACGTTTCAATAATCACCGATAAGTTCGGATCATCTTGTTTAACACGGAAAACCGAGCTGCCGCCCATGCCGTCCAACGGTTTTAAAATAATATCGCCGTGTTGCCGATGAAAGGCTTTGATTCGTGCCGTATCGCGCGTCACCAAGGTTTCGGGCGTTAATTCGGCGAACCACGCGGTATAGAGTTTTTCGTTGCAGTCACGCAGGCTTTGCGGTTTATTCACGATTAAGCAGCCTTGTTCTTCCGCCCGCTCTAACATGTAAGTGGCATAGATAAATTCGGTGTCGAACGGCGGATCTTTGCGCATTAAAATCACGTCCAACGCCGCCAGTTCCAGGGTTTCTTCGCTTAAAAAGCCAAACCAGTCGTTGTAGTCATAACGCACTTCCAGCCGGCGCATACGTGCTTTGGCGACACCTTTGTCTAAAAACAAGTCGTTCATTTCCATGTAATACAGTTGATAACCGCGCGCTTGCGCCTGTTCCAACATCGCGAAACTGGAATCTTTTTTGATATTGATGGACTGAATCGGATCCATCACAATGCCGAGTTTAATCATGCTTTTTTCCTTATAAATCACCGAAACAGACTTGCAGGGCGGTAATTGCCGCCAAAGCTGCGGTTTCGGTGCGCAATACGCGTTTGCCGAGTAGTACCGATTGAAATTGCCGTTGCTCCGTCATTGCGATTTCCGTTGGTGATAAACCGCCTTCCGAGCCGATTAACAAGCGTACACCGGTTGCGGGAATATTTTTTAATTGACGAATGCCGACGTCGGCGCGCGGGTGTAAATTCAGTTTTAGCATATCCGTTTCTTCTGCACACCAATCCGTCAGTTTCATCAGCGGGCGAATTTCGGGAATCCGATTGCGCCCGCATTGTTCGCAAGCGGCAATCGCAATTTTCTGCCATTGCTGAATTTTTTTCTCCGTGCGCTCGCTGTCCAGCTTCACGCCGCAACGTTCCGACCACAGCGGCGTGATCACATTCACGCCCAACTCGACCGATTTTTGAATGGTGAATTCCATACGGTCGCCGCGCGAAATCACTTGCCCCAAATGAATCGTCAGATTGGACTCGCGATCATCTTTAATCGCCGCCGCCAACCGCACGTTGACCGATTTTTTGCTTATTTGATTAATCGTAGCAGGATAAATATGGTTGCTGCCGTCAAATAATTCAAGTTGTTGCCCGACGGTCATGCGTAACACGCGGGCAACGTGGTTGACTGCCTCGTCGCTTAATTCGCAATGACTAAGTGCGGTCAACGGTTCGGGGTGATAAATTCGTGGAATTCGCATAGCTGCTCATGTAGTGGTAAATGTCATACCGGAATCATAACACCGATAAAAATAAAACACTAACCGCACTTTGGCACTTGTTTATATTTTGAGTTGCTGTTTTTTCTTCTCTGGCGATCAAATGTTTTATTTTAACTATTACAAAGTAAGATATATAATACATTTGAACTAAGGAGACATAATGTATACTATTATCGAACGTCCTCAATTTCAGCATAAAGTGAAAGCGATTTGGACAGAAGATGAGCGGCTTGAATTTTTTAGTTATATTTCTCAATATCCTTTGAGCGGTGATGTTATCCCTCATTCGGACGGTATGCGCAAGGTGCGTTGGCAGGCTAGCGGTAAAGGTAAACGAGGTGGAGCAAGAGTGATTTATTTTAATTTGCTCGAAGACGGTGTCATTGTCATGATCGATATTTACCCGAAAAATGAAAAAGCAAATCTCTCACCGCAAGATATTAAGCAATTAAAAAGGAGTTAGACATGGATAAGATTTATCAAAAAATTCAGGAAAAAACCCAAAATTGGAATGTAGATCAAATTGTCACTGCGATTATTGAAGATGATCCGGACATGGCGGAATATGCCAAGGATTTGCACGAGACTCTCACCGACATGAAAAATGGTGACTATAGTAGCGCACGGATCACCAAAATTGCTGTGTCGCCAATTGTAGCCACGCGAAATAAAATGCAGTTATCTCAGCCTAAATTTGCCGAAAAACTGGGAATTTCGCTCAACACCCTGCGTTCATGGGAGCAAGGGTTGCGCAATCCAAGTGGTGCAGCCAAAACGCTACTTGATTTGCTACACCGCAAACCGGAGCTGATTAACGAACTACGCTAAGCCAGCGATCTGCAAGATAGCGTTAAAAATCAAACAGCGCGCGGCTGTTTTGCCAGATTGTTTGTTCGATTTGTTGGGCGGATTCGCTACGCAATTCGCTTAAGGCTTGCAAGACCAACGGCAAGCGTGCCGGGCGATTGGGTTCGCCTTGATAACCGAACAGCGGCATATCCGGGCTGTCGGTTTCTAACACTAAGCAGTCTAACGGCAATCGACGGATCGCCTCACGGGTTTTATTGGCGCGCTGGTAGGTGATTGTGCCGCCTACGCCGATAAAATAGCCGAGATCGACAAAACGTTTGGCTTGATGATAACTGCCGGCAAAACCGTGCACCACGCCTTTTTTCGGCAGTGAAATCCGTTTCAAAAAGGTATACAGCTGATCGTGGCTGCGGCGCGAATGCAGGCTGATCGGCAGGTTAAACTCACGTGCAAAATAGAGTTGGCTTTCCAAAAAATGGCTCTGCTTTTGCCACATTTCAGGGGTAATCAACGCTTCGATCGCGCGCTCCAAACCGACTTCCGCCACGGCTTTACATAAGTGCGGTTTGGCTTGCAACCGCACTTTGAGCCGCTCTAAATCAGCCTCTTGATGTTGCTGGATATATAACGGATGTAAGCCCAAACCGTAGCACAGTTGTGCCGGGGCTTGGGTGCAAAGTGCGGTCAGGCCGTCGAATTGTTCCGCCGTCACCGCCGCAATCAAGATTTTTTCCACCCCGGCCGCCCTTGTCTCCGCCACGCCTTCGGCTGCGGATTGTTGGCGCTGGTGAAGCAGATAATCAAAATGGGTGTGGGTGTCGAAAAAGGGCATGGCGGTTCTCTTGTTTAAATGGCGGTATAGTATAAATTTTAAGAATTCCTTCTCCCCTTGTGGGAGAAGGACAGGTTTTAGCGTCGTTCAGACGCTAAAATCAGGATGAGGGAAGGTTCACCCTCATCCGTCCTATCGGACACCTTCTCCCATCAAGGGAGAAGGGAATTGTGTCAATATTACGACAAAAGGGCGCATTAACATACGCCCTTATTTTAAATCCGACGATTTAAAATCAACTTACATCGCGTAATACATTTCAAATTCAGCCGGGTGTGGCAACATTCTTAAACGTTGTACGTCTTTCGATTTCAATTCGACATAAGCCGCGATGAAATCGTGGCTGAACACGCCGCCGCGGGTTAAGAAATCGTGGTCTTCTTGCAACGCATTCAATGCTTCGTCCAACGAGCCGGCAACGTGCGGCACTTGTTTCAGTTCTTCCGGTGGCAAGTCGTACAAGTTTTTATCCATCGCGTCGCCCGGATTTAACTTGTTGATGACGCCGTCCAAGCCCGCCATTAAGATTGCGGAAAACGCTAAATACGGATTGGCGCACGGATCCGGGAAGCGCACTTCGATACGGCGCGCTTTCGGGCTGTTGACCGTCGGAATGCGAATCGAGGCAGAGCGGTTGCTTGCCGAATACGCTAACAGCACCGGCGCTTCATACCCCGGCACCAAACGTTTATAGGAGTTGGTGCTTGGGTTGGTGAACGCATTCAACGCTTTGGCATGTTTCACCACCCCGGCGATAAAGTGAAGTGCGGTTTCGGATAAGTTGGCGTATTTGTCGCCTGAGAACAGGTTCACGCCGTCTTTGCTTAAGGAAATGTGCACGTGCATGCCCGAGCCGTTGTCGCCGAACAGCGGTTTCGGCATAAAGCAGGCGGTTTTACCGTGTTCGTGCGCCACGTTGCGCACCACATATTTATAAATTTGGGTTTCGTCCGCCTTTAAGGTTAAGGTGTTGAAGCGGCAAGCGATTTCATTTTGACCGGCAGTCGCCACTTCATGGTGGTGCGCTTCAACCACTAAGCCGAATTCTTCCATTAACAAGCACATTTCGGAGCGGATATCTTGCGACGAATCGACCGGTGGCACCGGGAAATAGCCGCCTTTCACCGCCGGGCGATAGCCGCTGTTGCCGCCTTCGTATTCGGTGTTGCTGTTCCATGCGGCTTCTTCGTCGTCAATCGCAAACGAACTCGCCCCCATACCGACTTGGAAACGCACGTCGTCAAACAGGAAAAATTCCGGTTCAGGTCCGACTAAAACCGTGTCGGCAATGCCGGAGGCTTTCAAATATTCCTCGGCACGCAGCGCAATGGAACGCGGATCGCGCTCGTAGCCTTGCATGGTGGTCGGCTCGAAGACGTCACAACGAATGCTTAAGGTCGGAATCGCAAAAAACGGATCGATAATCGCGCTTTCCGCAATCGGCATTAATACCATGTCGGATTTATTGATCGTTTTCCAGCCTGCCATCGACGAGCCGTCAAACATTTTGCCGTCTTCGAAAAAATCTTCATCTACCGCACTTTTGGGGATGGAAATGTGTTGTTCAGTTCCTTTGATATCGGTGAAGCGCAAATCCACGAATTTGACGCCGTGTTCCTCAATCAGTTTAAATACATTGGCGATAGCAGCCTGAGACATAACTAAAATCCTCTATAGGGTAACGTGAAAAAATATAATAATCAGTCGGTTTGTTTGAAACGTAACCAAAATATAATCCATAAAAATAAAAAATCAACGGCTTTTTTTGCCGATTGGTTAAATGCCGTATTCAAATGACTATTTTATTCGCTTTTCATTATTTTATAGCCGTTTTGTTTGAAAAACGTTATAATTCGCCACCTTCCAATGAATGTTATCTCAAAGCCACCGCATTGACGGTTTTTTGGAACCCGTATTTCTTTTCACTAAAACGAAGAATTTTCAATTATGAATAATGAGTTAGATATCAGCAAGCTTCGCAATATTGCGATTATTGCGCACGTCGACCACGGCAAAACCACCTTGGTTGATAAACTGTTACAACAATCCGGCACGCTGGAAAGCGCGCGCGGTGACGGCGATGAGCGCGTAATGGATTCCAACGATCTGGAAAAAGAGCGTGGCATTACCATTTTAGCTAAAAATACGGCGATCAACTGGAATGAGTACCGCATTAATATCGTGGACACCCCGGGACACGCCGATTTCGGCGGTGAGGTAGAACGCGTGTTGTCGATGGTGGATTCGGTGCTGTTGTTGGTTGATGCCTTTGACGGCCCAATGCCGCAAACCCGTTTTGTGACGCAAAAAGCCTTTGCCCACGGCTTGAAACCGATCGTGGTGATCAATAAAGTGGATCGCCCGGGCGCGCGCCCTGATTGGGTGGTGGATCAAGTGTTCGATCTCTTCGTGAACTTGGGGGCAACCGACGAACAGTTAGACTTCCCGATTATTTATGCTTCCGCCTTAAACGGTGTTGCCGGGGTGGAACACAAAGATTTAGCCGAAGACATGACGCCGCTGTTTGAAGCGGTGGTGAAATACGTTGAGCCGCCGAAAGTGGAAAGCGACAAACCGTTCCAAATGCAGATTTCGCAACTGGATTACAACAACTATGTCGGCGTGATCGGTATCGGACGGATCAAACGCGGTGCGGTCAAACCAAACCAACAAGTGACGGTTATCGACAGCGAAGGCAAAACCCGCAACGGCAAAGTCGGACAAGTGTTGGGGCATTTAGGTTTACAACGTTACGAAGCCGATATCGCCAGCGCAGGGGATATTATTGCGATCACCGGTTTGGGCGAGCTGAATATTTCCGACACCATTTGTGATGTCAGCAGCGTGGAAGCGTTGCCGGCGTTAAGCGTGGACGAGCCGACCGTGACCATGTTCTTCTGTGTCAATACCTCGCCGTTCTGCGGCAAAGAGGGCAAATTCGTCACGTCGCGCCAAATCTTAGAGCGTTTGAACAAAGAATTGGTACATAACGTGGCATTGCGCGTGGAAGAAACGGAAGATCCGGACGCGTTCCGTGTTTCCGGCCGTGGCGAATTGCATTTGTCGGTATTAATCGAAAATATGCGCCGTGAAGGTTATGAATTGGCGGTTTCCCGTCCGAAAGTGATCTTCCGTGAAATCGACGGGCGCAAACAAGAGCCGTTCGAGCAAGTGACGATCGATATTGAAGAACAACATCAAGGTTCGGTGATGGAAGCGTTGGGGATCCGCAAAGGCGAAGTGCGCGACATGGTGCCCGACGGCAAAGGACGCACCCGTTTGGAATACATCATTCCAAGCCGCGGCTTAATCGGTTTCCGTAACGAATTTATGACCATGACCTCCGGCACCGGCTTGCTCTACTCCAGCTTCAGCCATTACGACGATGTCAAAGCGGGCGAAATCGGACAACGGATCAACGGCGTATTGATTTCCAACGCCACCGGCAAAGCCTTGGCGTATGCGTTATTCAGCTTGCAAGAGCGTGGTAAATTAATGATCGATCACGGTACTGAAGTCTACGAGGGGCAAGTGATCGGCATTCACAGCCGTGGCAACGATTTGACCGTCAACTGTTTGCAAGGTAAAAAATTGACCAATATGCGCGCTTCGGGTAAAGACGACGCGGTGGTGTTAGTGCCGCCGGTGCGTTACACCTTAGAACAAGCATTGGAATTCATCGACGATGACGAGTTGGTTGAAGTCACCCCGGTTTCTATCCGTATCCGTAAGAAATTACTGACCGAAGTGGATCGTAAACGCGCCAGCCGCACTACGACCAGCACCAGCACCCGTTAATTCGGACTCGGTTTTCGTGATAAAAAACAGACGGTTTGGATGCTAAAAGCAGGGGCGGATTAGATATCCGCCCCAGATTGCTAACAAACTTACTTCTCTCCCTCCGCGTGCGGAGGGAGTACCGTTTTTGGTAAGAAAAATGGGGAGGGAGGGGGAATATGAAAATGCAACATATTCATTTTTAACATTCTTTATGTCTCCCTCCGTCCTTCGGACACTTCCCTCCGCATACGGAGGGAGGGAAATTATTAGAGAAAGAGGCGTTGTCATCAGCCTCTACTTTGTGTTTTATTAATCATCAAAGAGTAAAACACCCGATAACATTCGCTATCAGGCGTTTTTCAATTCAATATTCTGCCATTATTTTCTGGAAAGCGGCGGTACAAAGGTAATCCCCATATCCCACGGCTGTTCGATCCAAGTGGCTTGCGGAATATCCACCACATATTCATCGACTAGCGGTGCGCCGGACGGTTTGGCGAATACGGTGACGAAGTGGGCTTTCGGATACATTTGACGGATTGCGCGGGCGGTGTTGCCGGTGTCGACCAAATCGTCGATCACGATAAAGCCTTCGCCGTCGCCTTGTGCGGCGTGCAGCACTTTTAATTCGTTTTGCTGATCGTGATCGTAGCTGGCGATACACACGGTTTCTACGTGGCGTAAGCCCAATTCACGTGCGATCACCGCACTTGGAAACAAACCGCCGCGACTGACGGCAATAATGCCTTTCCAACGGGAAGCCGGCATTAAACGCTCAGCCAGTTTGCGGGCATGCATATGGAACATATCCCAAGTGACAATATATTTTTCGCTCATAATTGAACCCTTTTGTGTGATCTAGGAAAAATTGTTGGCTTTGTAGGCAAGCCTGATTTAAAAAATTGCGATAGGATAACCTGAAAAGGGATTTCATGCTATGATTAATCCCGATTTTTTGCGGATTTTAACGAGGTTTCTGTCGCGATGAACAGGATGGCGATAGAGACTCTCAATCGGCTATTTTGACTTTTTATAGAGGACTGATTATGCAATCAATTAAACAGCTGCAACCAACACTGTTATGGCAGTGGTTTCAACAAATTTGTGATATTCCGCATCCGTCTTACCAAGAACAGCAACTTGCCGAGCATATCGTGGCTTGGGCAAAACAGCAGCAATTATGGGTCGAACGCGATGCGGTCGGCAATATTCTGATTCGCAAACCCGCGACAGCCGGCATGGAAAACTGCCGAAAAGTGGCGTTGCAAGCGCACTTGGATATGGTGCCGCAGAAAAATGAAGGCACGGTGCATGATTTCAGCACTGATCCGATCAAAGCGTATATCGACGGCGAGTGGGTGACGGCGGAAAATACGACGCTCGGCGCCGATAACGGCATTGGTTTGGCTTCGGCATTGGCGGTGTTGGAAAGCCGGGACTTGGCGCACCCGGATTTAGAAGTGTTGCTGACCATGACCGAAGAGAGCGGCATGGTCGGTGCCAACGGTTTACAACCGAACTGGCTGCAAAGCGAGATTTTGATTAATACCGACACCGAAGAAAACGGGCAGATTTATATCGGTTGCGCCGGCGGGATTGATGCCGATCTGCGTTTGGATCTGGAGTGGCAAGCCAATACATTGCCAAATAGCGCGAAACTGGTATTGAAGGGTTTGAAAGGCGGGCATTCCGGCGCAGATATTCATACCGGACGCGGTAATGCGATTAAGTTATTGGCGCGGGTGTTGGCGCAATTACAAGCCCATGTCGATTTCCAATTGGCAGATATTAACGGCGGTTCGGTGCGTAATGCGATTCCGCGCGAGGCTTCGGCCCTGTTGGCGTTTGACGGCAGCGATGAACGCTTGCAAAGTGCGGTTGCCGATTTGCAGCAGGAATTACAAGCTGAGCTGGCATTAAGCGAACCGCACTTGAGTTTGCGTTTAGAGCAGGCAGAGGTTGCACCGCAGGTGTTAACCGAAGTGGCGACTGATCGCACAATCGATCTGTTAAACGCCTTGCCAAACGGTGTGATCCGCAATAGTGATGTGGTGAAAGGCGTGGTGGAAACTTCACTCAGTATCGGGGTGTTAAATGTGGCGCAACAGCAGCTGAAAATCACGATTTTGATTCGCTCGTTGATTGAAAGCGGCAAGCATGCAATCTGTTCCACTTTAGATTCAATTGTCAATCTTGCCGGCGCTGAAGTCGAGTTCAGTCATGATTACCCGGGTTGGGAGCCGAACCCGCAGTCGGCGATTTTACCGATCACGCAGCAGCATTACCGCCGAATCTTAGGCGAAGAGCCGCTGATTCAGGTGATCCATGCCGGCTTGGAATGCGGTTTGTTCAAAAAACATTATCCGCATGTGGATATGGTCTCAATCGGACCGACCATCCGTAACGCCCATTCACCGGATGAAAAAGTGCATATTCCGGCGGTGGCAACGTATTGGCAGCTGTTGACCGCACTTTTGGCGGATATTCCGCTTAAATCTTAATTTAATGAATGTAATTTTTAATATCTCTTGCTCACGGACGGGCAAGAGATATTTTTGTCTGTTTAAACCCGAGGAATTATGACAACAAATACAACAACAAAACGACAATCTTGGTCTAGCCAATTAACCTATGTGCTAACGGTGGCAGGGGCGACGGTTGGTTTCGGCGCTACTTGGCGCTTTCCTTATTTAGTCGGTGAGAACGGCGGCGGAGCCTATGTGCTGCTGTTTTGCATTGCGATGATCGTAATCGGTATTCCGATGATTTTGGTGGAGAATGTCATCGGCAGACGAATGCAAAAAAACTCGGTCGATTCGTTTGCCGGTGAAGCCAACGGTAAAAAAATCCACAAAGCGTGGAAAATCTTGGGCTATATGGGCTTGCTCGGTGCATTCGGGATCTTGGCGTATTATATGGTGCTCGGCGGTTGGGTGCTGACTTATATCGGCAGTTTGCTGTCCGGTGCGTTGGATCTCTCCGCGCCAGTGACGATTGAAACCACCTCGGCATTTTTCAGCGATCATATCCAAAACAGCCCCTTAACGATTTTGCTGTATACCGCACTTTTCGTATTAGTGAATTACATTATTCTTGCCAAAGGCATTATGGACGGGATCGAACGTTCGGTGACCTATTTAATGCCGATTTTATTTATTTTCCTGCTAGTCATGATTGTGCGTAATGTGACCTTGCCCGGGGCATGGGAAGGCATTTCCTTTTATTTGATTCCGGATTTTTCCAAAATCACCAGAGAGCTGTTTGTGTTTGTATTAGGGCAGGTGTTTTTTGCCTTGAGTTTGGGCTTCGGCGTGTTGATTACGTTATCTAGTTATTTGGATAAAAAAGAAAATCTGGTGAAAACCGCCACGATTACCGCAGTGATGAATACCTTAATCGCCTTGGCGGCCGGGTTTATGATTTTCCCGTCGTTGTTCACCTTTAACGTGCCGCCGAATTCCGGTCCGACCTTAGTGTTCCAAAGCCTACCGATTGTGTTTTCGCATATGTGGGCAGGCTCGGTATTCGCCACCATCTTTTTTAGTTTGCTGATTATTGCGGCATTAACCACTTCACTTACCATTTATGAAGTGCTGATCACTGTATTGCAGGAAAAGACCCGTTTAAGCCGTAAATCCGCAATCGCGCTGACTTTGGGCGGCATTTTTATTTTGGGCAATATTCCGTCGGTACTGGGGGACAACCAATGGCAAGAAGTCAAAATCATGGGGTTAAGTATTTTCGATACCTTTGATTATGTCAGCGGCAACGTGTTGTTTATCCTGACCGCACTTGGCAGTGCCATTTTTGTCGGTTTTGTGCTGAAAGACGAAGCGAAAAAAGAGTTGGGCGGCAGTAAGTTGTTGACCGGTATTTGGTTTAACTATGTGAAATATATTATTCCACTGATTATTTTGGTGATTTTTATCAATTCGCTTTAAGATAAAAACAGAAGTGCGGTTGTTGACCGCACTTTTATGATAAAGTAAGCAAAATTTCCACGATGTTAACCCTAAAAGATACGATCATGAGCGAACGAATTTCCCCTAATACCGAAGTGTCGGAGCAGCACGAGCCGGCGCAAACCACCCATTTCGGTTTTAAAACCGTTGCCAAAGCAGACAAGCAAAAATTGGTCGCCAATGTGTTTCATTCGGTGGCGGGCAAATATGATTTGATGAACGATTTATTGTCGTTCGGCGTACACCGGGTGTGGAAGCGTTTTACCATTGATTGCAGCGGCGTGCGCAAAGGGCAAAAAGTGCTGGATCTTGCCGGTGGCACAGGGGATTTCAGCGCCAAATTTTCACGCATTGTCGGCGCGGCGGGGCAAGTGGTGTTGGCGGATATTAACGACTCGATGTTACAAGTCGGACGCGAGAAATTGCGCAATTTGGGCGTGGTCGGCAACGTGGAATATGTGCAGGCGAATGCCGAAGCCTTGCCGTTTGCCGATAATACTTTCGACTGCATTATCATCAGTTTCGGTTTGCGCAATGTCACCGACAAAGAAAAAGCTTTGCGGTCGATGTACCGCGTGCTGAAACCGGGCGGCCGCTTACTGGTGTTGGAATTTTCCAAGCCGATCCTCGATCCGTTAAGCAAGCTATATCACTTCTACTCGTTTAACATTTTGCCGAAAGTCGGCGAAGTGGTGGTGAATGACGGCGAAAGTTACCGTTATTTGGCGGAATCGATCCGTATGCACCCTGATCAGAACGCGCTCAAACAGATGATGAGTGAAGCGGGGTTAGAAAACGTGGATTACTATAATCTCAGTGCCGGAATCGTCGCGTTACATCGTGGCTATAAGTTTTAGCGGAGGGGTGAGTATGTTGCCGAATTGGGAACAGCTTAAAACACAATTGATGTTGCCGCAATGGGCGAGTTCCGCGTTGGAAACCGCACTTTTGCATTTGCTCAAGCGCACGGAAAATGGCCAACCGCACTTACGTAAACTTAACGGTAAAATCTTGGCAATACAATTACGCCAACCGGAAATGAACTGCTATTTCGTGTTTTCGGCACAGCAAATTGATGTGTTGCACCAATATGAAGGCGAAGCCGATTGTACTGTGCAAACCTCGGCGAAAACGCTGTTAAAAATGCCGAAAAAGTCGGAATTAACCCGGTATATTAACGATAAATCCATTGTGCTGCATGGCGATTTGCAAGTGCTGCAAGATTTTCTCGGATTATTGGATGTTGTCGAAAAAGATCCGGCGGAATTGCTGGCGCCGTATGTGGGCGATGTGCTTGCGTACAATATGACACAATTGGCGAAACAAGGGCTGGCATTCTTCCAACGCAAACAACAAAACGCAAACCGACATTGGGGCGAGCGGCTGAGTGAGGAGTGGCGTTTGACCGCGCCGATGTTGGCAGTGGCTGATTTTCAACAACAAGTGAGTGATCTTTCACGGCAAAGTGATCGGCTTGAACAGAAGTTCCAACAACTGCTGGATAAACTAGGAATGGAAAAGTGATGAAATCGGTCTTGCGTTTCTACCGCATTATTCAAGTGATTTTGCAATACGGCTTGGATGAATCCTTACCGAAAAACGCGTTCACCCGCCCGATTCGTTGCGGCCGTAACTTGCTGTTTTGGTTGAAAAACCGCCATCAGGATAAAATTTTTGGTTTGCGCTTGCGTTTGGCATTGCAAGAATTGGGACCGGTTTGGATAAAATTGGGGCAAATGTTGTCTACCCGGCGTGATCTGTTTCCCGACAGTATTGCCGACGAATTGGCATTATTGCAGGATCAAGTCGAACCATTTTCGGGCAAGTTAGCGCGCCAACAGATTGAAACCGCACTTGGCGGTAAACTGGAAAAATGGTTCGTCGAGTTTGATGAAACCGCATTGGCTTCCGCCTCGATCGCACAGGTACACACCGCCCGTTTTAATTCCAATATGCCTTTTGCCGGACGTGAAGTGGTGCTGAAAGTGATTCGCCCGAATATCGAAAAGGACATTAAAGCGGATATTAGCCTGATGTATCGCTTGGCAGGTTGGATTCCGCGCCTATCGAGCGAAGGGCGGCGCTTGCGTCCGGTGGAAGTGGTGCGCGAATATGAAAAAACCATTCTTGATGAGTTGGATTTACGCCGTGAAATGGCAAATGCAATCCAATTACGGCGCAATTTTGAAAACAGCCCGCTGCTGTATGTGCCGGAAATGTATAGTGATTTCTGCTACAAAAATCTGATTGTGATGGAGCGGATTTACGGCATTCAAGTGTCGGATATCGCTGCGTTGGAAGCCAACGGCACCAATATGAAATTGCTGGCGGAGCGTGGCGTGCAGGTGTTTTTCACCCAAGTGTTCCGCGACAGTTTTTTCCATGCCGATATGCACCCGGGCAATATTTTTGTTAATCCCGAACATCCTGAAGATCCGCAATATATCGGCATTGACTGCGGCATTGTCGGTTCACTTAACCGTGAAGATAAACGCTATCTGGCGGAAAATTTTCTCGCCTTTTTCAATCGCGATTATCAACGGGTGGCGCAATTGCACGTCGACTCCGGTTGGGTGCCGGAAGATACCAATGTGCAAGAGTTCGAACAGGCGATTCGCACCGTTTGTGATCCGATCTTCGCCAAGCCGCTGAGTGAAATCTCCTTCGGGCATGTGTTGTTAAACCTGTTCAATACTGCGCGCCGCTTCAATATGGAAGTGCAGCCGCAGTTGGTGTTGTTGCAAAAAACCTTATTGTATATCGAAGGCTTGGGCAGGCAGATCTACCCGCAGCTGGATCTGTGGCAAACCGCCAAACCGTTTTTACAAAATTGGTTGGATGATCAGATCGGCTTCAAATCGGTTTATCGCGGGATTAAAGAGCGCTTGCCGTATTTCCGCGAACATTTTGCCGAAATGCCGGAAACGTTGTATCATGCGCTGCAACAGCAAAAAGAGATTGGTCGTCAGCTTGGCGAATTAAACCGCACTTTGTATAAAAACCAACGACATCAGCGCCGCCATTGGTACAGTGCGTTGGTTGGGAGTGTGATATTCGTCACAACACTTTTGCAATTTGAACATTTACCGCTATTTTTTAGTTCGTGCTTACTACTAAGTGCGGTTATAATCTGGCTTTACGGCTTGATAAAAAGGGATTAATGAAAATTTGATCCAAAATGAATTTGCAGATTGACGCTAAGCTATCAATAGTTTAAAGTTTTTCAAGTAGCATAACGCATTATTTTAACAATAGTATTTAAACAATCGGAATTTAGCCGTTTCGGCGCTATTTTTCATATCATGAGGTGATTTTATGGGTATCAGCGTTTGGCAACTTGCCATTATCGTATTAATCGTAGTCCTGTTATTCGGAACCAAAAAACTGAAGACATTAGGCTCGGATCTGGGTGAATCGGTGAAAGGCTTTAAAAAAGCCATTAAAGACGACGATGCCAAAGAGAAAGATGCCGAATTTCAGCAATCATTAGAAAATTCAGCTGAAAAAACAGCAGAAAAACAAACTGTCAAAGATAAAGAGCAGGCATAAATCGTGTTTGATATTGGTTTTTCCGAACTGGTTTTAATTTTTATCGTCGGGTTGGTGGTATTGGGGCCGCAGCGTTTGCCCGTGGCGATCAGAACGGTTGTCGGCTGGATTAGAACCATTCGCGGCATTGCCACCAATGTTCAGAATGAATTAAGCCAAGAACTGAAATTGCATGAATTGCAAGAAAGCATTAAAAAAGCGGAAAAATTGAATTTGGGCGATCTTTCACCGGAATTGGCTAAAAGTATTCAGGATTTGAAAGAATCCGCACAAAAAATGGAACGGGATGTGCAGGAGCAGCAAAGCAATCTGAATAGTCTGAATAAAGAGTTGCAAGACGGTGTTAAACGGATTGAAGACAGCTTGAGTGCCGATGAACAGGCGGAACTTGCCGAAGCGGGTGAAGCACAGCTTGATCCGCAACAGGCGGAAGCCGCACCGTTACAACTTGATCAGTCAGAAGCAACCGCCGAACCTACGGCACAACCCGACAAAGCGTCCGCTTAGTCAACGCGGTGAGGATAATGTAGTATGTCGTCAGTTGAAGACTCACAACCGTTAATCAGCCATTTAATTGAATTACGCAATCGTCTGTTAAAATCCATCGTTTGTATTTTAATCGTCTTTTGCGCGTTAGTGTTTTTTGCCAATGATATTTATCGGATTATCGCGTTACCGCTGATTGAACAGTTGCCGCAAGGCGCCAGCATGATCTCCACCGGCGTGGTGGCGCCGTTTTTCACGCCGTTAAAATTGACCGGCGTGGTGGCGATTTTCCTTTCCGTGCCGTACCTGTTATATCAAGCTTGGGCGTTTGTCGCCCCTGCGCTGTACAAACATGAAAAACGCTTGGTTTATCCGTTGTTGGTTTCCAGCACCTTACTGTTTTATGTCGGCGTTGCCTTCGCTTATTATGTGGTGTTCCCGCTGGTGTTTGGTTTTTTAACCAAAACCGCACCGGAAGGAGTGCAAATCGCCACCGATATCAGCAGCTATCTGGATTTTGTGCTTACCATTTTCTTGGCATTCGGCATTTGCTTCGAAGTGCCGATTGCGATTATTTTACTTTGTTGGAGCGGCGTGACGACAGCGGACGATCTGCGTAAAAAACGCCCTTATATTATCGTCGCGGCATTCGTGGCTGGGATGTTTTTAACCCCGCCGGATGTGTTTTCACAAACATTGCTGGCAATTCCGATGTGGTTACTGTTTGAAGTCGGTTTGGTGTTCTCCCGTTTTTATAAACCGCGGGAAGAAGATGAAGCCGCCGCAGACTCTTAATCAGATAAAGATTCCGAATTAAAGACGCCGTTGGCGTCTTATTGCGTTAAAGAGAGGACAAGATTATGACTCAACAAATTTTTGCTCGTTTCCCGGCTAACCGTATGCGCCGTTTGCGCCGCCATGATTTCAGCCGTCGGCTAGTCGCGGAAAATAGGCTGACTGCCGATGATTTGATTTATCCGGTGTTTATCATGCAGGGCGAAAATCAGCGCGAAGCGGTGCCGTCAATGCCGGGCGTGGAGCGTTTAACCTTGGATCAATTGCTGATCGAAGCCGGGTTATTGGTGAAATACGGTGTACCGGTGATCGCCCTGTTTCCGGTGATTGAACAGGGTAAAAAATCGTTGTTGGCAGAAGAAGCCTATAACCCGAACGGCTTGGTGCAAAGTGCGGTTAGCGCCTTGAAAGCCGCTTATCCTGAACTGGGTGTGCTGACTGATGTCGCGCTCGATCCTTACACTACACACGGACAAGACGGCATTATCGACGAGCAAGGTTATGTGCTCAACGATACCACCAGCGAGATTTTAGTCAAACAAGCCTTGTCGCACGCTGCTGCCGGTGCGGACATTGTCGCCCCAAGCGATATGATGGACGGGCGGATCGGCGCAATCCGCACCGCACTTGAACAAAACGGCTTTGTAAACACCCAGATTATGGCGTATTCCGCCAAATATGCCTCCGGTTTCTACGGACCATTCCGCGACGCGGTCGGCTCCAGTAGCAACTTGAAAGGCGGCAATAAGAAAACCTACCAACTTGATCCGGCAAACAGCAACGAGGGCTTGCAAGAAGTGGCGTTAGACCTGCAAGAGGGGGCGGATATGGTGATGGTCAAACCGGGCATGCCGTATTTGGATTTGGTTTACCGCGTGAAACACCACTTCGGCGTCCCGACTTTCGCCTACCAAGTTTCCGGCGAATACGCTATGCTCCAAGCCGCAATCCAAAACGGCTGGCTGGCGGAAAAACCGGCGATTATGGAAGCCTTACTCTGCTTCAAACGCGCCGGCGCAGACGGTATTTTGACCTATTATGCCAAACAAGTGGCGCAATGGTTGTATGAGGAAGTCCAACCGAAATAGTGTGATATAGCAAGCAATTATAGAAAATACTCATAGACATCGGATATATCGGAGTGTAAATTCAGAATAACTTTTGCGAATGGTAGACTTATTCATGAAAAATAAGCGATTTTCTCAATACTATGCCCACTCGGCTGAAAACCAGCCCTGCAAAGTCATGTCCAGAATATGGATAAATGGCGGCGGGGCTTTTTTATAGTACAAGGTTCTCTGTTAGTTTTGGGGCGAAATAATCATGAGGAGAAAACTTTGAAAACACAATACATTGCCCATGTCCGTAAATCAGACAGCACCAAGCAATCGGTGGAAACCCATCTGTTTGAAACTGCGGCGATTGCCAAAATGCTGGCTGCGAAGCTGGGGCTGGATTTGGCAGGAGAATTGTTGGGACTGATGCATGACTTCGGTAAATATTCTCTGAAATTTCAAAAGTATATTCATGATGTAACAGGCTAGTCAATCCCGATTTAGACGATGAGGAAAGCACACCAAACGGCAGCAAGGTTGATCACTCCACGGCAGGGGCGCAGTGGGTTTATCGCGAATTGAAAAAATTTGGTACACAAGGTCAGGGAGAGTTGTGCGGGCAGCTATTGGGGCTGTGCATCGCTTCGCATCATGGCGCGGGTTTGATTGATTGCCTGGATGCCGAAGGTAACGTGGTTTGGCAAAAGCGGTTTGATAAAGATGACGCTTTAACCCATTTGAGCGAATGCGAGCAAAATGCGGATTCTGCGGTCATGCAGCAGGCGCAAACCTTGGCGGACACAGCCTTGCTCAAACAGATAGTGACACCGCTAAAAGACCTGCTGCGCTTACCTGAAGCCAGCGACAAGGTGAAAGAATTCTATCTGGGCTGTTTCACCCGTTTTTTGTTTAGCTGTCTGATTGATGCCGACCGTATCAATAGTGCCGATTTTGAAGATGACAACCGTAAAATCTTACGAAGTTTGCAAAAGCAAACCGATTGGCAACCAGCGATTGATAAATTAGAAACTCACCTTGCAGCATTCAAGCCCCGTTATCCGATTGATGAAATCCGTCAACGAATTTCCAATGCTTGCCTGGATAGGGCAAATGACCCGCAAGGTATTTACACGCTGACCGTGCCAACCGGCGGCGGTAAAACCTTGGCAAGTCTCCGCCATGCTTTGCATCACGCGCAAAAGCACCAATTAGACCGCATTATCTATATTATCCCTTACACCTCCATCATCGATCAAAACGCCCAAACTGTCCGTGAAATCTTGGGCGATGATTGGGTGCTGGAACACCATTCCAATCTCGATCCTGAAAAGCAAAGCTGGCAAAACAAACTGCTTGCTGAAAATTGGGACAAGCCGATTGTGTTCACCACCATGGTGCAATTTTTGGACGCTTGGTTTGGTGGCGGCACACGAGGTGCGCGGCATATCCACCCGATGACTCGAAGCGTGCTGATTTTTGATGAAATCCAGACTTTACCGGTGAAATGCGTACATATGTTTTGCAACACGCTCAACTGGCTAACCCGATTCGGCAAAAGCAGTGCTATCTTGTGTACTGCCACTCAACCTTTATTGGCCGAATCCGGCTTGGATAAATTTCCGGAAGAAGACCGAAACAAGGTGCTGGTAAACGGTTTGTTAAAGCTGGCGGACAATGCGGAAATCATGGGGGAACACGATGATATCGCCCGACTGTTTGCTGATTTATCGCGCGTGGAGGTTTGTCTGAATGAAAAAGCGGGCGGCTGGTCAGTGGATGATGCGGGGGCATTTTTACTGGGACAGTTTCAGACGGCTTCAAGCTGCCTGTTTATCGTCAATACCAAAAAATGGGCGGCCGAGCTTTATCAATATTGCCAACGGCATAATGTGCCGTCTGAAGCCTTGTTTCATCTGAGTACCAACCAATGCGCCACGCACCGCAAGGATTTGTTTGAAAAAATGAAGCAACGCCTGCAAGCCAAATTGCCCGTGCTGTGTGTCAGCACCCAGCTCATTGAGGCCGGCGTGGACATATCAATGGCGTGCGTGATTCGCGCTTTGGGCGGATTAGACAGCATCGCCCAAGCAGCGGGACGTTGTAATCGGCATGGTGAAGCAGAGGGAAAAGGCAAGGTTTGGGTGCTGAATCTGCAAGAGCCGAATAATCTCAAAGATCTGCTGCCTGATATTGAGAAGGGGCAGCAGCAGGCAGGACGGGTGTTTCGAGATTTTACAGGGCAGGATATTTTGCAGCCCGGTGCGATGGAACGTTATTTTCAATATTATTTTTACCAACGCAGCGGCGAAATGGTGTACCCGCTTAAAAACAGCACTTCAGGTAGCCTGTTGGATTGGCTGGGCGACAACGGTCACAACGTTTATGCCGCCAAAAACGACAAACGCAAACAAAACAAACAGTATCCCTTGCTGATGCAGTCGTTCAAAAGTGCGGGGCGGGCATTCCAAGCAATTGATGCGCCCACTCGGGCGGTGATTGTGCCTTATGGTGAGGGCAAGGAGCTGATTGCCCAATTGTGCGGCGAGTATGCACCCAAGCGGTTTTATCATTTATTGTCAAAAGCCCAAAGATTCAGTGTGAATGTGTTTCCCAATATTTGGGAGAAGTTAATCAAAGAAGAGGCGATTTATCCAATTGCGGATACGGGTATTTACTATTTGAAAGAGCGGTATTACAGTCAAGAATACGGCTTGGCGGTTGACGAAGTCGCACCGATGGAATTTTTGAGTGCATAGGAGAATTATGAAAAATAAAATCAGTTTTCGCGTATGGGGGCGGCAGGCTTTGTTTACCGACCCGGTGACCAAAATCGGCGGGGAAAAATTCAGCTACCAAGTGCCGACTTATGAAGCGATAAAAGGCATCGTCCGGAGCGTATATTGGAAACCGACATTGATCTGGCATATCGACCGCATTCGGGTGATGAAGCCGATTCAAACCCAGAGCAAATCCACCAAGCCGCTGAATTGGGACGGCGGCAATACCTTGGCGATTTATACCTTTTTGCAGGATGTGGAATATCAGGTAGAAGCCCATTTTGAATGGAATATGCACCAGCCGAATTTGGTTGAAGACCGCATTCCCGCCAAACATCTCGCTATTGCCGAACGGATGATCAATCGCGGTGGCAGACAGGATATTTTCTTGGGAACGCGGGATTGCCAAGGCTATGTCGAGCCGTGCGAATTTGGCGAAGGTAAAGGATTTTACGATGAAGTGCCGAATTTGGATTTCGGCTTGATGTTCCACAGCTTCGGCTATCCGGAAGAAACGGGAAATCATGAGCTGATCAGTCGGTTTTGGCGGGCGAATATGCAAAACGGCGTGATTGAATTTCCGCGCGTGGATGATACAGGCCGTCTGAAAACCCGTTTTATCCGCAAAATGCAGCCTGAAAAATCCTTTGGTCGTGGTGAAAACCTTAAGGCGGTGGAAGATGAAGCGAAGGAGCTGGGTTTATGAGCTGGATGCAGAAACTTTATCGGACGTATGATGTGATTTCGGCAAAAATGGATAGTGCAGATAATCCGCTTACGCCAGTTGCCCACACCTTGCAAACTGCCCATATTGAAATTGTAGTGGATGGCGAGGGGAGTTTTCAGACGGCCAGGGTTATGCCGCCAAAGACGACTGTTTTGCTTCCGGTAACTGAATCTTCGGAAAACAGAACCAGTGGTGAAGCGCCGCATCCCTTTGCCGATAAAATCCAATATGTTGCCAAAGATTATGCGGATTTCGGTGGTGATAAAAAGGCCTATTTCGATGGTTATTTGCAGCAATTGCAAGCATGGTGTGATTCACCGTATGCCCATTCGAAAGTGCGGTCTGTTTTGCATTATGTTGCCAAAGGTCAGGTCATGGCTGACTTGATTCGAGCGGGTGTGTTTCAACTGGATTCAGACGGCCATGTATTAAATTCTTGGCAGGGTGAGGATGCTCCCCCCATTTTTGCAACCTTGCCCAAAAATCAAGATTATGGTTCCGCTTTGGTGTGTTGGCGGGTTGAGCTTGCTGGAGATGTACAAAGTGAAACGTGGACAGACAAAGCCATTCAGCAGTCATGGATTGATTATCTTGCGGCGAGTGAAGCAACTAAGGGATTTTGTCTGATACAAGGTGAAGAGGCGGTCATATCAACCATGCATCCTGCCAAGCTGCGTCATACCGGTGATAAGGCAAAGTTGATTTCATCCAATGATAAAGGCGGCTATACCTTCCGTGGCCGATTTGAAACGGCTGAAGAAGCTGCAAGCATCGCATCGGAAGTATCGGCCAAAGCCCATAGTGCCTTGCGCTGGCTAATCGGAAACCAAGGAATCCGCAATGGCGAACAAGTCACCGTCGCTTGGGCAATCAGCGGCGAAACCGTACCGTCTCCCTTGCAAGACAATTACGACTATCTTGATGCTGACGATGATGATTTAGCAATTGTAGAAGCAGGCGATGAAAGCAATAGGCCGTCTGAAAGCATCAACCAGCGAGATTGGTCGGCCAATATCGGTAAAACAGCAGCCGAGTTGATTAAAAAGAAACTGCACGGTCTGCAAGCCCAATTAAGCGAACACGAACAGATTTCTTTATTAATGCTGGATTCCGCCACCCCCGGTCGCATGGCACTAACCTATTATCAGGAATTTTTACCTGAAAATTATTTTGCCAATTTGGATGCTTGGGTCGATGATTTCTCTTGGTATCAACGCTATTCGCGTGAAACGCAAGACGGCAAAAAGAAAAGCAAACAAACCATTTGGCCGATGATTCCGCCTGCGCCTTATGCGATTTATGAAGCAATTTACGGCAAAGTATCGGATAAAGACGGCAAGCTCAAAAAGCAACTTTACGCCCGTTTGTTGCCCGTCATCGCCGGCGGACGAAATGTGCCGATACCCAAGGATTTGGTGCAACAGAGCTTTCAGACGGCCTGTACTCCCAATGGTTATGAGCATTGGGAATGGGAACGCAATATCGGTGTAGCCTGTAGCTTATATCGGGGCTATCTCGCCCGTCATCACGATTCATCACAACGGAGAAACTACTCTATGGCTTTAGATAAAGAAAATACATCACGCGATTATTTATACGGCAGGCTGTTGGCGATTGCCGAAAATATCGAATCTTACGCCTTGTATCTGGCAGAAGAAAAGCGTGCAACCACCGCCGAGCGTTATATGCAGCGCTTTGCAGAACATCCGTTTGCTACTTGGCGAAATATCGAGTTGGCGCTCGCCCCTTACCAAGACCGCTTGCGCAGCCGTCAAAAAGATACCGGCAAACAAGCCATCGGCGAAATCATGGATTTGTTCAAGCCCGAAGATTTTGTGTCCGACAGCAAATTAAGCGGCGAATTTCTGCTTGGCTATCATTGCCAAAAAATGGAGATCAAGCGTGACATTGAAAAAGCCATCGAAGCCAAGCAAAAGAAAACCGAAGCAAGCGAATAAATAACCAACATTCAAAGGAAAACCCAATGAGCTTAACTAAAAAAATCGACTTCGCCCTGATTATCGGCGTACAAAATGCCAATCCCAACGGCGACCCCTTAAACGGCAACCGCCCGCGTGTGGATTTTTCAGGTATCGGCGAAATGACCGACGTGTGCCTGAAACGAAAAATCCGCGACCGTTTGCAAGATAGTGGGGAAGCTATTTTCGTGCAATCGGATGAAAAGAAAACCGATGGCATGACCAGCCTCGCCAATCGTGCCAAGGACAAAGACATTGGCTTAGGGGCAGATGCCTTTAATCCGAAAAAAGCCAACAAAGACGAAACCGCCAAAAAAGCCTGTGAAAAATGGCTGGACGTGCGCAGCTTCGGGCAAGTGTTCGCCTTTGGTAAAAGTGATGATGCTTCGGGTGTCTCCATCGCCGTGCGTGGTCCGGTTACTATTCAATCGGCTTTCAGCATTGAGCCGGTCATCGTTACCAGCACCCAGATTACCAAAAGCGTGAGCGGCGAAGGTGATGGCAGCAAACGCGGCTCCGACACTATGGGCATGAAACACCGTATCGACAAAGGCATTTATGTTGCCTATGGCGCAATGTCGCCGCAATTGGCGGAGCGCACCGGCTTCAGCGATACCGATGCCGAAAAAATCAAAGCCGTGCTGAGCAAATTGTTTGAAGGCGATGCCTCTTCCGCCCGTCCCGAAGGCAGTATGCAGGTATTGAAGCTGATTTGGTGGGAGCACAACTGCAAATCCGGTCAATATTCATCCGCCAAAGTACACGGCAGCCTGAGCGTGAATGCCGACGGCAGCTATGTGCTGAATAATTTGAAAGGATTAGAACCCAAAGAGATTAACGGCTTCTAACCATGCGCCCAATCCCCCTCTCCGCCCTGCAACACTATGCCTTTTGTCCGCGCCAATGTGCGTTGATACACAACGAGCAAGCGTGGGCGGAGAATTTTCTTACCGCACAGGGTAGGGCGTTGCATGAGCGGGTGGATTCGGGCGAACCCGAAACACGCAAAGGCATTCGCTTTGAACGTAGCGTGCACGTATCGGCTGAAAATTTGGGCTTGAGCGGTATTCTCGATATGGTCGAACACGAGCTGGCAACAGGTCGTCTGAAACCGGTGGAATACAAACGCGGCAAGCCCAAATCTGAGCATTGGGACGAAATCCAGCTTTGCGCGCAGGCTTTGTGTTTGGAAGAAATGACCGGCAAAACGGTGGAGGAGGGCGCGTTGTGGTATCAGCAAACCCGCCATCGCGAACCGGTCTTGTTTTCAGACGGCCTCAGGCAAGAAACATTGGCGGTGATTGCCAAAGTGCGGTCGCTGCTGGAAAGTGGTGCAACCCCGCAGCCTGTGTATGGCAAACATTGCAAAGCGTGTTCGTTGTTGGAGCTGTGCCAGCCTTCTTTGTTGAAAAAGGATAGGTCGGGGGAGTATGTGGCGGGGTTGTTTGATTACGGTAAAAATGATTAATAATTTAAGGGTGAAAATGTCTAAGTACAAAACCAGTTTTAATGTAGTGGAAGAAAAGTCAGCCTATCTTGCTGTTTTGATTGATAAAGATAATGCTTCGGCAAATAGCATTAAAGCAATATTAGAAGAGGTAACCAAATTTGGCGAAGCCACGGTTAAACGGATTTATGGGAACTTTGTAGCTGATAATGGAAAGTGGAAGCAAGTTATTAATGAATTTGCGATTAAACCAATGCAGCAATTTGCATATACTACAGGCAAGAATGCAACTGATGGTCTTATGATTATTGATGCGATGGATTTACTCTATAAAGAGCGGTTTGACGGATTTTGTATTGTATCTAGCGATAGTGATTTTACTGCATTGGCAATCCGCTTAAAGGAGGAGGGGGTAACCGTTTATGGGTTTGGCAAAAAGCAAACGCCCGAAGCTTTTCGCAATGCGTGTAGTCAATTTATCTATGTGGAAAATTTATTGCCGCCTACTATTGATAAAGAAAAAGAAGAATTGGCAATAGAAAGTAAACCATCTCAAGCCATAGCAGTTACTGATACCGCTAAAGCCAAAATAAGCAGTAGCCATGTTCACCATACTGCTCTACCAATGGATATTATTCAAAAAATATTTGAACAATCTGATAGTGAATGGGTTACGGCTGCTTCTTTTGGCTCGACTTGGAAGCTCTTGCAGACTGATTTTGATCCGCGAAATTTTGGTTGTAAAAAATTGACCGATTTAATAAAAAAGCATCCTGATATTTTTGAATATGAAATGCGTCAAAATGCGGAAGGAATGCAGGAGCATATGTACGTCAGATTAAAAAATTAATTGAGAAATTAAAAATAATCATGCGCAAACTCCAAAACACCCTCTACATCACCACCCAAGGTACTTACTTGCATAAAGAGCGGGAAACCTTGCTGATTGAAAAAACCGTTGAAGGCGAGCGGCAGAAGTTGTTGCAATTGCCTGTGCATTCGATTGCGCATATTTTCTGTTTCGGTAATGTGTTGGTGTCGCCGTTTTTGATGGGGTTTTGCGGGGAAAATAATGTCAATTTGGCGTTTTTTACCGAAAACGGGCGTTATCTCGGGCGTTTGCAGGGGCGGCAGAGCGGCAATGTGTTGTTGCGGCGGGCGCAGTACAAGGTGTCGGAACATAATCCTGTACCAATTGCGCGTAATATCATTGCGGCGAAAATCCAGTCGTTGAAGCGGGTGTTGCAGCGCAGGCAGCGTAATCATGGCGAACACGATGAGATTCAGACGGCCATTCGTGCCTTGAATTTCAGTTTGGCGCAATTACAACGGGCGGATAATCTGGAGCAGATTCGCGGCATTGAGGGCGATGCGGCTTCGCGCTATTTCGGCGTGTTTCAGCATTTGCTGACGCAAAAGTGCGGTTTTGTGTTTAACGGCCGCAACCGCCGCCCGCCGCGCGATCCGGTCAATGCCTTGCTGTCTTTTCTGTACAGTGTATTGGGCAAGGATATTAGCGGCGCGCTGCAAAGCGTGGGGCTGGATCCGCAAGTGGGCTTTTTGCACGCTGATCGGCCTGGGCGCGACAGTTTGGCGCAAGATATTTTGGAAGAATTCCGCGCTTGGTGGGTGGACAGAATGGTGTTGAGCCTGATTAACCGCGGTCAAATCCGCCTACAGGATTTTGAGACGGAAGCCAGCGGGGCGGTGAATATCAAGGTGGATGCGCGCAAGCTGTTGTTTCAAAGCCTGCAAGCCAAAAAGCAGGAAAAAATCATTCATCCGTATTTGCAGGAAGAGGTGGAAATCGGCTTGCTGCCCTATATTCAGGCCATGCTGCTGGCACGCCATCTGCGCGGCGATTTGGCCGAATATCCGCCGTTTTTGATGAGGTAGCCCATGCTGATGCTGATTACCTATGATATTTCGCTGGAAGACCCCGAAGGCCAAGCGCGCCTGCGGCGGATTGCCAAACTGTGCCTAGACTACGGCGTGCGCGTGCAATATTCGGTATTCGAATGCGACATCGCCCCCGACCAATGGGTGCGCCTGAAAGCCAAGTTGCTCGCCACCTATCAACCCGAAACCGACAGCCTGCGCTTTTACCACCTGGGCAGCAAATGGCGACGCAAAGTGGAACACCACGGCGCAAAAGCTGCGGTAGATATATTCAAAGATACACTGATTGTGTAGCGCGCTAACCTGTTGTTCTCATGGAAATGCGGGGAGATTGGCGACGCTTGATTTCTTTAACAATTTGGATAAATGAAATTAATTTTAGATTATGATATAGTCTGATTACTCTTTTTATTTTAGGTGTAAGCGAATATAAATATATAACATATTAATATTTAATACATTTTAAAGTAGGGTCCAGCGGCTCATACGCCGCTGTGAGTTGAAACCTCATCATGAAAATAGGTTAGATATTTTAACTTGCCAGCGGCTCATACGCCGCTGTGAGTTGAAACCGTTTTAGCGATGAAAAATAAGCTCACCCCGATTCCAGCGGCTCATACGCCGCTGTGAGTTGAAACTGATGGTGTATGGGAGCGGCTTCCTGATATTCCCCAGCGGCTCATACGCCGCTGTGAGTTGAAACAAGCGGCAATGTCGCTAGGGATAGAAAATGAAGCAGCCAGCGGCTCATACGCCGCTGTGAGTTGAAACGCCGCTACCAAAATGAACCTTGAGCTTTGCGGAAACCAGCGGCTCATACGCCGCTGTGAGTTGAAACATGGGACAGTCAGAAACGGCTTATTCAGTCGCCACCAGCGGCTCATACGCCGCTGTGAGTTGAAACACTAATACCCCCTGAACCCGAATCACTTGAACCGCCAGCGGCTCATACGCCGCTGTGAGTTGAAACAGCTCCCTTGCGATGAAAGTGTTTAACGGCAGTGCCAGCGGCTCATACGCCGCTGTGAGTTGAAACACACGTGTGCGCCTCGAACTGGAGAGCGCTCGCCCAGCGGCTCATACGCCGCTGTGAGTTGAAACGTATGTGGACACTTAGATTTGTATGTGGACACTTAGCCAGCGGCTCATACGCCGCTGTGAGTTGAAACGCTACCCCAATAACCTTTATTTTTAACTAGTTAACCAGCGGCTCATACGCCGCTGTGAGTTGAAACCCCTGTTTTTGCGCTACTGGCTAAAGGCGTTACGGCCAGCGGCTCATACGCCGCTGTGAGTTGAAACACGATATGGGCGATAAAACCGGTGGTATCTTATCCCAGCGGCTCATACGCCGCTGTGAGTTGAAACACGGAGATTTAATCATGGATCTAAAAAATCCTTTCAGCGGCTCATACGCCGCTGTGAGTTGAAACTCATTCGGAAATATCCGCCAAACTTCATCGAGACCCAGCGGCTCATACGCCGCTGTGAGTTGAAACTGATTGCAAGCAATCCCCAAATTAATCCAAATATCCAGCGGCTCATACGCCGCTGTGAGTTGAAACAACTGTTAGGAAAAAAGTAACTATTATTCATAATCCAGCGGCTCATACGCCGCTGTGAGTTGAAACGAATTTCGACGATGATATTCCGTTTTGATCGTCCCAGCGGCTCATACGCCGCTGTGAGTTGAAACGTTCGATCAGCTGTAGTTTTATGTCGCCCGGCACCCAGCGGCTCATACGCCGCTGTGAGTTGAAACCCATTATTAGGCGGTGGAGAACTATTTAATAATATCCAGCGGCTCATACGCCGCTGTGAGTTGAAACATTAAATCAACACCATTTGGGAATTTACCTTTAGCCAGCGGCTCATACGCCGCTGTGAGTTGAAACCTCGAGACTATCCGGCTTTTAAAGCTGACCGAACCAGCGGCTCATACGCCGCTGTGAGTTGAAACTCCATGGTATTCTTGCGCTCTTGGCGCTCAGACACCAGCGGCTCATACGCCGCTGTGAGTTGAAACAAGCCCACCGCAAAATTAATTTCTTGTCCAGTTTCCAGCGGCTCATACGCCGCTGTGAGTTGAAACGTAAGCCAATCCACCGCATTACTGGGACTGCCATCCAGCGGCTCATACGCCGCTGTGAGTTGAAACAATCGCATTTGACCGCACTTGCTCGCTGCGTAGCCAGCGGCTCATACGCCGCTGTGAGTTGAAACAGCCTAAAATCACTAAACAAAGCTACGTCTATGACCCAGCGGCTCATACGCCGCTGTGAGTTGAAACAAAGGCAGATAGATTATTTCAGTTTTACAAAAATCCAGCGGCTCATACGCCGCTGTGAGTTGAAACGATAGCTGACACATTAATTAACGGCGAGGTTAGAACCAGCGGCTCATACGCCGCTGTGAGTTGAAACGTTGTGATATCCAGGCGTTTAATAATTGCCCCATCCAGCGGCTCATACGCCGCTGTGAGTTGAAACACCATCTCCATCCCCGTCACTATTACCTGAACCACCAGCGGCTCATACGCCGCTGTGAGTTGAAACACATTGTCGCTGGTCTTAAACGCCAACACAGCTTCCCAGCGGCTCATACGCCGCTGTGAGTTGAAACAGCATGAGGCGGCGAGCGAGGCGGTGTTGAGTGCCCAGCGGCTCATACGCCGCTGTGAGTTGAAACCGCAGGGGTGAAATTGTTGTGCGCTCAACTGTGCCCAGCGGCTCATACGCCGCTGTGAGTTGAAACATCTTTCACAACAATTAACTTGCCTAACTGCTCCCCAGCGGCTCATACGCCGCTGTGAGTTGAAACATGCAACAAGGTTGCATAATAGCGGTCAATTTCTCCAGCGGCTCATACGCCGCTGTGAGTTGAAACCCTTTTTTATTTTTAGGAGAACAACATGAAAAATCCAGCGGCTCATACGCCGCTGTGAGTTGAAACAAGCACCGCTTTGTTTTGTTTCCAAAACTTAACAACCAGCGGCTCATACGCCGCTGTGAGTTGAAACGCCCTGGCTCAAGCCTCAAATTACCCTTGTTATCCAGCGGCTCATACGCCGCTGTGAGTTGAAACCGGTAATCGAACTGTAATCTGTTGCTGCCATTGCCCAGCGGCTCATACGCCGCTGTGAGTTGAAACGGCCGCTGTGCCACCCGTTATTATTGACCAAAGCCCCAGCGGCTCATACGCCGCTGTGAGTTGAAACTAAGCGATCAATAATCTTAGCTCTCAAATCAATTCCAGCGGCTCATACGCCGCTGTGAGTTGAAACATTTTTAATCCTGCGTTATTGATTTCAACACATCCAGCGGCTCATACGCCGCTGTGAGTTGAAACACGCCGGACAGGTTCGGCACGCTCGGCGCATAGACCAGCGGCTCATACGCCGCTGTGAGTTGAAACGGTTATCGGCAGTGGATAGGCATAAGCTGCAAAGCCAGCGGCTCATACGCCGCTGTGAGTTGAAACAAATCGTCATACTCGATCGCGTCTGGAAAGCCCACCAGCGGCTCATACGCCGCTGTGAGTTGAAACTCGCTCTAGCACTTGCCACAACGAACACTCTTTCCAGCGGCTCATACGCCGCTGTGAGTTGAAACCATATAAATCAGATGATGGCTATATTGGTGTCTTCCAGCGGCTCATACGCCGCTGTGAGTTGAAACCACGTTAGATCATCTATGTGTTTGCTAGGCATAAACCAGCGGCTCATACGCCGCTGTGAGTTGAAACTGTAACACCCGAACTTTGGTATCAAACATGATACCCAGCGGCTCATACGCCGCTGTGAGTTGAAACAATGTCTGCGCCGCCGTTGCTGTAAAAGGTATATCCAGCGGCTCATACGCCGCTGTGAGTTGAAACTCACGCGTTATCACCGTATTCCTACCGATTTTAACCAGCGGCTCATACGCCGCTGTGAGTTGAAACTCAACCTTACCCGTATAAACGGCTTTGTTCAACATCCAGCGGCTCATACGCCGCTGTGAGTTGAAACATCAATATTATTTTTGATGATTTTAATCATGCTTCCAGCGGCTCATACGCCGCTGTGAGTTGAAACCTCCGCAGCGGACTACCAACAATGTTACAGATCCGCCAGCGGCTCATACGCCGCTGTGAGTTGAAACCGGTCTTGGGCAAAGTCAGCTACCAGGACGGCAACCAGCGGCTCATACGCCGCTGTGAGTTGAAACTATACTACTGACGGCTTAAAATTGGGGTGGACTTCCAGCGGCTCATACGCCGCTGTGAGTTGAAACAGCCAATCAGCGTGCAGATGAAAACGGCAATGACCCAGCGGCTCATACGCCGCTGTGAGTTGAAACAGCACATTTTGACGACTGTCAATCACAGATTGTCCAGCGGCTCATACGTCGCTGTGAGTTGAAACCCTGTATTCGACCCATTATCAACGGGCGGAGGTGCCAGCGGCTCATACGCCGCTGTGAGTTGAAACGCTTTATTATACACTCCGCGCCATCCTTGAATTTGTCGAGCCTTTATTGAAGTACGAGTTGAAACACAGAGAAAACATTTTCGCGTCTACGGAAAAGTGTGTCGCTCCTTCACGAAAGTGTGAATTGAAACGCTGAATTATAATGAAATTTTATAATAGGACGAAGATTCTTGCCTATGAAAGTGTGTATTGAAATGAGATGGTGAATTTCGCTGTTGCCCTCTTCTCAGTAGTGCTATTTAAATCAATTTTATTAATCTAAAATTTGATCTGACCCAAAAAGTTGGACTGCTTAATGAACGGATTGAGTTCGATATTGTATCGGGCTTAATCCTTTTAATCTTACTTGAATTCGTTCAGTATTGTAATACTCAATATATTGATGAACCGCCTGCTCAATGTCATCTGCCGTATCAAATTGCCGAACATAAAAACATTCTGTCTTCAGCCTGCCGAAAAAACTTTCCATTGCGCCATTATCCAAACAATTTCCCTTTCTCGACATACTGATTTGAATCTGATTATCTGCCAATATATTGCGATAAGACGGCATTTGATACTGCCGGCCTTGGTCTGAATGTAATATCGGCGTTGCCTCCTTCGGGAGCTTATTCACGGCTTGTCGCAACATCTGCTCAACCGGCGCCCTGTTTGGACGACGACCAAGTTGATAAGCAATCACCTCATTGTTAAATAAATCTAACATTGGCGATAAATACACTTTATTGCCGTCTTTTGCTTTGAATTCCGTCACATCAGTCACTAATTTCTCGTAAGCATTTTCCGCCGTAAAATGACGTACTAACAGATTATCAGCAATTCGACCCACTTCGCCTCTGTAAGAACAATATTTCCGTTTTTTCCTCCCTTTCACCTGTAAGCCCATCATCTGAATCAAACGTTGCACCTTTTTGTGATTGACCGTACCGAGTGCCAATGTCACTCGGCGATAGCCATACTGCGGATTCTCTCGTTTAATTTGACGGATTTCCGCTTTTAAATCGGCCTCTTTATCTGTCTTCGGTTGTTGATGGTAAAAATAAGTGCTTCGGGCTAACTTAATGATATCTAATAATAAATTAAGCGGAAAATCACCGCTTAAGGCTTTAACAATTTCTGCCTTTCGGCTTCGTCTTTCAGGGATAACTCCATCGACTTTTTTAAGATGGCATTCTCCGCACGCAAACGCAGATTTTCTTGTTCTAATTGTTTTAACGGCGTTAATGGCTTAACGTGTTTTTTCGATTTATTCGGTTTATTCACGGCTGGTCGTCCTTTGGGCTTATCAATCAGTCCATTTATGCCAAATTGTTTGAAACGTTGCAACCATTTAGAAATAACAGTGCCTCCTGAGATACCCAAGGTTAAGGCGATGTGTTCAAGGGAGAACAGCCCTTGTCGGGCTAATTTGACGGCTTGAAGCTTTTCTTCGACGGTAAATTTTCGGGCAGTATGTTTGACTCGCAAGCCATCTGAGCCCGCATGTTGAAAGTAATAATCAACTGTGTGTTGTTTAAATGTTTGGGTATATTTAGTCATAAAAATCTGCACCTTAGTCAGTTGGTTTTGCAGTCCAACTTTTGGGGTGCAGATAAAAGCCGTTTTAAAATCGGTTAGCCATCGCACAGATGGTTTAGAAAAAAAGAAGATGATAGTACTATCACTAAAAAGTGTTAGCCATCGCACAGATGGTTTAGAAAGTCGGGTGGGACTCGATTAATTCCCCACACTAGTTAGCCATCGCACAGATGGTTTAGAAAAGATATGTATGTGGGGTGTATTTAGATATGTAGTTAGCCATCGCACAGATGGTTTAGAAATATTTTGAATTTGATACCAAAGAGCGAGAGGAGTTAGCCATCGCACAGATGGTTTAGAAATTTCATAGGGCAGAAAAGAATGTTTTTAACGCGTTAGCCATCACACAGGTGGTTTAGAAATTGTTGATGTTCTCGTATTTGCTGTCATCGAGGTTAGCCATTACACAGATGATTTAGAACCAACCTAATATTAACTTTGTGACTGCCCTAGATAATTGCCCTATTTCCATTTTTCCATTTTAACCCATTATACGGCTATGTTTTTATTTATGCCGACTAATTGAGCTGCAAGACGCACTATTGCGCCTGCAACAAATAACTCAATTAAACGGCTCTGTTTATACTAACTTAATCGATTTTTTCTAATAAGCACTATCCTGGAAAATTTTAGTTATCTAGGACAGTCCGAAAAAATCAGAACAAATAAAATTTAGCTTGATTACACGCTTGGAAAACAGACTTATAAACAACTTGCCGATAAATATCATTGTTCTCTAAGAACTATTCAGAGACATATATTAAAAGCACCTAAAACACAGCTAAATTTACCCATTAATAAACATTTGAATATTCTCATGGATACCACATTTTTCGGTCATGATTTTGGTGTACTTGTTTTAATGGACAGCATAACCGGAAAGGTGGTTTACCATCGAATTGTGACGACAGAAAAAGTGTTGTACTACCGATTAGCCATTAATGAACTTAGAGAGAAAGGGTTTTATATTCAAGCGATTACTTGTGATGGCAAGCGTGGATTATTGAAAGATAGTTTAAACGCACCGATTCAAATGTGTCAATTTCATCAAGTAGCAATAGTGATAAGGAAATTAACGCGCAAGCCAAAATCATCGGCGGGAAAAGCGTTAAAAATAGTGATTAAAACCCTCAAAACAAGCCGTAAAAATACGCTTATCTCAAGCATTATATTAGTATTTTAAATATAAACTATTCTTAAATGAGCGCTCAGATAATCCTGATAAAAAAGGAAAATACCCTTATAAACATCGTGGTGTACGGACTGCTTATGCAAGTTTAATTAGACATAAAGATTTTTATTTACCTTTGAGAAGTATCCTGAATTAAATATAGAAAATACAACAAATAGATTAGAAGGGTTATTTAGTGAACTTAAGCGAAAATTATCCGCTCATCATGGATTAACAAAAAGCCATAAGATAATGTTTATAAATGATTTTTTAAATAAAAAGAGTTGGTAACAATGAGCTGGTTTTATGATTACCAACAATTTGGTCTACTATGCCTATGTTCTTCCTATATTAATGACCATACAAAAATTACCAATAGTAACAATATATTAACCTCATGCTTTATCCTTCCCATTAATTTCTCGAATTACCCGACAAGGCACTCCTGCGGCAAGCACATTATCCGGAATATTGCGGGTGACAACGCTGCCTGCGGCGATGACGACATTATTGCCAATTGTGACGCCGGGCATAACTTTTACGCCGCCGCCAAACCAAACATTGTTACCGATGGTGATCGGATAAGCATACTCTAGTCCTTGATTACGGCGTTCTACATCAAGCGGGTGTCCGGCAGTATAGAAGCCACAATCTGGTGCGATAAATACATTATCGCCAAAGGTAACTTTTGCTCCGTCCAGAATAACTAAGTTATGGTTGGCATAGAAGTTTTCACCGATTTCAATGTTATAGCCATAGTCACACCAAAATGGTGCGGTGATGCTAAATTGGGTTTTGGTTTTTCCAAACAGCGTTCGAATCAGTGTTTGTTGCTCTTCAGTGGCAGATGGGCGTAGTTGGTTATAATCGTAACAGCGCTCTTTGCAAATTTTCCGTTCCGCAATCAGATTGGCATCGTTATTGGCGTCATAAATCAGCCCTGCCAACATTTTTTCTTTTTCTGTCGTCATTTCGTCGATTCCACTGGTTAATTTTGCAAATAAGGCAACAGCGCTTGTAAGTAGATTTGATAGCCTGTTAAGGTTAAGTGCAATCCTTCGCGGGTGTAATCCAATTCCAACTCATCGTTAGTATTTAAAAACCGATGGTGCAGATCCAGATACCGCACTTGGTGTGTTTGCGCTACTTTTTGTAAGTGGCTGTTTAACGCTTTAATCCGTTGGTTATCACTTAAGCTTAACATCACTTGATCAATTTTAGCTGAATGGGATTTGTTTACCGGCAACACCGAAAGTAAGTAGCATTGGCATTGCGGCAAGTGCTGTTTGAGTAACGTAAGAATTTGCGAGACTCGCTCGCTGACCTGTTGCGGGGGATCATTCGGATATTTTGCTAGATCATTGACGCCAATTAACAGAAAAAGTTTTTTCGGTTGTAGTGGATAGATATGTTCCGGTAAGCGTTTGAGAACATCATAAGTATCATTACCACTAATGCCACGGTTGTAAATAGTCATCTCCGGCAGCATTTCGTTAATTGGAAATTCTTCGGTAATTGAATCCCCTAAGAAGACAATTTGATTTGTTCGGGCATAGCGGTTTAATGCATTGTAACGGGTTGTCATCATCTCTCTTCGCTCCGCATTAAAATTGATCAGAAATGCTTCTGCCGCTACTTTTTGTTCGTCGGAAACGAAGGTTAAAATCTCTTTTAGTGCCATGTGTCTTTATTCCAGAATAGGTTATGAGTTCATGTAGTGATGCTACTTGAGTTTTGAAGAAAAAACAATGAATAGAGAAGCGAATTGCAGATTAAAAAATAATCGAGTCGATTGTTTTTTGAACGGCAGATCCCAGTTTTAAAAATAATTTAGGAATACAGATCACAAAAAACCATTTTTCTTCATGCATTATTTTAAAATGTAAATTAATGTGTCTCATGATGATTAACCTTGATTAGATTATGGAGTGACTTTATTTATGAGTAATACAAAATCATATGTGTCTTTAACAAAAGAGAAGCTAAATCGTTTAATTGGGAACATTACTGTAGAGAGTTTATTCTCGGGTTATGGTTTTTATAAGGATAATCATATGTTTGGCATTGCGCAAAGTGGTGTTTTTTATTTGCGTGCGGAGGGACGTTTAGCTGCATTTTTAGAGCGGGAAGGTGCCATGACTTGCTCAAATCGTAAGGGAAATAATGCGTTATCACTGTCGTTTTATTATTGTTTGCCCGTTGAAATTACACAAAATGATAAATTGTATAAATCAATTTTGTGTCATTCGATTGAACAAGTTCAGCAGTCGAAACTTGAATCTCAATTATCTCAAAAAAAACGTCCGAAAGACTTATTTAATTTAGAGCTTAAACATGAACGATTATTACGCAAAGTCAACATTACTAGTGTACGTCAATTGCGTGAGGTCGGCGCTGAAATGGCTTACATCCGTATGAAGAAAATAGGACTTCCTATTACGCAGGGATTCTATTGGAGCTTAGTGGCGGCACTGAAAAATATACCGGTTTCGTTATTGACGGCAGAGCAAAAAAAGCAGGCATTGGAGAAACTTAATTTATGTTTGCGTAAAGAGGGGATGAGAGCGGAGAAAGGCTAGTTTATTCCTATTTTATTTCGGAAGAAAATGTTCAAATATGCATGCAATCCGCATAACCTATAGGGTTATGCGGATTGATAGATTAATGCAATATGCAAATCAAAGATCTTTATCACAAATTAATATATTAAAAATATTAAATATCTCTTTCATCTTGACACATAAGGTTATGTTCTTTATCGTCATGTTTGTCTATTTTTTGTACGGCAAGGTGTTTTATGTAAACTTAGTTGTATAACGTACATCATGAGGAGATTGCTATGTCTATTGTCGAACGAAATATTTTTATCGAAGATTTAAAAGATATCGTTAATATTGAGTCTTATAGTTATGATCCACAAGGAAAAGCAGACATTGTTAAATTTCTACGTGAAAAATTCCAAGCGTTAAATTGGTTAGTAGAAGAGCACCCCTTAGATCCCGCAGTAGGTTCGGCACTAATTTGTATGAATCGCAAAGCCGATCATTTTGATGTATTGCTATCAGGACATATGGATACCGTGTTCAAACGGGGGACGTTAGCAACCTGGCCATTCAGTCAAGATGGAAAAAGGGCATATGGTCCGGGTGTTTGTGATATGAAACAAGGGCTAATTCAATCCTATTATGTTTGTAAAACGCTATCTGAAAAGAATGAAATCGGTGATAGCAATATCTGTGTCATTTTTAATCCGGATGAAGAAATCAGCTCTATTTATTCCAGACCATTATTAGAAAAATTTGCCGCTAAATCCCGTTATGCCATTGTATTAGAAGCGGCTAGGGCAAACGGAAGCCTGGTTAATGAACGCCGTGGTGTTGCTAGATACATTATCGAGTTTTTTGGGAAAGAAGCGCATGCGGCGGTAAATCCGGAGGCTGGCGCTAATGCAATCAATGCTTGCATTAAAATTTGTCAGATCTTACTTGAGCAAGTGGCACCTGAAAAAGGAACTGCATTAAATATAGGGACTATTGAAGGTGGGACAACACCGAATACTATTCCGGCGTATGTCAAAATCCAAGTAGATTGTCGTTTTACGCTTTCGGAAGAAGCTGAAAGATTAGACGGCTTCATTCAAACATTACACAATGTAATCACCGAAGATGGCGTGCGGATTAATATCAAAGGTGGGATAACACGCCCACCCTGGGCTAAAACCGACGAAAGTTTGGTATTTTGCCGTGAGGTTGACAAAATTAAACAAAAACTGGGTATTGAGGCTGGGTGGGTTTCTACCGGAGGCGCTTCTGATGGGAATTTCTTTGCGGCTTTAGGTGTGCCGACTATTGATGGAATGGGAATGGTTGGCGGTAAGCATCACAGTTCGGAAGAGTACTTAGAGCTGGACTCAATTATTCCTCGTACGACACTGTTATATGAAACGGTTAAGTTTTGTTTATCAAATAAGCAGGAGGCGTAAATTATGTTTGGTTTAATCCTTGCACTTATTGTGACGGTCGGGGTTGGTTATCTCATTGTCAAAAAATACAAAGCACAAGTTGTCTTAATGTGCGGTGGGATAATTCTCATGTGCTTTGCGATTTTATTCGGTTTGGGAGAAATTTTACCCGCAGATAAATCAACCGGTTGGGTCGGTTTTGATATCTTTGAATTCATCAAAACGGTTTTTAGTTCCAGGGCGGCCGATTTGGGCTTGATGATTATGGCGGTTGGTGGCTTTGCGCGGTATATGGATCATATCGGAGCGAGTAAAACCCTAGTTAATGCAGCGATAAAACCCTTAAAAAAAATTAAAGCCCCTTATGTGATGTTAGGATTTGCTTATATCATTGGGCAATTACTCAATATTTTTATTCCAAGTGCTTCAGGATTGGGATTATTGTTAATGATTACATTATTTCCAATCTTAGTCAGTTTAGGAGTGAGTAGGGAAGGTGCTACGGCGGTGATTGGTACAACGGCATGTCTTGATTTGGGACCAGCTTCGGGTAATGCAGTCTTAGCCTCCAAAACAGCGGGAGTGGATATCGCGGCTTATTTTGTCAATTATCAAATTCCGGTTGCGGTGATAACGATGTTAGTGATTGCCGGCGCGCATATTTTTATGCAGAAATGGTTTGATAAACGTCAGTCAGCGGTAGGGGACGCATCCGAACAAAAAGAGGTTACTGAGAAGAATGTAACAATGGATGACATTCCACCATTTGTGTATATTCTTTTACCCCTATTACCGCTCTTTTTAATTTTAACATTTAGCAAATTAGTCTTTGCTGGGATAAAAATGAATGTAGTAACGGCAATGTTGATCAGTTTGTTTACGGCGATGTTTTTTGAATTAATCAGAAAGCGGGACATGAAAACGGTATTTGCGAATGTTCAGGTGTTTTTTGACGGAATGGGTAAGCAATTTGCGGTTGTGATCACATTGATTGTCGCAGGGGAAACTTTCGCTAAGGGCTTAACTGCGGTTGGAGCTATTGATACTATTATTTCAGGCGCACAAAATTCGGGCTTTGGCGTATTTACAATGACGGCAGTGATGGTGGGGATTATCGCCCTTTCAGCAGTGGTAATGGGATCGGGGAATGCCCCATTTTTTGCGTTTGCTGCATTAGCGCCTAAAGTGGCTTCTTCAATCGGTGTGCCTTCGGTGTTGATGTTACTCCCAATGCAATTGGTTGCTGGTATTGCCCGTAGCGTATCGCCGATTACTGCGGTTATTGTGGCTGTGTCTGGCGTGGCTAATGTATCGCCGTTCGATATCATTAAAAGAACGGCAGTGCCGATGGTATTGGCTTTACTGACGGTTTTATTTGGTACCTTTATCCTATTTCATTAATCATTGTATATTGACGGTTACACAACCCATGAACGGGCTGCGGTTAGGCTTGGTAATATTTTCAAATACGCAGAATTTTTTTGAATATAATCATGCTTAGTATAAAAAAAGAACAATCAAAAGATAAATTGCAAAAAAGTGAGAAAAAGCCCTTGCAAAGCATTATGGAATGTCTATAATGCGCACCTCACAACGACGCAGCTGTTTGAAGCTGACGATTGTGACTGTTCTTTAACAATATATCAGACAATCTGTGTGGGCACTTGTGCAAGGCATTGGTAATTTAAAGATTTAAAAAACTAAAGTCTTAATGAGTGCTGATAGTAAATTCATAATTGAAACTTTTGTGGTTTCAACATTATAGTCAGAGATTCGTTGAGCGATTGAACTTGAATTGAAGAGTTTGATCATGGCTCAGATTGAACGCTGGCGGCAGGCTTAACACATGCAAGTCGAGCGGTAACGGGGGAGAGCTTGCTCTCTTGCCGACGAGCGGCGGACGGGTGAGTAATGCTTGGGAATCTGGCTTATGGAGGGGGATAACTACGGGAAACTGTAGCTAATACCGCGTAATGTCTTAGGACTAAAGGGTGGGACTTTCGAGCCGCCCGCCATAAGATGAGCCCAAGTGAGATTAGGTAGTTGGTGAGGTAAAGGCTCACCAAGCCGTCGATCTCTAACTGGTCTGAGAGGATGACCAGTCACACTGGGACTGAGACACGGCCCAGACTCCTACGGGAGGCAGCAGTGGGGAATATTGCGCAATGGGGGGAACCCTGACGCAGCCATGCCGCGTGAATGAAGAAGGCCTTCGGGTTGTAAAGTTCTTTCGGTGATGAGGAAGGTGTTTTGTTTAATAGACAGAGCAATTGACGTTAGTCACAGAAGAAGCACCGGCTAACTCCGTGCCAGCAGCCGCGGTAATACGGAGGGTGCGAGCGTTAATCGGAATAACTGGGCGTAAAGGGCACGCAGGCGGATAGATAAGTGAGATGTGAAATCCCCGAGCTTAACTTGGGAACAGCATTTCATACTGTTTATCTAGAGTTTTGTAGAGAGGGGTAGAATTCCACGTGTAGCGGTGAAATGCGTAGAGATGTGGAGGAATACCGGAGGCGAAGGCGGCCCCTTGGACAAAGACTGACGCTCATGTGCGAAAGCGTGGGGAGCAAACAGGATTAGATACCCTGGTAGTCCACGCTGTAAACGATGTCGATTTGGGGGTTGCCTGTATGGGTGGCTCTCGAAGCTAACGCGTTAAATCGACCGCCTGGGGAGTACGGCCGCAAGGTTAAAACTCAAATGAATTGACGGGGGCCCGCACAAGCGGTGGAGCATGTGGTTTAATTCGATGCAACGCGAAGAACCTTACCTACTCTTGACATCCTAAGAAGAGCTCAGAGATGAGCTTGTGCCTTCGGGAACTTAGAGACAGGTGCTGCATGGCTGTCGTCAGCTCGTGTTGTGAAATGTTGGGTTAAGTCCCGCAACGAGCGCAACCCTTATCCTTTGTTGCCAGCATGTAAAGATGGGAACTCAAAGGAGACTGCCGGTGACAAACCGGAGGAAGGTGGGGATGACGTCAAGTCATCATGGCCCTTACGAGTAGGGCTACACACGTGCTACAATGGCGTATACAGAGGGAGGCGAGAGTGCGAGCTTAAGCGAATCTCTTAAAGTGCGTCGTAGTCCGGATTGGAGTCTGCAACTCGACTCCATGAAGTCGGAATCGCTAGTAATCGCAAATCAGAATGTTGCGGTGAATACGTTCCCGGGCCTTGTACACACCGCCCGTCACACCATGGGAGTGGGTTGTACCAGAAGTAGATAGCTTAACCGGAAGGGGGGCGTTTACCACGGTATGATTCATGACTGGGGTGAAGTCGTAACAAGGTAACCGTAGGGGAACCTGCGGTTGGATCACCTCCTTATATATGACTGATGATTTTGTATAGGTGTTCACACAGATTGTTTGATAGATTTGAGAATAACGTGTTATGGTCGCGGTCCCCATCGTCTAGAGGCCTAGGACATCGCCCTTTCACGGCGGTAACCGGGGTTCGAATCCCCGTGGGGACGCCATAACACGATATTTTTGAATCGTATCGGTGAAAACCGATTTGTTCTTTAAAAATTTGGACACAAGCTAAAAACTGAAGAGAACTCAAGCGTTCGAGAGGACGTAAGAGCTGAGTATTCGAAAATCGAGCAATCGAGAATCGAATTGGGCTTGTTTGGTGAGAAAAGGCACTGAGCAGGTCAGCGTAGGGAAACTTACGCACGAGTCAATGGAAGACGGCTTTGGGAATGGAAAGCGGACTGAACGAAACGGGCACGAAAGTGGTTAGTTGAAATGAAAGTGCGGTCTGAAAATTCTTGAGGTTGTATGGTTAAGTGACTAAGCGTGCAGGGTGGATGCCTAGGCAGTCAGAGGCGAAGAAGGACGTGCTAATCTGCGAAAAGCGTGGAGGAGTTGATAAGAAGCGTTAATACTCCACGATATCCGAATGGGGAAACCCAGTAGATGAAGAATCTACTATTGTTAACTGAATCCATAGGTTAACAAGGCGAACCGGGAGAACTGAAACATCTCAGTACCCCGAGGAAAAGAAATCAATTGAGATTCCGTAAGTAGCGGCGAGCGAACACGGAGAAGCCGTTAGTGATAGTAAGTGAGTTAGGAGAATGAGTTGGGAAGCTCAATCGCAGAGGGTGATAATCCCGTATCCGAAGGCACAGTTACGGTACTAAGCTAACAGCAAGTAGGGCGGGACACGAGAAATCCTGTTTGAAGATGGGGGGACCATCCTCCAAGGCTAAATACTCCTGACTGACCGATAGTGAACCAGTACCGTGAGGGAAAGGCGAAAAGAACCCTGGTGAAGGGAGTGAAATAGAACCTGAAACCCTGTACGTACAAGCAGTGGGAGCCCTATCACTCAAGTGTATTGAGAGTGGTATAGAAAACGTTGAAATGCGGTTAACGTTTTGCGAAGCAAAACGGTCAACCCCAAAATCAATCAGGAAACTGATGATTAATCGGCGTGTGAAAGGGGCGTTTTACGAAGTAAAACGGCAATCCGAAAGCAGTATGCTTGAGGATAGGGTGACTGCGTACCTTTTGTATAATGGGTCAGCGACTTATATTGTGTAGCGAGGTTAACCGAATAGGGGAGCCGAAGGGAAACCGAGTCTTAACTGGGCGAAGAGTTGCACGATATAGACCCGAAACCCGGTGATCTAGCCATGGGCAGGTTGAAGGTTGGGTAACACTAACTGGAGGACCGAACCGACTACTGTTGAAAAAGTAGCGGATGACTTGTGGCTGGGGGTGAAAGGCCAATCAAACCGGGAGATAGCTGGTTCTCCCCGAAATCTATTTAGGTAGAGCCTTAGATGAATACCTTCGGGGGTAGAGCACTGTTTCGGCTAGGGGGTCATCCCGACTTACCAACCCGATGCAAACTGCGAATACCGAAGAGTACTATCTAGGAGACACACGGCGGGTGCTAACGTTCGTCGTGAAGAGGGAAACAACCCAGACCGCCAGCTAAGGTCCCAAAGTCTATGTTAAGTGGGAAACGAAGTGGGAAGGCTTAGACAGCTAGGATGTTGGCTTAGAAGCAGCCATCATTTAAAGAAAGCGTAATAGCTCACTAGTCGAGTCGGCCTGCGCGGAAGATGTAACGGGGCTAAAACATAGCACCGAAGCTGCGGCATTCAGATGACAGATTTCAGATGTCAGGAGACAGTATGGCAATCAAGTTTGAAGATTTGAAGGTGTTTCAACGCGCTTATAAAGTGTCGTTGGAAATTCATCAAGCGAGCTTGGATTTTCCTAAGATAGAGCAATATGCGTTAGGAGACCAAGTTAGACGGGCAAGCAAAAGCATTTGTGCAAATTTAGCCGAAGGTTTTGCAAGGCAACGTACTAAAGCGGATTTAAATCGATTTCTTAGCATGGCAATAGGCAGTGCTGATGAAATGCGAGTTTGGTTAAGATACTGTTATGACTTGAAATATGCAGATGGACAAGATTGGCAAAGATGGCGTAATGAATACGAAGAAATTGCGAAGATGTTACAAGGTTTTGGTAAAACACCGAAACCTGACGTCTGAAGTCTGTCATCTGATTGGGTAGGGGAGCGTTGTGTAAGCGGAAGAAGGTGGCTCGAGAGGGCTGCTGGACGTATCACAAGTGCGAATGCTGACATAAGTAACGATAAAGGGGGTGAAAAACCCCCTCGCCGGAAGACCAAGGGTTCCTGTCCAACGTTAATCGGGGCAGGGTGAGTCGGCCCCTAAGGCGAGGCTGAAGAGCGTAGTCGATGGGAAACGGGTTAATATTCCCGTACTTGTGATAAGAGCGATGTGGGGACGGAGCAGGTTAGGTTATCCGGGTGACGGAAGTCCCGGTCCAAGCGTGTAGGATGGATGATTAGGCAAATCCGGTCATCTAAATCAGAGGCGTGACGGGGAGACTCCACGGAGTCGAAGTAACCGATACCACACTTCCAGGAAAAGCCGCTAAGCTTATCTTATCATAAACCGTACTGAAAACCGACACAGGTGGTCAGGTAGAGAATACTCAGGCGCTTGAGAGAACTCGGGTGAAGGAACTAGGCAAAATAGCACCGTAACTTCGGGAGAAGGTGCGCTGACGGTAATTGAAGTCCTTAACGGATAGAGGTGAAGTCAGTCGAAGTGACCAGCTGGCTGCAACTGTTTATTAAAAACACAGCACTCTGCAAACACGAAAGTGGACGTATAGGGTGTGACGCCTGCCCGGTGCTGGAAGGTTAATTGATGATGTGAGAGCATTTGATCGAAGCCCCAGTAAACGGCGGCCGTAACTATAACGGTCCTAAGGTAGCGAAATTCCTTGTCGGGTAAGTTCCGACCTGCACGAATGGCGTAATGATGGCCAGGCTGTCTCCACCCGAGACTCAGTGAAATTGAAATCGCCGTGAAGATGCGGTGTACCCGCGGCTAGACGGAAAGACCCCGTGAACCTTTACTATAGCTTGACACTGAACATTGAATTTTGATGTGTAGGATAGGTGGGAGACAGAGAAGTATTAACGCCAGTTAATATGGAGTCGTTGTTGAAATACCACCCTTTAAGGTTTGATGTTCTAACACAGACTGCGGCACGCGGTCGTGGACAGTGTCTGGTGGGTAGTTTGACTGGGGCGGTCTCCTCCCAAAGCGTAACGGAGGAGTACGAAGGTTTGCTAATCACGGTCGGACATCGTGAGGTTAGTACAATGGTATAAGCAAGCTTGACTGCGAGACGGACATGTCGAGCAGGTGCGAAAGCAGGTCATAGTGATCCGGTGGTTCTGAATGGAAGGGCCATCGCTCAACGGATAAAAGGTACTCCGGGGATAACAGGCTGATACCGCCCAAGAGTTCATATCGACGGCGGTGTTTGGCACCTCGATGTCGGCTCATCACATCCTGGGGCTGAAGTAGGTCCCAAGGGTATGGCTGTTCGCCATTTAAAGTGGTACGCGAGCTGGGTTTAGAACGTCGTGAGACAGTTCGGTCCCTATCTGCCGTGGGCGTTGGAAAATTGAAAGGGGCTGCTCCTAGTACGAGAGGACCGGAGTGGACGCACCGCTGGTGTTCCCGTTGTTTCGCCAGAAGCATTGCGGGGTAGCTATGTGCGGAAGAGATAAGTGCTGAAAGCATCTAAGCACGAAACTTGCCTTGAGATGAGTTTTCCCAGTCTATAAGACTGTAAGGGTTGTTTAAGACGAAGACGTAGATAGGCGGGGTGTGTAAGTGTAGTGATACATTGAGCTAACCCGTACTAATTGCCCGAGAGGCTTAACCATACAACGCTCAAGGGTTTTACCCAAAAGCCGAGAGAAAGTTGTAAGAAAAGACAAGAGACGAAAGAGCGAAGTAAGAAGCTCGAGTAGGGCTCGAGGAGTTTGAATCAGATTAGCTTGTGACCGAATAGGAATAACAGCGAAAGAAACGCTGAAAGAATAAAAAATAGAGAACAAAACAAAGTAAGAAGAAGCAAAAACAATCAAGCCGAATTATTCCGGCGGCGATAGTGCGGTAGCACCACCTGATTCCATGCCGAACTCAGAAGTGAAATGCCGTAACGCCGATGGTAGTGTGGGGTCTCCCCATGTGAGAGTAGGACACCGCCGGATATTATTGAATAGAGAGAACAAAAGCCCTTTGCAGTCATGCGAAGGGTTTTTTGCGTTTATCTGATCATAAATCGTGATCCCGCCCTCAGTTTTAACCGATTGAATGCGATAGAATCTAACGATAACAATCAATTAAAAAATGGGTAACATGACAGGTATTACATATATTCCGGCGCAGGATATTAATTCCAACAGCATCGATACTTTAATTGGTTTAGGCAAAGATTTTTAGATCACCAATGTGCAAAATATCAGCCAAATGCACAATTTAATCGTGCGTGATTTGCGTCAAAAAAATCTAAGATACACCTTGAATACCGACAACGTTGAACCGCTGGTTTGCGATCCTTTTACTATGGGGCATACACAAGGCGGCAGTGCATTTTTCTCCACGCTGTTTTATTTCCTCTGGTTGAAAATTCATAATTTGCTGAACGCTAAGCGTGCGAATGTTGCGATTAATGTCGAGAGTTATCAACAACAAATATTGCTGCGTTTTCCTTTTTCATAGCGCAGCAATTTTCAGAGTACGCAAGTTAGTTAAACACCAATTTCCCGATACAACCTGCGGCAAGCTATGCCGTCGTCTTTGCTCAACCTTTTTGTCTATTATGCCACCTAAAACTGAAACGATTAATCTTAAAATGAAAACCTAAGTGCGGTCTAAACCGTGCCTTCCATTTACTGCCAATTTTTCAATTTAGAAGTTTTGCCGATTCCGGGATTAAAACTGTTGGTCGGATCTAACTGGCGATAGAATTTTTTTAACGCTGGTTTAGCATGATACAAATGCCCGACATTGTGTTCCGCCGGATATTGTGCGCCACGTTGATCGAGCAATTCCAGCATTTCCTCTTCCAATGCGATCGGATCGCTGCCTTTTTTCGCGATGTAATCTTGGTGAAAAACATGGCACATAAAATGTCCGTAGTACAGTTTATGGATAAACTGGCGGTTTAATTTTTCCGGCAACACTTCAAACCAATCATGATCATTGCGCCGTAAAGCAATATCGAGGGCGACAATGTCTTCCACCTCTTGCTGATGAATAATCCGATAGCGCACGGCGGCGCCGGCAACGGCGAAACGGTGCAACATTGCGGCTTGCGCTTCTTCCGCATTACAGGCGAAAAAACTGCCGCTGTGTTCGGCAAAATAGGCTTGCAAGAAATCATGGGCTTCGGCAATGCCGTCACCCGCCATTTTCAGAATCAGGTGATGTTCATATTGATCACGATATTCGCGCATTTTTTTCGGCAAATGTTGCGGCAGCAATTTGCTAAATAACTGCAGACTTTTATCGGCAATATGCTTCGGTAAAAACCGCACTTTGCTACACAAGCGATCGACTTTATTTTTTAGGCTGAACAGCTTCGGCAAGTTATTCGTGCCTAACTTTTTAATTGCCCAGAAAGTGTCTTTGCCGTAAATCGTGGCAACATCAAAGGCTTCACGATGAATATATTCACCGGATACCGGCAGGGATTGGAATTGGCTGAGAATATGACGGCGAATATCATTTAATTCGGCGGTGCTGTTGCTGCCGATATAAAACACTTGGGTCTGTTTTTCCAACGGGAAAGTATCTAAGCGCACGGCAAACACCATTAATTTCCCGGCGCAACCGGAGGCTTCGTGCAAACGGCGCGGATCGGCGTTAAAGCGCGCGGGGGTATCGGCATCGACTTGGCGCACATGGTGGCAGTAATCGTGATCATGCCCTTGCTCCGAACCGCACTTGATGTCCGTTTCTTGGTAGCGTTTATGTTCAAGCCGCGCGAGCATTTCCTCCGGATCTGTGCCGAGATCAACGCCCAAATGGTTGATTAAATGTAATTCGCCATCTTGATCGAGTCGGGCAAACAGCGCCATTTCGGTATAAGCCGGACCGCGCTGCACCAACGCACCGCCGGAGTTATTACACACGCCGCCGAGCACCGAGGCGCCGATACAAGACGAACCGATCACCGAATGCGCCTCCCGTCCATGTTGAGCCAATAATTCCTCTAATTTGAATAAGGTGCTGCCCGGCAGGCAAATCACCTGTTGCGCTTGATTAATTACGTGAATGTGATCGATACGCAGGGTGTTGATAATCACAATATCGCGGTCATATTCATTGCCGTCGGGGGTTGAACCGCCGGTCAGCCCGGTGTTGGCGGCTTGGGTGATGACAATCACATCGGCTTTCACGCAGGCTTGCAAAATCCGCCATTGCTCGATTAACGACGCAGGAATGACAACCGCCAACGCACTGCCTTTGCCGAAGCGAAAGCCTTGTCGGTAGGGCAAAGTGCGGTTTGGATCGGTCAGCAGATATTTTTCACCGACGATATGGCGGAGTTGTTGAATCAGTGAACGTTGTTTCTGGGTGTAAGATGACATGGTAGGCCCCTTGTTCCAATCAGATAGTGAATAGCAGAGCTAGTCTATCTTGATTCCTTCCGGTGAAACAAGCGGCACAGATCACAGGATTAACTTAATTGTGCTAATTTGGCTTCTAAGGCTAAGCAAGCCTCCTGTTCGACAGCCGCTAACGGATCACCACCGGAGGCGGCAACAACCGCGCCGATTGCCCCTTCTACTAACGGCGCGGCACTGATGGTTACGTTAGCCGCCATTTCCGCTTCAAGCAGTTCAAGTGCGGTTTGCGTGCTTAAAATGGCACTGCCCAAATCGACTAAAACCAACACGCCGTCCGGGCTATATACCCTTTCAATGGCCTGCATAATTTTTACCGCGTCGGTACCAATCGGATTGTGCGGATCGTCAATACCGGCGGCAAGGGCAATTTGACAGTTATCGGCACGCATTTGTAGCGCCAGTTCATACAACCCCTCGGCTAACTTTGCACTATGGGAAACAAAAACCAAATTAACCATTATGCCTCCTGCGTTGCCTGTAGCAGCCCTTGTAATAAATACATGACTGAAGTTGCACCGGGATCTTGGTGTCCGATACTACGCTCGTTTAAGTAGCTGGCGCGTCCTTTTTTCGCTTTCATCGGAATGGTTGCTGCTACCGCACTTTCGGCACAACTCAGCGCCTGTTGCAAGGCTGTGTGCAACGGAAGTTGCTGTTGCACACTGTCAGTCAATGTTTGCAGCACGGGCAGCCAAACATCGCACATGGTTTTATCGCCGGCTTCGGCTCGCCCTCGTGCCACAATGCCATTCACGCCCGCTTGTAAGAGGTGTTGCAGCTGAGCTAGATCGAGTTCGTTTTTGCCGACCGCACTTTGTGCCGCTTTTAAAAAAAACGTGCCAAACAGCGGGCCGCTTGCGCCGCCGACACTGGAAAGCAGCGTCATGCCGGTTGTTTTGAGAATGCCGGAAATGTCTTGTTCCGCAAGTTCCGGCAGTTTTTCCGCGACTTTGGCGAAGCCTCGTTGCATATTTAATCCGTGATCGGCATCGCCGATCGCGGTATCCAACTCAGTGAGGTAATCCCGATGTTGAGTGAATAAGACCGTACAGTTTTGCAACCATTGAAGGATTTGGGGTTGGGTTAACGACATCTTCCTGACCTCACTATGCTTTCCAGCGCAAGCCGGCGGTATTCACCGGTGCGTCCCACAACGACAGTAAATTGTCGTCTACTTTTAACAGGGTGATAGACACGCCTTGCATATCTAATGACGTACAATAAGAACCGACGAGATTGCGTTCAATTTGAATACCGAACCGCTCGCAGCATTGGCTTAAGCGCTGATACACGCCGTACAGTTCTGACAGCGGCACGGCACCTAAATTATTGACCAATGCAATCACTCGATCGCCGCGCTGTAAGGCGGATTTTGTTTCTTGCACCTCTTGCCAGACCGCACTTTCACTCTCCCAGTGGCGAATGGCGCGGCTGAAGTTGCCATTTTCGATTAAGGTTGCAAACATCTGATCAACGGTTTGGTTTAAGTCAACGAACGGACGGCGTTCGATCCCCGGTTCGCCATGAATCCCGACGCCGAATTCCATTTCATTTTCAGCCAGGGTGAAAGAGGGTTTGCCCGCGGCGGGCACGGTGCAAGCGGCAAGCGCCACCCCAATCGAATGCCCCGCATTATTTAATCTCCTGCCCAATTCCGCCAGTTGGGATAACGAGTAGCCCTGTTCGGCAGCGGCGCCGAGAATTTTTTCGATCAACACGGTATTCGCAACGCCGCGTCGCCCGGCGGTATAAAGACTGTCTTTGACGGCTACGTCATCGTCAATTAATACGCTTGCCACTTGGATTCCGCTGTCGTGTAAAATTTCGGCGGCGGTTTCGAAATTCAGCACATCGCCGGTATAATTTTTAATGAGCAATAAGACGCCGTTACCGCTATCGACAGCAGTCGCACACTCGATAATTTGATCCGGTGTCGGTGAGGTGAAGATTTCCCCCGGGCAGGCGCCATCAAGCATACCGACGCCGACAAAACCGGCGTGCATGGGCTCATGACCGCTGCCGCCACCGGAAATTACGGCGACTTTGCCGGCGACAGGGCTGTCGGCACGGCAAACGTATAGCGGGTCGCGGTGTAATTTTAGATTCGGATTCGAGCCAATCAAGCCGGAAATTTGTTCGCTTAAGACGTTTTCAACACTATTTATCCACTTTTTCATGTTTTTTCCTTGTGTTATCGAACATGGATTGGGTTTTACTGTATGCAATTATGCTTGATAAGTCTGTAACCTGGCTCACAAATTTAAAAAAATAGCGTGAAAATCGGTCAAAATAAATGACGCGGAAAATGAAAAAACAGTTTGAAGCGCAAGCAAAATATGGTATTTATGTAAGCACGGACGAAGAAATTTAACACAACTTGGTTTTTATTTGTCAATGATGTTTGTTAGCCACCTTATTATTCGCATTATTCTCAGTGCGGTGATTATTATCACCGACGGCGAGCGGTGCGACTAATTTGCAACAGAACCAGGCTGTAAATCAGTGAAACCCTCGCCAAATGTGGTGGGGGTTTTTTGTTATACGAAAAATAGCACAGTCAATAACAGCAAAGTGCGGTATGAGGGACACATGAACGGAGCGAGATTAGTTACCGAAAGTTTGAAGGCGCATCAGGTCGATGTGATTTTTGGCTATCCCGGCGGGGCGATTATGCCGGTGTATGATGCGATTTACGACTCGGGTTTGGATCATCTGCTCTGTCGCAATGAACAAGGGGCGGCGATGGCGGCGATTGGCTATGCCCGTGCGGGTAAAAAGGTCGGGGTGTGTATCGCCACTTCTGGGCCGGGCGCCACCAATCTGATCACCGGTTTGGCCGACGCATTGTTGGATTCCGTGCCGATTGTGGCGATCACCGGACAGGTGGCAAGCCCGTTTATCGGCACTGACGCGTTTCAGGAAATCGATGTGTTGGGCTTATCCTTAGCCTGTACCAAACAGAGTTTTATCGTGCAAAATATCGACGAACTGCCGCTGATTTTGGCGCAAGCGTTTCATGTGGCACAAAGCGGTCGTCCCGGCCCGGTGTTGGTCGATATTCCAAAAGATGTGCAATTTGCCCCAACTGCCGCGCAACCGATAGTGTTACCGCTGGAGAACGCCCCGGCGCAGCAGGCGCAGAACCTGCAACAAGCCAAAACCTTATTACAACAAGCTAAGCGTCCGGTGTTGTATATCGGCGGCGGCGTCGGCATGGCAAGTGCGGTTCCGGCACTGCGCCGTTTCTTGCAAGCGACCCGAATTCCGTCGGTTTCGACCATTAAAGGCTTGGGCGCAATTGCTGCCGATACCCCGTATTATATGGGCATGGTCGGCATGCACGGCACCAAAGCCGCGAATTATGCGGTGCAGGAAAGTGATTTGTTGGTGGTGTTCGGCGCGCGCTTTGATGATCGCGTCACCGGCAAACTGGACAGTTTTGCCCCGCACGCCAAAGTGATTCACGCCGATATCGATGTGGCGGAAATCAATAAATTACGCCGGGCGGACGTGGTGTTGCGCGGCGATTTATCACAGGCGTTTGATGTGCTGGCAACCGCACTTTCGATCGACGATTGGCAGCAGGATATTCAACGCTTAATCACCGATTTTCCGTTTGTTTATCCGAGTAATGACGGACAAGACAGCATTCACCCGTGGACATTGTTAAACACCTTATCGGCAATGAAGCCGCAAAGTGCGGTGATTACCACTGATGTCGGACAGCACCAAATGTGGTCGGCGCAGCACATGGCACATCATCAGCCGGAAAATTATCTCACTTCCGCCGGTCTCGGCACCATGGGCTTCGGTTTGCCGGCGGCGGTCGGCGCACAAAAAGCCCGTCCGCAGGATTGCGTGATTTTGGTCAGCGGCGACGGTTCGTTTATGATGAACGTGCAGGAGCTGGGCTCAATTAAACGCGGCAAGCTGCCGATTAAAATTTTACTGTTGGATAACCAACGGTTAGGCATGGTGCGCCAGTGGCAATCACTGTTTTTCAAGGGGCGCCACAGCGAAACGATTTTGGACGATAATCCGGATTTCGTGACCTTGGCGGCGGCGTTCGGCATTCAAGGCGAGCGGATCGAACACGGACATCAAGTACAAGCGGCATTACAACGCTTGCTGGACAGCGAAGGGGCGTATTTGTTGCACGTCTGTATCGATGCCGATGAAAACGTCTGGCCGCTGGTGCCGCCGGGCGCAAGCAACGAAGCTATGCTTGATGAAATCAGCGAAGATATTGGCGTTTAAGTGCAAAGTGCGGTTCGAATTAACAAGGGATAACAAATGAAAACATATCAATTAAGCCTACAAGCCCAATGGCGGCCGGAAACCTTAGAGCGCGTGCTGCGCGTGGTGCGCCATCGCGGTTATCGCCTGAATGAATTACATATGACGTCAAGCCGCGAACAAATCAGCTTGAATTTCAGCGTCAGCAGCGAGCGCCCGATTGAGGCGTTGGTCAGCCAGTTAAGCAAGTTGTTTGATGTACAGACGGTTGTGGTTTTATAAAGTAAAAGTGCGGTCGAGCCATTAGTGAGGCAAAGCAGGGGCGGGTGAAATATCCGCCTGCTTACGAAGTGCAATATAAGCGTTAAACGTCAACGGAAAAATACAAAGTGCGGTTCGGGCGGATATCTCATTCGCCCCTACAATCATACAAAATCGAGTGATTAAACAGAGGAAAACAAAATGCCTAAATTACGTTCCGCGACCAGCACCCAAGGTCGCAATATGGCAGGGGCGCGTGCGTTGTGGCGTGCGACCGGAGTGAAAGATCAGGATTTCGGCAAACCGATTATTGCGGTGGTCAATTCCTTTACCCAATTTGTGCCCGGTCATGTGCATTTGAAAGACATGGGGCAATTGGTGGCGCGCGAAATCGAGGCGCACGGCGGCATTGCCAAAGAGTTCAACACCATTGCGGTCGATGACGGCATTGCGATGGGACACGGCGGCATGCTGTATTCGTTGCCGTCGCGCGAGCTGATCGCCGATTCGGTCGAGTATATGGTGAATGCCCATTGTGCCGATGCGATGGTGTGTATTTCCAACTGCGACAAAATCACCCCGGGCATGTTAATGGCGGCATTGCGCCTGAATATTCCGGCGATTTTCGTCTCCGGCGGGCCGATGGAAGCCGGTAAAACCAAATTATCCGATCAGTTGATTAAATTGGATTTGGTCGATGCGATGATTCAAAGTGCCGATCCGAATGTCAGCGACGCCGACAGCGAAGCGATTGAACGTTCCGCCTGCCCGACTTGCGGCTCGTGTTCCGGCATGTTCACCGCCAACTCGATGAACTGCCTGACCGAAGCGCTGGGCTTGAGCTTGCCGGGCAACGGTTCCTGTTTGGCGACCCATGCGGATCGGAAACAGCTGTTCCTGCAAGCCGGGACGCAAATTTTAGAGCTGTGCAAACGCTACTACGAACAAGATGACGACAGCGTATTGCCGCGTTCGATTGCGACCAAAGCGGCATTTGACAACGCCATGAGCCTTGATATTGCCATGGGCGGTTCGACCAACACCGTGTTGCATTTATTGGCGGCGGCGCAGGAAGCGGAAGTGGATTTCAGCATGGATGACATTGACCGCTTATCGCGTATCGTGCCGTGCCTGAGTAAAGTCGCACCGAACACCAATAAATATCACATGGAAGACGTACACCGTGCCGGCGGCGTAATGGGGATTTTGGGCGAGTTAGATCGTGCCGGCTTGCTGAATAACCAAACCCGCACCGTGTTGGGCTACTCTATGTTAGAGCAGTTAGATCGCTACGATATTATCCGCACCGATGATGAAAAAGTGCGGTCATTCTTCCGCGCCGGCCCAGCCGGAATCCGCACCACCCAAGCCTTCTCACAGGATTGCCGTTGGGACAGTGTAGATGACGACCGCACTTCCGGTTGTATCCGCAATAAAGCCAACGCCTACAGTCAAGACGGCGGGCTGGCGATGTTGTCGGGCAATTTGGCGGAAAACGGCTGTATCGTCAAAACCGCAGGCGTGGACGAATCGATCTTGAAATTCCAAGGCAAGGCGAAAGTGTTTGAAAGCCAAGATGACGCAGTTGCCGCAATTTTGGGCGGCAAAATCGTTGCCGGTGATGTGGTGGTGATTCGCTACGAAGGGCCGAAAGGCGGGCCGGGCATGCAAGAAATGTTGTACCCGACCAGTTACCTGAAATCGATGGGCTTGGGCAAAGCCTGTGCGTTGCTGACCGACGGGCGTTTTTCCGGCGGCACATCCGGTTTATCGATCGGGCACGTTTCGCCGGAAGCGGCGAACGGCGGCACAATCGGTTTGGTGCAGGACGGCGATGTGATCTCGATTGATATTCCAAACCGTAAAATCGCATTGTTGGTGGACGACAGCGTATTAAGTGCGCGCCGTGCCGAGCAGGAAAAGTTGGGCTGGAAACCGAAAAACCGCCAACGCCAAGTATCGCTGGCGCTGAAAGCCTATGCGATGTTGGCGACCAGTGCCGATAAAGGCGCGGTGCGTGATCGCAGTAAATTACAGGACTAAGTGAGCGAACTGATGACTATTTCCGCACAACCGAACGGCAATGAATACCTGCGCGCGGTGCTGACCTCGAACATTTATGATGTGGTCGAAGTGACGCCGTTGCAGAAAATGGAAAAATTGTCGCAACGCTTTGACAATAACATTTATATTAAGCGCGAAGACCGCCAGCCGGTGAACAGCTTCAAAATTCGTGGCGCATACGCGATGATCACCGGTCTGAGCGAGGCGCAAAAAGCCGCCGGGGTGATTGCCGCCTCGGCAGGCAACCACGCGCAAGGAGTGGCGTTATCGGCGCAAAAATTGGGCTTGAAGGCACTGATCGTCATGCCGCAAAATACGCCGTCGATCAAAGTCGAGGCGGTGCGCGGTTTCGGCGGCGAAGTGCTGTTGCACGGCGCAAATTTTGACGAAGCCAAAGCCAAGGCGATTGAGCTGTCGCACAGCAAAAACATGACTTTTATTCCGCCGTTCGATCACCCTGCGGTGATCGCCGGACAAGGCTCGTTGGCAATGGAATTGATTCAACAATCGCAACACATCGATCGCATTTTTGTGCCGGTCGGCGGTGGCGGTTTAGCCGCCGGGGTAGCGGTGCTGATCAAACAATTAATGCCGAACGTGAAAGTGATCGGGGTAGAATCGAAAGATTCCGCCTGTTTACAAGCCGCGCTTGCCGCTGGTGAACCGGTTGATTTGGATCGGGTCGGGTTGTTTGCCGACGGGGTGGCGGTGAAACGGATTGGCGACGAAACGTTCCGTGTCTGCCAACAATATTTGGACGAGGTGATCACCGTTGACAGTGATGAAATTTGTGCCGCAGTGAAAGATATTTTTGAAAATGTGCGCGCCATTTCCGAGCCGTCGGGGGCGCTGTCACTTGCCGGGCTGAAAAAATACGTGAAGTTGCATAAAATTCAAGGCGAAACCCTGCTGAATATTTTGTCCGGCGCCAACTTGAATTTCCACAGTCTGCGCTATGTGTCGGAACGTTGCGAAATCGGCGAAAAACACGAAGCCTTGTTGGCGGTGACGATTCCGGAACAAAAAGGCAGTTTCTTGAAATTCTGCCACTTGTTGGGGAATCGTGCGGTCACTGAATTTAGCTACCGTTATGCCGACAACCAGCAAGCCTGTATTTTTGTCGGGGTGCGGGTCACTGGCGGTGAAGCGGAGAAACAGGAGATTATCAGTCAACTGCGGGTTAACGGCTATGATGTGCAAGATCTGTCCGACGATGAGGTGGCGAAAACCCATATCCGCTATATGATCGGCGGCCGCAGCGCCAGTTCGCAGCGCGAGCGGCTCTACAGCTTCGTCTTTCCTGAACAAAAAGGCGCACTGGTCAAATTTCTGCAAACGTTGGGTACGCAATGGAATATTTCCCTGTTCCACTACCGCAACCACGGCGCGGACTACGGCGATATTCTCTGTGCTTTCCAATTGAGCGAAGCCACCGAGCAGGTGTTTAACCACCATTTGCAAGCCTTGGGTTATGCCTATCAGGATATTACCGATTCGGATTCGTATCAGTATTTTCTTAAATAAGATTAATTTCACCACAAAACGAACCTGCTGAATTAAGCAGGTTTTTTATGCTTTTCATATCTGTCATTCTCTTCGTTTATTCCTTTTTATGATTAAAATTTGATTTATTTATTCCAATAAATTATTATAAGTGCGGTTTTTATTCTGATAAGTAAAATTGAAGAATGGTTTTTAATCTTACCTAAGGGGTTAACATTTTGTTTTCTTTATTAAAAAAGCGGTCAACGTTCAGTTTGCCGGTTTTTATTCCAAGTTTTTTATTTGTATTGCTGATTGCCGTCGCCTGTATTGCGTTTCCGCAAGTGATACAACAATGGTTGAATACGGCAAAAAATTATGCGTTTGACTATTTCAGCTGGTTTTACATTCTGTCGGTCAGCTGTTTTATCCTGTTTTTACTGTTGCTGGCGATGAGCAGTTTGGGCGATATTCGCTTGGGCAGTGATGATGAGGAAGCGGAATATCCGTTTTTATCTTGGATTGCCATGTTGTTCGCCGCCGGCATGGGCGTCGGCTTGATGTATTTCGGTGTGGCGGAGCCGTTAATGCATTCAATCGCACCGATTACCGCCGATAATCCGCAAAAAGACGCGATGTTATACACTTTTTATCATTGGGGGGTGCACCCGTGGGCGATTTACGGCACGATTGCATTGGCACTGGCTTACTTCGGTTTCCGTTACCGTATGCCGCTGTCGATCCGCTCGGCGTTCTATCCGTTATTACGCGATAAAATCCACGGCGTGTACGGGCATATTATTGACGCCTTGGCGCTGATCGCCACCCTGTTCGGGATCATCACTACGCTGGGGTACGGCTCGTCACAGCTGAACGCCGGTTTGCAGGCGGTGGGTATTTTGAGCGAAAACAGCTTTTTCAGTAACTCGATGGTGATTATCGTGGTGGTCAGTATTGCGGTGCTGTCGGCGATTTCCGGCGTGGGTAAAGGCGTGCGTCGCCTGAGTGAAATCAATTTGGGATTAGCGTTGACGCTGATGTTATTCGTGCTGTTTAGTGGTTCAACCATTTATCTGCTATCGGTTTTTTCGGAAAATATCGGTTATTACCTGAGTAATTTAGTCGAAATCAGTTTCCGCACGTTTAGTTATGATCCGCAGCACACCGACTGGTTCAGCGGTTGGACGGTGTTGTATTGGGCGTGGTGGTTCTCGTGGGCACCGTTTGTCGGTTTGTTTATCGCCCGAATCTCACGCGGCAGAACCATTCGTGAGTTTATTCTCGGCGTGCTGATTATTCCTTCCACCTTTAATTTGTTGTGGTTTACGATTTTCGGCGACAGCGCTATTTTGCAAGATGCCCGGCATAACGGGGCATTGAGTGCGCTGACCTCGGCGCCGGAAACCCTGCTGTTTGCCTTTTTAGACTATTTCCCGCTGCCGACCTTGAGCGGCTTGCTGGCGCTGTTGATTCTGTCGCTGTTCTTTATTACTTCGGCGGATTCGGGGATCTTTGTATTAAACAATATTGCGTCCAACGGTAAAATCGCCGATATGCCGAAGTGGCAAAGCGTGTTGTGGGGTGTGATTATGATTATCCTCTCAATCGGTTTGCTCAATTCCGGCGGTTTGGGGGCGGTGCAGGCGATGACGCTGGTGGTGGCGTTGCCGTTTGCCGTGATTACGGTGCTGATGTGTTTTAGTTTGCTGCAAGGCTTGCGGGTGGATAAAAATTATTTCAACACCCGTTTGAACCAATCTACCGTATTTTGGAGCGGCAACAAATGGAAAAAACGCTTGGGACAGATTTTGAAACAGACCCAAGAAGCGGATATTCAACAATTTTTAGCGCAAGTGGTCAAACCGGCGTTTAGCCAATTGCGTGACGAATTGGTCAATAAACATCAGCTACAGGTGGAAATCAACGAAACGGATGAACCGCAACGCAGTGTCGAATTGGTGATCCATAAAGGCGTTATGCGTGATTTTATTTACGGGGTGATGATTCAGCGCACCGATACCGCACTTTCGATGCAGGAAGAGCAGAGCGTGCCGAGTATGCAGCATGAACAGGTATTTGAGCCGGTGACCTATTTTGGTGACGGACGGATTGGTTACGATGTGCAATATATGACCACGGAAGAGCTGATCGCCGATGTGTTGAAACAGTATCAGCGTTATTTGGTGCTGCTGAACAGCGAGGCTAATGAACTGATGGTGCAGGCGCCGCTGGAACCAACGGTATAAGCTGTTGGTTCAGCCTCATTTTACTAATATAAAGAAGCGATAAGGTGTTCGCCCTATCGCTTTTTTATTTGTGATGACGCTTAGGGCATAAATTGTTTTCGGGTGGTTTGTGTCCATTGCAAATGTTTTTTCCAAAAACTCAACAGACGATTCATGGCGCGGCGCGTTAACCAAAAACCGAATAATCCGACGAAGGTAGTCAACAACCCTATAAATAGTTGTGACCAGAAACCGGGTTTGCGTATGTCTGAAATATGAATTGATTCGCCTTCATTATTTTGACCGTAAATTTTAGCGATAGAACCATCGGCTTTTTTCTCGATGGTGAATGTTTCCCCGTCCTTCTGGGTATAGATGGTTACTGAGCCATCACTGCCTCGTTCTAATTTGAATGCCTGGTTGTCTTTGCCTTTGATGTCGATATTGGGAGGTTGAGGGCCGATTGATGTGGTGTCAATCAACACTGGACCGATACCGCTCGTGTTCAAATGGTAGGCATTGAGCTGCGGAAAGCCAAAAAGTTGTTGGCTTAGCAAGGCGAGAGTGAAAACGGTGCCGAGCACAGCCAAAATGCCGAAACCAACGCTTAATAGGGTGGTGATGACCATACCAATTAATACAGGCAGGCTAACACCAATATTAACCAGACCCAAACTGGCATTGACCGATAACACATACCATAGGTTTTTAAAGGATTTCTTTTGTTGCCATTGTTCGATGTATTGGTTTGCCAAGAGTTCTTTGGCAATGATGTGCGGATCGCCCAGTCCTGCAATGATATCCGCCTCGGAACGCCCGTTTGCCAAACCTTCGGCAAAGTGACTGCGGTAATCATTGAGTATGTCGTCACATTCGACTGATGAGAGATGTTTTAATTCTTGTTGCAGTTGGGCTAAGAATTCTTTTTGGTTAGTGATTTTAGTCATGATGGATCTCCTGTGTGGCTTGGCGCTTGGTTAAGGAAATGATTCACACTATTGGCAAAATCTTGCCATTGGGATTGCATGGATTGAAGTTCGGTTTTACCTAAATCTGTCAGGCGGTAAAATTTACGCGCAGGTCCTTCGGATGATTCTTGCAAGTAGGTATCGACCCATTGTTGATTTTGCAAACGGCGCATCAGCGGATAAATCGTACCTTCGCTGATGGGTAAGTATTTTCCGAGGGTTTGCACCATATCGTAGGCATAGCTGTCTTGTTGTTTGAGCAGTGCGAGTACGCACATCTCCAATACTCCTTTGCGTAGTTGTGTTTGCATGCTGAACCTTATTTTGAAATACCGATGGTTAAAGCATATAGCAATATACCTTGCAATGCAAGATACTAAAAAATTATTTTGTGTTGAGACAATATCAACATCAACACTATTTACTTTTGCTCAACAGTGAAGCCAATAAATTGATGGTGCAAGAACTGCTCGAGTCGGCGTAATGGAAGCAAAGTGCGGTTGAAACAGCGGCAGAAATCTTTTTCTGCCGCTGTTTTAGTTGGCGTGACTTTACTATCTTATTTGACTAAGAAAGTATAAGTACTATACATTTTTTTCTTCTGGCACACTTTTTGATCCGGGAATTCGGCTTCATGGCTGGTTTTCAGTTTCCAGTTGCCTTGTAATGCCGGAATAAAATTCATGATTCCTTTCTTATCGGTTTTGCCGGAAAAGGCTTGCGGCTCACGATGATCCATCACCGCGTCCCAATCCAATTTGGTCAGAGTGTCGGTGGTGCCGATAATGGTTGCGCCTTTCACCGGTTCACCGTTATACAACACTTGCACCGGCACTACTTGCATTGGTTTGATTTGGCTTGGATCAACCAACGGCACGATTTCCAGCTCTAACCCGACCGGTTTTTGTGCAAAATCAGTCACTTTGCTATCCAAATTAAAATAGGTGGTGGCATACATGCTGGATTGCTCACAGTAATTTGCATCAGGCACTTCGTTCATACTTTGCATTTTCCAACCGTCGGCATTTTTTGACCAGAAGGTCGGGCGATAGGTTGAACTGATTTTATATTCGCCTGCGTTCAAGGCTTGCGGGCTGACGTAGTGGTAGTTTTCTCCCTGCTGTTGCAGCGCTTCGGTTTTACTTGGGGTAACCAGTTGCAATGGCGGGAAAATGTGCAGGCGTTTTTCCGGAATCGGATCGCCGGCAGGGAAATTATCGCCGTAGCCCAACACCGCCAGTAACGGCTTTCCTTGTTCGGCATTTTGCGCATACACCCACAGATCATGGGCTTGGGTTAATGAACTGGCGGATAAGGCACAAAGTGCGGTCAACATAACTTTTTTCATCAATTTATCCTCTTCAATTATCAATCATGTCAATTGTTGATTCTCATTTACTGAGCTGTAAATGAGAATTGATTGCGATACTAGCATATTTTTATGACAGAACAATGACAAATTTGTAAAGCAATGAAATAAATTTTCAGAACTAAAGAGATAACTAAAAAAGTATTGAGTCAAGGATCGTCGTATGACGGACTGATTATAGTCGATTCAACAATATCCGACGGCGCTTTTAACGGAACCGGGGTTATTAACTTTAACGAAGAAGATAAAAAAGAGTGGGGCATAGGAGAAAATCAGGTTAAAGCCCCTCTCACCGGTGCTTTCTTCGGTGAGCATGCGAAAGAAATTGCCGGTGAGGCGCATAACGGTAAATGGGGGGTGGTGTTTGCCGCCGGGAAGCAATAAAAATAGCGTCAGTTAAAAAATAGCTTATAATCGGGGCTGTCTAATTTAGATAGCCCTATTTGTTGAGAAGAAAAATGAAAAAAAACCGTTCTTTTTATATGTTTTCCACGCTGACGTTAGCGTTATCAAGCGGTTTAAGTGCGGTTGCCTATGCCGAAACCGTCACCCCCGAACAGTTGTCACGCATGGATCTGCCGGACGAGAAGATCCAAGTGGCGAAACCTGACTTGCCTAAACCGAAGGTGCAAGTGCCGGATAACCAATCGGCACAATCGGTCAGCATGACCAAAGAACAACTGGCGCAATATCCGGAATTGATCACGCGTGCGTTGATTCCGGCAGTTATGCAGAATCATACCGAGGGCGTGCTGTTACTGTTGCCGTTGTATCAACGCCAAGCAAGCCAAGATCCGTTTTTGCTGACTTGGGCAAGTGCGGTGGCGGCGCGTGCCGAGGGCGATTATGCGCAAGCGATTCGATTATACCGCCAACTGTTCGCGCAAAACCCGAACCTTATCCCGTTGCGTTACCAATTGGCACAGAGTCTGTTTTTAAATAACGATAATGAGGCGGCAAAAGATCAGTTTGAAAAGCTACGCAGCGAGCCGTTGGCACCGGACTTTTTGGCGCATATCAATCAATATTTGACCGCACTTAATAAACGCGATCAATGGTCATTCCAAGGCGGCTTGAGTTATTTAAACGAACCGAATGTCAATAATGCCCCGAAAGCCGGCACAAAGATCGGAGAGTGGAGCGCATGGCAAAAGGAGGCGGCGGAGGGGGTAAGTTATAATCTGAGTGCCGATAAAAAATGGTCGCTGCAAGACGGCTTTTTTGCCAAATTCAGCTTATCGGGTTACGGGCGTTATTATTGGGATAACAAAAAATATAATGAATTGAACGGACGTATCAGTGCGGGTTTGGGGTATCAAACGGCGCAAACCGAAATCAGCTTAATGCCGTTCACTGAACGGCGCTGGTACGGCGGCGGTTCTTCGGGCAGCGATTCGTTAAAGCAGTTTTCCCAAAATTCAGGGCTGCGTTTTGATCTCAGCCATTGGCTTGCGCCGCGTTGGCAGATTTCAACCGCACTTGAATATGGCGAACAGCGTTATGTCAGCCGTAAGCACCTAAACGGTAACAATTATTTATGGTCGAATACGCTGTTATTTATGCCAAACAGCAGTCAATACTGGTTTGTCGGGGCGGATTACAACCGTGATAATGCGCGCGATAAAAGCGACGCTTATACGCGGATTGGAACGCGGATCGGTTGGGGACAAGAGTGGTCGTGGGGCATTTCCAGCCGTGTGGCGTTGAATTATGCCGTACGCCGTTACAAGGCAAATACGCCGATTTTCAATCAATTACAGAAAAACAAAGAGTACGGCGCGCAAGCCAGCTTATGGCACCGCGATTGGCATATTTGGGGCGCCACCCCGCGTATTACCTGGGCTTACACCAAAGTGGACAGCAACAATGCGTTTTACCGCTACGATAAAAGCCGGGTGTATTTGGAAGTGAGTAAACGGTTTTAGACCGCACTTGCTGCCGGGTTTACAAATAGTCGTGTTTTGCCACGGCTATTTTTGTTTTGAATATACGGCGCCGGTGCTAGAATAGGCGCAATTTTATTAAAAAGTGAATAACAGGAAATTTCATGCGTACATCAAACTACCTACTCTCCACCCTTAAAGAAACACCGAACAATGCGGAAGTGGTCAGCCACCAATTAATGCTGCGTGCCGGCATGATTCGCCCGTTGGCGTCGGGCTTGTATATTTGGACCCCGACCGGTTTAAAAGTGCTGCGTAAGGTGGAAAAAATCGTGCGTGAGGAGATGGACAAGAGTGGTGCGTTGGAAGTGTCAATGCCGGTGGTGCAGCCGGGCGATTTGTGGGTGGAGTCCGAACGTTGGGAACAATACGGACCCGAGCTGTTGCGTTTCACCGACCGTGGCGACCGCCCTTTTGTGTTAGGTCCGACCCACGAAGAAGTGATCACCGATTTGGTGCGGCGCGAACTGACCTCGTATAAACAGTTGCCGATCAATCTGTATCAAATCCAAACCAAATTCCGTGACGAAGTGCGCCCGCGTTTCGGCGTGATGCGTGCGCGCGAATTTTTGATGAAAGACGCCTACTCTTTCCACCTGACCCAAGAGAGTTTGCAGCAGACTTATGACCTGATGTATCAAACCTATAGCAATATTTTCACCCGTTTGGGGCTGGATTTTCGCGCGGTACAGGCGGACACCGGTTCGATCGGCGGCAGTGCCTCCCATGAATTTCAGGTGTTGGCGGCAAGCGGTGAGGACGATATCGTGTTTTCCACCGAATCGGATTATGCCGCCAATATCGAATTGGCCGAAGCGGTGGCGCTGGGCGAACGCGGCGAGCCGACGGAAGAATTGCGTTTAGTCGATACGCCGAACTGCAAAACCATTGCCGCCTTAGTGGAGCAATTCGGTTTAGCGATTGAGAAAACCGTGAAAACCCTGATTGTGCATGCGAGCGAACAGAGCGGTCATAAATTGGTGGCGTTGATGGTGCGTGGCGATCATGAACTGAACGAAGTCAAGGCCGAGAAATTGGCCGAAGTCGCCAGCCCGTTAGTGTTTGCCGACGAGGCGGAAATTCGCGCCGCACTTGGGGCAGGCGCGGGTTCATTAGGACCGATTAATTTGCCGATTCCGGTGATTATTGACCGCACCGTTGCCAATATGAGCGATTTCGGCGCCGGGGCGAATATCGACGGTAAACACTATTTCGGCATTAACTGGCAGCGCGATCTGCCGCTGGCGCAAGTCGCCGATCTGCGCAATGTGGTCGAGGGCGACCCAAGCCCGTGCGGCAAAGGCACGCTGCAAATTAAACGCGGTATCGAAGTGGGGCATATCTTCCAACTGGGCGATAAATATTCGCAAGCGATGAACGCCACCGTGCAGGGCGAAGACGGTCGTCCGCAAGTGCTGACCATGGGTTGCTACGGTATCGGCGTGAGCCGTGTGGTTGCTGCGGCGATTGAACAAAACCACGACGAACGCGGGATCATGTGGCCGGCACAAATCGCGCCGTTCCAAGTGGCGATTGTGCCGATGAATATGCACAAATCGGAAGCGGTGCGGCAGTACGCCGAAGAACTGTACCGCACTTTGCAGCAGCAAGGCGTAGACGTGATTTTTGACGACCGCAAAGAGCGCCCGGGCGTGATGTTTGCCGATATGGAATTAATCGGCGTGCCGCACACCATTGTGATCGGCGAGAAAAACCTGCTTAACGGCGAAGTGGAATACAAAAACCGTTACAGCGGTGAGAAACAGATGATCGCCAAAGCACAGGTATTGGATTTTCTTGCGCAGTGTTAACACGCTGCCGCAAGCATGATTTTGATGAGCCGGCGATAACCGGCTCTTTTTTTGTGCGAAGATTGCATTGTGTAAAAAATGAGCATGAGGATAAGCCGGGTTGTGAGAACGTTTTTATTTACTTTCTATTAGTCAATTGCAACGGGCGTTATATGATTCGAATGCCTAATCTGGAGGCTGAAATTCAGCGTTAAGCGAATTACCTCGAAAATCCGCGGAAATCCTTTATAATGACCGCACTTTGATTCACTCAAATACGAGGATATGGGCGGATGTCATTATGGCAACTGTTATTTGCCTTTAAAGGGCGTTTAAACCGTGTTGGGTTTTGGCAAGGATTCGGGATCTGCTTTGCCGTATTGTTACTGCTGGCTAATGCGCTGCCAATGCAACAACTGTTCCAACAAACGCCGACCGCACTTTTGGCTTCCGCCTTATTGTTGCTGGTGGGCTGGTGCTTTTTGGCCGTGGTGGTGAAACGTTTGCACGACCGTGGGCGCAGTGGAAGTGCGGTGACGATCATCATTTTTCCCGTGCTGTGCTATGTTATCGCCAATTATAGCGAAGGTATGATGGCGTGGGCGTTGGGCAAATTTTTACCGCTGTTTTTCGCAGTGTTGCTGTCATTGGACTGGGGTGTTTTTCGCGGACAAGCCGAAGCAAACCGTTACGGCGAACGAGGATTGGCGTTAAAGCTGAAATAAAATATGCCGAAAAAACAAATTGTTATCTTAATATGTGCTGTTTTGTCAGCGGCTTGCAGCAGCCCGAACCGCAGTTTGTCGTTTTTTGATCCGCAAGGTCAGATCCGGCAGATGACATTTTCGACATCGGCAGACAGCCAGCAGCCTGCGGTGACGATCGGCGACCGCACTTTGTTGTTGCAGCAGCTGGAAGAACGCAAGCTGTTGTTGGCGTTGAACCGGCAGGATCAGCCGCTCAGTCGGCATATCCGACATGATATCCGTGAGTTGGAACTGTATGAATTGGGGCAGGGCGGTTTTGTCGATGTTTATCGGCTGCGCAGCGAGGACATTTGCCGCCGTTTTATGCGTAATCAATCGCTGAACGTTGCTCATGCAGTGACTTTTTATCAGCAAAATCCGCAGGGACAGCCGCGTATGTTCGGCGTGATCTCGGATTTTCCCCTCAATTATAAACAAGCGCCGATCAAGCCGAATGCCATACGAACCATACCCGACGGCGCACAGGATTATACGGAGTTGGTACAGGGCAGCGCCCGTAAGATCCACTCATTTTTAGACAATGTGATTTGTCACCAACATTAGGAATAACAGCGTGTCAGAAATTAAATTGAATTATCATAAAACCCATTTTTTAACCAGTGCGCCGGACATCCGCCATATGCCGTCAGACGAGGGCATTGAGATCGCCTTTGCCGGGCGCTCCAACGCCGGAAAATCGACCGCACTTAACAGCCTGACCAACCAAAAAAGTCTGGCGCGCACCTCGAAAACCCCGGGGCGCACACAGTTAATCAACCTGTTTGAAGTGGAAGAACAGTGTAAAATCGTCGATTTGCCCGGTTACGGCTACGCCGCCGTGCCGGAACAGATGAAAATCAAATGGCAACAGGCGCTGGGCGAATACCTGCAAAAACGCGAATGTTTGGGCGGCGTAGTGATCTTAATGGATATCCGCCACCCGTTAAAAGATTTGGATCAACAGATGATCGAATGGGCGGTCGCCTCGCAATTACCGCTCTTGCTGTTGCTGACCAAAGCCGACAAACTCAGCCAAAGCGCGCGCAGCAAACAAGTCAAACTGGTGCGCGAAGCGATCCTGCCGTTTCAGGGCGATATTCAAGTCGAGGCTTTCTCGGCATTAAACAAAATCGGCATTGATAAACTGGCGGCAAAACTGGACGGCTGGTTTGCGCCGAATTTTGCAGCGGCAGAATAATGCAGATTTCTTAACAGTATATGAAAACGGTAGTTTAATCAGTTAAGCTACCGTTTTTTATTATACAAATAAAAGCATATTCGCTATTTTTGATTTTTGCGATCCGGATCGCAAACATTTTGCCCGCCACTTCCTTTCCCACCGCACTTTTTATATTTTCACGGCACTTTTATGTTTACTGTGGAAGAAAAAATGTCATTAGCGATAGTTTACAGCCGCGCCTGTATCGGGGTGCAAGCACCGTTGGTTACGATTGAAGTGCATATGAGCCGCGGCAAGCCCGGTTTAACGCTGGTTGGCTTGCCGGAAACCGCGGTGAAAGAGGCGCGCGATCGGGTGCGCAGCGCACTGATTAATGCGCGCTTTGAGTATCCGATGGCACGGGTTACGATTAACCTTGCGCCCGCCGATTTGCCGAAAGAGGGCGGACGCTACGATCTGGCGATTGCCTTGGGAATGCTGGCGGCGTCGGGGCAGATTTCAGCGGAAAAATTGGCACAATATGAATTTTTGGGCGAACTGGCATTAACCGGCGAATTGCGCGGCACGCAGGGCGTGATTCCGGCGGTGATTGAAGCCAAAAAACAGAAGCGCAAGCTGATTATTGCCAATGAAAACGCCGAGCAAGCGGGTTTATTGAGCGAACACGAAACCTATTTTGCCGAATCGTTGTTGCAGGTGGCGGCGTTTTTGCAAGGACAAGACGAATTACCGCTGGCGCAGATGACGGACTTTCCCAAACCGGATTTTTCTGCGCCCAACCGTTGCTTAACCGATATTATCGGGCAGCAACACGCCAAACGAGCCCTAACCATTGCCGCCGCCGGACAACATAACCTACTGTTTTTAGGGCCGCCGGGCACAGGCAAAACCATGCTTGCCAGCCGTTTGACCGCACTTTTGCCGGAAATGAACGATCAAGAAGCGATTGAAACCGCCGCCGTTGCCAGTTTGGTGCAAACCCGTCTGAACAGTTATGCCTGGCGACAGCGTCCGTTTCGCACGCCGCACCATAGCGCGTCGTTAGCGGCGCTGGTCGGCGGTGGTTCGAATCCACGCCCGGGAGAAATTTCATTGGCGCATAACGGTGTGCTGTTTTTAGACGAACTGCCGGAATTTGAGCGCAAAGTATTGGACGCCTTGCGCGAACCGTTGGAATCGGGCGAGATTATTATTTCACGCGCCAATGCCAAAGTTTGGTTTCCGGCAAAATTTCAACTGATTGCGGCGATGAATCCCAGCCCGACCGGGCATTATCAGGGGGTACATAACCGCACTTCGCTGCAGCAAGTCATGCGTTATCTGAATCGCTTATCCGGTCCGTTTCTCGATCGTTTTGATTTATCAATTGAAGTGCCATTGCTGCCCGCCGGCAGCCTGCAACAACAAGGTGATCGCGGTGAAACCAGTGAACAAGTGCGGTCTAAGGTGGTGGCGGTACGGCAAAAACAGCTGGCACGCAGCGGCGTGATTAATGCGCACCTCAGCGGTAAACTGTTAGATCAACATTGCCGTTTAAGCAGTGATGATGCCGCTTTTTTAGAGAATGCGTTGTTGCGTTTGGGCTTATCGGTGCGCGCCTATCATCGGATTTTAAAAGTATCGCGCACCATCGCCGATCTCGATAGCTGCGAAAATATTCAACGGCAGCATATCAGCGAAGCCTTAGGTTACCGCGCAATGGATCGTTTACTGGCACGTTTAGGCAAAGAAAATTCCGCCGGATAATATCGCGATTGATGAGGAAAACCGCACTTTGGCGCGGAAAACGGTTTAAATCCTATTCATCTTGTTTAAAAAGCAATCGAACAATGAAAAATTGTGATTTTTTTGCAAAAAATACTTGTCAGGGAAATTTATATCCCTATAATACGCCTCACTTGTTTGCGTCGCCGACTTAGCTCAGTAGGTAGAGCAACTGACTTGTAATCAGTAGGTCACCAGTTCGATTCCGGTAGTCGGCACCATTAGACAAGTATCGTGTGGAGGGATTCCCGAGCGGCCAAAGGGAGCAGACTGTAAATCTGCCGGCTCAGCCTTCGAAGGTTCGAATCCTTCTCCCTCCACCATTTTCAAATTCTAAAACCAAATGATTGGGGTAGATGAATAAGAACGCGGGCATCGTATAATGGCTATTACCTCAGCCTTCCAAGCTGATGACGCGGGTTCGATTCCCGCTGCCCGCTCCAAGCGCTGATATAGCTCAGTTGGTAGAGCACACCCTTGGTAAGGGTGAGGTCGGCAGTTCGAATCTGCCTATCAGCACCACTCTTTTCTTATTACTTCCATCATTTTAGTTGAAATCAATTTCTACATTAGGTTAATGTGGTAACTGAACCATCGATAACCGTGTTTGTTTAGAGGGACTAAAATGTCTAAAGAAAAATTTGAACGTACAAAACCGCACGTTAACGTGGGAACAATCGGCCACGTTGACCATGGTAAAACAACCTTAACCGCTGCAATCACAACCGTATTGGCGAAAACCTACGGCGGTGCTGCGCGTGCCTTCGATCAAATCGATAACGCGCCGGAAGAAAAAGCACGCGGTATCACCATCAACACCTCACACGTTGAATACGACACCCCTACCCGCCACTATGCGCACGTTGACTGCCCGGGACACGCCGACTATGTGAAAAACATGATCACCGGTGCGGCGCAAATGGACGGCGCGATCTTGGTTGTTGCGGCAACTGACGGTCCAATGCCACAAACTCGTGAACACATCCTGTTGGGTCGCCAAGTAGGCGTGCCTTACATCATCGTATTCTTAAACAAATGCGACATGGTTGATGACGAAGAGTTGTTGGAACTGGTTGAAATGGAAGTGCGTGAGCTTCTGTCTCAATACGATTTCCCGGGCGACGATACTCCAATCGTACGCGGTTCTGCGCTGAAAGCGTTGGAAGGCGACGCTGAGTGGGAAGCGAAAATCATCGAATTGGCAGAGCACTTGGATACTTACATCCCTGAGCCGGAGCGTGCGATCGACCAACCGTTCTTGTTACCAATCGAAGACGTGTTCTCCATTTCCGGCCGTGGTACGGTAGTTACCGGTCGTGTTGAGCGCGGTATCGTACGTACCGGTGACGAAGTTGAAATCGTCGGTATCAAAGACACCACCAAAACCACCGTTACCGGTGTCGAAATGTTCCGTAAACTGTTAGACGAAGGTCGTGCGGGTGAGAACATCGGTGCGTTGTTGCGTGGTACCAAACGTGAAGAAATCGAACGTGGCCAAGTCTTGGCGAAACCGGGTTCAATCACTCCGCACACTGACTTCGAATCAGAAGTGTACGTATTGTCTAAAGATGAAGGCGGTCGTCATACTCCGTTCTTCAAAGGCTACCGTCCGCAATTCTATTTCCGTACCACAGACGTAACCGGTACAATCGAGTTACCGGAAGGCGTGGAAATGGTAATGCCTGGCGACAACATCAAAATGGTTGTCAGCCTGATTCACCCGATTGCGATGGACCAAGGCTTACGCTTTGCGATTCGCGAAGGTGGTCGTACCGTTGGTGCGGGCGTTGTGGCGAAAATCATCAAATAATTGATTTTTAAGCAATAATCTAAGAGGGTGAACATCATGTTCACCCTTTTTGCTATCCGGATTATAGATAAATAAAGGATTTGTAATGCTGCCGATTAAACTGTTTTATGCGCTATTGATTCTACTGGTTTTATTGCCATTATTGGTTTTCCGCTTCAGTCGTTATAAAAATTCACTCAAAATCAACCGCACTTTAGCATTAGGATTGGCGGTATTGGCAGCGGTGTTATGGGGCATGGCAAATCAGTTGCTGGTGGTGACCGATGATAACCAAGTTACGGAATACGCCTTATTTATACCACAGCAATATCAATTAGATAATCAACAGCAACTTGACGTGCCATACCAATTCGGTTGGCGTAATGCCAGTGTAATCAATAACGGCAACATTCCGCTGATCTATGAAACGGTCAAATACGGTTCTTCTGACGTGAAGACGGAGGTGCGCGGTATTTTTCCTTATTCGATAGCCAAAGCGCTCCCGGAACCGATTAACTATACTTTTAGCGAACCGCCAAGTGCGGTACGCCTAACATTCGTCGGATCGGATTTAAGAGGTTGGATACATCGTTAAAGTGCGGTTAGCCGATTATCCTACAGCTGGATTTACCCAATTTTGGGTTGGTTTTTCAGATTTGAGTGCTGCAATTAAATTATCTACGGCACAGCGAGCCATATTATCGCGGGTTTCACTGGTAGCTGAACCGATGTGTGGCAGGAGAACGACATTTTGCAGCGCTATTAACGGAGAGTCGGGCGGCAGCGGCTCAACCTCAAATACATCCAGTCCAGCAGCTTTAATACTACCGCTTTGCAGAGCTACTATCAGCGCTTGTTGATCGACAATTTTGCCGCGTGCAGCGTTAATCAAAATGGCAGACGGCTTCATTAAAGCCAGCTTTTCTTTCGAAATCAATTTTTCCGTAGTCGGGACTAGTGGCAGTGTGATACAGACAAAATCAGCGCGCCGTAACAAATCATCTAACGGGCAGCGTTCGGCTTGGTATTGCCGTTCAACCTGCTCGTTTACTTGCTTGCCAGTGTACAACACTTTCATGTCAAAACCGCAATACGCTCTTTTGGCGACCGCACTTCCAATCCGTCCCATTCCCAGAATACCGATGGTTTTATGATGTACGTCCGTTCCGTAATACTCGGAACCGATACTGTGTTGCCATTGACCGGTACGGACTAGCATTGACAGCTCTACTGCGCGGCGCGCGGTAGCCAAAATTAAGGTGAAAATCGTATCGGCGGTTGTATCAGTCAAGACATTGGGAGTGTGCATTAAACGGATACCTCTCTGGGTTAAATCATCGACATTAAATTGATCATAACCGACGGAGATGGTTGAAATGGCTTTTAATTTCGGTGCAAATTGTAGCAGTTCTTGTTTGATTGGCACGCTGGCACCGATTAAACCGTCAGCCTGGGCTAAGGCGGCGATCACTTTATTGCGGTTATCCGTTGTGATGCCGTCAAAAGTGATGAGATTAAAGTGAGAAGCTAAACGGGCTTTTTGCTCATTCGGGATTTTTTTATAGAGAATAACGGTTTTTTTCATTGCTTTATCCTTAAAGTGCGGTTCGATTTATTAAAAAGCGCCCAACTGTTCTCGAGTCGGCAAGCCTTCACTGTCGCCAATCACTTGTATGGCAAGAGAGCCGATACGATTCCCGCGTTTAGCGGCCTGTATCAATGTTTTTCCTTCCAGTAAGGCACTGATTACTCCTACTGCAAAACCGTCACCGGCACCTACCGTGTCAACAATTTTTTCCACAGGACAAGGTGGAATCGTATCTTGATTTCCCTGATGATCTTTGAAGTAAGCCCCTTGTTCGCCCAGTTTAATAATGACGGCTTTCACCCCTTTTTCCAGATAAAAATCGGCAATCGCTTCGGCAGCTCTTAAACCGGTTAAAATACGTCCTTCTTTAATGCCTGGCAGTACCCAGTCGGCTTTGCTGGCGAGTTGGTTTAAACTTCTTACCATCTCTTGTTCGCTTTTCCAAAGTGTCGGACGCAAATTGGGATCAAAAGAGATAGTTTTGCCTGCCGTTCGCATAAAATCGATCAAATGTAATGATAAGCGGTAGCTGCTGTCGGATAAAGCGGCGGCAACTCCGCTTAAATGCAGGTGACGGGCATTCAGGAACGGCGCAGGTGTGAAATCGGCAAGCGATAGATAGCTGGCTGCCGAGCCTTTGCGAAAATATTCTACCGCAGGATCAGTTCCTTGCTCCGCTTTGGCTTTCAGTTGAAAGCCGGTCGGATAGTGCGGATCAATGCTGACACAATCATGGTGAATATTTTCTTTAGCCAGTTGTTGCAAAATAAATTGTCCGAAAGAGTCATTACCAACCCGACTTAACCACGCCACTTTAAACCCGAGACGAGCCAAGCCGGTGGCGACATTGAGTTCCGCACCGGCAACACGTTTGGTGAAATGCGTAATTTCAGATAAGTTTCCAGTTTCAGCCGCGACAAACATTGCCATGGCTTCACCATAGGTAATCACATCTAGAATAGGCTGTTTTGACATAGGGTTATCCTCTCAATAGTTCGACAAAGTGTCGCGATATAGCGACTAAATCGCCGCCGATTAACGGAAACTCAATCCCGCGTGCGACATTTTGCGGTAAATATCGTTGCACGATTTGCAAATAGCGATCCTCTTGATTTTTGGGCGGAACAGTTATTCGTTTTCCAGTGGTATCAAGTGCGGTTGATTTAATATGGATATAGCCGACATAAGCCGCCAACTGTTGGGCGGCAAGTTGCGGATCTTGTTCCGCCCATGCCCAATTACCGCTGTCAAAAGCCAGTCGCAACGGCACATGGTGTCTTGTCAGCCATTGGGTAAACGCGACCATGCTATTCAAGTTACCGCTCTTTTTGGCTTGATCATTTTCGATGACACATTGAATTTCAGGGTACATATCCATAATTTGCTTTAAAGTATCGGCTAATACCGCTGGCGTATCAGGCTTAAAATCACCAAGTGAGAATTTGAGAAGGTCGGCATTAAGTTGCCGTGCTTCAGCAAAATATTGCCGCAGCTGCGGATGGATTTTTTCCGGTGATATCCACAATGGAAAAGGAACCGAATAGAAGCAGGCTAATTGAGCTTGTTTGATCTTATTCGCCAGTCGGGGGAGTTCTGACAATACTTCGTCTGAAAATAATTCCCGACGGATTTCAACCCCATCTGCGCCTGAGGCTTTGATGACGGTGAGAATTTCTCCCTGTCCGCCGATGCTTTTGATGTAATCGGCTCCATAAGCGGAAGTGGTTATAATTATTTTTCTGCGCATAATGTGTATTCCTTGATTTTTATTTTTCTCTAATTTTATTTTCTATCAGTTAATTGGTTGGAACCGATACCATTTCTTGTTAAAAAAGAGACGGTAACTCCCTTTTGGCTTAAGCCGATTCTCTGATGATTAATTCCCCCGGATAGAATACATTTTGAAAATCCGAAGTGTCGCCATTCATGCGTTGATAGAGTAATTCGAAAGCGTTAAAACCTATTTGGAACGTCGGTTGCTTCAGCGTCGTGATTCCGCCGCCGACCAGCGCGGCCCAAATTGGATCGTCAAAACCGATTAAGCCGATATCTTTGCCCCATTCTAATTTCAAGCGTTTTAGAGAAAGCGAGATATTTAGTGTAACGGCACCGTTAACCGAGATAATCGCTTTGCGCATACCGCGATTTTTGGCACAAAATTCAGTAATGACGCTATCCATTTTTTGTTGATCCTTGCTGCTGACTAATTCAGCGACTGTGCCACTACAGTGTTGATTTGCCGTAATTATTTGTTTGAACGTGTCAGTGTGTTTTTGGCGCGGTTGTATATCGTTAATCGTTTCCGTGATAAATAAAATTGCTTCAAAACCGCTACGAATGAGATGTTCCGTCACTAACGTAGAGGCTTGTTCGTTATCCAGACCTACGACATCGCAATTCAGCTCATGGATTTGCCGATCGATAGAGACAATAGGGAGAGAAAATTGTTTAAAGTTATCGTCATGAGTGCGTAGTGCATGGATAATGACACCTTCAACTTGATAGCTGAACATCAATTGTAAAATCTGTTTTTCTTGCTCAAACTGATTATTGGTATTAAAAACAAGCAAGGTATAACCATATTCACGGCTGGCGGCCTCGATCCCTTGCATGACATCAATGGAATAGGGATTATTGATGTCGGCAAAGATCAGCGCAATCAGTCGGGTGCGCCCGCGTTTCATACTTCGAGCGATTTGGCTAGGTTGGTAATTCAGCGTTTCGATGGCTTGTGCAATCTTCTTTTGCATATTATCCGACAGCACATGAAATTCGCCGTTCAGATAGCGCGATACACTGGTTTTTCCTACTTTTGCCAAGGTTGCCACATCGCTAATCGTGGCTTTTTTATTTCTCGAAGTTGTTTTCATATTATACATGCCTAATGATTATAAAAAGACATTATTCAATAAAATGGCCGGCATGAAAATAACAATAGCCAATACAATTAAAATAATTGTAATATACGGCATCACTGCTTTAAAGGATCTGTCAATGGGCAGATTACCAATCACACTGGCAATTAATAAACACAATCCGTAAGGCGGTGTGACCAATCCTACTGACAGGGTAATAATGATGACAATACCTAGTTGTATCGGATCAACGCCTATTGTTTGCGCCACCGGATAAATTACTGGTACGAATAAGACCATCGCAGGGATAGCATCCATAAAAGTACCGATAAACAGGAAGAATAAAATAATCAGCAATAGAAATACATATTGGCTGCCGCCGATATCATTGAAGAAACCGGCAACTAAGGTATTGATTCTGAAATAGCCTAAAAACTCACCTAAAGCGGAAGCTGCGGCCAAGGCGAATAAAGACAAGCAGCTTAATTTTAAGGTTTCGATTAAAATTTTCGGTAAATCTCGAAAGGTAATCGTTTTATAGAAATAAGCACTGACGAAGTAAGCATATAAGGCAGCAAAAGCGGCGGCTTCGGTCGGTGTAAACACGCCGAAAACAATTCCACCGATAATAATCAGAGGCGTGATCAATGCCGGAATCGAGTTTTTAAAGAGTTGCAGAAAAACGTTCCACGGCATTTTTGCTTCGCGCGGCAGTGCACTACGAACCGCAACATAATAGATAAAGAACATCATGCCGAGACCGATGGCAATACCGGGTAAAATGCCGCCGATAAACAGTTTACCGACGGAGGTATTGGTTAATCCGCCGTAGATTACCATCGTGATGCTAGGCGGAATAATGCTGCCGATGGTGGAAGAGGCAGCGGTCACCCCCACCGCCATTTCACGGCTGTAGCCTTTTTCAAGCATATTCGGAATTAAAATTTTTCCTACACCGGCGGTATCGGCTTGTGAAGAACCGCTTACACCGGCAAACAACATGGATACCATCACATTGGCATGGCCTAAACCACCGGGACAACGCCCGACGATCCCTAAGGAAAAATCAATCAGTTTTCTTGAAATATTGCCTTGGTTCATAATAGTGGCGGTTAATACAAAGAGCGGTACGGCCAACAACACATAAGAGTTCAAACCGTAAAACATCTTCATCGGAATCATGGTATTCGGCACGCCGCTGATTGTCGCGATACCGATTAATGCGGCGATTGCAATGGAAAATGCAATTGGAATACCGATAAGAATCAGCACGATAAATAGGATTGTTACCAATAATAGCGTCATGATTTTTCTCCTAATGTGTCATCGGTATCATCAGATAGCGGCGTGCCGTTTTTAAGTGCGGTGATCTGTTTAATCATATCTTCAACTAAATAGATCACGATACTGATAAAGGTAATCGGCAGGATCAGCCAGACATAACCTTGTTTTAAACTTGGAATACTAATCCAACGCGAGTTCCAGAAAGTACTGGTGATTTCTGCACTGTAGACAAAGCAAAAAGCACAGAAAACGATGATAATGACATCTTGTACAATAAGCAGAAGCGGTTTTTTCTGCGGTGAAAACTGGCCGTTCAGCAGCGTGAAGCTGAAATGTTGTTTGTGTTTGGCCATCACCGCGGCACCCAGCAACATAGACCAGATAAATGCGTTAACCGAGATTTCTTCGGTCCATGTGGCGCTAATGCCTAAATAGCGAGTGCCGACTTGGAGCAGGGTGGTGATGACAAAAATCACCAAAAGCAGTGTACCGAGCCACAGTTGTATTTTTTCCAAATAATCAGTCAATTTTTGCATATATCCCCCTGATCCAAGGTTATAACAAAATAAATTCTAACAATTTAACCAATTGAATTTATTTTGTATTTCTGATTTGTTGTAATGTATCTGTCATACCGTGTTTTTTCGCCCATTGATCTTGAATGGTTTGGGCGGTGGCACTGAACGGTTGCGTATCCACGCTGTTAATCACGGCGCCGTCTGCAATCGCTTTGTCTTTATACTGATTTTCTTCACTATAAATAGCATTGCGTTCAGCCTGTGTCGCTTCTTTGATTGCGGTTTCTAATATTGTTTTTTGCTCTTCACTCATACTGTCCCAAACATTTGCCTTCATTAATAAAAGGCGCGTTGTGTAATCATGGGCGGTTTCGGAAATATATTTTCCGTTAGCGGTTTTGTGATGTTCCATCGGTACAAGATACGGATAAGCATTTTCAGAACCGTCCACTACATTACTGGCTAAGGCTTGATATAGCTCCGCCCAGGCTACGGAAGTAGGAATCGCCCCGATTGAGGTCCAAAAATCGGACACTACACCAGCGGTTTGCGTTCTGATTTTTAATCCTTTGGCATCATCAGGTGTATTAATCGGTTTTTTACCGTACCAATGGCGCACACCGGCAGTCCAGTAGGCGATGACATAGTATTTATTCCCCGATTTTTGATAAATGATATCGGCAATTTTCTTGCCGATATCACTGTCAACCACTTTCTCCCAGTGACTATAGTTATTGAATAGGTAGAGTAAAGAAAACAGATCCACTTCATCGATACCGGCAGAAGTCATAAATCCCGGTGAAACCAACACGATATCTGCACCGCCCAAGACGAGTTTTTCAACTAACTCGTTTTCGTTCGTACCGATAGTTCCGGCATGAACTTCGATATCAAATTTTCCGGATTGTTCGGCGGACTCTTTCAGTTTTAGCATGCCGGTTTGGTATGGACTGGTTATATTGGTTTGGTTGTGTGCGGCAACCAATTTTATCGGTTTATCACCATTATTGTTTGTGTTCTCTGCTTCTCCACACCCGATAATTGCGATTGACATTAACAACATTAATACTTTTTTCATAAATAACTCCGTTAAATTATGATTTCTGCCCATCTTAGCGTTTGCTAAAAAGAATTTTAGCTAGTAAAAAACTATCATGGAACTGGTTCCATTTATTAAAAAATAGACAGATTTGTGATCTGGGTGGCACTTTAGTGAGAAATTTGTGATATGGATCAATATTTTTGATGGTGAAAGAGAAGTTGCGCTAACACTAAAAAATCATCAAGCACTCCCCCTCTCTAATAACTTAATCGGTACACTGATGATTTCAGGCAAAAGTGAGGTATTTTCTTGTTGTAGCAGGGTTTGCAGTTTTTTGCCGGCGAGTTCGCCCATTTTTTCATAAGGAATTTGGATGGTGGTTAAACGCGGATGAATCACGTTGCCGATGTCCAAACCGCCCATGCCGACAATGGCGATATCGTATGGTACGGCGATGTGCTTGCGGGCAAGTTCGCATAGCGCACCGCATGCCAATTCATCGGAGAGAAAAACATAGGCGTCGATTTGCCCCCACTCTAATAGGGCTTCATTGAATAATTCGGCACCTGTTGAAAACGTAGTCTCAGCCGGACGATGTAGCACCAAGTGCGGGCTGATGTGCTGACTTAATAATGCGCTCTGCCAGCTTTCCAAATAGTGCTGAAAGGTTGCGCTATCTTGCATGGCGGAAAGTAAACCCAGATTGCGGTAACCTTTTTTCACTAAAAATGTAATTAAAGTTTGTATTGCCGCTTTGCTGTCCACGCCAATATTAATCCCCAAAGGGGCAGGCTTGATCGCGCCAATTTCAATCACCGGAATCGTACTGTTTTTTATCCATTGCGCCTCTTTTGGCGGACAAGCAAGGTTCAATAAGATAATCGCCGCCGGCGCATTATTGATCAACTCCTTGAACCAGCTCGTGCCGTTGGCGATTAAGATAACCAATTGAAGATTCTGCATTTTTAGGCTTTGTTGCAAAGCGGATAAAATCAGACAATTTTCGCTTGAGGTGAGTGAAGAGGTGACCACAACCACGTTACGTGACGAAACCGATGCCAACTCTCTGGCGGCGGAATTGGGGATATAACCCAATTGTTTGACCGCACTTTCGATTTTATTGCGTAAGTTGTCCGACACCAATTCCGGTGTGCGTAAGGCGCGCGATACCGTCATCTGCCCTACGCCGACCCGTTTGGCAACATCTGCCAGGGTTACCCTGCCGGTGGTGCGTCGGGTTCGTGTTGGAGGTGTGCTGGAAGACATGTGTTGCCCTTATGGATTTTTATTCAAAGTATAACAAACAAATCAGTGAAAACAGCTTATTGTATTAAAAACGTTAGTGCTATCACAAAATCAGACTTATTTGATTGATAGCGCTAACATTGCTGTTTACACTTTGGATATCGTCATCATCTGGAGAACGAACTATGCTGAAATCTTATCTTCCCCTTGCGCATATCCAATTGGTCGAGTCGGTTTCCGACTGGCAACAGGCGGTTAAACAATGCGCACAACCGTTGTTGGACGGGCAGCTGATCGAGCCGCGTTATCTGGATCGTATTTTTCAGCTGTATGAGGAAATCGGACCTTATTTTGTGATTGCGCCGCAAATTGCCATGCCGCACGCCCGGCCGGAAGACGGGGCGTTGGCTCAAGCGCTCTCGCTATTGGTGATCAAGCAGGGAATTGATTTCGGATCAGAAAATGATCCGGTCAAGCTGGTGATTTTATTGGCGGCGAAGGACAATTCCTCCCATTTGGATATGCTGGCGGCGGTCGCCGAATTGTTGGCTGATGAAAGTGCGGTCGAGGAAATAATCGGAGCGGCGGATATCGAACATATCGCCGCAGTAGCACATCGTTATTAACTTTATTTAACAACCGGTATTAAAACGAAAGGAGCAACAGTATGAAAATTATGGCAGTCTGCGGACATGGTTTGGGCAGCAGCTTTATGATGGAAATGAACATCAAGAAAGCCTTGGTGAAGTTAGGGATTGAGGCTGAAGTCGGGCATACCGATTTGGCGTCGGTAACGCCGAATGAAGCGGATGTGTTTGTGATGGCGCGCGATATCGCCGAAAGCAGCAGTGTTTCGCCGGATAAAATTGTGGTGGTGACCAACATCGTCAGCGCTGCGGAATTTGAACAAAAATTAGGCGAGTATTTTAATCGCTGAGTTTTAACCGATAAGGAGTTTGATGATGGAAGCTATCCTGTTTTTCATTCTTGATATTTTGAAAGTCCCGTCGATTCTGGTCGGGGTGATTGCACTGGTCGGATTATTGTTACAGAAAAAAGCCTTCCCGGATGTGATTAAAGGCACGATTAAAACCATTTTGGGCTTTATCGTGTTGGGCGGCGGTGCCGGCGTCTTAGTTGGCTCGCTGAATCCGCTCGGCAATATGTTTGAATTTGCTTTTAATGTGCAGGGTATCATCCCGAATAATGAAGCGATTGTGTCGATGGCGCTAGAGAAATATGGCACGGCAACCGCGTTGATCATGGCGTTCGGTATGTTGGCGAATATTATCGTGGCACGTTTCACCCGCTTGAAATTTATCTTTCTGACCGGACACCACACCTTTTACATGGCGTGTATGATCGGCGTGATTTTAACCGTAGCGGGCTTTGAAGGGGTACAATTGGTGTTTGTCGGCTCATTGACCTTGGGCTTGATCATGGCATTTTTCCCGGCGATTGCCCACCGTTATATGAAACGCATTACCGGCAGCAATGAAGTCGGTTTCGGTCATTTCGGCACTGTCGGTTATGTGCTGTCCGGTGCGATCGGCGAAGCCACGGGGAAAGGCTCGAAGTCAACCGAAGAGATCAATTTACCGAAAAACCTCAGCTTCTTGCGCGACAGCTCGATTTCGATTTCCCTGACCATGATGGTGATCTATCTGATTTTAGCGCTCTCTTCCGGTAGCGAGTATATCGAACAAAACCTGAGCGGCGGACAAAATTATCTGGTTTATGCGATTATTCAAGGCATTACCTTTGCCGCCGGCGTATATATTATCTTGGCAGGCGTGCGCTTGATTCTGGCGGAGATCGTGCCGGCGTTTACCGGAATTTCGGAAAAATTAGTTCCGAATGCCCGTCCGGCACTGGACTGTCCGATTGTCTTTCCGTATGCGCCGAATGCGGTGTTAATCGGCTTCTTGTTCAGTTTCTTGGGCGGTATCGTCGGTCTGTTTATTTTGGGGCAATTAAGCTGGGTGTTGATTCTGCCGGGCGTAGTACCGCACTTCTTCTGCGGCGCAACGGCGGGTGTGTTCGGTAATGCGACCGGTGGTCGGCGCGGCGCAATGCTGGGGGCATTTTGCCACGGGGTGTTGATCACCTTCCTGCCGGTGTTTTTGTTGCCGGTGTTGGGATCACTCGGCTTTGCCAACACCACCTTCTCCGATACCGATTTCGGCGTTGTCGGTATTGCGTTGGGCTACATGGCGCAATATTTGTCGTTGAACATGATCACCGCCACCATTACCGGTATTTTCGTACTGCTGGTAGCGTATAACTATCTGGCGAAGAAGCCGATTGAGAATAAAGAATAATTTTATTCCTACCTGACAGCCGCAACCGCACTTTGATCTGATGATCACAGCTTCAAAGTGCGGTTTCTCCTATCTGCAGTTACAGTTCCCCGCCGTTGCTGGCGATCACGTTTTTATACCAAAAGAACGAATCTTTGCGCGAACGGGCTTTGCTGCCGTTGCCGTCATCGTCGAGGTCAACGTAGATAAAACCGTAGCGTTTCGACATTTCCGAGGTGGACATGCTGACCAAATCAATCGCGCTCCAGCTTAGGTAACCGCGCAGATCGACGCCGTCGTTGATCGCTTCCTGCATTTGCTGAATGTGGGCGCGGTGGTAGGCGATACGGTAATCGTCGTGAATGCTGCCGTCGGCTTCCGCCTGATCATATGCGCCCAAGCCGTTTTCCACGATAAACAGCGGTTTTTGATAGCGGTCATACATGTCGTTTAAGGTTATGCGCAAACCGACCGGATCGATCTGCCAGCCCCAGTCGGAGGCTTGCAGGTACGGGTTTTTCACCCCGCCCAATAGATTGCCGGCGGTACGTTCCGCATGGTCGTGGGTGGTGGCGGTGAGCGACATGTAGTAGCTGAACGAGATAAAATCCACCGGATACTGTTTTAAAATCGCGTCATCGCCCGGTTCTTTGTGAATACGCACATTGTTTTCCGCCCAGTGGCGCAGCATATATTTCGGGTATTCGCCGCGCGCGTGTACGTCGGTGAAATACAGGTTTTGTTGGTTTAGCCATTGCGCCAAGCGTTGGTCTTGCGGGTCGGCGGTGTAGGCGTAGTGCGGTAGGCGCGCCAGCATACAGCCCATTTTGCCGTCGGGAATAATCTCGTGCAGCGCTTTGGTGGCAAGGCTGCTGGCGATAAATTGGTGGTGCAGCGCCTGATATTTCACATTTTCCTGTTCGGCTTGCGGCACGCGGTCAATCACCACCCCGCCGCCGGTAAACGGGCTGTGCATGGTGATCATATTGATTTCATTGAAGCTCAGCCAATATTTGACTTTGTGTTGATAACGTTTAAACACGGTTTCGGTATAACGCAGGAAGTGACCGATCACTTCGCGCCCGGCCCAGCCATTGTATTTTTCAGTCAGACCCAGCGGCGTTTCGTAGTGGCAAAGCGTCACCATCGGTTGAATGCCGTGTTTGAGCATTTCGTCGAACAGATTGTCATAAAACTGTAATCCGGCTTCGTTCGGCTGTTCGTCATAGCCGTTGGGGAAAATTCGCGCCCAGTGAATCGAAACCCGCAACATTTTGAAGCCCATTTCGGCAAACAGCGCAATGTCTTCTTTATAGCGGTGATAAAAATCGATTCCCTCGCGTTTCGGAAAGCGGGCTTGTTTTTTGCCGCTTAAAATATCCGCCAGCGCTTGCGAGCTGATCTCGATTGAGGCGCTGTGCGCACCGCGTTCGGCTTTCGGCACATACGCCACCACATCGGCACCGGACAGCCCTTTGCCGTCGGCATCGAAACCGCCTTCAATTTGATTGGCGGCAGTCGCACCGCCCCATAAAAAGTCGTGTGGAAAGGGTTTTAAATTACTCATTTTGTTTTCCTCTTTTGGTTGAAATGTATCAGGTTATGTTATACCGCACTTGCCTCAAGTGCGGTTTTTGTTGCAATTTATGCTTTATTCAAAACAATCGAGATTAACGGCTCGCCTTGTGCGATGTGCGTTTCCTGCATGGGAATCACATCAAGATAATCTTCAGTATTGGCGATAATCACCGGGTAGAGCAATATGCCGCTTTTGAAAATGGTGCTGCAGATAGTGATCGATTTTTTCAACGCAGTGATAGGCGCGCGGATAGGCTTGGCGGGTTTGTTGATACAGAAAATCATCGCCGCCGACCGCACTTTGCAGCTAGAACAGGCGTTGGGCGAAATAGTGCAAATGGGTCACAAAACGCGCATGGTCCACACTGTTTTCGTCCAGTAATGGTAGCCGACCAAAGCGAGAATATCTTTCACAATTTGGGTGCTGCGCATGGTGTCCATCATATTATCGTTATCGGTGTGCGCATTAAAAATGTGCAGCGCAATAAAACCGGCTTCGTTTTCGCCCTTGTCTTCGTTTTCCACTAAAACGGCATTATTAAAAATTTTTTAATTTTCAACATAGGCTCTCGTGTCGTGTAGATTTTTCGGGCTGTGCAAATAATAAGAGTGACTCAATTCTAGCATGAAAGACAAACGGGTCACTATAATGCAGTAAGTGATTTCCTCGGCAAATACCGCACTTTTGGCATAAAGTGCGGTCAAAGTAAAGTAAGTTGCCGTTTTATTGATATGTTTATCCTTCGGAGAAAAAAATGAAGAAAGCGTTGTTGAAATTGACCGGTTCGTTGTTGCTGGCATTGCCGCTGGGAAGCGTGGCGAATCTAAACCCCGCTCCGCCGCAAAGCACCCTGATTGAAGTGGCGATTGAAAAGCCGTTGGTGAATGAGTGGCAGGATATCACTTATGCCCAACCCTTGGTCATGGGGCGACCGCTCAATTTGAAAATGGATCTGCTAAAACCGCAAAGTGAAGAGCCGCTGCCGGCAGTGCTGTTTGTCACCGGCGGCGGATTTTTGATGTCGCCGAAAGCCAACTATATCCAACAACGCTTGGCGATCGCCGAAGCCGGTTATGTGGTGGCGAGTATCGAATACCGCCATATTCCGCAAGGCAAGTTTCCCGATCCGCTGTTGGACGTGAAAAGTGCGGTGCGCTATTTGCGCGCCCATGCCGAAGAGTTCGGGATTGATAAAGACAAAATTGCGATTATGGGCGAATCGGCAGGCGGCTATTTCGCTGCGTTGGCGGCAACCACCAACGGTGAGCGTGAGTTTGATGTCGGCGAGAATCTCGATCAAAGCAGCGTGGTACAGGCGGCGATTGATCTTTACGGCTTGTCCGATTTAACCCAAATCGGCGCCGATTACAGCGCGGAAGTGCAAGCGCTGCACGACGGCGATAACGTGTCCGAAGCCTTGATGTTAAACGGCATTCCGCCGTTTGCGGCGGGCGGGGCGGTGAAAGCCAATCCGGAACTGGCGGCGCAAGCCAATCCGATTACGCATATTTCCAATAATACGCCGCCGTTTTTATTACTGCATGGCGATGCGGATGTGTTGGTTTCGCCAAGCCAGACTCAGATCCTGTTTGAAGCGTTAGCGGAAAAAGGGGTTTCCGCCGAGCGTTATGTGGTGAAAAATGCCGATCATGCCGGCGTATATTGGGCGCAACCGCAGGTAATGCAACGGGTGATTGATTTTCTTAACCAACAATTTAAACCGTCGTTAAAGTAAGAGGCTTGTATGAATAAAACCACAATCGGCGCAATTGCAGCCGCGACCGCACTTTGGACCACGCCCGCCACAGCGGCGGTGGAAAATATTGCTTCGCAGATTCGGCAAGTTACCTTGTATCAAAATCAGGCAAAAGTGGAACGCCGCGGCGAGGTGCAATTGGCGGCAGGCAATCATGAATTGGTTTTTGAGAATTTGCCGTTCAATCTGGAAGAAAGCTCGTTACAGTTCAGTGCAGCGGGCGGTTCGGGCTTGACCGTGTTGTCATTGGATAATGAAGTGCGTTGGAGCGAACAGCAGGCGGCAGGGCAATTACGCGATCTGCAACAACAAATCCGTCACCAAACCGACCAAATCAAACAGATACAGGATGAATTGGAGGCGATCGACAATCAATTTACCATGTTGCAATGGCTGCAACACGGACGCTTGAACGGCGAAAAGACCAGTCCGACGATTTCATTTGAGGAATTTAACCGCCTGCAACAATTTTCCCGCAGCACGTATAGCGAGTTAACCGCGGAACGGCGCGTGCTGACAGAAAAGCGGCAACAGCAACAACACAACCTGGAGCAGCTGCAACAGGAATATCAGCGTTTGGGCGGCGACAATAGTTTGAGGCAGCGCGTGGTGCGGGTGCAAGTGCAGGTCCCGGCGGCGGGTAAACAAGCGCTGACCTTGAGCTATACGACTTTCAATGCCTCATGGCGCCCGCAATATCAACTGGATTATCACAGCGCCGATAACCGCTTGAACTTGCAATACGGTGCGAAAATTCAGCAAAGCAGCAATGAGGATTGGCATAATATCAAGCTGATTTTATCCAGTGCCAACCCGATTCAGGTCGGCGAAGTGCCGGAATTGCAGCCGTGGGTGATCGATTTTTACCAACCACCGCAGTTGCGCCCACGGGCAAATACGGCAGTGCCAATGGCGGAAAGTCGGAGCGGTATGATGTTGGAAAATGCCGATATGGCATTAGTAGCAGCTGCGCCGCAACAGGCAACCGTGGAAAGCGGTGTAGTGGCTTCCCATTTTGAAATTCCGGGCGCGGTTACGCTCGCCAGCAGTCTCGCCAGCCAAAATGTGGTGATTGCGCAATTGGAACAAACCGCCAGTGCCGAATATGCGTTTTATCCCAATTATCAAGACAGTATTCTGTTGACCGTCAGCGGTAAAAATACCCGAGACTATCCGTTGCTAGGGGGCAGTTTACGCACCGCCTATAACGGCGATGTGATCGGCTTCGGCTCTCTGCCGACCTTGCTGCCGGGGCAGGAATTCAAGCAATTGATTGGCGAAGACCAAACCGTCGGCGTTAAAGCCGAACCGGTGAAACGCACCGAAGAAAACAGCGGCTTAATCAATAAATCGAAAGTGATACGGATCGAAACCGCCTACACCTTGCACAATAACCGCACCGAAGCAGTGGAGCTGACCGTGTACGATCGTATTCCGCAAGCGGTGGAGAAAGAGATCGTGGTGAATTTGCTTGAGCCGACAGCGAAAAGTATTACCTTAGATGAAAACGGACGCTATCAACAAAAAATCACTTTAGCGCCGAACAGCAAACAAACGCTGAAAAAAATCTTTACGGTACAGTATCCGCAAGATCAACAACTGTCGGGGTTGTGATTGTTGGGAGAAAAAATCAGGTAAAAGTGCGGTCAGATCACACCCCCTGACCGCACTTGCCGTTGCGTATCTTATAAACCGCCAAACTCGCCGCGATTAAACGCATTGAATTTTTCGATTAACTCTTCACGGCTGTTCATCACAAACGGACCGTGGGCGGCGATCGGTTCGTCAATCGGCACGCCGCTTAACAGCACCAGTTTTACCGCTTCATCGCCCGCTTGCAGTTCAATCGCGCCGCCTTCCATGTTAAATGTGACCAACTCCGTCGGGCGTGCGATTTTTTCACCATTAATCAACAGGTTGCCGCGCAATGCCACTAACATCAGATTATGGCTTGCCGGTAGATTGAACTCGGCTTTGCCGTTGGTATTAAGATCGATTTCCCACATATTTAACTCAGTGAAGGTGCGTGCTGCGCCCTTATTACTGTTGAAATCTCCTGCAATTACACGCACTTTGCCCGCGTTGTCCGCCAAGTCCGCCACCGGAATATCGGCGGAGGCAAGGGCTTGATACGCCGCTGGCGCGTTTTTGTCTTTCGCCGGCAAATTGACCCAAAATTGCAGCATTTCAAACATACCGCCTTCGCGGCTGAAGCGTGCGCTGTGAAATTCTTGGTGTACAATGCCGCGTCCGGCAGTCATCCATTGCACATCGCCGGTGCCGATCACGCCGCCGTTGCCTGCGCTGTCGCGGTGTTCCACTTCGCCTTGTAATGCAATCGTCACCGTTTCAAAACCGGCGTGCGGGTGTGCGCCCACGCCGCGCGGATCAGCTTCATTTGGTGCGAATCTTTGCGGCATGGCATAATCCAACATCAAAAACGGGCTGGTGAATTTGTCGTTCGCCATATGGGAAAACAGCGGCGAAACATAAAATCCGTCGCCGACCCAATGTTTGCGCGGCGCGGAATAAATTTGGTTAATGGTACGCATATTGTCCTTCCTTATCTAATTTGTCATCATGCCGCTGCGTTGTGCTTGGCGCAGTTTCAGCGGGGTTACGTCATTGCCGAGCGGATCAACCACCGTCACGGTGGCAAGGGCATGATTGAGCTGCCCGCGAATCGCCAGTAAATAGCGTTTTCTTAACGCGTGACGTTCCGCTAATTCCACGCTTGAAAGTGCGGTTTGCTTGGCTTTGCGCGCCAACTCGTTAATCCGATTCAGTTCAGGAATTTGCATATAACCTCCTAACAAAAATCTAGCCTTGTTTGCCACTTTGTGTTGTAATAACAACCTCTTTTTTTGTCATAGTATTAAGGTTTAATCTATGCCGCTATCAGGTCTCTTTATCGGGCTGTTGCTCGGTGTCGTATTGCAGCGCGGGCAGTTTTGCCTGTCGCGCCAACTGCATAATATTGTTTTTCAACGCAATCTTACCGCACTTTCACCGTTATTGCTGCTAATCGCCATTCAAGCAATCGGTTTTTTTCTACTGGAACAACAAGGGCTGATTCGTCTGCCGAGCTCGCCAATGCCGATCACGGCAACCTTGTTTGGCGCGTTTCTGTTCGGGGTCGGCATGAGCGTGGCGAATCGCTGCGTGACAGGGCATTTATACCGCAGCGGCGAAGGCAGTATTCTGGGTTGGATCACGTTGCTGATTTTTGCCCTCACCACCACCGCCACCCAAACCGGAATGTTGAAATTTTGGGTGGCAAATATGCTGCAATCGCAAAGCCAATTAGTCACCGTGCCGCAAAGTCTGGCAATTTCACCGTTGTATTTTATTCTGCCGTTGAGTGCGTTGGCGATCATTGCCGTGATAAAAAGCAAACGTACCGCCTCATTTTTCCCTAGCGGGTTTTCTGCCCCTTGGTCACCGCACTTTACCGCGCTGTTAATCGGTCTGATCAGTATTGCGGCTTGGTGGTCGAGTGCGCAAACCGGGCGTGAATTCGGTTTGAGCTTCAGCATTCCGTTAGGCAACAGCGTGCAATATGTGGTGCTGGGGCAGCAACGCTATCTCAATTGGGGCACTTATTTGATTTTCGGCATTGTGATCGGGGCGTTTCTTTCCGCTTGGCAGGGCAAAAAATTACTGTGGAAATCCCTTTCTGCCGCGGAATTTGGCAAAAGCACGGCGGGCGGTATCTTAATGGGGATTGGCGCGGCATTAACCGGCGGCTGCACCATGGCAAATGCCGTGGTGGGAACGGCGTATTTCTCGTGGCAGGCTTGGATCGCCGCGTTGATGATGATGTTGGGAGTATATTGTTATCACACGGTCAAACAAAACATTATTCATTCAACAAATTAGGAGCGTTTATGCACTTATTTAAGATCAGCGGGTTAACCTTAATCATTTCAACGTTATTAATGGGCTGTAAAGAACAAAAAGCCAGCGATATTTCACAAGCCGATGTATTAAAAGCGCAAAATAATCCTGAATTTGTGATTGTGGATACCCGCGGCGACAGTTTTTACAACGGTTTCAAAAGCCCGAATGCGGTACGCGGCGGGCATATTCCGAATGCGGTGCAATTCACGGTGGATTGGCTGGACGCAATTCAACCGGACTATTTTGAAAGTTTCGCCGCCGGCAAAGGTATCACTAAAGAGAAAACCATTATTTTATATGATGACAACTTGGATAATTTGGAGCGCGTCAGTGCCGAATTTATCGCCAAAGGCTATCAAGTGCGGTTGTTTAAAGATTTCATCAATTACGCCAACGATCCGCAAACGCCGCTCGAATCCTTCCCGAACTATCAATTGCTCGTTTCCGCCGGTTGGCTGAAAGACGCATTAGACGGCAAAAAACCGGAAACCGATTCCGGCAAAGAGATTATGGTGTTCCACGTTTCTTGGGGCCCGGTGGAGCAAGCGCAAGGCTACAAACAGCACGTGTCCGGAGCGTATCATTTTGATACCGACTGGATTGAAAACGGACCGGTGTGGAATTTATCCGATCCGCAAGTGATTGAAGCCAATTTATTAAAAAACGGCATTCATAAAGATAAAACCGTGGTGCTGTATTCGGAAAACCAACTTGCCGCGTTTCGTGTGCTGTGGGCGTTAAAATGGGCGGGGGTGGAAGATGTGCGAATTCTCAACGGCGGCGTGAATGCGTGGATCAACAATGAGTTCCCGATTGATACCGCCGTGAATATCCCGACGCCGATCAGTCAGTTCGGCACAACCATTCCGGCAAAGCCGCAACTGACGATTAATACCGCCCGACAAGCCCGTGATAAGCAACAACAAGAAGGTTTGAAATTGGTCAGTATCCGTGCTTGGGACGAACATCAAGGCAAGATCAGCGGCTATGATTACATTGACGGCAAAGGCGAACTGGAAGGGGCGGTTTGGGGCTTTGCCGGCACCGATTCCTCCAATGTGGCGGATTATTATGATCCCGACGGCTCATTGCGCAACCCGAAAGAGATTTTTGCATTATGGGAAACGCAAGGTATCAATAAAGGCGACAGCTTGGCATTTTATTGCGGCACCGGCTGGCGGGCAGGCATTCCGTGGTTTATGACCCAAATGGCGGGTTGGGAGAATACCATGGTGTATGACGGCGGTTGGAATGCGTGGCAAATGGACGCCAAACTCCCGACCAAAGCAAACAGCCCGTTAGCCACTAAACCGAATGCGAAAAATTTCTTCGGGGTGACACCGCGCACAGGGTTGTCGTGTAAGAGTTAATTGGTTAGCTTTCAACCGACTCGGCGGCACGCGTTGCAACAGCTCACGGCTTTTCAGCGGTGGCTGCCGAGGTAGACTTTTGAGTTTAGATCTCAGCAGAGGATAGAATAATCAAGAAAACAGTGATTGGTTTCACAAAACGATGATAATGGGATTTGCGAGCAACGTTTTTTTTGCTAATTTTTAATAATTATTTAACAAAGAGGCTGTGCCATGCAATTTCATCTCGCCAAACATTACCCCCCGTCACGTCAAAATATCAGCAAACACTATCGGATTAATGAAAAAGATGCCGTCGCTGCGTTACAAAAAACCTTGGTTTTCAGCGCCGAACAGCAAGAGCGGATCAGGCAAAACGGCATTGATCTGATCAACCGTGTGCGAAATATCAAGAAAAAAGAGTACGGCGTAGATGCGCTGATGAAAGAGTTTTCGTTGGGTGACGAAGAGGGAATAGCGTTGATGTGTCTGGCGGAAGCCTTGCTGCGGATTCCCGACAATCAAACCCGTGACGAATTGATTCACGATAAGTTAAAAGAAGGCGATTGGCGCGCGCATATCGGCAAATCCTCCTCTTTTTTCATCAATGCCGCCAGTTACGGGCTGCTGCTCGGTAAAAATTTAAGCCGCTCTTTTGATCCGGAAACGTTGTCCGGCGCCTTGACCCGCAGCTTCGCCCGTTTTTCTGCGCCGATGATGAGGTTGGCGATGGTGCAGGCGATGAAAGTGCTGGGGGAGCAGTTTGTCACCGGCATTAATATCCAAGAGGCGTTAAACCGTACGAAAAAGCGTACGGAGAAAGGATACGGCTTCTCTTTCGATATGTTGGGCGAAGCGGCGCTGACCCAAGCGGATGCCGAGCGCTATTTCCAAGACTACTTAGCCGCGATTGAAACCGTCGGCAAAGAGGCGCATAGCGATATCTACCGGGCGAACAGCGTTTCGGTTAAGTTATCGGCGATTCATCCGCGCTACAGCCGCGCGCAATATGATCGGGTGATGGCGGAGCTTTATCCCAAACTGAAACGGCTATACTTGTTGGCAAAGCAGTACAACATCAGCGTGAATATCGATGCCGAAGAGGCAAGCCGGCTGGAGTTGTCACTGGATCTGGTCGAAAAACTGCTCGACGAACCGGAGCTGAAAGGTTATCGCGGCATTGGTTTTGTGGTGCAGGCGTATTCTAAACGCTGCCCTTATGTGATCGATTATCTGATTGCGCTGGCGAGGGAAAAATCGGCTTATTTAATGATCCGTTTGGTAAAAGGGGCGTATTGGGACAGTGAAATTAAATGGGCGCAAGCCGACGGCTTGGACGGCTTTCCGCTTTATACCCGGAAAAACCACACCGATATTGCCTATTTGGCTTGCGCGCAGAAATTGCTGGCGGCGCAAGATGTGGTTTATCCGCAGTTTGCGACCCACAATGTGCAAACGCTGTGTACGGTTTACGAATTGGGGCGCGACAAGCGGTATGAATTTCAATGTCTGCACGGCATGGGCGAAACGTTATACGACCAACTGATCAACCGACAGGATTTCAACCGGCTGGTTCGGATTTATGCGCCGGTCGGCACGCACGAAACCTTGCTGGCGTATTTGGTGCGCCGTTTGCTGGAAAACGGGGCGAACTCCTCGTTTGTGCACCAATTGGTCGACGAAAGCATACCGGCGGCACAATTGATGACACCGCCTTGGCAACATTACGCCGTTTCGCAAGGAGAGGAAAACAGGGCGGTGCGTGCGCCGTCGGCGCTGTTTGCCGATCGGCTCAACTCGTCGGGTTTTGATCTCACCAATGAATTGGAATTGGATAAGTTGGAGCAGGCGCTTAATCAAGCGCAGATTGCCAACGCAAGATCGCTATCGGCGGTGGACAGCGAAGCCTGCCATTTAACGCCGCACCCGGTGCGCAATCCGGCGGATCTGAACCAAGTGGTTGCCGAGGTGGCGTTTTTCGCCCCCGATTATCTCGAACCGGTTTTCAACGCCGCCCGACAGAGCGAATGGCAAACGCAAAGTGCGGTACGGCGTGCAGAGATTTTGCGTAAAACGGCGGATTTGTATCAGCAACATCACGGCTTATTGATGAAACTGGCGGTTTTGGAGGCTGGCAAAACCTTGCCGAATGCCATTGCCGAATTACGTGAAGCGATTGATTTCCTGCGTTATTACGCCGCTCAGTTAGACGATTTGCAGCAACGCGGCAGGCTGGCGCCGCCAAGGGGAACCGCACTTTGCATTTCGCCGTGGAATTTTCCGTTGGCTATTTTTACCGGGCAAATTGCCGCCGCCCTCGCTGCCGGTAATGCGGTGATCGCCAAACCGGCGGAGCAAACGTCTTTAATTGCCTATGCCGCGGTCAACTTGTTTTATCAAGCCGGTTTACCACGCAGCGCCTTACAGCTGATCTTGGGCGCAGGCGATGTCGGTGCGGCGTTGGTCAAGCTGCCGTTTGATTCGATCGTCTTCACCGGCTCGAGCGAAGTCGCCAAACTGATTGCCGAACAGTGCGCCCAAGCCGAAAACGAACCGGTGTTAATCGCCGAAACAGGCGGACAAAATGTTTTGGTGGCGGACTCGTCGGCGTTGTCCGAGCAAGTGGTGGCGGACGTATTGAGTTCGGCTTTCGATTCCGCCGGACAGCGTTGTTCCGCATTGCGCGTGTTGTTGTTACAGCAAGAAGTGGCGGATAAACTCTACACGATGTTGGCACAGGCATTGCAAGAACTGACACTGGGCAATCCCGCCTTGTTGGCTACCGATATCGGACCGGTGATTGATGAGGAGGCCAAGCGGAATCTGTTGGCGCACAAAGCCAAAATGCGCGGGCTTGCGCGCCGTTATACCGAATTGGAAAGTGCGGATAAAACCGAAGAGCAAACACAAGCCCACTATGTCGCACCGGCGATCTACCTGCTGGATGATTTGCAACAGCTGCAACGGGAAGTGTTCGGCCCGATTTTGCATATCGTGCCTTACCGTAAAGCGCAGTTGGCGCAGCAGTTGCAGGCGGTAAATGCAAAAGGATATGCGTTGACCGGCGGTTGCCATAGCCGAATCCGCAAGCAGATTGATTTTGTCGAAAGTCATCTCGAGTGCGGGAATTTTTATGTAAACCGTAACATTGTCGGTGCGGTGGTCGGCGTGCAGCCGTTCGGCGGACACGGCTTGTCCGGCACCGGTCCGAAAGCCGGCGGCGAATTTTATTTGCAGCGCCTGACCCGCACAACCGATTACTACAGCCGTTTCGGGGATGAAAAAAACTTGCGTCATGCTACACCGCAACTCGACAGTATTACCGGCGAAGAAAATACGCTGGCTTATTTTAGCGGCGAGGTGGCGATTTTAAACGGCGATCTTCAAGCGGCGCAACAGGCGGCGGCGAAGCTACGGGCGCACGGGTTCTCGATTGTGGTCGAACCGTCGCATCCGTTGGCGCAGTCGCAAGAAAGCGGCGTACGGATTGCCGCGCAGTGGAAAGATTGTCAAAAAGGCGTGTTTTTAGCGCCGTTGAGCGCAGCGCAACGCTTGGCTTTGCAGCAAAGCCGTGACGTTATTTTTAAATGTTACGATTGGCGGCAAACACAGGACATTATGCCGCTTTACGATGAATTTTCGCGCAGTGAAAACACCACCGCAGCCGGCGGAAATGCCTCTTTGATGGCAACACAAGAACAATAACCTTATAGGAAGAACCATGCAAAACTATCAAATTTATACTACGTTCGGGTTATATCTGCTGATTATTTTGGGGATAGGCATTTATGCCTACCGTTCCACACAAAATTTTGACGACTACATTTTAGGCGGGCGCAAAATGGGCAGCTTCGTTACGGCAATGTCCGCCGGCGCTTCCGATATGTCCGGCTGGTTGCTGATGGGCTTGCCCGGGGCGATCTTTTTATCCGGTTTGTCGGAGGCTTGGATCGCCGTCGGTTTGACGATCGGCGCTTATTTGAATTATCGGGTGGTGGCAGGCCGCTTGCGGATTTTTACCGAAAAATATAAAAATGCGCTCACCTTGCCGGCATTTTTTGCCCAGCGTTTCCCGCAACAAAAGAAAGCGCTGAAAATCATCTCCTCTTCGATTATTTTGTTTTTCTTCACCATCTATTGCGCTTCCGGTGTCGTTGCCGGCGCAAAATTGTTTCAAAGCCTGCTGGGGCTGGATTATTCGACCGCACTTTGGCTGGGCGCGTTGGCAACCATCACCTACACTTTTATCGGCGGCTATTTGGCGGTCTCTTGGAGCGATACCATTCAAGCCACGTTAATGATTTTCGCCCTATTGTTGGCGCCGGTGATGGTGTTGCTGCATTTAACCTGGGAAGACATCAATTTGGCATTAACCGTAAAATCGGAAATGACCGGTATTCCATATGCCAACTGGCTGCACAATGTTTCCGGTATCGGCGTGATCTCGGCGCTGGCTTGGGGCTTGGGCTATTTCGGACAGCCGCATATTTTAGCCCGGTTTATGGCGGCGGACTCGGTGCAATCGTTGCAAAATGCGCGCAGAATCGGGATTACTTGGATGTTTTTGTGTCTTGGCGGCGCGGTGGCGGTCGGTTATTTCGGCTTGGCATATTTTAGTGCCAATCAAATCGTATTAAATAATGCAGAATCGGTGTTTATCGAATTATCCCGTTTGATGTTTAATCCTTGGATTGTCGGTGTGGTGTTGTCAGCTATTTTAGCGGCAGTGATGAGCACCTTATCCGCACAATTATTAATGTGTTCTGCGGCGGTAACGGAAGATTTCTATAAAGGGTTTCTGCGCAAAACCGCCTCCAGCAATGAGCTGGTCTGGGTCGGGCGTTTGATGGTGTTGGTGATTGCCGCCGTTGCGATTCTTATCGCGCAAGACCCCTCTTCCGGCGTGATGAAGCTGGTGTCTTATGCCTGGGCAGGCTTCGGCGCCGCATTCGGACCGGTGGTGATTTTATCGCTGTTTAACCGTAATATCACCTCGTCCGCCGCCCTGTGGGGCATGCTTTCCGGGGCAGTGACCGTGGTGGCTTGGAGCCCGTTAATGCAGTATCTCGGTTGGACGGATCTGGCGAAACTGTATGAAATTATTCCGGGCTTTTTAATCTGCTCTTTCATCACCATTACCTCATCGCTGTTTTCTGCTGAAGATAGCGCCGTTGCCGAACAATTTGACCAAGCGTTGGCGGAGTTTAATCTGCGTGCGAAAGGCTAACTTAGCCTTTCATTTTACCCGGTAAAACCCCTTGAAACAGCTCGCGGCTTTTCAGGGGTTGGCTGCCGATGTAGGGTTTGAGGGCAATGCGGGTGAAGCGTTTTGCCGCTTGCAGAATGTGTTTCTGTTCAAATTCCAACGCCGCAAATGCCAACAGTTCGTCGCCGTAAAAGGTTTGATTGTTTTTGATTAACGAAGCGATAAAGCCTTGCTCGGCGCGATATTGATAGCTCATCTCCGGCGCAACCGGCAAGCCCGAACCGGCGCAATGCAAAAAATCCACACCGTAGCCTAATGTTTGCAACAGCTGAAATTCAAATTTACGCAATGGCGGTTCGACTTGCTGTTGATTGAGCGCAAGTGCGGTCAGGCAAGCGAGATAATCTTGAAACAGTTGCGGATAAGCGGTTTCGTTTTCAATCACCCGGCAAATTAACTCATTGATGTAAAAGGCACTGTAAAGTGCGGTATGCTGCAACGGCAACGCCAGCGAAGCGGCTTCGGCTTTGGTCAGGATTTTCAGCCCGCCGCGTCCCGACCAACGCAACAGTAATGGCGTGAACGGTTGCAGCAGGCTTTTCAGCGTCGAGCGTTTGGCGCGCGCGCCTTTTGCCAGCACGGTCAAACGCCCGCTCTCTTCGGTGAAAAGATCGACCAACAGACTGGTTTCGTTATAGGGTCTGCGGTGCAACACAAACCCGCGCTGCCATGTTTCGATAATATTTTGCCCTTTGTGGTGGAAGTCGGGGGGATTCTACTAAAAAGTGCGGTTAAGTAAAATGCGAATCAAGTCGAAATTCACTTAATATTCGACCTTAATTAAAGCTTTTTCGTGAATCGAACGTTTGGCGGCAACGGCGACGCAGACCGCACGCATTGGGCTGTGGTTTAATACGCTGGCTTGTTGCTGCCGGAGGTGGTTTATCACGCTTAAGGCTTCGATTTCAACGGCACGGCTTAACCAAAAAGGGCACAGCCCATTGATTTGATTATATTTTTGTATGCTTTTGCCGTTTTCGCGCATCGAGAGATCAGCCTCGAATTCATCGTATAGATTAAACTGCCGGCGATGTCCGTCGGCAAAGGAGAGTGTCAGGGTCGAGGTGAAAAAATTCACCACCAGTGATCCCAGTTCGCCGTGAATCGCAATGCCCCATTCATGTAAGCGGTAGGCGGTGCCCATTTCCAACGAACCGAATACGCCGCTTTTAAATTGCATTAGCAATTGGATAATATCGTGATTGTCCGGCGTGTCGGGATGGGCGCGATTGCTGGATTGGGCATAGACCGAATCGACTTCGCCCAATAGCCAGCACAGCAAATCCAGTTCATGGATTTCATGTAATAACTTGCCGCCGGTGAGGTTGATATCGTTTTTCCACCAATCTTTATCGCGTGCCGAATCAATCCACCGCTGGCGGTTGGCGCGCGCAACGGTGATTTTGCCCAAGGCATTTTCGTCGATCAGCTGTTTTGCTTTCAGCAAGCCGGGCAGCGTACGCAAGACATGACCGATAAATACCGGCTGTTTGACTTGCTCGGCGTGTTGTAAAATGCGCCGGCAATCCTCGATCCGGGTTGCAAACGGGGTTTCGATAAATACCGCACTTCCTGCATTTAATGCCGCTTCGGCAACGGCGCGATGTGCCGAATTGTAAGTGGCGATCAGCACCAGATCAAGGTGTTGGCTTGCCAACATGTCTTCACAGTTCAGGTAAGCATTACAGGTTAATTTGTCGGCTAAATTAGCGGCTAATTGGTGGTTGATGTCGGTCACGCCGACGATTTTTGCACCGCACTGCTGAAATGCCAACGCCAGTTGCTGCCCAAAAAATCCGCAACCGACCAAAGCGATGTTAAGGGTGTTCATATGCTTATGCTTCCTTTGTGGTTAAACGTTGTCTGATTCGTTGAAAGTAAACCAAAATGGCGTGTTGCACTCTTTCCAGATCGCGTGCTTCAATCGCATCCACCCATTCGCGGTATTGCATGGCGATCGTCGAAGCGGCAACGGTATTCGGTGGTAATTCATGTTCTAATAGCTGATAAATCTGCCAAAATGCGTCGAGATATTGCGACAGCAGATGATTTTCGACCGCTTGATAAACCAATAAATGAATTTGCCGCTCTTCTTCATCGGAAAAGGCGGCGACGCGGGCATTCGCTTCAATCGCGGCGACCAAACTTTGCAATTGCTCAACTTGTTGATCGCTGATTTTTGCCAGCGCAATCGGGGCAAAACCGTATTGGAGAATTTCACGCACATCAAGAATATCCAATAAGCATTTGATGTCGTTATGTAGGTGTAATTGCGCATGAAACGCCAGTCCGCGAATCATCGGCACTAAAGAAGACTCGCCGACAAAGGTTCCTATGCCGTGATGGATATCCAAAATATGCAATGCTTCCAATGACTTGATCGCTTCGCGTAAGCTGGAACGGCTTACGCCGAGCAATTCAATCAACTCATTTTCCGTGGGCATTAAATCGCCCGGCTTTAGCTGGTTGTCTAAAATCAGCTGCTTGATTTTTTCTTGTAGTGCTAAGGTTGCCGCTTTTTTGGTTAATTTTTTCATTTTCAGAAAATGTTCTATCGTTGGGATAGATATATGATGTCTTATGTTTATCGTCGATATTAAAACATTTTATGTGCATTGTCAGGTTAATATTGCCACTGGTAGTAGAATAATCATCCGCTTTATCCCTTTTGCTTTTTTAATGCGACGGCACAACCGACGATCACAATGACGGCAGCGAGCATTTGATAAAAATTAAGCGTTTCGTCTAATAATAAATAAGCCATCACTGCCGCGGAAATCGGAACCAGCAATTGAATCATATTGAAAGCAACAATGCCTTGTTGCTGCATGATATAGAATGCCATGAGCATGCCGATCAGAATGCCGTAAATCCCTGACAACGCCAACCCGGACAATAACCCTCCGCTCACGTGCCCAAGTTCAACAATTTTGCCGCTGTACACTGCGATAGATAAAAAAATCAAACCGGACAGCATTGCGGTCATGGCGCTGATCACCAGGGTATGCAAGTGTTTGGCGAGGCGTTTAACGATTAAATTTTGTAGGGATTGGATCAGGATTGCGATACTCAGGAAAATAGCGCCGCGAATAAAGTCGCTGCTGTTATCGTGGCGCCCGGCATAAAAAATGAATAAGAACGAACCGATTATTGCCGACAGCGCGCCAAGGTAAAAAGTGCGGTTTTTCAAGCGCTGCCGTTCATCGGCATAAAAAATTGCCGCAATAAAAATCGCAAGCGGCATGGCTAATACGCCAAAAATACTGCCGGTTAAGGCGGATGTTGCTTGGATTCCGTTGATAAAAAAGTACATATTGCCGCTCATAAATAGCGCTAACAAGAGCAAGCCGAGCATAAATTGCGGGGCTTTGCCTATTTTTTGCCATTCATGGCGAAATTTGAAGAGCACGATGAAGAGGAGGAATAGTCCGCCGGAGAGAAAACGAACCGCATTGTTATTGATGGTCTCAAACTGTAGGCTCATATAGCGCATAATCGGAAATCCGATACCCATCAGCAGAACATAGACCATCGTAAATAGAGAAGGTGCGATCATCGGGGCCTCAAATTATTTGCAATCAATTGTTAAAATTGTGATCGAGATCGTTTTATTTTTCGCTAACATAAGACATCATATGTCTAAGCAAATTTAGATGTATGATGTCTTATGTTTTTGGATTTATCTTAAACCATCTTTCTGCTTTTGTCAGAAAAAGAGTGAATAAATACACGAATAAAGGAAACCCAATGGCAACGCTAGCATTAAATCATATTTACAAACGTTATAACAACGGTTTTGAGGCGGTACAGGATTTCAACTTGGAAGTCGCTGATAAAGAATTTATTGCATTAGTCGGTCCTTCCGGTTGCGGTAAGTCGACGACTTTGCGCATGATTGCCGGTTTGGAAGATATTTCCGAAGGTGAATTTTATATCGATGATCGCTTGGTTAATGCAGTCGAAGCCAAAGATCGCGATATCGCGATGGTGTTTCAATCCTATGCGCTGTATCCGCATATGAGTGTCTACGACAACATGGCGTTTGCATTGAAGTTGCGCAAAATGTCGAAAGCGGAGATTGATCGCAAAGTGAGAGAAGCCGCCGCCATTTTGGGCTTAGAGCAATTACTGGATCGCAAACCGAAAGCCTTGTCCGGCGGACAGCGGCAACGGGTTGCCCTTGGGCGGACGATTGTACGTTCGCCGAAAGTGTTTTTAATGGATGAGCCGTTGTCCAATCTGGATGCCAAGCTGCGCAGCAATATGCGCGCGGAAATTATCCGCATTCATAAACAACTGAACGCCACCACGGTGTATGTCACCCACGATCAAACCGAAGCGATGACGATGGCGGATCGGATTGTGGTGATGAACGCCGGGGTGGTGAAACAAATCGGTTCGCCGAAAGCGATTTACGATCATCCGGATAATCTGTTTGTTGCCGGCTTTATCGGCTCGCCGACCATGAATTTTATCCACGGCAAAATCGAGGATGGTTTTTTTATTACCGAAGATCATCAGCGTCTATGGATTCCGGAGGAGATATACCGACAGTTGAAAGCGCAAAGTGCGGTTGGTAAAGCGGTGATTCTCGGTATCCGTCCGGAAAATATTTCCAATGAACCGTTGCTGTTGGGCAGTTATCAAAAAGCGATGATAACCTCGCCGGTGCATGTCGCCGAACTGTTGGGGGCGGAATATATCGTACATACCGCCATCGGCAAGCAGGCGATTAAAGCGGTGGTACATTCGCGCCAGCAGATCAAAATGGACGAAAACATCAGTTTGGCGTTCGATATGAAACGGGCACATTTTTTTGATCCGCAAACCGAGCAATCGCTCTTATAACCAATCATGATTTATTGATAAGGAGTATTTTATGAGATTCAGAAAAATCATCACGGCAGCTGCTTCGGTTGTGCTTGCCGCCTTTATGTTAAGCGCTTGCGACGATAACAAAACCGCAGCCGGCGACAGTGCGGCGCCGATGGCAAACAATGGCGAATTGGCGGGTAATATCACGGTGTGGCATTCGTTCACCCAAGGCCCGCGTTTGGAAGTGATTCAAGCGGCGGCGAATGATTTTATGCAGCAACATCCGCAAGTCAAAATCAAGATCGAAACCTTTTCTTGGAATGACTTCTATACCAAATGGACCACCGGTCTGGCTTCCGGCAATGTGCCGGATATGAGTACCGCACTGCCGAATCAGGTGGTGGAAATGATCAATGTCGGTGCGTTGCAGCCGGTAAACGATTTAATCGACACCATCGGACGGGACAAGTTTTCTGCGGCGGCGATTAACGAAGGCACGCTTGAGAATCATAACTACTCGATTCCACTCTATTCGCACGCACAGGTAATGTGGATTCGTAAGGACTTGTTAGCACAAAACAATCTGCAAGTTCCGCGCACTTGGGATGAGCTCTATCATGCCGCCAAAACCTTGACCAAAGACGGCGTGTATGGGCTGTCGGTGCCGATGGGAACGAATGATTTTATGGCAACCCGCTTCCTGAATTTTTATGTCAAAAGTGGCGGCGGTAGTTTATTAACGCCTGAATTGAAAGTGGATTTGACCAGTCCGCTGGTGCAAGACGGGATCAAATATTGGGTGAAAATGTATCATGAAACCTCGCCGAAAGATTCGATTAATTACAATGTGTTGCAACAGGCAACGCTGTATTATCAAGGCAGAACCGCATTTGATTTCAATTCCGGCTTCCAAATCGGCGGCGTTCGGGCGAATTCACCGCAATTATTAGGCGAGATCGACGCTTATCCAATCCCGAAAATCAATGCAGGCGATCCGGATTACGGCATTGAAACCTCCAATATTCCACTGGTCGTTTGGAAAAACAGTAAACATCCCGAAATCAGCAAGGCCTTTATCGAAACCTTGTATCAAAAAGATCGTTATATCCAGTTCCTAAGCTCGGTGCCGGTCGGCATGCTGCCGGCGATCAGCGGAATTTCGGATGATCCGGCGTACAAAGACAATCCGATAATTAAACAGTTTGCCCATGCGGAACAGGTGATTGAAAGTGCGGTCAAAACCGGCACGGCAATCGGTTATGAACATGGGCCGAGCGTGCAGGGCGGTTTACTGACCAACCAACATATCATTGAAGCCATGTTCCAAGAGATTGTAACCCATGGTACGGATCCGATGGTGGCGGCACAAAAAGCAGAAAAACAACTCAATGAGCTGTTTGCCACGGTGACGGCACAATAGACGCTCCGGGGAGGGGCGGGCTTCGGTCTGCTCCAACCCACCTTCATCACCGTTCCTTAATCTGATTTCCAGTCCTAACGTGACAGGAAAGGGGGCTACTTATGTTTCAAAAAAGCTACACACGCTGGATCTTTGTGCTGCCGGCAATGATTGTAGTTTCGGCACTGTTTGTTTATCCGTTTCTCTCCAGTATTTTTTATAGTTTCACCAATAAAAATCTGGTAATGCCGTCCTATACCTTTGTCGGTTTTGCTAACTATAGCGCAGTATTGAATGATCCCAATTTTTGGTGGGCATTTCTCAATTCGATTAAATGGACGGTGTTGTCGCTGGTCGGGCAAGTATTAATGGGTTTTGCACTGGCAATGGCATTACATCGTATCCGTCATTTGCAATGGCTATACAAAATTTTGCTGATTATTCCGTGGGCGTTCCCGACCATTGTCATCGCCTTTTCTTGGCAGTGGATTTTAAACGGCGTTTACGGCTATTTGCCGAATATGATCGTCAAGCTGGGTTTGATGGATATTGCGCCGAATTTCCTCTCCGACAGCACTTGGGCATTCGTCAGCTTGGTTTTTATCAATATTTGGTTCGGCGCACCGTTGATTATGGTGAATGTGCTTTCTGCGCTGCAAACCGTGCCGGCAGAGCAGTATGAAGCGGCAAAAATCGACGGCGCCAATGCTTGGCAGGTATTCCGCCATATCACGCTGCCGCATATCAAAGTGGTGATCGGTTTATTGGTGGTGCTGAGAACGGTGTGGGTGTTCAACAACTTCGACATCATCTATTTAATCACCGGCGGCGGTCCTGCCAATTCCACCATGACCTTACCGATTTACGCCTACAACATGGGCTGGGGCACCAAACTGTTAGGGCGTTCTTCCGCCGTCACCGTGCTGCTGTTTATCTTCCTGCTGTTAATTTGCTTTATCTATTTCAAAGTGATTAACCGTTGGGAAAAAGAGGGGGAATAAGCAATGAAAAAGAAAAAATCAATTTTAGGCGATCTGTTGTCGCACGCGTTCTTGGCGGTTTCAACCCTCGTCGCGATTTTCCCGTTAGTCTGGATTGTGATTTCCTCGATTAAAGGCAAAGGCGAGCTCACCGGCGATCCGACCCGTTTCTGGCCGAAAGTGCTGACCTTGGATTACTTCGATAATGTCATTAATAACCTAAATTTTGCCGTCAATATTAAAAACAGCTTGTTTATCGCGCTGGTGACCACCTTGATTGCGATTATTATCTCCTCGATGGCAGCATACGGCATTGTGCGCTTTTTCCCGAAACTGGGCGCGATTATGTCGAAATTATTGGTGACAACCTATATTTTTCCGCCGATTTTGCTCGCCATTCCTTATTCGATTGCGATGGCGAAAGTCGGATTAACCAACACCACCACCGGGTTGATTATCGTCTATCTCTCGTTCAGCGTGCCGTATGCGGTTTGGCTGTTGGTCGGCTTTTTCCGTACCGTGCCGATTGAAATCGAAGAGGCGGCACGGATTGACGGGGCGAATAAATTTACCGTGTTTTTTAAAATCGTATTGCCGCTGGTGGCACCGGGCATTGTGGCAACCGCGATTTATACCTTTATCAATGCGTGGAACGAGTTCTTGTATGCCCTGATTTTGGTCAATGACACCAGCAAAATGACGGTTGCGGTCGCTTTGCGCTCGCTGAACGGCGCGGAAATTCTCGATTGGGGCGACATGATGGCGGCGTCGGTATTAGTCGTTGTGCCGTCGGTGCTGTTCTTCTGCTTTATTCAAAACAAAATCGCCGGAGGCTTATCGGAAGGTTCGGTCAAGTAAATGTTAGCTGTATTAAATTTAAAAACAGTAGGTTAAATATATTCTTAATATTAGGAGAAAGAAAATGATCAACTATGCAGTGATTGGAGTGGGGTATTTCGGCGCCGATTTAGCCCGTATTATGAATAAACTGGATAATGCCAAGGTGACGGTGGTTTATGATCCGGCGAACGGCGATGATATTGCCAAGGAATTGGCTTGCGATCACGCGCCTAGCCTTGAGGCCGCTGTCAGTCGCGCCGATGTCGATTGTGTCATTGTCGCCACCCCGAACTATTTGCACAAAGAACCGGTGTTACTGGCGGCAAAACATAAAAAACACGTTTTTTGCGAAAAACCGATCGCTTTAAGTTATCAGGACTGCGATGAGATGGTGCGTGCTTGCGAGCAGAACGGTGTCACCTTTATGGCGGGGCATATTATGAATTTCTTCAATGGGGTGCAACACGCGAAGGAATTGATTCAGCAGGGGGTAATCGGCAAAGTGTTGTATTGCCACTCGGCAAGAAACGGGTGGGAGGATGAGCAACCGAGTATTTCTTGGAAAAAAATCCGTGAAAAATCCGGCGGGCATTTGTATCACCACATCCATGAATTGGATTGCGTGCAGTTTATTATGGGCGGTATGCCGAAAACGGTGACCATGACCGCCGGCAATGTTGCTCACCGTGGCGAACGATTCGGCGATGAAGATGATATGTTATTTCTTAATTTGGAATTTGACGACAATCGTTTTGCGGTGTTGGAATGGGGTTCCGCCTTCCGCTGGGGAGAACACTACGTGCTGATCCAAGGCGAAAAGGGCGCGATTAAACTGGATATGTACCATTGCGGCGGCACGTTGCGCGTAAACGGACAAGATTCCCATTTCTTAATCCACGAAACGCAGGAAGAGGACGACGACCGCACTCGGATTTACACCGGCACTTGCATGGATGGCGCAATTCAATACGGACAGCCGGGCAAACGCACCCCGTTGTGGTTAAATTCGGTCATGCACAAAGAAATGCAATATCTGAACGATATTATGCACGGCATGACCCCGAGCGCGGAATTTACCAAGCTATTAACCGGCGAAGCAGCCCGTGCCGCCATTGCCACCGCGGACGCCTGTACCAAATCCCGCAATGAAAACCGTAAAGTGGCGTTGGACGAAATTGTCGGTTGATCAATATCGGAGCGCACTTTGCTAAGATTGGCGCGGTAAAGTGCGCTTTTGTTACTTGGTTAAATGAATCAATAACATATATGCGGCAATGATTAATAGAATATAACCGAGTAGTTTTCGAGCAAGATCCGGTTTTAAAATCCCTCTGATTTTCATCGATAAGAAACTGGTCAGGAAAGAGCTGAGTACAACGATGATGACGATTGAAAAGCTGACATAACCCACTTGCCAGATGTGATCGAGGTGAAACGGCGGTTGCTTGGCGAGGTAGCCGTAAAGGCTGCCTAAGCCGCCGATTACCATCAAATAGTTACTGTACGGGGCGATTTGATATGGTTTGATACTGCGCAATTGTCCCAAGAGCGGCGCCATGATTGAGCCGCCGCCGATACCTGTCATGCCGGCAATGGTGCCGCCAAACAAACATAGCGCAGTCCCTTTGAGGTTTTCATTTGCATTGCTTTGCGCCGTTTGCATTTTGGGCGGGATAAATATGGTTTTGAGTGCGAGCAGGGTCAATGTGCCGACGAATACCCCGATAATGATATTGTCGATTAAATAAAAACTGGCTTCAAAACCAAATTGTACGCCGATAATCATACCGAATGACCAAAATAAAACCGACTTCATATTTATTTTAATTTTTTGCTGATAAAAATAAATTAAGTTAATTAATGCCGTACCAATCACAATGGTTAATGAAGTTGCCGCAATCATTTGCAGTGGGAAAGACGGAAATAAGGTATAGAGAATCGGCACCATTAATACCCCGCCGCCAATCCCAAAAACCGCCGACATTAAATTGGTGAGCATTCCGCATAAAATTAAAATACCAATCAGTGATACGCCCATAGTAAAGCCCTTATTACTTTTTGGCTTATTATGCCGATGAAAAATAAAGCCGCTTTATGATCATGCTCATATCGGGTTATATTTTTTTGGAGATTTTTTCCATTTTTTATCTTTTATTGGAAACTGTGATCGAACTCACGATAGCGCTATGATAATTATCATAATGCCGGCGAGGCGACTGTATTATGCTAAATCCGTATCTTATTCAGATACCTTATTTGATGAATATCGGAGGGTAATATGTTCCTTACAATCGTGAGTTTTCTTCTTGTTACAGGGATTGTCGGCTATATTTCGTGGCAAAAAACGAAAGGCGATGATTTAACAACCTCAAAAGGTTATTTTCTGGCAGGGCGTGGTTTAAGCGGATTAGTGATTGGTTGTTCAATGGTGTTGACTTCATTATCTACCGAGCAGTTAATCGGGGTTAACGCGGTTTCCTATAAAGGCAATTTCTCGATTATTGCTTGGACGGTACAATCGGTGATCCCGTTATGTTTCTTGGCACTGTATTTATTACCGAAATATTTGCGTAACGGTTATACCACGATTCCGGAATTTTTTGAAAGCCGTTTTGACCGTCAAACACGCTTAATTATGTCGGGATTATTCTTGGTATTTTATCTGTTTATCGTCATTCCGACCGCACTTTATACCGGTGCGATTGCCTTCAATAAAATCTTTAATTTAGAAGTGGTATTCGGGCTCAGTTATGGCGAGGCGATTGTCTATACCGTGATGGCGATAGGCATTGTCGGCGCAATTTATGCGATTTTCGGCGGTTTAAAAGCGGTGGCGGTGTCCGATACGCTAAACGCCATTCTTTTGGTTATCGGTGCATTATTAGTGCCGATTTTTGCTTTAGCCCATTTAGGCGACGGCAGTATCAGCGAAGGGGTGAGAACCATCACCACCACTCATGTGGAGAAATTCAATGCGATTGGCGCTGCAACTGATGCGGTGCCGTGGCCGGCGATTTTCACCGGGATTTTAATCGTGAATTTCTTCTATTGGACCACTAACCAAGCAATCGTACAGCGGGCGTTGGGGGCAAAGGATTTGCAATCCGGGCAAAAAGGGATTTTGATTGCGGCATTATTCTTGCTGACCTTGCCGATTATTTTAAACTTGCCGGGCTTGCTCAGTTTCCATATCTTCGGCGATACCTTAAATCCGATGGATACGTCTTATCCGGTACTGGTCAGTAAAGTGTTGCCGACGGCATTGCAAGGCTTCTTTATTGCGGCGTTGTTCGGCGCGATTTTAAGTACCTTTAACTCGTTCTTAAATTCTGCCGCGACCATCTATTGCAAGGATTTATTGCCGTCGCTCAGCAGCAAAGTGCGGTCAGACCAAGAATTGATCACCTATGCGAAAAAAGTCTCGGCGGTGATGGCGGTGCTGACCATGATTATCGGACCGTTATTGATGTTCGGAACCGATGGCATTTTCTTATTGACCAAACGTTTTGCCGGTTTCGTCAATATTCCGATTGTCGCTTTGTTTGCGGTCGGGTTGTTTAATAAAACCGTATCGGGGCTGGCGGCAAGAATCGCCTTATTGTTACACGTTATCTTATATTTCTCGATTGTTTGGGTGTTTAAAGTTCAGATTAATTTCGTGTATGTGATGGCGGCGTTGTTTGTGTTCGATGTGGCGGTGATGTTGATTTTGGGGCAGTTTTTGAAACGCGAGCCTTATCAAGACAGCAGCGTAAACCGCAGTGATGTCGATTTAACCAACTGGAAATACGTGCGCGTCACCGTGGCGTCATTAGTGCTTGGGTTAATTTCGCTACACGTGTTACTCTCTCCGTTAGGTTTGGCTTCACCCGACGGACAGCCGTTATTGGTATTGGCTGTGTATGTCGTATTGCAAGCGGTCTTGCTGGTGGTAATGCGAAATAAACAGGCGTAAAACATCACATTATTAATCCATAATGCGGGCATTCTTTTATCCGACAGCGACCGACGGTCGCAATCGGTTAAGCATTGATGAAAGGCTTTGCCTCTCTGAAGCAGCCGCAAAGCGGCTGATCTATGCGTAAGCTAGTACGGCTTTGCCGTGCTAGGCTAAATCACCAAACATGAGGTTGTAATGAATATTATCTATATTTTACTGGATCAGGTGCGCAAGGATATGTTGGGCACATACGGACATCAAATTGTCAAAACCCCCAACCTAGACCGACTTGCCGAACAAGGCATTCGCTTTAATAATGCCTTTACCCCGGCTTCCGTTTGCGGCCCTGCACGCACCTCGTTATTCACCGGGTTAATGCCGTCTACGCACGGCATTATCAAAAACGGCGAAAAAGGCGGCACTGGTGAAATCAGCCGCCAAGCGCCGAATATCGCCAATCTTGAGGGTTATAACACCTATGTTGTCGGCAAATGGCATGTCGGCACAAAATCCGTACCGGAAGATTATGACATTCAGGGGCATAATTTTGACGGCTACGGTTATCCCGGCAGCGGAGTGTATAAAAACTTGGTGTTTAACCAACCGCCGACCCATTCCAATCGTTATCACGAATGGCTGTTGGAAAATAACCACCCGATTCCGGAAGTCAGCAACGCCTATTTCGGCGACAACCCGCACTTACGGGTGCAGGAACTGTGCGGTTTATTGTCCGGCACAAAAGAACAAACCATTGCGTATTTCATCATTGACGAAGCGAAACGCTATATTCAGCAATCGTTGGAACAAAACAAGCCGTTCTTTACTTGGATTAACTTCTGGGGGCCGCATACGCCGTGCATTGTGCCGGAGCCCTATTATTCGATGTACAGCAAAGACGATGTGGTGCTGGACGACAGTTTCTTCAAACCGTTGGAAGGCAAGCCGGGACACTACCGCACGATTTCCAAAATGTGGGGCATGTGGGAAGCGAGCGAAGATCATTGGAAAGAGGTGATCACCAAATTCTGGGGCTATATCACCCTGATTGATGATGTGATCGGCGATTTATTCGCCTATTTGCACGCCAACGGCTTGTATGACGACACCTTTATCGTGGCAACCGCCGATCACGGCGATGCGATGGGCGCACATCGCATGATTGAAAAAGGCGAGTTTATGTTTGACACCACCTACAACATTCCGATGATTGTCAAAGATCCGCAAGCGGCGCGTGTCAATCGGCAAGACGACAACTTGATTTATCTGCATGATCTGACTTCGACGGTGTTCGATATTGCCAAACAGCCGATTCCGCCGGCATTTCACGGCGAAACCCTGCTGCCGATCACGCGCGACGAGAAAAGCAACGCCCGCAAAGGCGTATTGGCGCAGCTGGCGGGACATTTTGTCTATTTTGAACAACGGATGTGGCGGCGCAAAGATTACAAATTGGTGTTTAACGCCACCGATTTATGCGAGCTGTACGATGTGAAGCAAGATCCGCAAGAGCTGCACAATCTGTTTTACGATGAGCGTTACCGTGAGCTGAAAGCGGAAATGTTGGAAGAAATGCGAGTGGAAATGAAAAAGCTGGGCGATCCGTTGGAAAATTGGGTGTATCGGATTATTAACGAGATCTAGCTCAAAAAAACGAAAAAAAGCAAAGATAGAGCAGATGGAAATCGTTGTTTTGTCTTTGCTTTTTGTTAAAAAGCAGTCGAGAATAAAGCGATGTCCGGTAAACGTTGTGAGGAATATGATGGATAAAAAACCTATTTTGCCGACCGCACTTTCTTATTGCCAAGTGATTCATCTGCACAATTTACCCAAAGGGATGAGCGTATATGAGCAGGGTGAAGTGGCGCAAGAGTTTTATTACGTTAAACAGGGCTTGATCGGGCTGTATCATATGTTGGATAACGGCAAGGAGAGCTTGGTGCGTCTGTATCGGCAGGGCGACTATTTCGGTTTTCGCACGCTGTTCGGTTTGGGCGACAACCAGTATCATTGCAATGCCAAGGTGCTGATTGAGGCTGAGATCGTTCGCATTAAGCCGCAAAGCCTGGAATTGTTTTTTCTGCATAATTCGGAAATGACCAAGTTCTTATTGCAAACCTTAGCCAATGAATTGCGTGATGCGGAGCAGAGACTGGTAAAAAGCGCTTATCTGCGCACGTTGGATCGGGTGATTGACAGCTTATGTTTTTTAACCACCAATTTCCCTTATTACAATTGGACCTATCGTGAAATTGCCGAGTATGCCGGTTGCGAAACCGAAACCGCGATCCGTATTGGCAAAGAGTTAAAGCAAAACGGTTTGTTTAGCGAACTGTTGCCCAATCATAAAGCGAAATAGCGTTCCCTGAATGAATTTAAAGGGCGTGGGAAGTGCGGTTTTTCCTTCTCCCTTGATGGGAGAAGGTGTCCGCAGGACGGATGAGGGTGAAATAACCGCACTTTACCCCTCATCCTGATTTTCGCTTCTGAACGAAGCAAAAATCTGTCCTTCTCCCACAAGGGGAGAAGGATAATTCAAACTAAACAAGGACGCAGTATGTCATTTTTTGCCCCGCAAGCGCATTTTCATTTAATGGCAAAACCGAGCAGCTTTCACTGTAATATTCAGTGCGAATACTGTTTCTATTTGGAAAAAGAGCAGGATTTTGGCAAGAAAACGCCGTTCATGTCGCCGGAAACACTGAAAAATTACGTTAAAAATTATATCGAATCGCACAGCGGTGATCGGGTGGAATTTGCTTGGCAAGGCGGCGAGCCGACCTTGTTGGGCTTGGATTTTTTTAAACAGGCGGTGGCATTACAACAGCAATTTGCCAACGGCAAAATCATTACCAACGCGTTTCAAACCAATGGCATTGCCTTAAATCGCCAATGGGCGCAATTTTTCAAACAGCACCAATTTTTAATCGGCTTGTCGATTGACGGGCTCAGTGCGGTGCATAACCGTTACCGCCTTGCCAACAACGGCAGTCCGACCTTTGATAAAGTTTTGAATGCACTGGAATTATTAAAAGCCTACCACGTGGATTTCAATACCCTGACGGTGGTCAACGATCAAAATTGGGATAAGGGAAAAGAGACTTATCAAGCGTTAAAAGCCTTCGGTTCAACTTTTATGCAGTTTATTCCGATTGTAGAGTGCGCACAGACCGAACAGGCGCCAAAGTGCGGTCAAACCACCGCGTTTTCCGTGCCGCCGGAGGGATACGGGCGCTTTTTATTCGATGTATTTCAAGCGTGGCAGCCGCAAGATGTCGGGCAAATTTTTGTATTGGAGTTTGAGAATTTATTGGGGCAGTGGCTTGGCTATCCGTCCGGCAGTTGCGTACATCAGCCTACCTGCGGCAACTCATTGGTGGTGGAAGCGAATGGCGATGTGTACAGCTGCGATCACTATGTGTATCCGCAATATCAAGTGGGCAATCTGAATCAACAATCGCTGCGCGAGATTGTGCTGTCGCCACAACAGCGCCAATTCGGAGCAAACAAACAACAGCAACTGACCGCACTTTGTCGCCAATGCGAATTTTTGCCGTTGTGTCAGGGCGGCTGCCCGAAACATCGGATCGTAGCCGTCGAACAAGAGCCGAATTTGCACAACTATTTATGTGCCTCATACCGTTATTTTTACCGCCAAACCGCGCCCTTTATGCAGCAAATGCGGCAACAGATTCAGCAATCGAGACAATAAAAAACCTTTCTCCCTTGGTGGGGGAAGGTTGGACGGCTGATAAAGTCTAATTTCCCGCCCTCCGCATGCGGAGGGCGGTGTCCGAAGGACGGATAACCGTTTAAACCGCACTTTTATTATTAGGAGACAATAATGATACCTGAAAAAATTCAACAGTTTGCGCCGGCGCTCAGCCTTTATCGTTACCATGAAATCCCGGTGCTGCAACTCGACCATGCCGTCGGCTCGGCAAAAATTGCGTTGCAGGGCGCGCAATTACTGAGCTGGAAACCGCACAAGGGTAATGAGGATATATTATGGCTGAGCGAAATTGAGCCGTTTATCGCCGGTAATATGATTCGCGGCGGCATTCCGCTGTGCTATCCGTGGTTCGGCAATGCCCAAATGCCGATTCACGGCACCGCACGCTTGCGTTTATGGCAGTTGCGCGAGTATCGAATTGAAACAGACAAAGTGCGGTTAGTTTTTGATTTATTTGATGAAAACAACCGGCTCGAAGCGGGTTTAACCATGCTGTTCAGCGAAAAGTGCGAGCTGATTTTCACTCACCATGCAACACAAGCGGCACAACTTGCCTTTCACAGCTATTTCCGCGTGGGCGAGATTGAACAGATCGGGATTGTGCAAGCGTCCGATAGCGGTTTTAACGCCATCACAGGGCAAAGTGAAAACGTGCCGCACATGCGAAAAATCCAAAGTGCGGTCGATTGTATCTATCGCGACAATATCGACCGTAACCAAATTCTCGATCCGCAGTTGGCGCGCACGATTGAAATTCGTCATCATAACGCCGGCGAAATGGTGCTGTGGAATCCGTGGCAAACGCCAATGAGCGCAATGCGGCCGCAGGATTACCGCCGGATGATTTGCGTCGAAACCGCACGGATTAGCCGACCGCTTACCCAAGGGGAATCGGTGGCGGTGGAAATACTTTGCCGCGGATTGAATTAACTTTAGAAATGGCTTACCCTAATTATCTTGATTCAATAATTTTTAGATCTCAATGAATAAACTGACGATCAATGATATAGCACGCTTGTGTGGTGTCGGTAAATCGACGGTATCGCGTGTGCTGAATAATGACGCGAATGTCAGCCCCCAAACCAAAGAAAAAGTGCTGTCTGTGATTCAACAATATCGCTTTCAACCTTCTCGTTCGGCAAGGGCAATGCGCAAACGTGAAAGCAAGGTGATCGGTATTATTGTCACCCGCCTTGATTCGCCGGCGGAAAATCGCGTGCTGCGTGGTATGTTGAATGAATTGCAAGCGCAAGGCTATGAGCATATCGTTAGTGAGAGCCGCTTTGATGTTGCGTTGGTTCAGGAGCATTTGCAGTCGTTTCATCAGCGGCATATTGACGGGGTCGTGGTGTTTGCGTTTACCGGATTAGAACAGCGGATACTGGAGCCTTACCGGCATAAACTGGTTGCCATTGCCCGGCATTATCCTAACCTCGCCTCCGTGTATTATGATGATCGCGGCGCAGTCAATTTACTGCTTGAGCGTTTATATCAGCAACGACACCGTGATATCAGCTATGTCGGCATTGTTGCCGAAGACTATACGACAGGGCACCTGCGCCATCAAGCCTATTTGGATTTTTGCCGGCGGTATCAGCTTGAATCACATGCCTACTTAGGCGAGTTAGATTATTTGACAGGCTATACTTTTGCACCTTCCGCGCTACAGCCACAGACAACCGCCATTGTTTGTGCCACCGACAGCTTGGCGTTTGGGGTGCATAAATATTTATCAGAGCAACAGCGGCAAGACATTCAAGTATGCAGCGTGGGCGATAACAAGCTGTTGCAATTTCTGTTTCCGAATACACTGACGATTAATTTCGGTTTCTTTCGCGCAGGGCAAAGTGCGGTGCGTTTATTGTTAAATGTACTGGCCTCGCCTGATCAAATCGACCACCATTGCATTCATGGAGAATTTGTCTAAAGTGTGATCTATCGCACAAAAATAGAATATTTTTTGAAATTGGGAACGTTCCCATTGTGAGTTGGCTAAATTTTGTTACCATAGTTCGCAAATCATTTATCGAGGATATGACGATGGCAAAAACAATCGATCCAAACTTAGTGGCTCAACTTATTCAACTGATTGGCGGGCGAGATAATATCGCCACGGTGACCCATTGTATTACGCGTTTGCGTTTTGTGCTGAATGATGAATCAAAAGCAGAAACGGCACAGATTGAAGAATTGCCGATGGTCAAGGCGGTGATCTCCACCGGCGGGCAATACCAAGTGGTGATCGGGCAGGAAGTGGCGGATTACTATAAAATCTTATTGGATAAAACCGGGCTTGCCAGCGTGGATAAAGAGCAAGTCAAAGCGGCTGCCCGCCAAAATCAAAAATGGTATGAACAACTGATCTCCCATATGGCGGATATTTTTATTCCCTTATTACCGGCGTTAATTTCAGGCGGTCTGGTATTGGGTTTCCGTAACGTCATCGGTGATATTGCCATGTTTGATGACGGCACCAAAACGTTAGTGCAAATCAGTCCGTTTTGGAATAGCGTACACAGTTTCTTATGGCTGATTGGCGAAGCAATTTTCCATTTTTTACCTGTCGGAATTTGTTGGTCGATTGCGCGTAAAATGGGGACATCCCCTATTTTAGGGATCGTGTTGGGTATTACTCTGGTTTCGCCGCAATTAATGAATTCTTATGGGTTAGGTTCGCAAATACCCGATACATGGGATTTCGGCTGGCTGCAAATTGAAAAAGTCGGTTATCAAGCCCAAGTGATTCCGGCGATTATGGCGGGCTTGGCTTTGGCTTATATCGAGCGTTTCCTGAATAAAATTGTACCGAATTCTCTCAATTTAGTGATTGTGCCGGTGGTGTCAATTATCCTTGCCGTCTTCTTGGCTCATACCATTATCGGCCCTATCGGTCGTGAAATCGGCAACGGCGTTGCTTTTGTGGTACGCAATGCGATGACCGGTGATTTCGCCCCAATCGGCGCAGCGTTATTTGGCTTTTTATATGCGCCGTTGGTGATCACCGGTGTACATCAAACTACCTTGGCGGTTGATATGCAGATGATTCAAAATATCGGCGGAACACCGGTTTGGCCGCTAATTGCCTTGTCGAATATTGCGCAAGCTTCCGCCGTATTGGGGATTGTGTTGATCAGCAAAAAAGCCAATGAACGTGAAATTTCCGTTCCGGCGGCAATATCGGCTTATCTCGGCGTCACCGAGCCGGCGATGTATGGGATCAATATGAAATACCGCTTTCCTATGCTGTGCGCCATGATCGGTTCTGCCTGCGCCGCCCTGATTTGTGGCTTTGCCGGTGTGCTTGCCAGTTCTATCGGCGTGGGCGGTTTGCCCGGTATCCTCTCTATCCAATTGCCTTATTGGGCAACCTTTAGCGTAGCAATGCTGGTGGCGATTGTCGTTCCGCTGGTATTAACCATGATCGTTTATAAACGTAAAGCGGTTAAAGGAGAACTCTAGTGCGACGGACAACGCAAACGCAGTGGTGGAAACAAGGCGTTATTTACCAAATTTATCCTAAAAGTTTCCAAGATACCACAGGCTCAGGCAGCGGCGATATTCAAGGTATTATTCGGCGACTGGATTATTTGCAAACCTTAGGGGTGGATGGCATTTGGATTACCCCTATGTATGTGTCGCCGCAAGTCGATAATGGCTATGATATTGCCAATTACCGTGAGATCGATCCCAGTTATGGCACGATGGCGGATTTCGAGCAACTGATTGAACAAGCCCACCGACGCAATATCCGTATTGTGATGGACATGGTCTTTAACCACTCATCAACCGAACATGAATGGTTTAAACAGGGGGAAGATCCGAACAGTCCTTACCATGATTTTTATATTTGGCGAGAGCAACCGACTAACTGGCAATCAAAATTCGGCGGTAATGCGTGGAAGTGGTCGGACAAGGCGGGTAAATATTATTTGCATCTGTTTACCGATGAACAAGCGGATCTCAATTGGGAAAACCCGCAATTACGCGAAGAGTTATATCAAATCTGCCGTTTTTGGTCAGAAAAAGGCATTGACGGTTTGCGTTTGGATGTGGTCAATCTGATTTCCAAACCTGAGGTGTTTGAAGATGATTGCCAAGGCGACGGCCGCCGTTTTTATACCGACGGGCCGAAAATCCACCAATTTTTGCAAGAATTAAACCGAAAAGCCCTCACGCCTTATGGATTAATGAGCGTGGGCGAAATGTCTTCGACCCAATTAGAACATTGTCAGCAATATGCCAATTTAGAGGGTACGGAGCTATCCATGACGTTTAATTTCCACCATCTCAAAGTGGATTATCCGAACGGTGAAAAGTGGACATTTGCAGCACCTGATTTTGTGGAATTAAAACAGATTTTCAATTATTGGCAGCAAGGCATGCACAATAAAGCCTGGAACGCACTGTTTTTCTGTAATCATGACCAACCGCGCATTGTTTCTCGTTTTGGCGACGATAGCGCGTTATCCGCTAAATTATGGGCGATGGTGTTGCATGGCTTACAAGGCACGCCCTATATTTACCAAGGCGAGGAGCTGGGCATGACCAATCCGCATTTTGAGCGTATTGAACAATATCGCGACGTGGAAAGCCTGAATGCGTATAAAGCCTTGCGCGCCCAAGGCAAAAGTGCGGTGGAAATTTTGCAAATTTTAGGGCAAAAATCCCGTGATAATGGACGCACCCCAATGCAATGGGATAATTCGGCGCACGCCGGCTTTACTCAAGGCACACCGTGGATCGAAGTCGCCGCCAATTATCCGCAGATCAATGCCCAAGCGGCATTGCAAGATCCTGAATCCGTCTTTTATTTCTATCAAAAATTGATTCGATTACGCAAGCAATATGCCGTGTTTACCGATGGTGATTATCAGGATCTCGACCCTGCCAATCCGCATTGTTGGCAATATCTACGCAACGACGGCAAAAACCGCTTGTTGGTGATGGCGAATTTGACGGAGCAACGGCAACCAATCCGGCTTGATCCCGCCTTGTTACAAGGTTCATGGCAGTTACTATTAAGCAATGAACCGACCGATATTCCGCTATCAACACCGCTAACTTTAAAACCTTACCAAGCGTGTTATTTTTACGGCAAAAATGAATAGCGACGCTCTTGCCGCCGCGTGAAAAGAGCCGATAAAAAGCCGCTGTGATCAGACAATCACAGCGGCTAAAACGAATAAAGCGCAATTAATCTTTGTGTTGTCTCATCGCCGGGAACAGAATCACATCGCGGATTGACGGCGAGTTGGAGAAGATCATCGCGAGGCGGTCGATACCCAACCCTTCGCCGGCGGTCGGCGGCAAGCCGTGTTCAAGTGCGGTCACGAAGTCTTCGTCTTTGAACATCGCTTCGTCATCACCCGCTTCTTTGGCGGCGACTTGTGCGTCAAAGCGCGCGTTTTGGTCTTCGGCGTCATTGAGTTCCGAGAAACCGTTGCCGATTTCGCGTCCGCCGATAAACAGCTCGAAACGGTCGGTTACGTCCGGATTTTCATCGTTACGCCGTGCCAATGGTGAGATTTCCGCCGGGTGCGCCATTAAGAACGTCGGTTGAATCAGATGGTGTTCCGCCACTTCTTCGAAAATCGCGTTAATCACGCTGCCTAAACCCCATGATTTTTGTACTTCAATCCCTAATTTTTCGGCTAACGCTTTGGCTTGGACGAAATCTTGCAGCTGTTCAGGCTGGATATTGTCGCCGTATTTCAAAATTGCTTCGGTCATGGTTAAACGTTCGAACGGTTTGCCGAAATCGAAAGTGTATTCGCCGTACGGTACGCGGGTTGTGCCGAGAATATCCAATGCCAGTTTGCGCAACAGTTCTTCGGTGTTGTCCATCAAATCGTGATAATCGGCGTAGGCTTGGTAGTATTCCAACATGGTGAATTCCGGATTATGGCGCACGGAAACGCCTTCGTTGCGGAAGTTGCGGTTCAGCTCGAATACGCGCTCAAAGCCACCGACCACTAAGCGTTTCAGATACAATTCCGGCGCAATCCGCAGATACATATCAATGTCTAAGGCGTTGTGATGGGTGACGAACGGACGCGCCGCCGCGCCGCCCGGGATCACTTGCAGCATTGGGGTTTCCACTTCCATAAAGCCTTTATCGAGGAAGAATTGGCGGATACCGCTGATCACTTTGGAACGAATCACAAACGCACGACGGGAATCGTCGTTGCTGATTAAATCCAAATAACGTTGGCGGTAGCGCGTTTCCTGATCGCTCAAGCCGTGGAATTTATCCGGCAACGGGCGCAGCGCTTTGGTCAGCAGCTCAAGTGCGGTACAGCGCACGGTCAGCTCGCCGGTTTTGGTTTTAAACAGCGTGCCTTTTGCGCCGATGATATCGCCCAAATCCAACAGCGACATCAGGCTTGCATATTCGCCTTCCGCCAGCAGATCGCGCGCCACATACAACTGAATTTTGCCGCTCATATCTTGTAAGGTGATAAAACTGGCTTTGCCCATTTTACGCCGGGTCATGATCCGTCCGGCAACGCTGACCGCGATTTCTTGCGCTTTTAACGTTTCGCCGTCTTGGTTTTCATATTGATTGTGCAGATCTTGCGCCAAGTGCTCACGGCGGAAATCGTTAGGGAACGGGTTGCCTTGTTGGCGAAGTGCGGTCAGTTTTTCGCGACGCACCAACATTTCTCCGTGCAGATCCAGTTCCGGAAGTTGTTGTTCTGACATAATGTGTATTCCTTAGGGTTATTTCAATATTGGCTTACAAACCGGCTTTTAAGCTGGCTTCAATAAATTTGTCCAAATCGCCGTCCAACACCGCTTGGGTGTTGCGATTTTCAATGCCGGTGCGCAAGTCTTTAATCCGTGCGTCGTCCAACACATAGGAGCGGATTTGGCTGCCCCAGCCGATGTCGGATTTGCTGTCTTCCATCGCTTGTTTTTCGGCGTTTTTCTTTTGCAGTTCCATTTCGTACAACTTGGCTTTCAACTGCTTCATACACTGATCTTTATTCTTGTGCTGCGAGCGGTCGTTCTGACACTGCACCACGATTCCGCTTGGAATATGGGTAATCCGCACCGCACTTTCGGTTCTATTGACGTGCTGCCCGCCCGCACCGGAGGCGCGGTAAACATCAATGCGCAAGTCCGCCGGATTGATGTCGATGTCGATATCGTCGTCGATTTCGGGATAGACGAATACCGCACTGAACGAAGTGTGGCGGCGGTTGTTGGAATCAAACGGGCTTTTGCGCACCAAGCGGTGGATACCGGTTTCGGTGCGCAGCCAGCCGAAGGCGTATTCGCCGCTGACCCGAATGGTGGCGGATTTAATCCCGGCGACATCGCCGTCGGAAGCTTCCATCAGCTCGGTTTTAAAGCCTTTGCTTTCCGCCCAACGCAGGTACATCCGCACCAGCATTTCGGTCCAATCCTGTGCTTCGGTGCCGCCCGAACCGGCCTGCAAATCGACATAGCAATCGGCGCTGTCGTGTTCGCCGCCGAACATACGGCGGAATTCCAGTTGCGCTAATTTGGCTTCCAGCTCTTGCAGCTCGGCAACCGCTTCGTCAAAGGTGTCTTGATCCTCGGCTTCCACCGCCAATTCCAATAAACCCTCGGCATCTTGCAAGCCTTGATCCAACGTGCGGATTGTTTCCACCACCGCTTCCAACGCCGAGCGCTCTTTGCCTAGCGCTTGCGCTTTTTCCGGCTCGTTCCACACATCGGGCTGCTCTAATTCGGCGTTCACCTCTTCCAAACGTTCGACTTTTCCGTCGAAGTCAAAGATACCCCCGAAGCACCGCAGTACGTTCGCTGAGATCGCTGATTTGATTTTTTACGGGATTGATTTCAAACATTCTAAATAACCGATTCTAAATTGACTATAAAAGGGCAAATTATATGCTATTTGGCGACGATTTAATAGGTGCAATTCCGCTTGCCGCGCTTAAGTGCGGTTTGGTCAGCCGGCGATGCTATTTTTTATTTGTTAACGGTTTATGTTATAGTTGCGGCGTTTTTTAACATTTTGTTTAAAAAATATTCTGCACAGGAGGAACAATGAAATCAGAATTAAACGGCAGCAAATTATCCTATCGCGATCGCATGGCGGTGGAGGAACATGAGCGTTTAAGCCCGCGTTTGTTGTATGAAATTATCCGCCAAGACGGGATTGAAGAGTTGTCACGCCCAAGCAAAGCGTTGCTTTTTTCCGGCATTACCGCCGGCTTGGTGATCACGTTTTCATTTATTTTTAAAGCGGTATTTACCGCCTATACCCCGGATGAACCTTGGGCGCCATTGGTCACGAACATGGGCTATACCGTGGGATTTTTGCTGGTGATTTTGGGGCGTATGCAGTTGTTTACCGAAAATACCATTACGACGGTGGTACCGTTATTCAACCCACTGAGCTTAAGAAAATTGTTGGCGGTGGCGAAGTTATGGGGCACGGTATTCGGCGCCAACTTGATCGGAACCACTTTAGCGGCTTTATTTTTACAAAATGATCATGTGTTTAATCCGGAGTTTGTGATCGCAATGAAAGACATCGCCCGTCATGTGGCGGGAATGTCGGTAAGCGATAATATTTTGCGTGGTATTCCGGCGGGCATTTTAATTGCTTCGGTGGTGTGGATGATGCCAACGGTCGGCAACGGCAAGTTCGTGATGATTTTTTTCTTTATTTATTTGATCGCCTTGGGGGATTTCACTCATGTGGTGGTCGGTTCGGCGGAAATGGCGTATTTGGTGATTCAGGGCGAAGCCGATTTATATGACTATTTTGTCACCTTTCTCGCCCCGACCGCACTTGGCAATATTTTGGGCGGCACAGTGGTATTTACCATGATGATCTATGGTCAGGTGACTGATGAAATAGGCGGAAAATAGCCTCACATTTTTCGAATAACGGCGTTCAGGGCGGCTTGAACGCCGTTTTTTATTGCATAAGTTGGTGTTGGGTTCACGTTATGCGGGATTTGAGACTTTATAGCCCAAAGTTTGCTCTTATTTGCCATGCCAATTTATTGCAAATGAGAATAAATTGCATTTGATATTTTAAACTGAAAATATCAACTTATGTCGTGTGTATTTTAGGGTAGCACACCATTTTACTATAATAATGAGGTTAATATGAGTACGAATGTCATACATCTGGCAGCAGCGTTTCTTGCCACTAAACAGCGCATTTTCATTAATTTTATCCGTATCGCGATTTGTATTGTCATGCTTTGGATCGGGGGGTTGAAGGCGTTTCAGTATGAAGCGGACGGTATTGTGCATTTTGTTGCCAACAGTCCGTTTATGAGTTTCTTCTATAAAGACAGCCAAAAAATGGTGGAAAACGACAACGGCGTATTGGTGAAAGAATATACTTTGTACAAAAACCCGGAAGGGAAGATGGTACAAAAAAATATTGATTGGCATAAGCAAAACGGTACTTATCCGTTCTCTTACGGCTTGGGGGCGGTGATTGTCACGATCGGTTTGCTGACGCTGTCGGGAATTTGGAATCCGACCACCGGCATGGCGGGCGGCTTGCTCACGTTTGGCATGTCAATCGTCACCCTCTCATTTTTGATCACCACGCCGGAAACCTACGTTCCTAATCTCGGTGGTGATCTGCCTACCCCGAATTACGGCTTCCCTTACCTCTCCGGCGCAGGGCGGCTGATTTTAAAAGATATTATCATGATGGCAGGCGGGCTGATTGCCGCGTCGGAATGTGCGCAGCGGTTTTTGAAAGCGAAAAGTGCGGTTGCAAACGGCTAGTAAAAAACAGGGTGGATTTAATTCCACCCTGTTGCTTTGATTGTCTATCAATGGCTATTCCGACGGAAATAAAAACGGATTGACCGCACTTTTGGCGTAACCCATTTTTTCCATCTCGTCATCTAAGAAGAAACTGGCAAGGTCATCGGCAATCGCTTCGACATCCGGGTTTTTATCCTGATATAGCGCTTTCAGATAGCTGTGGCAGTCGTCACAACTTTCGCTTTTGATCGCGTTTTCGCTGTCTAACGCCCAATAGTTGAGCTTGCCGCCTTGTTCGCAGTTGCTGCATTTCACCCGCACCATATGCCATTCGCTTTCGCATAAGGAACAGTGCAGATAGCGCGTACCTTGTGCTTCGCCGATGTGGATCATGCTTGCGACCGGGGCGGAACCGCACACCGGGCAGAATTGGCGGTTTTCACCGAGTTCGGTTTTGGCATGGTGCGGAATTTGCTGCACCAGTTGCGTCCAATACAGCGATAGTGCCGCCCATAAGAAAATCGCTTTGTCGCTTTGATTCGGCAGAAAATTGTCGCGCAGCAGTTGATCCGCCAAGCTTTCCAATTCACTGTCAGACGCTTTTTCCAACCACTCGATACTTGCCAGAATCGTGTCGTTGGCGTTCGGTTTAAGTTGTTGCAACAGCTGTTGTAACAAGCTGATCCACACCGGATCACGTTGCCAATTTTTCCAATGCAATGGCTGCTGACTGAGCAATGCCGCATTGTCTTTGACCGCACTTAGGCGGGAATCGATGGCAAGCGGCGCATTTTGCAGCAAATCCAGTTGTGCCGCGGCGATATTGGCGCAGAAGCGCAGATAATCCTGCAGCGGGTGATTTTCACTCAACTTGCGCAAGCGCGCTGCACGGCGTTGGTATAGGTTTTTCGGATTGGCGAAAAGAAGCGGTGGGGCAAAAAACCCCGCCGCTGCCTGTTTGATTTCGCTTTCCGCTAAGATGCGAATACTCATTCTTTATGCTCTTGTTTTTCTTGGCGTTCTTCTTTTTGCAATTCCGGCAGAATGGATTCACGGAACCAACGCGGGTGGTGTTTTTTCGCCCAGCGTGCGGTAACCCAGCCTTCCACCATACCGGTGATGGAACCGCGCACCCAAATCGCCATATAGATATGCACCATAATGCCGAGGATCAGTGCGATTGCGCTGGTGGCGTGCAACAATAAAGCGATACGAATCACCGGAATCGAGAAATTTTCGGCAAAATACGGGCGCCAAATAATAATGCCGGTCGTCAATAAAATGACTAATGCCATAATCAACGTCCAGAACAGTAATTTTTGTCCCATATTATAGTGACCGACATCCGCCACGTGGTGCTCGTTGCCTTTCAGCACTTCAACCACATTGAACAGCCATTGCCAATCGCCTTTTTCGATCAGGTTATCGCGCCAATAGTGTTTAGCCAGAATGGCAAAAGCGGCAACCATCACTAAACCGGTGAACGGGTGTAATACCCGCGCCAGTTGCGGGGTGCCTAACACTTCCGCAATCCAAGCAAAGTCGGCAAAGAAAAACGATAAGCCGGAAAGTGCGGTCATAAAGAAACACAACACTAACAACCAGTGGCTCAACCGCTCTTTCAGGTTATGGCGAATAACTTTTCTGTTTAAATCAACCATCATTATTCTCCTTTTCCGTGTGGATCAAGCGGTTTTTGGATGTCATCATCGTCTTCTTCGGTGTTCGGACCGATACCGATGTAGTGAGCGGCGGAGGCGATTGCCAACGCGCCCATTGCCATCCCTGCCAATGGTTTCAGAATGCCTTTCCATAAACCGACCACCGGACTGATGGACGGATCTTTCGGCAAGCCTGAATACAACTCCGGTTTGTCGGCATGGTGCAGCACATACATCACGTGCGTACCGCCGACCCCTTGCGGATCGTATAAACCGGCGTTTTCATAACCGCGCGATTTCAGATCTTTCACTCGGGTTTCGGCATATTGCTGCATTGCCGCTTTGCTGCCAAAGTGAATCGCCCCGGTCGGACAGGTTTTGACGCACGCCGGTTCTTGCCCCACATTCACCCGATCAGAACACAGCGTACATTTGTAAGCACGGTTGTCTTCCTTGTTGATACGCGGAATATTGAACGGACAGCCGGCAATACAGTAACCGCAACCGATACATTTATCCGATTGGAAATCAACGATACCGTTGGCGTATTGGATAATCGCCCCCGGTGCCGGGCAAGCTTTTAAACAGCCCGGCTCCGAACAGTGCATACAACCGTCTTTGCGGATCAACCATTCCAGACGATCGTTTTCCTCCACTTCGTTGAATTTCATCACCGTCCACGATTTGGCGGTGAGATCAATCGGATTGTCGTAAACCCCGGTACAAACTCCCGGGGTGTCACGCAGATCATTCCATTCGGAACACGCCACCTGACAGGCTTTACAGCCGATACAGGCGCTGACATCGATCAGCTTTGCCACTTCCACTTTATGATCCCGCGTTTGTGGCGGCGGGGTTAGCGTTGAAGTTGCAGAGGCATTAATAATATCTTGAGTTTGAACTGCCATATTAAGCCTCCGTCACTTTTTCAATGTTGACCAAGAATGTTTTAAATTCCGGTGTTTGCGTGTTGGCGTCACCGACACTCGGGGTCAGGTTGTTGGCAAAGAAGCCTTTTTTGCCCACGCCGGCAAAGCCCCAGTGAATCGGCACGCCGATGGTGTGAATGGTTTTGCCGTCCACTTCCAGTGCTTTAATCCGTTTGGTGACCACGGCAACGGCTTTGATATAGCCGCGTTTCGAGAACACTTTCACTTGATCGCCGTGGTTAATGCCTTTTTCCGCCGCAAGTGCGTCGCCGATTTCAATAAATTGTTCAGGTTGTGCGATAACGTTTAACAGCGCATTTTTGGTCCAGTAGTGGAAATGCTCGGTTAAGCGGTAAGTAGTTGCCACATAAGGGAACTCACTGGCATTACCCATGGTTTTCTGGTCGTTTGGCAAAATCCGCGCCGCCGGGTTGTGAATCACGTTCGGGTGCAGCGGGTTAGTGCCAATCGGGCTTTCGATCGGTTCATAATGCTCAGGGAACGGACCTTCCGCCATTTTATCAATCGCAAACAAACGGCTTACGCCTTCCGGCTGCATGATAAACGGCAATACATCGCTGCCCGGAGGGGCAGTGGTGTAGTCGGCGACATCGGTATAGTTCCAGTTTTTACCGTTCCATTTTACCAATTGGCGGGTTGGATCCCACGGATTGCCTTGGCGGTCGGCGGAAGCACGGTTGTAGATAATCCGACGGTTCAACGGCCATGCGAACGCCCAGTTCAGGGTGTTGCCCAAGCCTGACGGATCGGAATTATCACGGCGCGCCATCATATTGCCTTTTTCCGTCCATTGACCGGTGTAAATCCAGCAACCGGAAGAGGTTGTGCCGTCATCACGCAACTGGGCAAAGCTCGACAACAGTTCGCCTTTTTTCACCACTACATTGCCGTTTTCGTCCAACAAATCGGCTAATGCATAACCGTTATTCTCTTTCGCCAATTCTTCCGCACGCGGCTCTAACGGATTGCGGTAATTCCACTGCATTGCATTGAGCTGCTCGATTCCCTGACCGCCCTCTTTTTCATACAAGTGCAGCAAGTGTTCGCGCAATTCGGACAGAATTTCCACATCCGGTTTGGCTTCCTGCGGTTGGTCATTGCCTTTCCAGTGCCACTGCAACCAGCGGCCGGAGTTGGCAATCGAGCCGTCTTCTTCGGTGAAACAGGTGGTCGGCAGGCGGAATACTTCGGTTTGAATGGATTCGGTATCCACATCATTGTATTCGCCGTAGTTTTGCCAGAAATCCGAGGTGTCGGTTTTCAGCGGATCCATGATCACCAAGTATTTTAATTTGCTTAACGCCGTCGTCATTTTCGCGCGGTTCGGATACGACGCAATCGGGTTGAAGCCTTGGCACAGATAACCGTTGACTTTGCCCTCGTACATCATATCGATATAACGGAAATGGTCATACGCGCCGTCGATTTTCGGCAGGAAGTGGTAACCGAACTCGTTATCCGCAGTCGCTTTATCCCCATAGAAGGTTTTCAGCAAGCTGATAAAGAATTTCGGCGTATTTTTCCAATAGTTGACCTGATCTTTTTGGGTCAGTTTCGGGGTAATCCGATTCAGGAACACCTCTAGACTGGTGTCTTTGTCCGTCGGCAACGGTATATAACCGGTTAACATATTCGGGAATAAGCCGAGATCGGTAATCCCTTGTACGTTGGAGTGACCGCGCAACGCATTTACACCGCCGCCGGACACACCGATATTACCCAGTAGTAACTGGATCATCGCCATGGTACGGATATTTTGCGAGCCGACAGTATGTTGCGTCCAACCCAGCGCATACATAAAGGTGGCATTTTTATCTTTGGCGGCTGTTTTCGCCAATTCTTCACAGAAGTGTAAGAAATCCTTCTGTTTCGAACCACAGATCCGTTCGACCATTTCCGGCGTATAGCGGGAAACGTGCTCTTTCAGCACATTGATCACACAACGCGGATCTTGCAATGTCAGATCTTGTTTGGCGAAACCGTTTTCGTCAAATTGGTAATTCCAAGTGGACTTGTCATATTGGCGTTTTTCTTCATCGTAACCGCTGAACAAGCCGTCTTCAAAACCAAAACCCTCCGCCACCAAATAACTGGCGTTGGTATATTGTTGAACGTATTCGTGTTGGATTTTATCGTTGCTTAACAGATAGTGAATAACACCGGATAAGAACGCGATATCGGTACCGGAACGAATCGGCGAATAGAAATCCGCCACCGAGGCAGTACGGTTAAAGCGTGGATCAACCACCATTAACTTCGCACCACGGCGTTTTTTCGCTTCGATAACCCAACGGAAGCCGACGGGATGTGCTTCGGCGGCATTACCACCCATTACGATGACTAAATCGGAATTGGCGATATCAACCCAGTGGTTTGTCATGGCACCGCGACCAAATGATGGAGCAAGACTTGCTACCGTTGGTCCGTGTCAGATACTCGCTTGGTTGTTGATTGGCACCATACCGAGCGCACGCGCCCATTTTTGGCTTAACAAACCGGTTTCGTTGCTGGACGCGGAAGCCATCAACATCCCGGTGGAAACCCAACGATTGACCGGCAAGCCGTCGCCGTTAGTCGGAATGAAATTGGCGTCGCGGTCGTCTTTCATCAAACGGGCAATACGCTCATAGGCTTCGTGCCAACTGATACGTTTCCACTCTTTCGCCCCCGGGGCGCGGTATTCAGGATATTGAACGCGGCGTTCGCTGTTGACATAATCCAATGCGCCCGCACCTTTCGGACAAAGGGCTCCGCGGCTGACCGGATGATCGGCATCGCCTTCAATATGAATCAGTTTTTCACGGGCGTTCATTGCTCCGTCACCTACGCTATAGAGTAGCATACCGCAGCCGACGGCACAGTAAGTACAAGTATTACGGGTTTCACGTGCACGCAACAGTTTGTACGAGCGCGGCGCAGCCAGTGCGCTTGCCGGTGCAAAACCTAATGCGGCAGCGGTGGTTCCCGCCATGCCACTTGCACAAACTTTGAAGAATTTTCTTCTGCTGAGTTGCATAAGAACCTCTCAAGATTGTGAGATTTAGAGTAAAATAAAAAAGTTAGTTTTAGGGTTGTAACAAAAATGTAAAATACGTTACATTCATTCGCTAGCTTACTCCTGTTCAAAATCCGACGCAACAGGCAAACGTATTTTATATAATCTAGATCAAGAAGATATTCCGCTATTTTTGTGAACTGCGTCAGAATTATAAAAATTTACCTATTTTTGATTAAAGGAAAAGACTTTGTTAACATTAAAAACAAGAAGCGTAAGTGTATTCATGCCGAATGGCGAATCGGACGAGCGACAACCGCACTTCGGGCGCAAAAGCGATTGGTTGGCGACGGAAGTGCCGGTTGCGTTGGTGTATAACGGCATAGCACATACCGTCATGATGTGCAGTCCGGCGGATTTGGCGGATTTTGCGCTCGGTTTTTCCCTCGCGGAAGGGATTATCGACCAAGCAAGCGATATTTATTCCCTTGATGTCGTCAATGTTCGCAACGGCATTGAAGTGCAAATCGAGATGGCAAGCCGCTGTTTTATGGCGTTAAAACAAAAACGGCGTACGCTGGCAGGGCGCACCGGCTGCGGTTTGTGCGGCGTGGAACAGTTGCAACAGGTCACGCGCCCGCTAACCGCACTTGAGCACACGTTACAATTTGATTTGAGCAAACTCAACGGCTGCCTGCAACAACTGCAACAAGCGCAACAACTGGCTCAGCAAAGCGGCGCCACCCATGCCGCCGCGTTCTTCAATTTAGACGGCGAACTGCTGGCAATCCGCGAAGATGTCGGACGCCATGTCGCCCTTGACAAACTGCTCGGCTGGCACGCACGACAAAAACAAAAGTGCGGTCAGAATCGCGAGAAACTGCAAGGCTTCGTGTTGGTCACCAGCCGCGCCAGTTACGAAATGGTGCAAAAAAGCGTCGCCTGCGGCATTGAAATCCTAATCGCCGTTTCCGCCGGCACCGACTTCGCCGTCAACCTCGCCGCACAACACAACCTCTCCCTCGTCGGCTTTGCGCGTGAAAATCGCGCAACGGTGTATTGCGGGGGGGAGCGGTTTGATTGCAGTGAGTGATAATTTAATCCGCACTTCAAACCGCACTTTTGCTACAATACCCTCCAACTTCATCCATTAAAAAAGTGACCATTTATGACAGCTAAAATTGCCGATAACGCCCTTGTTCTTGTGGACGGGTCTTCTTATCTTTACCGTGCCTTTCACGCCTTTCCCCCGTTGAGCAACTCGCTCGGCGAGCCGACGGGGGCGATGTATGGGGTGTTGAATATGCTGAAAAGCCTGATTGCGCAAGCCAATCCGCGCTATTTGGCGGTGGTGTTTGACGCCAAAGGCAAGACCTTTCGTGATGAACTGTTCGAGCAATATAAATCGCACCGCCCGCCGATGCCGGACGATTTGCGCAAGCAGATTCAGCCGTTGCACAACATGATTAAGGCGTTGGGCATTCCGTTATTGGTGATTGACGGCGTGGAAGCGGACGATGTGATCGGCACACTTGCCGTTCGCGCGTCAAAGTGCGGTCAGAAAGTGCTGATCAGCACCGGCGATAAAGATATGGCGCAGTTGGTGGACGATAACATCATGTTGATCAACACCATGAACAACACCTTGTTGGATCGCGAGGGCGTGGTGGAAAAATACGGCATTCCGCCGGAATTGATCATTGATTATCTGGCGTTGCGCGGCGACAGTTCGGACAATATCCCCGGTGTGGCTGGAGTGGGCGAGAAAACCGCACTTGGGCTGTTGCAAGGCATTGGCAGTATGCGGCAGATTTATGCCAACTTGGATCAGGTGGCGGATCTGCCGATTCGCGGCGCGAAAAAGCTGGGCGATAAATTAGCCGAAGCCAAAGCGATGGCGGATCTTTCCTATCTGCTTGCCACGATTAAAACCGACGTTGAACTGGAGCTGTCTTACGACCAATTGACCATGCAAGCGGCGCAAACCGACGAGCTGATCGAAGCGTTCGGGCGTTATGAATTTAAACGTTGGTTGAATGAAATCTTGCAAAACGGTTCAAGTTCGGTCACTGCGGCAGAATTATCGGCAACGCGTTTTAACGGTTACCAAGCTACGGCAACGACCAGCGAAAGTGCGGTTACCGCCCCGATCAAAGCGGTGCGGATTGACCGCACTTTATATCAAACCATTCTGAACCAAGCCGATTTCGCCGCCTGGTTAGACAAATTGGCGGCGGCGGATTTGATTGCGCTGGATACCGAAACCGACAGCCTGAATTATATGCAAGCCAATCTGGTCGGGATTTCCTTTGCTTTAACCAACGGCGAAGCGGCGTATTTGCCGTTGCAACACCGTTATTTAGACGTGCCGCCGCAACTGGATTTACAGACCGCACTTGCCGCCTTAAAACCGATATTGGAAAATCCGAAGATTCAAAAAGTCGGACAGAATATCAAATATGATGAAACCATCTTTATCCGTCACGGCATTCAGTTGCAGGGGATTGCCTACGACACCATGCTCGAATCCTACACCCTCGACAGCACCGGACGGCACAATATGGACGACTTGGCGCAGCGCTATTTGGGGCACGGCACGATTAGTTTTGAGGACGTGGCGGGCAAGGGCAAAAATCAACTGACGTTTGATCAAATTCCAATCGAGCAAGCGGCGGAATATGCGGCGGAAGATGCCGATGTCACCATGAAACTGCACCAAACCTTATGGCGGAAACTGCAAGCCGAACCGACCTTAGTCGAACTGTTTCAGCAACTGGAAATGCCGTTGTTGTCGGTGTTATCACGGATTGAACGCAACGGGGTGTTGCTTGATTCTGATTTGTTATTGCAACAATCCGGCGAAATTGCCAACCGTTTATTGCAATTGGAACAACAGGCGCACGAACTTGCCGGTGAGCCGTTTAACTTGGCTTCCACCAAACAGTTGCAAGCGATTTTATTTGATAAGCTCGGTTTGCCGGTGTTGAAGAAAACCCCGAAAGGCGCGCCTTCGACCAATGAAGAAGTGTTGGAAGAATTGGCGTATGAACACGCCTTGCCGAAATTGTTGGTGGAACATCGCGGGCTGAGCAAACTGAAATCGACCTACACCGACAAACTGCCGTTGATGGTGGACAAACACAGCGGACGGGTGCACACCTCCTATCACCAAGCGGTGACGATTACCGGGCGTTTGTCGTCGAGCGATCCGAATCTGCAAAATATCCCGATTCGCACCGAAGAAGGGCGGCGCATTCGCAAAGCCTTTATCGCCGCCGAGGGCAATAAAATCATCGCCGCCGACTATTCGCAAATCGAATTGCGGATTATGGCGCATTTGTCGAACGATGTCGGTTTGAATCACGCCTTTGCCGACGGACAAGATATTCACCGCGCCACTGCCGCCGAGATTTTCGGCGTGGCGTTGGATCAAGTCACCAGCGAACAACGCCGTAGCGCCAAAGCGATTAACTTCGGTTTGATCTACGGCATGAGCGCCTTCGGCTTGGCGCGCCAATTGGGCATTGCGCGCGGACAGGCACAGCAATATATCGATCTCTACTTCCAGCGTTATCCGGGGGTGCAGACCTTTATGAGCGACATTCAGCAAAAAGCGCGCGAGCAAGGCTTTGTCGAAACCCTGTTTAAACGCCGTTTATACCTGCCGGAAATCAAATCCGCCAACGCCATGCGGCGCAAAGGTGCGGAGCGGGTAGCCATCAATGCGCCAATGCAAGGCACGGCAGCGGATATTATCAAACGCGCAATGTTGTTGATCGACAACGAAATCCGCCACAGCGACGAGATCAAAATGATTATGCAAGTGCACGATGAACTGGTGTTCGAAGTGCGGTCGGATAAAGTCGATTTCTACGCCGAGCGGATTAAAACCCTGATGGAACAAGCCGCCCGACTCAGCGTCCCGCTGATCGCCGAAGTCGGTATCGGTGATAATTGGGACGAAGCGCATTAGTTGAATTGACGAAAAATTGTGCAAGGGGTAGAGTAAGCACATAACCGTTTAAGGAAGGTGAAAAATGGAAGATAAAACAGTTGAGTATAAAAAATTTGTTGCAGAGCAGGTTAAAAAATCGGACGAAGATATCAAAAATGGTCGTCTTTTTACCTCTGAGCAATTTTATGAGCGTGCGATAAGTGCAATTGCAAGAGCGCAGCAAGGAATGAAACATAGTGCTTAATATTATTTATACTGAGCAGGCGTTAGATAATATCGATCTTATTGCGTTTAATATTACCGAATTTGTTGGTGTTTATAGTGCGATAAATGTAATTGATGATATTAAAAAGTCTATTGATTTATTAGCGTATTCTCCAGAAATGGGCATAGCTGGCATTGTTTTGGGTACTAAAGAAATTTATCCTAGAGGCTATCGGGAGTTTATAGCATTAATGACAACATAATTTATATTCGTACGATTGTACATTGCCGCCAGCTCTATCCACCCATTTTTTAACGGTGCTTAGGGCATGAAAATAAAATAACGGAATTATAAAAAATTCCTCGCTGATAAAGATAATACCCATGAAATACAAAAACCTACGCGATTTTATTGACCTCTTGGAACAACAAGGCGAGTTGAAGCGGATTTCACAGCCGATTGATCCGCATTTGGAAATGACCGAGATTGCCGACCGCACTTTGCGTTTGGGCGGGCCGGCGTTGTTGTTTGAAAATCCGGTTGGTTATGATATTCCGGTGCTGTGTAACTTGTTCGGCACGGCACGGCGGGTGGCGTTGGGCATGGGGCAGGAAGAGGTGACTGCGCTGCGTGATGTCGGCAAGTTGTTGGCATTTTTAAAAGAACCTGAACCGCCGAAAGGGTTTAAAGACCTGATCGGTAAGTTGCCGCAATTTAAGCAAGTGCTGAATATGCCGACCAAAGTGTTGGGCAAAGCCGATTGCCAGCAGATTGTATGGCGGGGTGATGAGGTCGATCTCACTAAGCTGCCGATTATGCACTGCTGGCCCGATGATGTTGCGCCGTTGTTGACGTGGGGGCTGACCATCACCAAAGGGCCGTATAAAAAACGGCAAAATCTCGGGATTTATCGTCAGCAATTAATCGGCAAAAATAAATTGATTATGCGTTGGCTGTCGCACCGTGGCGGCGCATTGGATTTTCAGGAATGGAAAGCCGCGCACCCGAACGAACCGTTTCCTGTTTCGGTGGCATTGGGCGCCGATCCGGCGACTATCCTAAGTGCGGTCACGCCGATTCCGGACAGCCTGTCCGAATATGCCTTCGCCGGATTATTACGCGGCAACAAAAGCGAAGTGGTGAAGTCGGTTTCCAATGAGCTGGAAGTGCCGGCAGGAGCGGAAATAGTGCTGGAGGGCTATATTGATCCCGACGAAACCGCACTTGAAGGTCCTTACGGCGATCACACCGGTTATTATAACGAGCAGGAATATTTTCCGGTGTTCACTGTGACCCATATCACCATGCGGCAAAACCCGATTTACCACTCCACCTACACCGGACGCCCGCCTGATGAACCGGCGGTGCTGGGCGAGGCGTTGAATGAAGTGTTTATTCCGATTTTGCAAAAGCAATTTCCGGAAATCGTCGATTTCTATCTGCCGCCGGAGGGCTGTTCCTACCGTTTGGCGGTGGTGACGATTAAAAAACAATATCCGGGGCATGCCAAACGGGTGATGATGGGGATTTGGTCGTTTTTACGCCAGTTTATGTATACCAAATTTGTGATTGTGTGTGATGACGATGTCAATGCACGCGATTGGAAAGACGTGATTTGGGCGATCACCACCCGCAGCGATCCGGCGCGCGATTGCACCATTATTGAGCACACGCCGATTGATTATCTCGATTTTGCCTCGCCGGTGGCAGGGCTGGGTTCGAAAATGGGGATTGACGCCACCAATAAGTGGAACGGTGAAACCGATAGAGAATGGGGTATTCCAATAACAAAAAATCAAGATATCGTGAAAAAAATAGATAAAATATGGGAAGATTTAGCTATTCTTTAGAAAAAATTTAGTTTAGAATAAAAATCCTCAGCGGCGCTCCCTGTGCCAACGAGGATTTTTTATTACAATCATAACAGATAGAAAACACACAACACATCTAAAAACAAAGAAGGAAAACCCATGAGCAATTTAACCTCTCTCGACGATTTCTTAGCGCAACTGGCGAAACGCGATGGCAACCAACCGGAATTTCTGCAAGCGGCAAAAGAAGTGTTCACTTCGGTTTGGCCGTTTATCCAAGCCAACCCGAAATATGCTTCGCAAGGTTTACTAGAGCGTTTGGTTGAGCCGGAACGCGCATTTCAATTCCGTGTGGCGTGGACGGATGATAAAGGGCAAGTGCAAGTCAACCGTGCGTTCCGTGTCCAATTCAACAGCGCAATCGGGCCGTACAAAGGCGGCATGCGTTTCCACCCGTCAGTCAACCTGTCGATCTTAAAATTCTTAGGCTTCGAGCAAATCTTCAAAAATGCGTTAACCACCCTGCCAATGGGTGGCGGCAAAGGCGGCTCGGACTTTGATCCGAAAGGCAAATCCGACGCGGAAGTCATGCGTTTTTGCCAAGCCTTGGTTGCAGAATTATATCGTCATATCGGACCGGACACCGACGTACCGGCCGGGGATATCGGCGTGGGCGGGCGTGAAGTCGGTTACTTGGCGGGCTACATGAAAAAATTATCCAACCAAGCGGCGTGCGTGTTCACCGGACGCGGTTTGTCTTTCGGCGGTTCCTTGATCCGCCCTGAAGCGACCGGTTACGGCTTGGTTTACTTCGCACAAGCGATGTTGCAAGAAAAAGGTCAATCCTTCGCCGGTAAAACCGTGTCGGTTTCCGGTTCGGGCAACGTGGCGCAATATGCGATTGAAAAAGCGTTGGAATTAGGCGCGAAAGTGGTGACCTGTTCTGACAGCAGCGGTTATGTATATGACAAAGACGGTTTCACTGCGGAAAAACTCGCCGCATTACAAGAAATCAAAGAAGTGAAACGTGGTCGCGTGAAAGATTACGCCGAACAATTCGGCTTGGAATACCATGCCGGCGAACGCCCTTGGGGGGTGAAAGTGGATATCGCCTTGCCTTGTGCCACGCAAAACGAATTGGAATTAGCCGACGCAGAGACCTTAATTGCCAACGGCGTACAATTGGTGGCAGAGGGCGCAAATATGCCGACTACGATTGAAGCGACCGACCGTTTCTTAGCCGCCGATGTATTGTTCGGGCCGGGCAAAGCCGCCAACGCCGGTGGCGTGGCGACCTCCGGTTTGGAAATGGCGCAAAGCTCACAACGTTTATACTGGACGCGTGAAGAAGTGGACGCGCAATTAAAACGCATTATGTTGGATATCCACGCCAACTGTAAAAAATACGGCACAAGCGAAGGCGAAACCAATATCAACTATGTGGTCGGTGCGAACGTTGCCGGCTTCGTCAAAGTGGCTGACGCCATGTTGGCACAAGGCGTGTTCTAATCACAAGCCAGACCGCACTTTGATTTTCTCATTGAAAACCGAAAGGTATTTGCCTTTCGGTTTTTTAGCGATTTTATTTTAATATTTTTTCGATTCTTCTTTATCGACAACCACAGGATCGACATAGAAAGTCTCAGGAATTTCTTGATTATTGAGTTGTTTTAAAGCAAATTCGAGTGCAACTGCAACTTGTTTTTTAGGAAGCTGATCAATAGTATTTTGCATTTTACCCTGTTTAACATACTCAATTGCTAGTGGTATGCCATCATATCCGGTAACAAGGACTTTGCCTGCTAATCTAGCGTTTTCTACAGCAGTGACAGCTCCGATAGCCATATTGTCATTTGCAGCAAAAATTCCTTGTATATTTGGGTTTGCAGTTAGAATATTACTCGTAACATTGAGAGCTTGCTCTGTTTCCCAATTTGCGGATTGAGAGGCAACAATTTTAATATCAGGATATTCTGAAAAAGCTTTCAGTGCACCCGCTTTACGTTGTTCCCCATTATCAACGCCGGGAATTCCTTCTAAAATTGCAACACTACCTTGACCTCCGATTGCTTCTGACAAATTTTTAGCAGCTAAATATCCTCCTAAAAAGTTGTCAACACCAACATAGTTGAATTTTAGACCTGCTTTTTCAGCAGCTTTTGCATCAAGTCGCACATCCAGATCAATAATTGGAATATTGGCTTGTTTGGCTTTTTGGAATGCAGGTATAAATGCGATGGAGTCATTCGGCGTTACAATAATTGCGTCAACTTTTTTAGCAATCATATTTTCAACTAAACCAACTAGTTGTTCTGTTGAATCTTCTTTTTCAGCGACTTGAATTGTTAGATTGATATTCATTTCTTTTGCAGCTTCTTCAGCACCTTTTTGCATAGAAATAAAATATTCATTACTTAATGTTTTCATCAGCAATGCAATTTGTGGCTTATCTGCTGCATTAATTGTTGTTGATAAAACAAATGTAAGTAATCCAACCTTGATTGAGTTAATGAGTAACTTTGTTTTCATTTTAGATTCCTCGTTGTAGAAGTCATATTGTATATTTCTATTTCTGACAGCTTACTTCATTTGTCAGTGTTTTGATTCTAACATGTTCAGTGTTGTTTTTTGTGATTAAAATCACATATTGAAAAATAAACCATTTAAAAGAAAATAAATGTTATTTTTATAACTAATTTTGTTCTTTAGTGTGAAATTGGTCACGCTTTTTGTAGGAGGAATAGAGTATCCTTGGTTCAATATTGTTTACTAGGGCTGAAAAGAAGATATGAACAATAATGAGATAATGCTTGAGCTGCGGAATGTTGAAAAAAGTTTCTTTGGAAATCAAATATTAAAGAATATTAACTTACAAATTAATGCTGGAGAGGTGCACTGTTTAGTCGGAGAGAATGGTGCAGGTAAATCAACGCTATGTAAGATTATTGCGGGCATCTATTCTAGAGATAGTGGAGAAATTTTTTATCAGGGTAGTTATTACTTACCTAAAACGGTTAAAGATGCTCAAACATTAGGAATTGGCTTTATCCACCAAGAGTTAATGCTTGTTCCTCAATTAAGTGTCTTGGAAAATATATTTTTAGGCTCTGAAAAAAGTCTCAGCTTAGGTAGAATGAACTGGGAGTTTATGAGAAAAAAAACGAAAGAAATTATAAATGAACTGGAATTAGATATTCAGCCAGATTCTTTAATATCAACACTTTCCATTGCTCAACAGCAAATGGTGGAAATTGCAAAAGCAATATTTAGCGAATATAAAATTATCATTTTTGATGAACCAACAGCTTCTATATCAAGAAAAAATACAGAAGTTCTTTTCAAAATAATCCAAAGGCTTAAAAAGAAAAAAGTGGCTATGATTTATATTTCTCATCGTTTAGAGGAGTTCCAACATATTGCAGATAAAATAACAGTATTAAGAGACGGTGAAATAACTGGAACTATAGATTATAAAAATATCTCACATGATGATATTGTCAGATTAATGGTAGGGCGAGATGTGGATTTTAGTCGCTATTATCGAAATATTGTTTTTAACAAAGAAAAAGCAAGATTTCAGCATATAGTTACTGAAGGCGTTAATGATGTTAGTTTTAGTCTAAATCAAGGTGAGATACTTGGGTTTGCCGGATTAGTCGGCTCTGGAAGAACGGAATTGTTACGTGCTATCTATGGCGCAGATCCAGCAACGGGAGAAATATATATTGATAATGAAAAAGTAGAAATTAATTCTCCTAAAGATGCAGTCAAACTAAAAATTGGTTTTATCACTGAGGATCGTAAATCACAAGGTTTAATATTGGGATTAAGTATTCGTGAAAATATCACATTACCGATTCTTAGTAGATTTTGGAAAAAACTTTTCTTAGATAAAAAGATGGAAGCTAGTTTAGCAAAAGAAAATATTTCTAAACTTAGAATTGTTTCTCGAAGTACTGAACAAGAAACCAAAACACTTTCCGGTGGAAATCAACAAAAGGTAATCATTGCTAGATGGCTTGAAAGTGGAGTAAATATTTTATTTTTCGATGAACCAACAAGAGGGATTGATGTTGGAGCTAAATCTGAGATATATGATTTAATGCGCCAATTTGTTGATGATGGCGGAAGTATTATTATGGTTTCCTCAGACTTGCCAGAATTGATGACGATGTCTGATAGAGTTATTGTGATGCGAAATGGTCATAAAATAAAAGAGATTGATAATAAAGATGATATTTCAGAAGAAAATTTGATGCGTTTAATGATAGGGGTTTAGGTAATAAGAGGTGATTATGTTTGACTTTAAAAAATTGATGTCAAAATTAGGAATTAGTATCGTATTATTTTTTATGGTTTTAGGAATGTCTATTACTACGGATGTATTTTTATCAACTAATAATATTCTTAATATATTATTACAAGTCTCAGTGATTTGCATTATATCAGTTGGTATGACTTATGTGATATTAACAGGCGGAATTGATTTATCCGTAGGTTCTATAGTCGCATTATCCGCTGTTTCTTTAGGTATTTTTATCCATTCGGGTTTGGATTGGTTGGGAGATAATCCATCAGAATTATTGATTTTTCTAATTGTTATATTTTCAATTTTGGGTTCTATAATTGTTGGCGCATTTTGTGGATATGTTAATGGACTTATTATTGTTTACTGTAAGGTTACTCCATTTATTACAACGCTGGGTATGATGGGGATTGCAAGAGGCTTAGCCTTAACATTTTCTGATGGTAAAACAATTTATAATTTTCCTGAGGCACTAAGATTTTTTGGCAATGGGCAGTTATACATCACTAATAATGTAAATATTCCAATACCAATTATTATTGCTGTATTGATAGTTATAATTAGTTGGTATGTTTTAACTCAGACTATCTTTGGAAGACAAATTTATGCTCTAGGTGGTAATCGTGAGGCGGTTAGATTATCTGGGATTGATGTCAATAAATTAGAAATTAAAGCCTATATTATCAATGGAGCTTTAGCCGCAGTGGGTGCAGTGATTTTAGTTGGAAGACTAAATGCGGCTCAGCCCATAGCGGGAAATGGCTATGAATTAGAAGCTATAGCTGCAACTGTTATTGGCGGAACGAGTTTAATTGGTGGTGTTGGTTCAGTTATTAGTACATCAATAGGTGCTCTAATTATGGGCGTGTTACAAAATGGACTAACATTATTAAATGTTACTTCTTATCTACAAAGACTAATTATTGGCTTGGTTATTATTTTAGCTGTATTTTTAGATCAGGTTAGACGAGGTGAGATTTCGATTAATAAGTTTAAACAAATATTTTTCAGGTCATAATTATTTGCTTTTATATAAAGAGGATAGTATGAAGTATTATTTGGGTCTTGATTGTGGTGGGACTTTTATTAAAGGAATCTTATTGAATGAAGAAGGATATATTTTAAACTGTATAAAAGAAGAGATTGAAGTAATTAGCCTTGATCTGGGGTATGCCGAAAGAGATATGATACGGTTTTGGCAAAAAGTATCTAATTTAATTAAAAGACTTATTAAGTCAAGTGGCGTAGATTCAAATAATATTCATGCAATCGGAATATCTTCGCAAGGTAAAGGCGCTTTTTTACTTGATTGCGATTTAAAGCCGCTAGGTCATGCTATCCTATCATCAGATAAAAGGGCAGATTATATTGTTGAGAGGTGGAGACAGAATAATATAGTTGAACAGAGCTACGCTATAACATGTCAACCTGTATGGTCTGGTCATCCAGTATCAATTTTACGCTGGATTAAAGAAAATGATCCTAATAGATATGCAAAGATATACGTTGTTTTAATGACGCATGATTACTTGAGGTTTTGTTTAACAGGTAGACTGTATTGCGAGGAGAGTAATATATCTGAATCTAATGTCTATAATTCACATAATAGAAATTACGATAAAAATTTATTTACTCTATTTGATATTGAAGAAATGTATGAAAAATTTCCACCTATTATTAAATCTAATGAAATAGCAGGATATGTAACAGAAAAAGCGGCTAAGTTATCGGGGCTAAGAGCGGGCATACCGGTTGTTGGTGGTTTTTTTGATGTAACGTCCTCAGTCTTTTGTGCTAACCTAGAAAATGAATCTCAATTAAATGTTATTTTTGGTACATGGACTATTGTTGGCGGTATTACAAAAAAAATTAGATATAATAAAAATAAAATAATTTATAGTAACTATTTGAATAGTAAGGGTTTTATTGTTCATGATGATAGTCCTACATCAGCTGCTAATCTTGAATATTTTATTGAACAATATAATAACCTAGATTACGAGCAAATAAATCAGGAGATATCTAAAATTCCAGTTGCTTCGAGTTCCATATTATTTATACCGTTTCTTTATGGTTCTAATGTTATTCAAGAAATGAAATCTGGCTTATATGGTCTGCAATATTATCATTCAAGGTTTCATATTCTTCAAGCTGTTTATGAAGGTGTGATATTTAGCTTTATGTATCATTTAAATAGGATTAGAACGGTTTTTAATGATGTTTCAATATTAAAAGTTATGGGAGGGATAACAAAATCTGATGTGTGGCTACAAATGTTAGCAGACATAACTCAACTTCCTTTAGAGATTTTAGATATTGAGGAACCTGGGTGTTTAGGTGCTGCATTGATGGCAATGCAGGGTGATAATCAGAATACAGACTTTATAATAGAGAAGATGCATTGCAAAAAGAAAATAATTTATCCAAATCGAAGTAATAGCGTGCTATATCAGTTAAAATATCATCGTTATTTAAAATTAGTGGAATTATTGCGGGATTATGAATTGGATTTAAAAAATTTCACTTAATATGTAATAGAACGTTTCATTTAAGTTTTTAATTAAATAGATGGTTTTGATGTGCTGATAATTATCTGATGTTTTAAATGGTTTGTTACAGTTAAATTTTAAAATTTTCTTAAGGTTAATATGATTAATAAAAAGAATGGCAGGATTCAGAAGTTAGAATATTTATTAAAGCAGGTGGATAGAGTTCATCTTAGCGATGCCGCAGAAATATTGAATGTATCTGAGATGACTATTCGTCGAGATATAAGTTCTAATGTAACTGAAATAGTTTTATTAGGTGGATATCTTTTAAAATCCAATGAAAAATCAAATAATTATTTCTTGCTTGAGCAGCAAGATAAAAATATTATAGAAAAAATGTATTTAGGTAAAATGGCTGCATCTTTGGTGGAAAATGGTGATGTTATTTTTTTTGATTGTGGTACAACGATTTCATTTGTTGCTTCTCAAATACCAGATTCTATAAATTTTACTGCAATATGTTGTTCAATTAATACCTTTATTATTTTGCAAGAAAAATTAAATTGTGAATTGTTATTGATTGGTGGCACATATTCAAGAGATAATGCTATGTTGACACCATTTCAAAATCAAAACCTTTTAGATAATATCTGCACTACAAAGGCATTTATTGCGACTTCCGGCGTTGATCCGCATTATGGATTAACTTGTTTCAGATTAAATGAAGCTCAAATAAAACAGAAGGCAATAGCTAAAACCAGAAAAAAGATTATTGTTTTTGATCATACAAAATTAAATAAAGTACATTCTGCATATATAGATGACATTAATAACTTTAATATTATACTTTGTAACCAATCTTTACCGTCAGAGTTCAATATCTCAGCGGATAATATTGCAACAAACGAAGATGAATTATTAAAGTTTAGATAACTTGTTCACTCGATGGTTTTCTTCGCTCTGTTCTGCTGTCATCATACTGTAACATTCCCCCGCTATACTCATTGTCTCTTCAATCTGAAGATCACTTCAAACACAAAAGGAGACTTAAATGGGCTTGTCATATTTTAATAAAAAAAGTTTAGTCATTGCCTTAACCGCACTGAGCGTCGGCTTGTCGTCTGCGTATGCCGCAGGGGATTTGGCGGCGTTGGAAGTGGCGGCGAGAAAAGAAGGCGCGGTGAACAGTGTCGGTATGCCGGACACGTGGGCGAACTGGAAAGATACGTGGGTGCAGTTGGGCGAGAAATACGGCTTGAAGCACACTGACACCGATATGAGCTCGGCACAGGAAATTGCCAAGTTTGATGCGGAAAAGAAAAATGCGACCGCGGATATCGGTGATGTCGGCGCCTCTTTCGGACCGATTGCGGTGCAAAAAGGCGTGACCCAAGCGTATAAAACCAGCTATTGGGATGACATTCCGGCATGGGCGAAAGATGAAGACGGGCATTGGATGTTGGCGTATACCGGCACGATTGCCTTTATCGTCAATAAAAATACCGTGAAAAACACTCCGCACAGTTGGGACGATTTGCTGAAAGGCGATTATAAAGTGACCGTCGGCGATGTCAGTGTGGCGGCGCAGGCGGTGAACGGCGTGTTGGCGGCGAACTTTGCGCGCGGCGGCGATGAAAAAGATTTAACCCCGGCATTGGATTTCTTTGCCGAGTTGGCGAAACAGGGGCGTTTGGGCATGGTTGATCCAAGCATTGCCAACTTGGAAAAAGGCGAAGTGGAAGTCGGTGTCGTATGGGATTTCAACGGCTTGAACTACCGTGATCAAATCGATCCGACCCGTTTTGAAGTGCTGATTCCGTCGGACGGCTCGGTGATTTCCGGTTACACCACCATCATCAATAAATATGCCAAACACCCCAATGCGGCGAAATTGGCACGCGAATATATTTTGTCCGATCAAGGGCAGATCAACCTGGCGCGCGGTTATGCCCGTCCGATTCGCGCCGACAAACTCAGCTTGCCGCAAGATGTGGTGGCGAAATTGTTGCCGTCCGAGCAGTACAAAAACGCACGTCCGATTCAAGACGGCAAAGCATGGGAAAAAACGGCTAAACAACTGCCGCGCCTGTGGCAGGAAAAAGTCATTATCAATATGAAATAAGAGGTTGATGATGAAAGCAATTCTGGTGATTTTAGACGGCTTGAATTATGCCACCGCCGTGCAAACCATGGGGCATTTACAGGCGTTGTGTCGGCGCGGCATGGGCAAATTGTATCAAGTGCAAAGCGAACTGCCTGCGCTGTCGCGCCCGTTGTACGAGTGTCTGCTCACCGGTGTTGCGCCGATTGACAGCGGCGTGGTGAATAATCGCATCACCCGCTTGTCGCACCATCGGAGTATTTTTCATTATGCCGCGGCGGCGGGTTTGACAACCGCTGCGGCGGCGTATCATTGGGTGAGCGAGTTGTATAACCGCACCCCGTTTAATCCGACCTTGGATCGCCATGTGCAAGCACCGCACTTGCCGATTCAATATGCGCATTTTTATTACGCCGACGACTATCCCGATTCCCATCTGTTTGCCGACGGCGACAGCCTGCGCCACTTGCACCAACCGCACTTTTTACTGTGCCATTCGATGAATATCGACGACATCGGACACCACTACGGACAAGACAGCAAACAATACCGTGATGCGGCACGCCGCGCCGATAATATTTTGTCCGATTACCTCGCGACGTGGTTGCAAGAGGGCTATCAGGTGATTATCACCGCCGATCACGGCATGAATGACGACGGCAACCATTGTGCCGATTCCGACACGGAGGCACGCGTGCCGTTTTATGTGTTCGGCGAGGCGTTCAGTTTGACGGATACCGCCCTTTTACAGACCGAGATTTGCGGCACGGTTTGCCAAATTTTAGGTGTAGAACACGATAAACCGTTTTGTGCGGCGCTATTAAAATAAAAAATTAACGTAGAGGCAATTTGATGAAAGGGAAAGGGTTAGCGATTGCGGCGATGTTGCCGTTTTTACTGTTTTTCCTCGCATTTCAGCTGGTGCCGCTGATTTGGATTGTGATTAACGGGTTTCAGCTTGAAGACGGCGGTTGGGGGGTGGCGAATTTCAGCGAAATTGTCAGTTCCTCGTTTTACTTGCAAGCGATCCGTTACTCATTGGAGATTTCGCTTTGGTCGAGTCTGTTCGGGCTAGTGATTGCGCTGTTCGGCAGCTATTCCCTGAGTGCGATCAAACCGTCGCGGGTCGGCGATTTTATTTTGTCGTTCAATAGCATGACCAGTAATTTTTCCGGCATTCCGCTTGCGTTCGCGTTTATTATTTTGCTAGGGGCGAACGGTGCGCTGAATCTGCTGTTACGTCACCACGGTTTTGCCGCAATTGATATTTATTCCAAAACCGGGATTATCATTATTTATACCTATTTCCAAATTCCGTTGGCGGTGTTGCTGCTCTATCCGGCATTCGATGCCTTGAAACGGGAGTGGCGCGAGGCGGCGGCGTTGCTCGGTGCGAACAGCACGGCATATTGGTGCAAAATTGCCGTGCCGGTGCTAATGCCGGCGTTGCTCGGCACGCTGGTGGTGCTGTTTGCTAATGCGATTGGTGCGTATGCCACGATTTACGCCCTCACTAGCGGCAACTATAACGTCGTGCCGATCCGTATCGGCGCCTTGGTATCGGGTGATATTTTCCTCAATCCGTATCTTGCCAGTGCGCTGTCGTTGTTCTTGATCGCATTAATGTTAGTGGTGACGCTGGTGCACCGTGGGTTGGGTAAGCGTTATAACTATCAGGATAAAAGGTAAGATGATGGCGAAAGATCGTATTTATCATTACAGTGTGTTATTGGTTTTGTTGCTGATTTTAGCTGCGCCGATTGCCGCAACCGCACTTTATTCCGTTTCCACCAGTTGGGGCGCAACCCTGCTGCCTGACGGCTTAACCTTAGATTGGTATCACCAACTGTGGACGGACGAACGTTTTCTGACCGCACTTTTCCGTTCGTTGTGGATCTGTTTCACTGCGTTGGTGGTGGCGATCGCTTTCACCTTTCCGGTGATTTTTGTGGTGGATTACTATTTCCCCAAACTGAAACCGTTGATGAATTTAGTGGTGATTTTGCCGTTCGCCATTCCGCCGGTGGTGTCGTCGGTCGGGCTGTTGCAGCTCTATTCCGATGAGCCTTTTGCCATCACCGGCACGCCGTGGATCTTGATCGGCTGCTATTTTATGATTGCCTTGCCGTTTATTTACCGGGCGATTGAAAACAATTTAAGTGCGATTAACTTGCGCGATCTGGTCGATACCGCCCATTTATTGGGCGCAAGCACCTTGCGGGCAGTATGGCAGATTATTTTACCTAACCTCAAAAATGGGCTGTTATCGGCGATTTTCCTCTCATTTTCATTCCTGATCGGCGAATTTTTGTTTGCCAATATGTTGGTCGGCGGACAATACGAAACCTTGCAGGTTTATCTCTATAACATCCGCAACCGTAGCGGACACTATTCCAGTGCGTTGGTGGTGTCGTATTTCCTGCTGATTTTATTTGCCACCCTGATTGCCAACAGCCTTAACCGTGAAAAAAGGAAAGATTAATGTCTTATTTAAATGTGGTTGATTTAGATAAAAAATATGGCGACAACACCATTTTTAGCAATATCCGTTTTCATGCCGATCAAGGGGAATTCGTCACTTTGTTAGGACCGAGCGGTTGCGGCAAATCCACCTTGTTGCGCTGTATTGCCGGTTTGACCGAGATTGACAGCGGACAAATCGTGCTGAACGGGCAGGAAATCACCCACGCCACGCCGCAAAAACGCAATATTGCGATGGTATTTCAAAGCTATGCGTTGTTTCCGAATATGAATGTGTATGACAACGTGGCGTTCGGGCTGAAAATGCGCAAAGTGCGGTCGGCGGAAATTCAGCAACGGGTTGCGCAGATTTTAGCGTTGGTCGAATTGGAAAAATACCGTGATCGCTATCCGCAGCAGTTGTCCGGCGGACAATGTCAGCGGGTGGCGTTGGCGCGTTCGCTGGTTACGCGCCCTGATTTACTGTTGTTGGACGAACCGCTGTCGGCATTGGACGCACGCATTCGTAAACATTTGCGCCAGCAGATCCGCCAAATTCAGCAGGAACTGAAGCTGACCACGATTTTCGTGACCCATGATCAGGAGGAAGCTTTGACCATGTCGGATCGGATTGTGCTGATGAATCAGGGGCGGATCGAGCAAAACAGCGATGCCGAAACCCTGTATCTTGCGCCGCAAACCCGTTTCAGCGCCGGTTTTATCGGCAGCTACAATATTCTCGGCGCCGCAGACGCTGCTCGGCTGCTGGCGTGCGAAGTGCGGTCTGATATTGCGATCCGCCCCGAATCCATCAGGCTGGAGGCTGATAGCGAGCACGGACGCGGCGTGATTGTCGGGCGTAGTTTGTTGGGCAATATTATCCGTTATAAAGTGCGCTTGGACGGCGTGGATCTGACGGTGGATAAACTCAATCTGTCGCGCGAGCATTTTTTCCCACTCGGTACGATGGTGAAAGTGGAATTTGAACAGGGGCAAATCAGGGAGTTGCAATGAGTTTAGTGCTATTTGATCTGGACGATACGCTGATCGACGGCGACAGTGCTTCTTTGTGGAGCGAATTTATGCTACATCGCGGTTTGGTCGATCACGAATTTGTCGAACGGGAATACTTGATGATGCAGAAATATGCCGCCGCTGACATGTCGATGGACGATTATATGGCGTTTACCCTTGCACCGTTGCGGGGGATGTCGCAAGCGGAGATTGCCAAACAGACCGCACTTTTTGCTTTAAATGAGATTGAGCCGCGGATTTATCCGGCGGCAAAACAAAGCGTCAAACAGGCGCAACTTGCCGGACAACGGCTGATCATGATTTCGGCGACCGCCGATTTTGTGGTACAAGCGGCGGCGAAACGGTTGGGCATTCGTGAAGTGATTGCGATTCAAACCGAGCTGCTGGACGGACATTACACGGGCAACACCGTCGGGGTGCTCAGCTACCAGCAGGGCAAAGTAACCCGTTTGCAAGCCTATCTCGGTGATCATTATGCCGATTTAATACGTGCTGCGACGTTCTACTCCGATTCGTGTAACGACCTGCCGTTGCTGAACGAAGTGGGCTATCCGAAAGTGGTCAATCCTGACCGCACTTTGCGCCGGCACGCGGAAAAGTGCGGTTGGCAAATCCTGACTTGGCAGCTGTAGGGGCTGTCGCTCTTTATTTATAATTTGAGCAATGGATCCTAAAATCAGCAACCACAAAACGGATAAAAAATCTGCGAAAAAGAATATCCCCCTATTTTATATTGGTAAAAAAAGCGTATAATTCTGCACCATTCGACTTATCTTTTCGCTTCTTTAAGAAGTATTATTTTTGAGTTTTGCAGGATCGCATTATATGTGTCAACTTTTGGGCATGAACTGTAACAGCCCGACCGATATTGTTTTTTCTTTTGAAGGTTTTCGCCGCCGTGCAGGGATCACCGATCACCATTCCGACGGCTTCGGTATCGCATTTTTCGAAGGCAAAGGCGTGCGCGTGTTTCGCGATGACAAACCGTGCAGTTCATCGCCGATTGCCGATTGCGTCAAGCAGTACCACATCAAATCCTTGAATGTGATCGCGCATATCCGCAAAGCGACCCAAGGCTTGGTGAATCTGGAAAACACCCACCCGTTTATGCGTGAAATCTGGGGCGAAAACTGGGTGTTTGCCCACAACGGCAACTTGAAAACCATGCCGGATCTGTCGGAAAGCCGAGCGCAACCAATCGGCACAACCGATTCCGAAGCGGCATTCTGCTACATGGTGGAAAAACTCAAAGTGCGCTATCACAAAAAGCCGAGTGATCAGGCGATTTTCGATGCGGTGCGTGAAATTGCGAATGATCTGGCAGAGCTAGGTACGTTTAACTTTATCCTGTCTAACGGACAAATCATGCTGGCGCATTGTTCCACCAATTTGCATTATGTCATGCGCAAAGCCCCGTTCGGCAAAGCGTTCCGTATTGACGATGACGGCGTGATTGACTTTAACGACTTCGCCAAACCGAACGACCGGGTGAATATCATCTCGACCTTTCCGCTGACCAAAAACGAAGAATGGGTCAAAATGGAACACGGCGGTTTTGTGATGTTCAAAGACGGCGAAAAAATCCATGAAGTGGTCGGTATCTTCAAACACATGGAAGATGACGGCACGACGTGCCGCGCACAAGAGCAAATTGAAACCCAGAATGCCGCTTGATTAATGTTAAATTTCCAAACCGCACTTTTAGGGCTGATCAGCTCCCAATCAAAAAGTGCGGTTTAATTTTTTCTCTTTTTTGCATACTATTCTTTAAGATTTAAATGCGCTAAGTAGCGAATCTAAAATATAACTTTCAATATTACTGTAGTTATTTTTCCGCAATCGGCATAATGTTACTCGCCAAGGAACCGGATCTTTAATTCGTCGACAGACATAATCATTTGCAGGGTAAATTTCAGCAATCGGGAACGGTAAAATCGTTAATAATTCTTTATTGATTTTGGTTGAATTTAATAAAAAGTCCCAAGAGCTGGATTCTACAATAATATTCGGATAACTATTGTGCCGTTCAAAATATTCGCTTAATTGGTGATAAATCATAAATGTTTTATCAAAGATAGCCATTTTTTCATTATGTAAATCCTGCCATGTTAAGATTGATTTTTGTGCCAAGTGGTGTTGCGGCGAGAAGAAAACCGCCAGTTCGGAATGCGAAATTTCAAAAGAATCAATGATATTTTTAGAAATGCCTTCCGGGTAAAGCAGCACGGCTAAATCAATATTCTCCATTAATAATTCGTTTTTTAATACATATGCGCCTTGTTCTTTAATACTGAAGTTAATGGTCGGATTATTAAGAATCAAATGCGGCATAATTTCAGAAAATACAACGGATAAAACTAATGGCGGAATACCGATGGTAATATTTCCGGTAATTTTATTCGTGATTTTACGCAGATTGTGATTCATATTATTATATTTTTCGATAATCTCTTTTGCATCGTGATAATAATTTTCTCCAACGTAAGTCAAACCGATGATTTTTCCCTGCGCGCGCTTGAATAATTGAATGGCTTCCCGTTTTTCAAAGTCGTTAATCATCATGCTGAGTGCCGGCTGCGAAATATACAGATGTTGTGAAGTGCGGCTTAAATTAAAATTGTTATCTACAATCGCGATGAAATAGCGCAGATGTCGAATATCCATATCATTCTCCGTTAACTTTCTTGACTATTCCTATTTTATCTTAAAAACCTATAAATAAAATTGATAGATATCTAAAAAATCAGTATTTCTTTTTCTGTTTTTTTCCTGTTATGCTCGATTCAAATTATAACAATGGTAGAGGGGTTGTTTATAACCTTATGAAAAATAAATAAAATTATGAATTGTTTCAAATAAAAAAGAGATGTGGGAAATATAAAAAATTTAGAAATAGTTTGTTCTATTTTCGATGAATTAAGCGTGTAATTAATTATGTATAAATAAAATATATATCATTTGGAGAGTCATTATGTCTAAAGTTATTGCTATTGCCGAGATAAAAAATCATCTGTTTGACGGGATGACGATTATGTCCGGCGGTTTTATGGGGATCGGCTCGGCGGAAACATTGGTGCAGGCGATTTTAGATGCCGGTACTAAAGATATTACGCTGATTAGTAGCGATACCGCATTGGTTGATAGCGGCGTAGGACCGCTTATTGTGAACAACCGGGTTAAAAAAGTGATTGCTTCCCACATCGGCACTAATCCGGAAACCGGCAAAAAAATGATTGCCGGAGAAATCGAGGTGGAATTGGTGCCGCAAGGCACTTTTGCGGAGCGTATCCGTGCCGGCGGTGCCGGTTTGGGCGGGATTCTAACGCCAACCGGAGTAGGAACGGTGGTGGAAGAGGGAAAACAAAAGATACGAATCGATCAGGTCGATTATCTGTTAGAACTGCCGCTGAAAGCCGATTTGGCACTGATTAAAGCGCATACGGCGGATACTTGCGGCAATTTGATCTATGACGGTTCCGCCCGAAACTTTAATCCGTTAATGGCGCTGGCTTGCAAAACCGTGATTGTCGAGGCGGATTATTTGGTTGAGGCAGGGGAATTAGAACCGAATCAGGTGATCACGCCGGCAACGTTGGTGGACCATATTGTGTTAAAAACCGCACTTTGATCAGTTAAGTGAAGCAATCAGAAGGAAAAGGATATGAATGCAAAAGAATTAATTGCTCGCCGTATTGCAATGGAACTTAAAAACGGCGATGTCGTCAATCTGGGAATCGGTTTGCCGACGATGGTGGCAAATTACCTGCCTGATGACGTGAATATCATGTTGCAGTCCGAAAACGGCTTTTTGGGATTGACCGCTTTGGATAGCGAAACGGCGAACCCGAATATTGTTAATGCAGGCGGACAACCTTGTTCGATTAAGGCTGACGGTGCGTTTTTTGACAGCGGCTTTTCCTTTGCCCTCATTCGCGGCGGACATGTCGATGCCTGTGTGCTGGGCGGTTTGGAAGTCGATCAGGAAGCTAATCTGGCGAATTGGATGGTGCCGGGCAAAATGGTGCCGGGTATGGGCGGTGCAATGGATTTGGTCACCGGTTCGCGCAAGGTCATTATTGGTATGGAACATTGCGCCAAATCGGGGTCGTCAAAAATTCTGAAAAAATGCACTTTGCCTTTAACTGCCAGAAAGAAAGTACATATGGTGGTGACCGAATTGGCGGTGTTTAGTTTTGTCGACGGCAGATTAATTTTGCAAGAACATGCGCCAAACGTTGATTTGGAGACGATTAAAACCAAAACCGAAGCGGATTTTATCGTCGCGGACGATTTTAAAGAGATGGTGATCAGCCGTCAATCTATGTAACCGATAGCCGTATAAAAAAGGAAACAGATATGGAAAATATAGTTATTGTCAGCGCCGTCAGAACCCCGATCGGCAGTTTTAACGGTGCGCTTGCGACGGTAAGTGCGGTTGATTTAGGCGCATTGGTGATCGAAGAGGTTTTAAAACGGGCAAAAGTTTCGGCGGATCAGGTTGACGAAGTGATTATGGGCAATGTGTTGCAAGCCGGCTTGGGACAAAATCCGGCACGGCAAGCGGCATTAAAAGCCGGCGTTGCGCAGCAAGTTGCTTCTTTAACCATTAATAAAGTGTGCGGTTCGGGACTGAAAAGCGTGGTATTGGGTGCGCAAGCCATCCGCAGCGGCGACGCGGATGTGGCGGTGGTCGGCGGTATGGAAAATATGAGCCAAGCCCCGTATCTGCTCAACAGTAAAGTGCGGTCCGGCGTGCGCATGGGCAATTTAACTCTGCAAGACACTATGATTGAAGACGGGCTGACCTGTGCGATCAATCAATATCACATGGGGATTACCGCAGAAAACATCGCCGAACAATACGGTATCAGCCGACAAGAGCAAGACGAATTTGCTTTGCGTTCCCAAACCTTGGCGGCGCAAGCGGTGCAATCGGGCGTATTCGATGCGGAAATTGTGCCGGTGACAGTGAAAACGCGTAAAGGTGAAGTGACGGTACAGCGTGACGAGCACCCGAAATTTGATTGCTGCTTAGAACAGCTTGCGACATTGCGACCGGCATTCAAAAAAGACGGCACAGTCACCGCAGGCAATGCTTCCGGTATCAATGACGGAGCAGCGGCATTGTTACTGATGAGTGAAAGCAAAGCGCAAGCCTTAGGGTTGCAGCCGTTGGCAAAAATTCGCAGCTATGCCAGTGCAGGCAATGATCCGGCGGTGATGGGATTAGGTCCGATTGAGGCGACCCAAAAAGCGTTACAAAAAGCCGATTTGACGTTGGATCAGATTGATTTGATTGAAGCGAATGAAGCTTTTGCCGCCCAATTTTTAGGCGTGGGCAGAGAGCTGAATTTTGATTTAAGTAAAACCAATATTCATGGCGGCGCAATCGCACTCGGACACCCGATTGGCGCAAGCGGCGCGCGGATTTTAGTTACCTTGTTGTACGGCATGATCGCACAACAGGCAACATTAGGTTTGGCAACATTGTGTATCGGAGGAGGTCAGGGCATTTCGATGATTCTTGAACGGGTGTAGATTTTCTCTTTTATTGGTAACAGTCTGATTAATAATAACAAGTTGAGGTTAAAGATGATTGATGTAAATGGAAAAGTCGCTGTGATTACAGGTTCGGCCAGTGGTATCGGCTTGCATATGGCGAAGAAATTTTTAGCAAACGGCGCGAAAGTCGTGATCAGTGATGTCAATGAGGACGCATTGGCAGCGCGGCTGAAAGAATTTGATCACCCGAATGTATTGGCGGTTAAAACCGATGTAACCAAAGAAGCAGAGATCGAGAATTTGATTGCGACGGCACAACGCCACTTCGGAAGATTGGATATTTTCGTCAATAACGCCGGTATTCAACATGTTGCACCGATAGAGGATTTCCCGACTGAAAAATTCGATTTGATGCTCCAAATTATGTTGCGCGCCTCTTTTTTAAGCATAAAGCACTGTTTACCGCTCATGAAAGCGCAGAAATTCGGACGGATTATCAATATCTCCTCGATCAACGGCTTGGTCGGTTTTGCCGGAAAAGTGGCGTATAACGCCGCCAAACACGGGATTATCGGGATCACACGGGTTGCCGCGTTAGAGTGCGCCAAAGACGGCGTTACCGTCAATGCGATTTGCCCGGGTTACATTGAAACGCCGCTGGTGTTGAATCAAATGAAAGATTTGGCGAAAACACGCAATGTCAGTCTTGAAAATGTATTGGAAGAGGTGCTTTATCCGTTGATTCCGCAAAAAACCTTAATTGATATTGATGATATTGCCAGTTTGGTGCTCTTTGCTTCCAGCCCTTGTGCGAAGCACATTACCGGCACTAACTTGGTGATCGATGCCGGTTATACCGCGCAATAACAAGAATCTCAGGGCGGAGTCTAGTCTGTTTTTGCAAACTGCCCCTGAGTAGGACGGATCAAAAGCAGGTTTCAAGGACGGAACCCGCTTTTTTTGACCCCACAAAATGTTGCAATATGCAGTCGGTTTGCTGCGTTTAGCGCCAAGAATCGATTCATTTATAGGAGAAGTAATATGCTGGGTATTTTGCTTGGTCTTACTATCATTATTGTTTTAGCTTTTCTCGGTTGGTCGATTATTTGGGTCGCGCCGATAGCCGCCGGCGTCGTTGCGTTGTTTGGCGGCTTGGATTTATTGACCGCCTATACCGGTGATTATATGAGCGGTTTCGTCGGTTTTGCCAAAACTTGGTTTCCGATTTTTATGTTGGGCGCTATTTTCGGCAAGCTGATGGAAGTCACTGCAATGGCGAACGCGATTGCCGAAACGATCAGCCGATGGCTTGGGGCAAAACGGGCGATTTTAGCCGTCGTTGTCGCCTGCTCGATTTTAACTTATGGCGGCGTAAGCCTGTTCGTGGTGGTTTTTGCCGTCTATCCGCTCGGTGTGTCGCTGTTCCGTCAGGCGAATATTTCCCGCCGTCTCTTGCCGGGCACGATTGCGCTGGGGGCGTTCACCTATACCATGACGGCTATTCCCGGCACGCCGCAAATTCAAAATTTAATCCCGACCAACTATTTTCATACCACCCCGGCGGCAGCGCCGTTGATGGGGATCGTTTCCGCCTTGATTATGGCGGTATTAGGGTATTATTGGTTAGTTTATCGTGAAACCGCACTTCGCGCCAAAGGGCAAGTATTTACCGAGCTTGAAGCGAAACAACCCGTGCAAACCGGAGATGAAGAGCGTTTGGAAAACGCCGCGGGACAGACAGAAACAGAAAAGGCAATGGCGCCGATTGAAAATAAAAACCCGAATTTCTGGTTTTCTATGTTGCCGCTGGTTTCCGTTGTTGTGGCGCTGAATGTGACCAAACTGTCGATTATCATTGCTTTGCTGATCGGGATCATGCTGATTTTAGTGCTGAGTGTGCCGCGCTATAAAACGTTTATCAAAGCGATTAATGATGGGGCAAACGGCTCGGTATTGGCAATCGTGAATACTTCGGCTGCGGTTGGTTTCGGCACGGTGGTGAAAGCCGTTCCCGGATTTGCGTTGCTATCCGATTTTCTGTTAACGATCAAAGGTTCGCCGCTTATTTCAGAAGCCATATCCGTCACCGCACTTGCCGGCGCAACCGGTTCCGCTAGCGGAGGCATGGGCATTGCATTGGAAAGCTTGGGACAAAAATATTATGAATTGGCAATGGTACAAGGCTTGAATATTGAACATTTTCACCGTGTTGCCGCCATTGCTTCCGGCGGATTGGATACCTTGCCGCATAACGGGGCAGTATTAACCCTATTAGTGATAACCGGAATGAGTCACCGCCAGAGCTACTTTGATATTGCGATGGTGTCTTTAATCATTCCTACTGTTTCGTTAATCACCGTTATTGGCTTGGCGAGTATCGGCATGGTTTAATCGGAATTCGGCATGGCGATCAGTCAACCCCCATGCCGTTTTATTTGTGATCAAGGTATCATTTTGCATACGATACCGCGATAAATTCCTCTATTTTGTGATCCAAGTCTTGAAACAAATCGTTAACAACTCTTGCTCATTTTTTTAACTTAATATAGGGTAAACGGTAGCTGATTTTATATATATAGCGATCGTTTGCTTTCTTTCGCTTCCTGTAACTTCGTTAAGAGGAACGCCGATATGCAACACCTTGATTCCGTATTAAGAGAGAACCGCATTTTCAAACCGAGTGATGATTTCCGTCAAGCCGCCAATATCGGGCAGTTGGAAGGGTATCAGGCGCTGTGGGAATTCGCCGACAAAGATTATCTACAATATTGGGCGGATTTAGCGCGCGAATTAATCAGTTGGAAAAAGCCGTTTATGACTATTTTCGACGACAGCAACGCGCCGTTTTACAAATGGTTCCCGGACGGTAAACTCAATGCCTCCTATAACTGTCTTGATCGCCATTTGCCGGATAAAGGCAACAAAACCGCTCTGATCTTCGAGTCCGATTTCGGGCAGGTCAACACGTTTAGCTACAGCCAATTGCATAATCGGGTGTGCCGTTTCGGCAATGCGTTGCGCGAACTGGGCATTGGCAAGGGCGATCGGGTGGTGATTTATATGCCGATGATTGTCGAAGCGGTGATTGCAATGCAAGCCTGCGCGCGTATCGGTGCGATTCATTCGGTGGTGTTCGGCGGGTTTTCCGCCGGCGCCTTACGCGATCGGATTGAAGACGCCGAAGCCAAATTGGTGATCACGGCTAACGGCGGTTTGCGCGGCGGCAAGATTATTCCGTTGAAAGAAACGGTGGACGAAGCGCTGGAGATGGGCTGTCCGACCATACAAAACGTGGTGGTCTATTACCGTTTGAATATCGATACGCCGTGGCAAAACGGGCGCGATCTCTGGTGGCATGAATTATCAAAACACCAACCGGATTTTTGCGAACCGGAGTGGATGAACTCGGAAGATCCGCTGTTTATCTTGTATACCTCCGGTTCGACCGGCAAACCGAAAGGGATTGTGCATAGCACGGCAGGCTATTTGTTAGGTGCGCTCAATACTTTCCGCAATGTGTTTGATAACAAGCCGGAGGATATTTATTGGTGCACCGCCGATGTGGGTTGGATCACCGGACACTCTTACGTCTGTTACGGACCGTTGGCGAACGGCGCAACTCAGGTGATTTATGAGGGCGTGCCGAGTTATCCTGATCCGGGGCGGATTTGGCGTACCATTCAACGGCATAAAATTAGCGTGTTTTATACTTCGCCGACCTTGATCCGCTCTTTGACCCGCGTTGGCGAGCGGATTCCGAACAAATACGATCTCTCTTCGTTGCGACTGTTGGGCAGTGTCGGCGAACCGATCAACCCGTCGGCGTGGATGTGGCTGTACGATGTGATTGGTAAAGAACGCTGTCCGATTGTCGATACCTGGTGGCAAACCGAAACCGGTTCGATCATGTTGTCGCCGCTGCCGGGGATCAATTCGATGAAACCGGGTTCCTGTACCTTGCCGTTGCCGGGGATCATGGCGGATGTGGTGGATGAACAGGGGCAGAAAATTCGCGATCAAAGCGGCGGAATGTTGGTGATTAAGCGTCCGTTTCCATCAATGTTGCGTACGATTTGGAATGATGACGCCCGTTATCAAGCCACCTATTTTCCGGAGGAACTCGGCGGCAAATATTATGTTGCCGGCGATTCCGCCCACCGCGATGAAGACGGTTATTTCTGGATTTTAGGACGTACCGACGATGTACTGAACGTTTCCGGACACCGTCTCGGCACCATGGAAATCGAATCGGCACTGGTCGCCAATCCGCAGGTAGCGGAAGCGGCGGTAGTCGGCAAACCGGATGAAATAAAAGGCGAGGCGGTGGTGGCGTTTGTGGTGTTGAACACGCCGCTGCCGGACGGCGAGGAAGCCAAAGCCCTGGCCGATGAGTTGAAACAGTGGGTATCGAAAGAAATCGGTAAAATTGCGCGTCCGGAGGATATTCGTTTCGCCGAAAACTTGCCGAAAACCCGTTCTGGCAAAATCATGCGCCGTTTGCTGCGCTCGATTGCCAAAAACGAAATGATCACCCAAGATATTTCTACGCTGGAAAACCCGCAAATTATCGGGCAATTGCAACGGCAGGTGTTGTAATTTAGCCGTATTTTACCAAAGTGCGGTTTATTTGAACCGCACTTGTCTATTTTCTTGCTAAACAATGTATTTTCCGACTGCTTTTTTTTGCATTTTACGACATAATCAAGCGATAACCAGCAACAAGGAAAATTATGCAACAAGGTCAACTCTATATTGTTTCCGCGCCGAGTGGGGCGGGCAAATCCTCGCTGATTGCGGCATTACTAGAACAGATAGCATTAAAACAACGCGCAAACAAGGCGCAAGTTTCGATTTCACACACCACGCGCCAACCGCGTCCCGGCGAAGAGCACGGCGTGCATTATTATTTCAGTACGGTGGCGGAATTTGAAGACTTAATCGCACAAGGGCTGTTTTTGGAATATGCCAAGGTATTCGGTAATTATTACGGCACCTCGATTCCGATGATTGAACAGAGTTTGGCGCAGGGAATCGATGTCTTTTTGGACATCGACTGGCAGGGCGCGCAGCAAGTGCGGTTGAAAATGCCGAATTGCAAAAGTATTTTTATTTTGCCGCCGTCGCTGCAAGAATTGGAACGGCGCTTAATCGGACGCGGGCAGGATTCGGCGAAGGTGATCGCCTCGCGTATGGCGAAAGCGATCAGTGAAATGGAACATTATGCTGAATATGACTATGTGATTATCAATGATAATTTCGAACAATCGCTGGCAGAACTGCAAGCGGTGTTGTTGGCAAATCGCGTTACGTTGGCGGCACAGCAGCAAAATCGGCAGCGATTACTTCAGCAATTACTGGCGAAATAACGCTAATTTTAGTATCATATACCGTTTTTATAACAACAGACCCTATACTGAATTGAGTGGAGAAAAACTATGGCACGAGTAACTGTGCAAGATGCGGTAGAGAAAATCGGTAACCGTTTTGATTTAATTTTAACCGCGTCCCGTCGTGCGCGCCAACTGCAATCCAATGCGCGCGAGCCGCTGGTTGAGCCGGAAAACGATAAACCGACCGTGATTGCGTTGCGTGAAATCGAAAAAGGCTTAATCAACAACGAGATTATGGATAAACAAGAGCGTTACGAACAATTAGAACAAGAAACCGCGGAAATTCATGCCGTTTCCCTGTTGTCTGCTGAAGAACAGGCATAAGCCGATATTTCTAATAAGGCAGGTGTGATTTGTATCTATTCGAGAGCCTAAACCGGATTATTCAAGGCTATTTGCCACCGGAACAGATCGAACTGGTGAAGCAAGCCTATGTGATCGCCCGTGATGCCCACGAAGGCGTAACCCGTTCCAGCGGCGAGCCGTATATCACCCACCCGGTGGCGGTGGCGTCGATTATCGCCGAGATGAAACTGGATCACGAAGCGGTGATGGCGGCGTTGTTACACGACGTGATCGAAGATACCCCTTACACCGAACAACAGCTGACCGAAGCCTTTGGGCAGAGCGTCGCCGAGATCGTCGAGGGCGTGTCGAAACTGGATAAATTAAAATTCAGGACACGCAAAGAGGCGGAAACCGAGAATTTCCGCAAGATGATTTTGGCGATGACCAAAGATATTCGGGTGGTGTTGATTAAGCTGGCAGACCGCACCCACAATATGCGCACCCTAGGTTCGTTGCGCCCGGACAAACGCCGGCGTATCGCTAAAGAAACGTTGGAAATTTACAGCCCGTTGGCACACCGTTTGGGGATTGAGCATATCAAAAACGAATTGGAGGATTTAGGCTTTGAAGCCTTGCACCCAAACCGTTACCAAGTGTTGCAAAAAGTGATCCAAGCCGCGCGCGGCAACCGCAAAGAGATGATTCAGCGCATTGCCGATGAAATCAAAGGGCGGTTGGACGATGCCGGTATCCATTCACGCGTATTTGGTCGAGAAAAACATCTGTATTCGATCTACCAAAAAATGCGTTTAAAAGAGCAGCGTTTCCATTCGATTATGGATATTTACGCCTTTCGGGCAATCGTCGATGATGTCGATACCTGCTACCGCGTGCTGGGGCAAATGCACGGATTGTATAAACCGCGTCCCGGGCGGGTGAAAGATTACATCGCCATTCCCAAAGCCAACGGCTATCAATCGCTGCACACCTCGATGATCGGGCCGCACGGCGTGCCGGTCGAAGTGCAGATCCGTACCGAAGATATGGATCAAATGGCGGAAATGGGGGTGGCGGCGCACTGGGCGTATAAGCAAGGCAGCGAAGTCAAAAATACCACCGCACAAATCCGTGCGCAACGCTGGCTGCAAAGCCTGATAGAGTTGCAGCAAAGTTCGGGCAACTCGTTGGAATTTATCGAAAGCGTGAAATCCGATATGTTCCCGGACGAAATCTATGTCTTCACCCCGAAAGGGCGGATCGTCGAATTACCAACCGGCGCAACCGCGATTGACTTTGCCTATGCGGTGCATTCCGACATCGGACAAACCTGTATCGGCGCACGGGTCGATCGCGTGCCGTATCCGTTATCGCAACCGTTGGAAAGCGGGCAAACGGTGGAAGTGATCACCGCGCCGTCGGCACGCCCAAGTGCGGGTTGGCTCAATTTTGTGGTGACGGCCAAAGCGCGTTCTAAAATCCGCCAAACCCTGAAAAGTTTACGCCGCGACGAATCGGTTATTTTAGGCAAACGCCAACTGATTCATTCACTTTCGCCGTACAAATTGGAAGATATTGATCAGCAACGCTTGCAACATTTATTGACCGAGTTAAAACTGAGCGATTTTGACGATCTGTTGGCGGAAATCGGCTTGGGCAATCAAATGAGCGCGGTCATTGCGCACAGTTTGCTGGGTGAAAAAATTGCGATTGATACTGACGGCATTCCGAATAACCACAAAGATTCTAATAACTTGATTATCAAAGGTGCGGAAGGCTTGCTGATCAGCTGCGCCAAATGTTGCCACCCGGTACCGGGCGACCCGGTTATTGCATTTGTCAGCCCGGGCAAGGGCTTGGTGGTACACCATGCGTCTTGTTCCAATATTGTGCGGGAAAGTCAAAACCAACCGGAGCATTTCACGTCGGTTGAGTGGGAAAAGAGTGAAAACACCGCCGAATTCGATGCCGAATTGCGGATTGAAATGGTGAACAAGCAGGGGATTCTAGCGAATCTGACCTCGGCAATCGCGGCAACCGGCAGCAATATTAAAAGCATTGTCACCGAAGAAAAAGAGGGGCGGGTGTATGTCGTCACTCTTTTGATCTCAACTCACAACGTACAACAACTGAACGGCGTGATGAAAAAGCTAAGTGCGGTTTCCGGCGTGATTGAGATTGTGCGTAATATCAACGAATAACCTGAGTTGAATAATGAAAGAGCAGTTGCTAGATGCGATTCCGCTGACCGCACTTACCGGAGTGGGCGCGGCGGTGGCGGCAAAGCTCGCTAAAATCAATATTAACAATGTGCAGGATCTGCTGTTTCACCTGCCGAGCCGTTATGAAGACCGCACGCGCATTACCCCGCTCAGTCAAATTCGCGCCGATCAATACGCCACGATTGAGGGCGTGGTGCAAACAGCGGAAGTGACTTTCGGCAAACGTCCGATTTTAACCGTCACGTTGTCGGACGGCAACAGCAAAATCGGTTTGCGCTTTTTCAATTTCAATGCCGGCATGAAAAACAGCCTGCAAGCCGGTACACGGGTGAAAGCCTTTGGCGAGATTAAGCGTGGGCGCTTTATGGCGGAAATCCATCACCCGCAATATCAAATTATTCGCAACGATCAGCCGGTTGTTTTAGAAGAAAACCTCACGCCGATTTATCCGACCACCGACGGCTTGCGCCAAACAGCACTGCGCAATCTAACCGAGCAGGCATTGAAATTATTGCACGGCACACCGGTGAACGAACTGCTGCCGCTGGAGTTTAATCCGCACCGTATCAGCCTGAAAGAGGCGCTGACTTGCCTGCACCGTCCGCCGCCGAATATTTCTTTCGAACAATTGGAACAAGGCAAGCACCCGGCACAACAGCGGCTGATTTATGAAGAATTATTGGCGCATAATTTGGCAATCCAGCAAAGTCGGGTCGAAACCAAACGCTTGAATGCGGAAAGTTTAACGGTTGATCCGCACTTGACCGCACTTTTTCTGGCACAACTGCCGTTTCGGCCGACCAAAGCACAACAGCGTGTGGCGGCAGAAATTCAGCAAGATATGGCAAAAAACGAGCCGATGATGCGCTTGGTGCAAGGGGATGTCGGTTCAGGCAAAACGTTGGTTGCGGCATTGGCGGCGTTGACGGCAATCGGGCAAGGCAAGCAGGCGGCACTGATGGCACCGACTGAAATCTTAGCCGAACAGCACGCACAGAATTTCCGCCGTTGGTTTGAGCCGTTGGGAATTGAAATCGGCTGGCTTGCCGGCAAAGTGAAAGGCAAAGCGCGCCAAACAGCGTTGGATCAGATCAAGTGCGGTCAGGCGAAGATGATTGTCGGCACGCACGCGCTGTTTCAAGAAGATGTCGAATTTGCCAATTTATCATTGGTGATTATCGATGAACAGCACCGTTTTGGCGTACATCAACGGCTGATGTTGCGCGAAAAAGGGCTGAAAAATGCATTTTATCCACACCAACTGATTATGACCGCAACGCCGATTCCGCGCACGTTGGCGATGACGGTGTATGCCGATTTGGATACCTCGATTATCGATGAATTGCCGCCGGGACGCACCCCGATTCAAACCATTGTGATTTCCGAAGAGCGGCGCGATGAAATCGTGCAACGGGTTAATCAGGCGTGTAACAATGAAAAACGGCAGGCGTATTGGGTCTGTACCCTGATTGAAGAATCGGAAGTGCTGGAAGCGCAAGCCGCCGAAGCGATCATGCAGGATCTGCAACGGGCGCTGCCGAATCTCGCCATCGGCTTGGTGCATGGGCGTATGAAAGCACAAGAAAAACAGATGGTTATGCAGCAATTCAAACAAGCGGAATTGGATTTGTTGGTGGCGACGACGGTGATTGAAGTCGGGGTTGACGTACCGAATGCCAGTTTGATGATTATCGAAAATGCCGAACGCTTGGGCTTATCGCAATTGCACCAACTGCGCGGGCGGGTCGGGCGCGGCAGCATTGATTCTTATTGCGTGCTGATGTACAAACCCCCGCTCGGCAAGGTCTCGCGCCAGCGTTTGCAAGTATTGCGCGACAGCCAGGACGGTTTTGTGATTGCGGAAAAAGATCTGCAAATTCGCGGGCCGGGCGAAGTGTTGGGCACAAAACAGACCGGTATTGCCGAATTTAAAATTGCTAATTTGCTGCGTGATCGCAAGTTGATCCCCTTGGTACAACACAACGCACGCCAACTTATTGAACGCTATCCGAGTTGTGTGGACGGCTTGATTCAACGCTGGCTTGATCAACGGACAATGTACAGCAATGCCTAAGCAGAAAATAATTCCGGGTTACCGCACTTGGTTGCAAAGTGCGGTTTGGCAACAGGGCGCAACCGCACTTTCGGCGACGGAACAAGAGTGGTTGTTGTGTGCGGAATCGTTAACCGCAAAACTAAAACGGCACTGTAAGCTGTTTCAAGTCGAGTTGTTACACCAAGGTTGGCAAAACGAGCTGTTCAGTAATGAAAGTGCGGTTTTAGCGAAAAATCAACGCTATTGGTTGCGTGAAGTCTTTTTATATGGCGATCAACAACCTTGGCTCTTTGCCCGCACCGTTATTCCCGAACAGCTTTGTATACAATTCCCGCCGTTATTGGCGCTAGGCGACAAACCGTTAGGTGAATTTTTATTCGAACAAAAATTCGTACGCGGCGAGTTGGAATGGAGTAAAATGGACGGATTAGCGGCTAGGCGCTCTGTTTTTTCAATGCAAGACAGCTGGTTACTTGTCAGCGAATTGTTTTTAGATGATTTTGGCTATTTATGATGAAGAAAAATAATCCATTACCGACTGTTTTGGTGTTTGATTCCGGTGTCGGCGGCTTGACGGTCTATGCTGAAATACAGGCATTATTGCCGAATTGCCATTACCTCTATTGCTTGGATAATGCCTTTTTTCCTTACTCGGAAAAAAGCGAACGGCAGATTATCGACCGCACTTTGCTCGTTTGTCAAAAGTTAGTCGCACAGTATCCGATTGATCTGGTGGTTATCGCCTGTAATACCGCGAGTACGGTGGTATTGCCGACATTGAGAGAGCAGCTGCCGCAGCATATCGAAATCGTCGGTACTGTACCGGCAATCAAACCGGCGGCACAGGTGTCACAAACCAAACATATCGGCTTGTTGGCAACCAAAGGTACGGTAAAACGGGCTTATACCGAAGAATTAATCCAAAATTATGCTGTCGATTGTGTTGTCGAGAAAATCGGAACAACCGAATTAGTCGAACTTGCAGAAAAGAAAATGCGCGGCGATTCGGTGGATTTGGGACGGTTGCACAATATTGTCAAGCCTTGGGTTGAGTTGAAAACGTTGGATACGGTCATTTGGGGTTGCACCCATTTTCCATTACTGGAAAATGAACTGAAACTCTGTCTGCCGCAAGTGAAATATTTTGTTGATTCCAGCAAGGCGGTAGCAAAACGGGTTAAACAGCTATTGCAGGAAAAACAATTATATCAAGTAGAAAGTAGCGAATTACCAAGCGCAAAAAAACTGATTTTTTCTACCGCAGCGATTAACCATATTTTCGGCTTCCAAAGCATGATGCAACGTTACGGTTTCAGCGAATGGCAACAGGTAGATACAAACCAACCGGACTAATACTAAAGTTTTACGTCTAAAATGCCGGTTAAATCGGCATTTCGCTTAAGAAACTAGCAATCGCTCTTTTTTCCGCAAAAATAATGATCTTTTTTTAAAAAAGATCTTGCCAAAAAATTTTGCCGCCCTATAATGCGCTTCCACTGACGGCGACAACGCAAAACGGCGTGGCAAGTCGGTGAAAGTGAAGCGGTTAGTTTAAAAATCGCTTGACGAAAAAATGGGATTGTGTAGAATGACAATCCTTTCCTTGAAAAGAAGGAAACTGTTCTTTAACAATATATCAGACAATCTGTGTGGGCACTTGTGCAAGGCATTGGTAATTTAAAGATTTAAAAAACTAAAGTCTTAATGAGTGCTGATAGTAAATTCATAATTGAAACTTTTGTGGTTTCAACATTATAGTCAGAAATTCGTTGAGCGATTGAACTTGAATTGAAGAGTTTGATCATGGCTCAGATTGAACGCTGGCGGCAGGCTTAACACATGCAAGTCGAGCGGTAACGGGGGGTAGCTTGCTACTTTGCCGACGAGCGGCGGACGGGTGAGTAATGCTTGGGAATCTGGCTTATGGAGGGGGATAACTACGGGAAACTGTAGCTAATACCGCGTAATGTCTTAGGACTAAAGGGTGGGACTTTCGAGCCGCCCGCCATAAGATGAGCCCAAGTGAGATTAGGTAGTTGGTGAGGTAAAGGCTCACCAAGCCGTCGATCTCTAACTGGTCTGAGAGGATGACCAGTCACACTGGGACTGAGACACGGCCCAGACTCCTACGGGAGGCAGCAGTGGGGAATATTGCGCAATGGGGGGAACCCTGACGCAGCCATGCCGCGTGAATGAAGAAGGCCTTCGGGTTGTAAAGTTCTTTCGGTGATGAGGAAGGTGTTTTGTTTAATAGACAGAGCAATTGACGTTAGTCACAGAAGAAGCACCGGCTAACTCCGTGCCAGCAGCCGCGGTAATACGGAGGGTGCGAGCGTTAATCGGAATAACTGGGCGTAAAGGGCACGCAGGCGGATAGATAAGTGAGATGTGAAATCCCCGAGCTTAACTTGGGAACAGCATTTCATACTGTTTATCTAGAGTTTTGTAGAGAGGGGTAGAATTCCACGTGTAGCGGTGAAATGCGTAGAGATGTGGAGGAATACCGGAGGCGAAGGCGGCCCCTTGGACAAAGACTGACGCTCATGTGCGAAAGCGTGGGGAGCAAACAGGATTAGATACCCTGGTAGTCCACGCTGTAAACGATGTCGATTTGGGGGTTGCCTGTATGGGTGGCTCTCGAAGCTAACGCGTTAAATCGACCGCCTGGGGAGTACGGCCGCAAGGTTAAAACTCAAATGAATTGACGGGGGCCCGCACAAGCGGTGGAGCATGTGGTTTAATTCGATGCAACGCGAAGAACCTTACCTACTCTTGACATCCTAAGAAGAGCTCAGAGATGAGCTTGTGCCTTCGGGAACTTAGAGACAGGTGCTGCATGGCTGTCGTCAGCTCGTGTTGTGAAATGTTGGGTTAAGTCCCGCAACGAGCGCAACCCTTATCCTTTGTTGCCAGCATGTAAAGATGGGAACTCAAAGGAGACTGCCGGTGACAAACCGGAGGAAGGTGGGGATGACGTCAAGTCATCATGGCCCTTACGAGTAGGGCTACACACGTGCTACAATGGCGTATACAGAGGGAGGCGAGAGTGCGAGCTTAAGCGAATCTCTTAAAGTGCGTCGTAGTCCGGATTGGAGTCTGCAACTCGACTCCATGAAGTCGGAATCGCTAGTAATCGCAAATCAGAATGTTGCGGTGAATACGTTCCCGGGCCTTGTACACACCGCCCGTCACACCATGGGAGTGGGTTGTACCAGAAGTAGATAGCTTAACCGGAAGGGGGGCGTTTACCACGGTATGATTCATGACTGGGGTGAAGTCGTAACAAGGTAACCGTAGGGGAACCTGCGGTTGGATCACCTCCTTATATATGACTGATGATTTTGTATAGGTGTTCACACAGATTGTTTGATAGATTTGAGAATAACGTGTTATGGTCGCGGTCCCCATCGTCTAGAGGCCTAGGACATCGCCCTTTCACGGCGGTAACCGGGGTTCGAATCCCCGTGGGGACGCCATAACACGATATTTTTGAATCGTATCGGTGAAAACCGATTTGTTCTTTAAAAATTTGGACACAAGCTAAAAACTGAAGAGAACTCAAGCGTTCGAGAGGACGTAAGAGCTGAGTATTCGAAAATCGAGCAATCGAGAATCGAATTGGGCTTGTTTGGTGAGAAAAGGCACTGAGCAGGTCAGCGTAGGGAAACTTACGCACGAGTCAATGGAAGACGGCTTTGGGAATGGAAAGCGGACTGAACGAAACGGGCACGAAAGTGGTTAGTTGAAATGAAAGTGCGGTCTGAAAATTCTTGAGGTTGTATGGTTAAGTGACTAAGCGTGCAGGGTGGATGCCTAGGCAGTCAGAGGCGAAGAAGGACGTGCTAATCTGCGAAAAGCGTGGAGGAGTTGATAAGAAGCGTTAATACTCCACGATATCCGAATGGGGAAACCCAGTAGATGAAGAATCTACTATTGTTAACTGAATCCATAGGTTAACAAGGCGAACCGGGAGAACTGAAACATCTCAGTACCCCGAGGAAAAGAAATCAATTGAGATTCCGTAAGTAGCGGCGAGCGAACACGGAGAAGCCGTTAGTGATAGTAAGTGAGTTAGGAGAATGAGTTGGGAAGCTCAATCGCAGAGGGTGATAATCCCGTATCCGAAGGCACAGTTACGGTACTAAGCTAACAGCAAGTAGGGCGGGACACGAGAAATCCTGTTTGAAGATGGGGGGACCATCCTCCAAGGCTAAATACTCCTGACTGACCGATAGTGAACCAGTACCGTGAGGGAAAGGCGAAAAGAACCCTGGTGAAGGGAGTGAAATAGAACCTGAAACCCTGTACGTACAAGCAGTGGGAGCCCTATCACTCAAGTGTATTGAGAGTGGTATAGAAAACGTTGAAATGCGGTTAACGTTTTGCGAAGCAAAACGGTCAACCCCAAAATCAATCAGGAAACTGATGATTAATCGGCGTGTGAAAGGGGCGTTTTACGAAGTAAAACGGCAATCCGAAAGCAGTATGCTTGAGGATAGGGTGACTGCGTACCTTTTGTATAATGGGTCAGCGACTTATATTGTGTAGCGAGGTTAACCGAATAGGGGAGCCGAAGGGAAACCGAGTCTTAACTGGGCGAAGAGTTGCACGATATAGACCCGAAACCCGGTGATCTAGCCATGGGCAGGTTGAAGGTTGGGTAACACTAACTGGAGGACCGAACCGACTACTGTTGAAAAAGTAGCGGATGACTTGTGGCTGGGGGTGAAAGGCCAATCAAACCGGGAGATAGCTGGTTCTCCCCGAAATCTATTTAGGTAGAGCCTTAGATGAATACCTTCGGGGGTAGAGCACTGTTTCGGCTAGGGGGTCATCCCGACTTACCAACCCGATGCAAACTGCGAATACCGAAGAGTACTATCTAGGAGACACACGGCGGGTGCTAACGTTCGTCGTGAAGAGGGAAACAACCCAGACCGCCAGCTAAGGTCCCAAAGTCTATGTTAAGTGGGAAACGAAGTGGGAAGGCTTAGACAGCTAGGATGTTGGCTTAGAAGCAGCCATCATTTAAAGAAAGCGTAATAGCTCACTAGTCGAGTCGGCCTGCGCGGAAGATGTAACGGGGCTAAAACATAGCACCGAAGCTGCGGCATTCAGATGACAGATTTCAGATGTCAGGAGACAGTATGGCAATCAAGTTTGAAGATTTGAAGGTGTTTCAACGCGCTTATAAAGTGTCGTTGGAAATTCATCAAGCGAGCTTGGATTTTCCTAAGATAGAGCAATATGCGTTAGGAGACCAAGTTAGACGGGCAAGCAAAAGCATTTGTGCAAATTTAGCCGAAGGTTTTGCAAGGCAACGTACTAAAGCGGATTTAAATCGATTTCTTAGCATGGCAATAGGCAGTGCTGATGAAATGCGAGTTTGGTTAAGATACTGTTATGACTTGAAATATGCAGATGGACAAGATTGGCAAAGATGGCGTAATGAATACGAAGAAATTGCGAAGATGTTACAAGGTTTTGGTAAAACACCGAAACCTGACGTCTGAAGTCTGTCATCTGATTGGGTAGGGGAGCGTTGTGTAAGCGGAAGAAGGTGGCTCGAGAGGGCTGCTGGACGTATCACAAGTGCGAATGCTGACATAAGTAACGATAAAGGGGGTGAAAAACCCCCTCGCCGGAAGACCAAGGGTTCCTGTCCAACGTTAATCGGGGCAGGGTGAGTCGGCCCCTAAGGCGAGGCTGAAGAGCGTAGTCGATGGGAAACGGGTTAATATTCCCGTACTTGTGATAAGAGCGATGTGGGGACGGAGCAGGTTAGGTTATCCGGGTGACGGAAGTCCCGGTCCAAGCGTGTAGGATGGATGATTAGGCAAATCCGGTCATCTAAATCAGAGGCGTGACGGGGAGACTCCACGGAGTCGAAGTAACCGATACCACACTTCCAGGAAAAGCCGCTAAGCTTATCTTATCATAAACCGTACTGAAAACCGACACAGGTGGTCAGGTAGAGAATACTCAGGCGCTTGAGAGAACTCGGGTGAAGGAACTAGGCAAAATAGCACCGTAACTTCGGGAGAAGGTGCGCTGACGGTAATTGAAGTCCTTAACGGATAGAGGTGAAGTCAGTCGAAGTGACCAGCTGGCTGCAACTGTTTATTAAAAACACAGCACTCTGCAAACACGAAAGTGGACGTATAGGGTGTGACGCCTGCCCGGTGCTGGAAGGTTAATTGATGATGTGAGAGCATTTGATCGAAGCCCCAGTAAACGGCGGCCGTAACTATAACGGTCCTAAGGTAGCGAAATTCCTTGTCGGGTAAGTTCCGACCTGCACGAATGGCGTAATGATGGCCAGGCTGTCTCCACCCGAGACTCAGTGAAATTGAAATCGCCGTGAAGATGCGGTGTACCCGCGGCTAGACGGAAAGACCCCGTGAACCTTTACTATAGCTTGACACTGAACATTGAATTTTGATGTGTAGGATAGGTGGGAGACAGAGAAGTATTAACGCCAGTTAATATGGAGTCGTTGTTGAAATACCACCCTTTAAGGTTTGATGTTCTAACACAGACTGCGGCACGCGGTCGTGGACAGTGTCTGGTGGGTAGTTTGACTGGGGCGGTCTCCTCCCAAAGCGTAACGGAGGAGTACGAAGGTTTGCTAATCACGGTCGGACATCGTGAGGTTAGTACAATGGTATAAGCAAGCTTGACTGCGAGACGGACATGTCGAGCAGGTGCGAAAGCAGGTCATAGTGATCCGGTGGTTCTGAATGGAAGGGCCATCGCTCAACGGATAAAAGGTACTCCGGGGATAACAGGCTGATACCGCCCAAGAGTTCATATCGACGGCGGTGTTTGGCACCTCGATGTCGGCTCATCACATCCTGGGGCTGAAGTAGGTCCCAAGGGTATGGCTGTTCGCCATTTAAAGTGGTACGCGAGCTGGGTTTAGAACGTCGTGAGACAGTTCGGTCCCTATCTGCCGTGGGCGTTGGAAAATTGAAAGGGGCTGCTCCTAGTACGAGAGGACCGGAGTGGACGCACCGCTGGTGTTCCCGTTGTTTCGCCAGAAGCATTGCGGGGTAGCTATGTGCGGGAGAGATAAGTGCTGAAAGCATCTAAGCACGAAACTTGCCTTGAGATGAGTTTTCCCACACTTAGAGTGTGTAAGGGTTGTTTAAGACGAAGACGTAGATAGGCGGGGTGTGTAAGTGTAGTGATACATTGAGCTAACCCGTACTAATTGCCCGAGAGGCTTAACCATACAACGCTCAAGGGTTTTACCCAAAAGCCGAGAGAAAGTTGTAAGAAAAGACAAGAGACGAAAGAGCGAAGTAAGAAGCTCGAGTAGGGCTCGAGGAGTTTGAATCAGTAATAGCTTGTGACCGAATAGGAATAACAGCGAAAGAAACGCTGAAAGAATAAAAAATAGAGAACAAAACAAAGTAAGAAGAAACAAAGACAATCAAGCCGAATTATTCCGGCGGCGATAGTGCGGTAGCACCACCTGACCCCATGCCGAACTCAGAAGTGAAATGCCGTAACGCCGATGGTAGTGTGGGGTCTCCCCATGTGAGAGTAGGACACCGCCGGATTTTATTTTCTAAGTAAACTTAATCAATAGAGTTTATTTAGAAAATAAAAAATTTTGGTAGCCATAGTGCAACAGACCCACCTGATCCCTTGCCGAACTCAGAAGTGAAATGTTGTTACGCCGATGGTAGTGTGGGGTCTCCCCATGTGAGAGTAGGTCACTACCAATTATCAATTTCAGCGGAGTGGTAGTTCAGCTGGTTAGAATACCTGCCTGTCACGCAGGGGGTCGCGGGTTCGAGTCCCGTCCATTCCGCCAACTTACAATCTAGGGGCGTAGTTCAATTGGTAGAGCACCGGTCTCCAAAACCGGGTGTTGGGAGTTCGAGCCTCTCCGCCCCTGCCATCTTTTATTAACTATATTTAGTATTCTTATTTTTCCTATTATCTTTTGATTATCTTCCTGTTTCAGGCGTCATTCTTATTCAATTTCGGCAAATCCATAACCGTTTTTATCATAAACCAAATACGGCGCACTGTTGCGCCAATCGCCTAAGACGATTCGGGTAAAAGTGCGGTTTTGTGCGTGACTATGATGGATTGCCTGTCGATGCGTATGACCGTGAATTAAAGTTTCGACGGCAAAACGTTGCATTGTGTCCAAGACAAAATCAGGATTAACGTCCATAATCCGAACCGGTTTTTCGCTTTTTTGGCGTTGGCTTTTGCGACGGATTTTATTGGCAATGCGCAGGCGGATAAAGAGCGGTAGGCATAAAAAGACTTTCTGCCGCCAAATACTATGCACTTTTTTGCGATATGCTTGATAGTTGATGTCATCGGTGCAGAGCGTGTCGCCGTGACAAAGTAAGACCGGTGTGCCGTATGGATTAATTATTTGATATTCGGGCAATAAAATTAAACCGCACTTTTCGGCAAAGCCTTCGCCAATCAAGAAATCGCGGTTGCCGTGTTGAAAATACACCTTGATACCTTTATCGGTTAGGCGCTTAATTTCAGCTTGTACTAACTGCGCTAAAGCGGAATTTTCATCATCGCCAATCCAAAAATCAAATAAGTCGCCTAAAATATATAACGCCTCGCCTTTTACCGCTTCGTTTTGCATAAATCGGCTAAAAAGTGCGGTTAAATGCGGTTGTTGTTCGCTTAAATGAAGGTCGGCAATAAAGTAGGTTTTTGTCATGATTTGATACACATATTTGGCTATTTTCGTTATACTCTAACAAAATTTTCAGGAACTCGTCTATGTTATTATTGTCACGTGCAATTGTGGTGGTGTTTGCCGCACTTTTGATTTGTCTGTTAGGCACAATTTATTCACTGATTCGTTTTAAAAATCCAAGTAACGTCGGCGTGGTTGCCCGTTGGTTCGGGCGTTTGCATCCGCTGTTCGGAATCGAAGTCGAGCACCGTTTTGCTGCGAATGCAAGTGATAACGGGCCTTGTATCTATATTGGCAACCACCAGAATAATTATGATATGGTCACCATGGCATATATGGTGCGGCCGAGAACCGTGAGCGTCGGTAAAAGAAGCCTGGCGTTTATTCCGTTTTTTGGCTTGTTATATTGGGCAAGCGGGAATATTTTACTTGACCGTGATAATAAGAATAAAGCCCATTCTACCATGGGTGAGTTGGCGCAACGGATTAATCAGGATAAGGTTTCGATTTGGATGTTTCCGGAAGGTACGCGTAGTCGCGGACGCGGATTGCTGCCGTTTAAAACCGGGGCTTTTCATGCGGCAATTGCAGCCGGCGTGCCGATTGTGCCGGTTTGTTGCAGCAATTTGCATAATAAAATCAATCTGAACCGTTGGAATAATGGTAAGGTGATTTGTGAAATGTTGCCGCCGATTGACACCTCCGCTTATAGCCGTGAGAATGTACGCGAGTTGGCGAATTATTGCCATGCGGTGATGAAACAAAAAATCGAACAGCTTGATCAAGAGCTGGCGAACCGTTCGTAGACAGGTTGCCGATGAAATCCGGATTATCGCGCCGAGTACTTTTAAAAACGGCAACCGCACTTGGGGCAAGTGCGGTTTTGCCTACTGTTGCCGCTGCCTCGAGCAAGCAAGCCCTGTATATCCCGCCGGTGTTGGACGTTGGTCGCGGGCGGCCGGTATTATTGTCTATGAGCAGCAGCAAGCGGATATTCGAGGGCAATAAAAAGGTCGAAGCTTGGGGGTTTAATGGACTGTATCTCGGGCCGACGATTCGCTGCAAACAGGGCGATTTCGTTCGCTTGAATTACCATAACCAGCTAGCGCAGGCAATTTCCATCAGTTTGCAGGGGCTACAGGTCAGCGGGGAATTGTATGGCGGCATCGGGCGCCAATTCCAACCTTCGACATCATGGGCGCCGATTGTGCCGATTACCCAACCCGCGGCGACTTGCTGGTATCATGCCGATACGCTGGCGCATTCGGCTTATCAGGTTTATCGCGGTTTGGTCGGCATGTGGTGGATTGACGACACGGAGAGCCGAAAAGCCAAGCTGCCGAATAAATACGGTATTAATGATATTCCGTTGATTTTGCAAGATCTCAGTTTGAATAATCAAGGTGAACAACTTTTCAATCTGAATCAATCGCAATTTTTAGGCAATCGCTTATTTGTTAACGGCGGTGAAGCCCCTTATCTGAATGTGGCGCGCGGTTGGGTGCGTTTGCGGATTTTGAATGCCTCGGTATCACGCAGTTACCAGCTGAACTTTGATGACGGGCGCAGCATACTGGTGTTGGCGGGCAGCTTGGGATTTCTGCCGCAACTGCGTGAAGTGCGGTCGGTTTTTGTGCCGCCCGGCGAACGTATCGAAATCTTGGTCGATTTGAATGAGGGCGGCAATGTTAGCCTCATCAGCGGTGAAAAGCGCGGTTTGTTTGACAAAATGACCTCATGGTTTGCCGATGATGATGAACTGGTGGATAACACCGTGTTGGAATTACGCCCAGATGGTTTGCTTTCTGTATTTAATCAACAGCCGGATTTTCAGCGGCAAGAACAGCTTAGTCATCAGGTTGACGTGGCACAACAGCGTGATTTTGTCATTGATGTGGATAATGCACTGATTAATCGGCAAAAATTTGATCCGCGCCGGGTCGATGTCAATGCAAAACTCGGTTCGTATGAACGTTGGAATCTGACCGCCAGCGCGCCGATTGGTTTTAGCGTGCAAGGCGCGAAATTTATGCTCGAATCGTTCAACGGGCAACGAGTTGACGCTTCGCAGCTGAGTTGGCGCGATACGGTTTTGGTTAACGGCAACCTCTCTATTCTGGTGAAATTCGAGCATACGTCATCGAATAATTACCCGTTCACCTTCGGCAGCAGCGATTTAATGCTGGCGGACAAAGGTTGTATGGGCATGTTGGTGGTTCAATAGGTTATGCCAGGCCTAACGCATATTTTAATGCCCGTTTTTTAATCGGCGTGATTTTATTGACCGCCAGCAAAGCCGCATTGCGCAACATTTTCAGCGGCAATACATCATGTTTAAATCCTTTATAAAACAGATCCATACCGCTTTGCATTAACAAATTGTCTTTTTGGCGTAAACGTTGATAGCGTGCCAAGACGGTTTCGTCATCTATCGCCTGACCGCACTTTTGTGCGTCGGCAATCACGTTCAATAGCACTTTCACGTCTTTAAAGCCCAAATTCACCCCTTGTCCGGCAAGCGGATTGATGGTGTGAGCGGCATCGCCCAACAGCACAATGCCCTTTTTATAATACGCTTGCGCATGGCGACGGGTGAGCGGAAACGAAGCCGCTTGTCGGCTTTTGACGGCGCCCAAACGTGTTGGAAAGGCTGCTGTAATTTCTTGATCCAGCTGCTCGAGTGGCAGTTGTTGCAGTTGGCGAATCCGCTCCGGACTGTCGTACCACACTAAACAACCTTGATTACCGAGCAATGGCAAAAATGCGCGTGGGCCGCTAGGGAAAAATTGCTGCCAAGTGATATCTTGCTGCTCAAGTGCGGTTTCCACCAAAATCAGCAGACAACTTTGGCGATATTGCCAACCGGTTAAGCCGATACCGGCGATTTGGCGCAGTTGCGAATTTGCACCGTCGCAGGCTAATAATAATGGCGCGGCATAAGAATCGCCGTTCGCCAAGCGGATTTGCCAGTCTTGACCGCACTTTTCGATGTGTTCAATCGGCTGCTGAACGCTGGTGCTCAAATTCGGATAGGCGGCAAAGGATTGCCATAACCCCAGTTGGATCAGGTTATTCTCCACCATATAGCCCAGTTCGGGTAAATCCAGATCTTGTGCGCTGAACAAGGTCGAAAACCCGTCGATTTCCCAGGTTTCCAAAGTGCGGTACGGGCAGACCCGCATAGCGCGGATCGCGTCCCATGCGTGCAATGCCTTTAGCAATTGTACCGAGGCAACACTAATGGCGGAAATCCGAATGTCGTAAGGCTGCTCGGCAGCAAAGTGCGGTAGCGCGCCACGCTCGATGATATGTACATTCAATCCCAACTGTGCCAAGCCGACAGCGGCTGCCGACCCGACCATGCCGCCGCCGATCACAATCACCTCTTTTTGCTTCAACATACTTTCTCTCGCTCGTTGTTTTATTGCGTTTTATTCTACTCGCAGCGCCGCATTTTCCAAAGCAAATCACAAATAAAATCGGTTTTTTACTGGTCAGCAATCCTGCAAATCGGTAGAATAGCCGGTCTTACAATCATTGCAAAATGATCGATAACCCTTAATTTAGTACGGTCGATAACCGTGTCCTAACGAAGAAACTAACATGACTCAAAAATTACATATTAAAACTTGGGGCTGCCAGATGAACGAATACGATTCATCGAAAATGGCGGATTTATTGAACAGCACGCACGGTTTCGAGCTGACCGAAAATGCCGAGGAAGCCGACGTGCTGCTGCTGAACACCTGCTCGATTCGTGAAAAAGCACAAGAAAAAGTGTTCCACCAATTAGGGCGCTGGAAAGATCTGAAAAAATCCAACCCGAAACTGGTGATCGGCGTAGGCGGCTGCGTTGCCTCGCAAGAAGGGGCGCACATTCGTGATCGCGCACCTTATGTGGATATTATTTTCGGGCCGCAAACCCTGCACCGCCTGCCGGAAATGCTCAATCAAATCCGTGACGGCAAAAGTGCGGTGGTGGATGTCAGCTTCCCTGAGATTGAAAAATTCGATCGCTTGCCGGAGCCGAAAGCGGAAGGGCCGACGGCGTTTGTGTCGATTATGGAAGGCTGTAATAAATACTGCTCGTTCTGCGTCGTGCCTTATACGCGCGGCGAAGAGGTGAGCCGACCGGTGGACGATGTATTATTTGAAATCGCACAGCTGGCGGCGCAAGGCGTGCGCGAAGTCAATTTATTAGGGCAAAACGTCAATGCCTATCGTGGCGCAACCTTTGATGGCGGCATTTGCACTTTTGCCGAATTACTGCGTTTGGTGGCGGCGATTGACGGCATTGACCGTCTGCGTTTCACCACTAGCCACCCGATTGAATTCACCGATGATATTGTGGATGTCTATCGCGATACGCCGGAATTGGTCAGCTTCTTGCACTTGCCGGTGCAAAGCGGCTCGGATCGCGTTTTAACCATGATGAAACGCAACCATACCGCACTTGAGTATAAATCGATTATCCGCAAACTGCGCAAAGTGCGGCCTGAGATTCAAATCAGCTCTGATTTTATCGTCGGCTTTCCGGGCGAAAGCAAGGAAGATTTCCAACAAACGATGGATCTGATTGCGCAAGTGAATTTCGATATGAGCTTCAGCTTCATCTATTCCGCACGCCCGGGTACGCCGGCAGCGGATATGCCGGACGATGTCAGCGAAACCGAGAAAAAAGAGCGGTTATACCTGCTGCAACAACGTATTACCCAACAAGCCATGCAATACAGCCGCAAAATGTTGGGTACGGAACAGCGCGTGTTGGTGGAAGGACCGTCGAAAAAAGACGTGATGGAACTGACCGGGCGCACCGAAACCAACCGTATCGTCAATTTCGCCGGCACGCCGGACATGATCGGCAAATTTGTCGATATTAAAATCACCGATGTGTGGACCAACTCGCTACGCGGCGAGGTGATCCGCACCGAAGATCAAATGGGTTTACGCATACAGCAAAGCCCGCAAAGCGTGATCCAACGCACCCGCCAAGAAGATGAGTTGGGCGTGGGGCAGTATGTAGTGAATGCCTAATTTCCCCCAGTCAAACCATTAAACCTCTTATTGCCGAATAAGAGGTTTTTTAATCACGTCGCATTATTTTTATTTCTTTTCTAAGTTAAATTATTTTTTTTAATAAAATATTCATCGTCATATTGCTTTTTTGGGTTTCAATGTTATTGTGAAATTAATGTTAAATTTTAAGCGATTTTCTTTTTAAGTTTTTCGCCTAAAACCAATCAGGAGCATTTTGATGAAATTAAAAAAATCACTTTTACTCTCTTCATTCGCCGTTTCCGTTTTTGCCCTCTCGAGTGTGGCAACGTCCTTCGCCGCCAATGTGATTCCAACGCAGACTCAGCAAGCCGCAATTCGTTATGATCAGAGCATGGATATTTTTCATCCGGTCTATGCAAAAAACGGTATGGTGGCAACAGAACAGGCGCTGGCAACCCAAGTCGGATTAGATATTTTAAAACAAGGGGGTAATGCGGTTGATGCTGCGGTGGCGGTCGGTTTTGCCTTGGCGGTGGTGCTGCCGAATGCGGGCAATATCGGCGGCGGTGGTTTTATGGTGCTTTATGATGCTAAAAGCAAACAAAGCGTAGCCTTGGATTTCCGTGAAATTGCACCGCTCAAAGCAACTAAAGAGATGTATCTGGATCAAGACGGCAATGTGGTTGACGGTAAATCATTGTTTACGCATTTTGCGGTCGGGGTTCCCGGCACGGTAGCCGGTATGGAACACGCCCTGAAAAAATGGGGAACAATGTCATTGGCACAGGTTATTGCCCCGGCAATCGAATTGGCGGATAAGGGATTTGTAGTGAGTGCGACCTTGGGGGAAACTCTGAAGGCTGAAAAAGGTAATCTGGCTAAATGGCAAGACAGCAAAGCAATCTTTTTCAAAGGAGACGAACCGTTAGGAATCGGCGATTTATTGGTGCAGAAAGATCTGGCAAAGTCGTTGCAATTGATCGCAGCGCAAGGCGGCAAAGGCTTTTATGAAGGTGAAATTGCGCAAAAAATCGTGGCAGAAATGGAAAAGCACGGCGGTTTGATAACTTTGGATGATATGAAAAATTATCGAGCCGTTGAACGCAAGCCGATTGAAGGTGAATATCGTGGTTATCACATCGTGACTATGCCGCCTCCGAGTTCGGGTGGAATTCATTTGGTGCAAATACTGAATATTTTGGAACGGTACCCATTGCAACAATTCGGACAAAACAGTGCCAAAGCGATTCGCCATTATGCCGAAGCAATGAAACTCGCCTATGCCGATCGCGCCGAATATCTCGGTGATCCGGATTTTGTCCGGATTCCGGTTAACGGGTTGATCTCTAAAAAATATGCCGATGAGCTGGCGACGGCAATCACTGCCGAAACAATCCGCCCCTCATCCGAAATCAAACCGGGGAAACCGCACCCCTATGAGAGCGATCAGACCACGCATTATTCGATTATGGATAAAGACGGTAATGCCGTGGCAGTGACTTATACCCTGAATCTGAATTTTGGCAGCGGGATTGTCGCCGAAGGCACGGGGATTTTGTTAAATAACGAAATGGACGATTTCTCCGCCAAGCCCGGCGTGCCGAATGCCTTCGGCTTAATTGGCGGCGATGCCAATGCGGTCGCCGCCAAAAAACGTCCACTTTCATCAATGACCCCGACAATCGTGATGAAAGACGACAAACCGTGGCTGGTGACCGGTAGTCCGGGTGGGGCTCGTATTATCACCACCGTGCTGCAAAGTATTGTTAACACTATTGATTATGGCATGAACCCAGCCGAAGCGATTATGGTGCCGCGCGTGCACCATCAATGGTTGCCGGATGAAATTCGGATTGAAGAGGGTATCAGCCCGGACACCATCCATCTATTGCAACAAGACGGCTATAACGTCATTCCTAAGGCGACTATGGGGCGGGTACAAATTATCCAAGCCCGCGAAGATGGATTTTACGGCGCCTCTGACCCACGTAATCCGGATGGATTAACGTTGGGATTTTAAATTGGAAAATATTTTCTTAGCGCTATAGGCAGATAAGGGTTAAACCAATAATACGGTTTAACCCTTTTGTTTTGAATGGGGTACATATAAGATTTTTGCAAAATTTATGAATAACGGTTTTTTGTGAAGCGGATCGAAACATCAAGTTCTTTTACATGTTATAAATGATAAAATAACAGCTACGATTATCATGGAGATAATGAATTTGAACAGCAAAAAATCGGAATCGCTCATTCCGCAAATCAGAATGATTCAAGAAAGTATGACCGTGACGGAAAAGAAAATTGTGGAATGGTTGCTTAATCCCAAAAATTTAACCAGTAAAACCGCACTTCACACGGTTGCAGAAAATTTGTCGGTATCGGAAGCGTTAATCGTCAAGGTGGCAAAATTATTGGGTTTTAATGGTTTTCGGGATTTGAGGGCGCAATTGTCGTTTTATTTCCATGATAAGAATGCCATCAATATTGAATTATCAGAGGAATATACCGTTCACGAATTGGTACACAAAGTCTTTGATATCTCATTACAAACGATCAAAGAAGGTAAGTCTATTGTTAACTCGCAAGTGATCGAAACCGCAGCCAAATGTTTTTTTCATGCCAAAAATCGGGATTTATATGCGGCGGGCGGTTCGAATACGGTCACCGATGATATTGCGCATAAATTTTTACGTTTAGGTATCCGCTGCAATACTTATCGTGATATCCACCTGATGATGATGTCGGCCTCTATGCTAACGGAAGACGATGTGGTGTTGGTGGTATCCCATTCTGGCAAAACCAGCGATCTGCTCGAAGCGGTTAAGGTGGCGCGCAACAACGGCGCAAAAATTATTTGTATCACTCACAGCTATATCTCCCCGATTGCAGAATTATCCGACTTCATCATCTGCACCCCAGCCCCCGACACCCCGCTTTTAGGCAAAAATGCCTCAGCCCGTATCTTGCAATTGATTTTGGTTGATGCGTTTTTTGTTACGGTGGCGAGGCAAAATATGACCTTCTCTGAAGTGAATTTAGATAAAACCTCCCATATCACCGATTATTTTCGTCAGAAGTAACGGATGTTTTAGCGGTATGATTACTCGGTAATACGCGGTTTATAATTTCGTATATTCAATCAATATCAATCTGTTTATCAGCTGGTTATCGTTCGTCTATGCTGATTTTGGCTCTTGTGGCAAGTTAAAATCATCCCTAAAACTTCACAAAAATATTTAATTTGTGAAGTTGATCGCGTTTTTCATTCTTTTTTAGTGCTATAAATACTATCGTCTGTACGAAATCATATTATTTGTAAAGTTGGTATTGCGATACCGCACTTTTATTTTGTGTGTATTTTGTTCAGAACATCAAACATATAGTAGTCATTTGAAATCAAAAATGAGGACGAATCATGAAAAAGAATTTTAAAGTCATTGCTTCCTGCTTGGCAATTTTAGCTATGGCGTTTTCTATGGCAACAAAAGCGGCCGAATATGCGGTTATTTTGAAAACACTTTCCAATCCGTTCTGGGTGGAAATGAAGCAAGGAATTGAGGAAGAAGCGCAGAAACTTGATGTATCGGTCGATATCTTTGCCTCGCCATCGGAGGGCGATTATCAGTCTCAATTACAACTTTTCGAAGATTTGATCAACAAGGGATATAAAGGCATCGCCTTTGCACCGTTATCTCCGGCAAATTTGGTGATGCCGGCGGCTAAGGCATATCGACAAGGGATCTATCTCGTGAATCTTGATGAAAAAGCCGATTTGGATAATTTACGCAAAGCAAAAGGCAATGTTGAGGCGTTTATTACCACGGATAATGTCGCCGTAGGCGCCAAAGCGGCACAGTTCATTGTGGATCGGTTAGGCGAACAAGGCGGAGAAGTTGCCATTATCGAAGGTAAAGCCGGCAATGCTTCCGGCGAGGCGCGTCGTCGTGGTGCAACGGACGTTTTTGAAAAAAATCCGCAAATTAAACTGGTAGCAAGCCAGCCGGCGGATTGGGACAGAATCAAAGCGCTGGATGTTGCAACTAATGTTCTGTCACGCAATGCCAATATCAAAGCATTTTATGCCGCCAATGACACCATGGCGATGGGGGCTGCTCAAGCGGTGGCCAATGCCGGAAAATTGAATTCCGTCTTGGTTGTCGGTACCGACGGCGTGCCTGAGGCAAGAAAAATGGTTGAAGAAGGAAAATTAACGGCAACCGTAGCGCAAAATCCGGCTGAAATCGGGGCTAACGGTTTGCGGTTATTGGTCAATGCCGTAAAAGGCGGTAAGCAACTCCCGGTTGATCAAGAGCCGAAATTTGAAACCGTTGATGCCGTTTTAGTTACCCAATAATCATGATTAAAGGGAGGTAATCGTTTATCTCCCCATTTTGAATGAGGTTTGTATGAATCAACTCTTGGTCAGTATGAAAGAGATATCAAAAAGTTTTGGCGTGGTGCAAGCGTTAAAACGCGTAGATATCGATATTTATACTCATGAAATCCATGCTTTGTTGGGGGAAAACGGAGCTGGAAAATCAACCTTGATGAAAATTTTATCCGGTATCCATAAACCGACATCAGGGAAAATTATTATTAGAGGACACGAATACGAATATTTAGATCATAAAACCGCTTCTGAATTGGGTATCGGTATTATTTATCAAGAACTCAGCCTTATAGACGAACTTACTGTTTTGGAAAATTTATATATAGGCCGCTTGTTATATAAAAAAGTGCTGGGTGTGCCAGTAGTTGACTGGAAAACAATGCGGGTTCAGGCGGCGATTATTTTGTTGCGCTTGGGAATTAAAGTCAAATTGGATGAAAAAGTGGCCAATTTATCTATATCTTATAAACAAATGATTGAAATTGCGAAAGTTCTTATTTCCGATGTCAGTATTATCATTATGGATGAGCCCACATCATCGCTAACGAATTCAGAGATTGAATATTTATTTTTAATCATGAATCAACTCAGAAAAGACGGAAAATCGATTGTTTATATTTCACATAAGCTCAATGAGATACGAAAAATTTGTGACAGATACACTGTGCTAAAAGATGGCGAAAGTGTCACCTCAGGCATGATTAAAGCTGTTTCTAACTCCGATATCGTCAGATTAATGGTCGGCAGAGAGTTACAGTCACATTTCAAACAAATTAAAAGAGAAGAAAAAAATGAGATTGTTTTTGAAGTGAAAAACCTGACGGGCAAAAAGAAAAAACAAGTGAATGATATTTCTTTTTCATTAAATAAAGGTGAAATATTGGGATTTGCCGGATTGGTCGGCGCCGGCAGAACGGAATTAATGAATTGCATTTTCGGTGTGGATAAAAAAATTTCCGGAAAAATTTATCTCAATGGTGTGGAAATCACGCCGTCATCTCCCTTCGATGCGGTAAAAAAAGGGATGGCTTATATTACGGAAAGTCGGCGTGAAAATGGTTTTTTCACTAATTTCTCTATTAATAAAAATATTGCCATTTCCAAAAGTTTGAAAGACGGAGGATTTAAAGGTGCCTTGGGGATGTTTAATTTAAAAGATGAAAAGGAATTGGCAGAGCAGCAAAAAAGCAAGTTACTCATAAAATGTTCGTCGGTTGAACAAAATATCACGGAATTATCAGGGGGTAATCAGCAGAAGGTTATTATCGCTAAATGGATGGCTTGTCAACCGAAGGTGGTTATATTTGATGAGCCGACCAGAGGGATTGATGTGGGGGCGAAAGCCGAAATCTATAAAATAATGCGCGAGTTGGCCAGTGACGGTAAAGCAATATTAATGGTTTCTTCCGAGTTACCGGAAATTATGTCGGTATGTGATCGGGCGGTTGTATTTAGAGAGGGGAAAATATCCGCAATATTGGATAACAATGAAAATTTGACGGAAGAATTAATTATGAATTGGGCACTGCCTGACGGAGAAGGAGCCATTAATAATGAAAAGCAAATTTAATTTTCCTATTTTTTGGGAGCAATACGGCACATTTTTTATTCTTGCCATTATTGTTGTCATTTTTGGATCAATTTCCCCGCAATATTTTCTGACGGGAAATAATATCCAACAAATTTTCGTACAAAGCTCGGTCACTGTTTTAATTGGTATGGGGGAATTTTTCGCTATTTTGATTGCCGGAATTGATTTGTCGGTGGGATCAATTTTAGCCTTGGCAGGTATGGTGACTGCCAAGTTAATGCTTGCAGGCTTAGATCCTTTGTGGGCAGCGGTTATTGGCGGTGTTTTTGTCGGCGGTGGTTTAGGCGCAATTAACGGATTATTGGTTAATTATACCGGATTACATCCTTTTATTATTACACTGGGAACCAATGCGATTTTCCGTGGCGTGACGTTAGTGATTTCTGATGCAAACTCAGTTTACGGATTCTCTTTTGAATTTGTCGATTTCTTCGCGCAAAGTGTTTTGGGCATTCCTGTACCGGTTATTTTTGCGATTGTCATTGCTTTCTTCCTATGGTTTTTAACCGCCAAAATGCGATTAGGTAGAAATATTTACGCGTTAGGCGGGAATAAAGAGTCAGCATATTATTCAGGAATCGACGTTAAATTCCACACCTTGGCGGTATTTATAATTTCAGGTATTTGCGCCGGTTTGGCAGGTGTTGTTTCAACAGCCAGATTAGGGGCGGCAGAGCCATTAGCCGGTGTCGGTTTTGAAACCTATGCGATTGCCAGTGCAATTATCGGCGGAACCAGCTTTTTTGGTGGCAAAGGACGAATTTTCTCCGTGGTTATTGGCGGTTTGATTATCGGCACCATCAATAATGGATTAAATATTCTGCAAGTACAAACATATTATCAATTGGTTGTAATGGGCGGTTTAATTATCGCAGCCGTTGCTTTGGATCGGTTAATTAGCCGTTAATTTTATAGGAAGGCATTATGAATAAAAACATTCTAATTTCACCATCTTTGATGTGCATGGATTTAGTTAAATTTAAAGAGCAAATTGAATTTTTGGATAAAAAAGTCGGGTATTTTCATATTGATATTATGGACGGGCATTATGTGCCGAATATTACCCTTTCGCCGTTTTTTGTCAGTCAAGTGAATAAAATTTCGACTAAGCCGCTGGATTGCCATTTGATGGTGACAAATCCGGAAAATTATATTGATGATTTGGCACAAGCAGGCTGCGATATGGTGACGGTACACGTCGAAACGATTTCCGGACAAGCCTTTCGTTTATTTGAAAAAATTCGAAAATTAGGCATGAAAGTCGGTTTGATATTTAATCCGGAAACCTCGCTTGAAATGGCGAAATATTATTTGCATAAAGTGGATAAAGTGACGGTGCTGACGGTTGATCCCGGCTTTGCCGGACAATCGTTTATTCCTGAAATGTTGGATAAAATCCGCGAATTAAAACAATTCAGAGAAAAGAATCAACTGTCTTATAAAATTGAAATCGACGGTTCTTGCAATCCGAAAACCTATGGAATGTTGATTTCCGCCGGGGCAGATGTATTAATCGTCGGCACATCGGGTTTATTTCATAACGATCCGGATATTGAAACGGCATGGAATATGATGGAAAAAAACATTGCGCAGTATGGCTAATGAAAATATGGGGTAATTAAAACGCGGGTTAGTTAAAGTGCGGTCAGTTGAGATGGATTGGGGGAGTTTATGACAAGTGCAAACCCGGTGGTGATCGGGATTGATATGGGGGCGACGCATACGCGCATTTGTGTGATGAATGCGCAAAGTGCGGTGCTGCTGACCGAAAAAAAGAAAACGGCTGAGATTATTAGCGATGATTTTTTACAGGGCATTCAGGCATTTTGCCGTGCTTTTGCGGCGGATTATCCGATCAAACGGATTGTCATTGGTTTACCGGCGGCGATTTCTCGGAATCGGCAGCGAGTGTTGTCAGTGCCGAATTTGTCGATCTCACAGGCAGAACTTGATCTGCTCGCTCCTTATTTGAGCAAGCAGTTTGATTGTGAAGTGCGGTTGGAGCGCGATGTCAATTTGCAACTGATCTACGATGTCTCACATTTTAATTTGCAAGATAAATTGGTGTTGGGCTTGTACTTAGGCACAGGTATGGGCTTTGCCGTATGGAATGAGGGCGAGATTTTTTTAGGCGCGCACGGTGTTGCCGGGGAATTGGGGCATATTCCCTATGGCGATGACGATCTGCGTTGCGGTTGCGGCAACTACGGCTGTTTGGAAACCAATTGCTCCGGCATTGCGTTAAAACGCTGGTACGACAGTTCAACTAAAACCTATCCGATTGATGCGTTATTTAGCCAAGCGGAGCAGGAGCATTTTGTTCATCGTTATTTAAACCGCGTCGCAAAGGCGGTCGGTACTTGCGTCAATCTGTTTGATCCTGATGCGATTATTTTAGGCGGTGGCGTAATGGATATGCAGGATTTCCCTTATGCACAACTGAAAAAAGACAGCCTGTCTTATGTGCGAAAACCATTGCCATATAATGAATTAACGGTATTAAAAGCCACTTCTTCCTCTTTTAACGGTGCAATCGGCGCAGCATTATGTGGTAATAGATAAGTATGCTAATAGATAACCAGGAATATAAAATGAACAAAAAAATTGCCATCGGCTCGGATCACATTGGCTTATCTCATAAACAATTTTTAATTGAAAAATTAACCAGCCAAGGGCATAGTGTGCTCGATGTCGGCACATTCAGTGCGGAAAGAACCGACTATCCGCGGTATGCTAAAAAAGTGGCGGATTTGGTGGTTGCAGGCGAAGTGGAGCGAGGGATCTTAATTTGCGGCACTGGCATCGGCATTTCGATTGCAGCGAATAAAATCGACGGCATTCGTTGCGCCCTTTGTGGCGATGAAGTTAGTGCCCTGATGTCGCGCGAACACAATAACAGTAACATTATTGCCTTCGGGGCAAATATTATCACGCCGGAAAAAGCGTTAGCGTTGGCGACACTTTGGTTAAATACGGCTTATGACGGCGGCAGACACCAAAACCGTTTGGACATGATTACCCAATTTGAACAACGCTGACCGCACTTTTATCTCTCCCTGCCTCTTTTGTTGCGCGAGAATAGCTGTTTTTATTCGAAAAACGGCTATAATAATGCCACTTTCCGCTGTCATAAAAGAGGCTCCCCTTGACCGAACAACTTATCGAATCCTTTACCTTAGAACCGCAAGACAACGCGCGTTTGCAGTCGCTGTGCGGGGCGTTTGACGATCATCTGCAACGGATTGAAAACACCTTTAAGCTGCAAATTCTGCGACGTGATTTTAGTTTCACCCTGAAATCAGAGCAGAAATCCGAGCAGAAGCAGTCGGCGAAATTACTGAAAGCGGTGGCGAAGCTGATTAAGCAGTTGTATGCCGATACCGCGCCGATTAAGGGCAAAATCAAAGAACTGGATTTGGAAGATGTGCATATCGCGATTCAGGAAAGCCGGATTTTAGCGCAGGCGGAGGAAAACAGCGAAGTGCGCTCGGAATCGAAAGTGTATACCACCACGGTGAAAACCAAGCGCGGCGTGATTAAGCCGCGTGGTGCCAATCAGATCCAATATCTGCACAATATTTTGCGCCACGACATCAGTTTCGGCATCGGTCCGGCAGGGACGGGCAAGACGTTTTTAGCGGTGGCGGCGGCGGTGGAAGCATTGGAAAAACAGGAAATCCGCCGCATTTTGCTCACGCGTCCGGCAGTGGAAGCCGGTGAGAAATTGGGGTTCTTACCCGGCGATTTAGGGCAAAAAATCGAGCCGTATTTGCGTCCGTTGTACGATGCGCTGTTTGAAATGTTGGGTTTCGAGCGGGTGGAAAAGCTGATTGAGCGCAATGTGATTGAAATTGCACCGTTGGCGTATATGCGCGGCCGCACCCTGAATGATGCCTTTATTATTTTAGACGAGAGCCAAAATACCACCGTCGAGCAGATGAAAATGTTCCTCACCCGAATCGGTTTCAATTCCAAAGCGGTGATCACCGGCGATATTACCCAAGTCGATTTGCCGCGCAGTCAAAAATCCGGGCTGCGACACGCGATGGAAGTGCTGCAAACCGTGCCGGAACTGAGTTTTAATTTCTTCGAAAGCAGCGATGTGGTGCGCCATCCGGTGGTTGCCAAAGTGGTGCAAGCCTATGAAATTTGGGAACGGGAAGACGAAATCCGCCGTCAGGCATTGGCGGAGGAACGGCGTAAAGCGCGCGATCAGGAACGTTTGTTACAAGGAGAACCGGCATGAAACAGGTGATTGTCGATCTGCAACTTGCCTGTGAAAATACGGCGGGCTTGCCGACCCAAGCGGAAATCGAATTATGGGCGCAAAGTGCGGTCAAGCCAAGTCTTGATGATGTGGAAATGACGGTGCGGATTGTCGATGAAGCGGAAAGTCAGGCACTAAACCGCACTTATCGCGGTAAGGATTACCCGACCAATGTGTTGTCATTCCCGTTTGAAGCGCCTGTTGAAGTGGAATTGCCGTTGCTGGGCGATTTGGTGATTTGCCGCCAAGTGGTGGAGCGGGAAGCGGCGGAGCAGCAAAAACCGCTGTCGGCGCATTGGGCGCACATGGTGGTGCACGGCAGTTTACACCTGTTGGGTTACGATCATATCGATGATGACGAAGCGGAAGAGATGGAAAGTCTGGAAACGGAAATTATGCAGTCCTTGGGATTTGACGATCCGTATTTGAGTGAAAAAGCATAACCTGTTTTTCTGATGAAGAATCCCTTTTTTCGCCAACCATTGATTCTATGCGGTGATGATGTTTGGTTAAGCCGACAAATCGCCGCATTTTGCGCATTAAATGCGCATAAAAGTGCGGTTTATTGTGCTGCGCAACCGCCTGAAATTCTACCGCCGAATTGCACGTTTTACGCCTTCGCCCATGCTAAAAATCTGTTGGGACAGGAGTGGGATTGTGCGGTTTATGATTGCCGGCAACATGGCGTGTTGAATTTGGATTTAGCGGCGTTGGCAATAGTGGCGGCGACGATTAAAGCCGCTGGCGTATTGCTGATGTTGTTGCCTGAAGATTGGCAGACGCAAATGGATTTGGACAGCCTGCGCTGGAATGGTGCAACGCAAGCGATCACGCCGCGGCATTTTTATACTTGGTGGCAAAGTGCGGTTGAGCGGCACCAGATCCCGATTTATTATCCAACACAATCCAATCCGCCGCTGCCGCAGATTGCAAATGCGTTGTGGCAACTGCCGCCGACCGCACTTTTGCGGCAGCAACGGGTGTTACGGCAAATTTTAACTGCGCAAGCGGAGCTGTATCTGCTCACTGCCAATCGCGGGCGCGGCAAATCCGCCCTTGCCGGCATGGTCGCCGATCAATTGGCAAAGCAAAGTGCGGTTTTTCTGACTGCGCCGAACCAAAGTGCGGTGCAGACCTTGTATCAACATTGCCGCCGGCAACCGCACTTTTTCGCACCGGATGATTTGATTGCGCGCTTGAATGACAATCCACGGCCGTTTGCAGACAGTTGGCTGATTATTGACGAAGCGGCGATGATTCCGCTCGAAATGCTGGCAACGATCTGCCGCTATTTTAAGCATATTCTGCTCACCACCACCATCCACGGCTACGAAGGCACGGGGCGGGGTTTTGAGCTGAAATTCAAACAACTGACCGACCGCACTTGTCAGCTTCTGCATTTACGACAACCGTTGCGTTATGCCGAACACGATCCGTTGGAACGTTGGCTTGACGATTTATTGTTGCTAACCAATGAACTTTCTCCCACCAACAGCCAGAGTGAAAATTTGACTTTCGCTGAAATTTCACAAGCGGCGTTGGTTGCCGATCCGCAGCAAATCCGCCAATTTTACCGCCTGTTGTCATTGGCGCACTACCGCACTTCGCCGTTGGATTTGCGCCGTTTGCTTGACGCACAAGGGCAACGCTTTTGGCTGTTAAAGCAACAAAACCAGATCGTCGGCGGTATTTGGGCGTTGGCGGAAGGCGGTATTACCGACTCAGATTTAATCGAAAAAATTTGGCGCGGTGAACGTCGCCCAAACGGCAATCTGGTGGCGCAAGCGCTGTGTTTTCAAGCGGACTTGCCGCAAGCCTGTGCTTTGCGCTCGTTGCGGATTTCACGTATTGCGTTGTTACCGCACTTGCAGCGGCAAGGCTTCGGCAAACAGTTATTGCAACGGCTACTTGAGGACTGCCGTGCGGAGCTGGATTTTATCTCAGTCAGTTTTGGTTACGGCACAGATTTAGCGAATTTTTGGCAAAAGTGCGGTTTTCAGATTATTCATGTTAGCAGCGGCAAAGAGGCGAGCAGCGGCTGCTACAGTGTGATGGCGATTTATCCGTTATCAAGCTCGGGTGAGCGATTTTGCCAGATTGCGCGCCGCCAATTTTTACACAATTTTCCACTTGCCGCTCACGCTTTATTTACCACTCTGCAACGACAGATCGATTTTCCTGAGATTGATTGGCAACTTAACGCTGATGATCTGCGCCAATTGCACGGCTTTGCCCATGCCAACCGCACATTGGCGGCGACCTATCCCGCTTTGCAACGGCTGATACGAGCCGAACCGCACTTTGATTGGCAAGCGTTGCAAGCAGCGGCAGGCAGTAAAAAACAACACTTACGGCAGTGGCGCAGGGCGGTCGCGCAATGGATTCAGGATTCTGCTGTTTTATTTTCATAAAAAGAGCGTGTGATCGGTCTGAATTTTGAATAGATCCATAATCCTAACGAAATGATACTTCCGACAATCAAGCCCCGAGTCAAGGCAACGAAAAGTCGGATCATCGGCACCAGGTAAAATGCGGCGATACCGTTAACCGGCTGTTGATTCCAAGTAACATAAAACAGATCAAAATAGCCTAAACGCCTAACACGAGAGATAACGGCAGAAAGCCAACCAATAAGCCGATAAAAACCAATTTATAAATTGTGCCGGTTGCCAGCTTTCGTACAAGAATATTCGACATGATCATTCCTCATTGATTTAATTATCTTGAAATACCTGACAATTATTTGCGTACTTAACGCTCCGATCAATAAAAAATGTATTGAGAGGGGCTGTTTATCCGTTAATTTCTCGATTTGTGTCCGATTAACGGCTGAATAAATCTCAACTACTTTGTATTTTTTATTAAATCGAATAAAAAACCACCAATTAAATGCGATCTGCCTCACACAAATAATTGACAAAAAACTTGCAACAACAGTGATCAGATAATAAACTTAGATCAAAGTGGTGAATTGTGGGGTTTTGTGGGGTAAAATAACATAAAACGCCGTTTGGTGGAACGATGTGGTAACCATCAGCAGAAAACGATAATAAAACGGATGATTAATTAAAACGGGATTGCTATGTTTCGTGGTGCGACTTCAGTCAGTTTGGACAGCAAAGGGCGGCTTGCCGTGCCTACCCGCTATCGCGCCGAAATTTTAGAGCAAAACCAGGGGCAGATGGTGTGCACCGTTGATATTCGTCAACCTTGTTTGTTGCTTTATCCCCTGAATGAATGGGAAATTATTGAGCAAAAACTGCACGGATTATCCAACTTCGAGCCGGATCAACGCCGTTTACAGCGGGTGATGTTGGGCTATGCCACGGAATGTAGCTTGGATAAAAGCGGGCGGATTTTACTCAGCCCGACGCTGCGCAACCACATCAAATTGGATAAAAACGTTATGTTGGTCGGGCAGTTGAATAAATTTGAGATTTGGAGCGAAGAGGCGTGGCTGGCACAAATTGCCGAAGATATTGAAATCGGCAGCGGCGGCGCTTTTGCCACCTCGGAAGAATTAAAAACGCTGTCATTGTAAAAGAGAAAGAATCATCTTTCCGCCGATGACGGTAGCACTAGCGGGGCAAGCGGCATATAGGGATATGCCGCGAACCCATTTTTATCGTCTTATTTTTTTAGTATAAATAGAGAAATTGCCAATATGAGTTTGCCAGCAGAACAAACCGACCGCGCGCATATTACGGTTTTATTAAATGAAGCCGTGCAGGGGTTGGCGATTAAAAAAAATGGCATTTATATTGACGGTACTTTCGGGCGCGGCGGGCATTCGCGTTTGATTTTGTCGCATTTGGGCGAAAACGGACGCTTGATCGCGATTGATCGCGATCCGCGTGCGATTGCCGAAGCCAACACCATCACCGATCCTAAATTCAGCATTGTCCACAGCGCCTTTTCACAGATTGCGGAAATTTGCCGGCAGCAGGGCTTAATCGGCAAAATCGACGGGATTTTGCTCGATCTCGGCGTATCTTCTCCGCAGTTAGACGAAGCGGAGCGCGGTTTCAGTTTTATGAACGATGGTCCGTTGGATATGCGTATGGACACCACCCAAGGCATGTCGGCGGCGGAATGGTTGCAGCAGGTGTCGATTGAGGATTTGAGTTGGGTGTTGAAAACCTTTGGCGAAGAGCGGTTCGCCAAGCGGATTGCAACCGCGATTGTGAATTTTAACCAAGCGGCGCGTCAAAACGGCGAAAGCGGTTTAAACCGCACTTTGCAATTGGCGGAGCTTATCAGCCAAGCCGTACCATTCAAAGATAAACATAAACACCCGGCAACCCGCACTTTCCAAGCGATTCGGATTTTTATCAACAGTGAGCTCGATGAATTGGAGCGGGCGTTGGAATCGGCATTAACGGTGCTGGCGCCGCAAGGACGGCTCTCGATCATCAGTTTCCATTCGTTGGAAGATCGCATGGTCAAACGCTTTATGCGCAAGCAAAGCAAAGGGGTTGAGATCCCGAAAGGGATTCCGTTGCGCGAGGATCAAATCGAACGTAACCAAACCCTGAAAACCATCGGCAAGGCGATTATGCCGAGCGAACAAGAGTCGCAACAAAATCCGCGTTCCAGAAGTGCGGTATTGCGAATTGCGGAAAGAAGAGGATAAGAGATGAGCGGCGAACGTTATCCTTTAAGAAAACTGATTTTGGACGATTTATTCGTCTCGAATAAGATCGCCCTATTGTTATGGCTGGGCATGATCGCCAGCGCAGTGGCAACAATTTGGATCATTCATCAAACCCGCCAGCTCAATGCCGAAAACGGCGAATTGATTTTGGCAAAACAAGCGTTGGAAAACGAATACATTAACTTAAAACTGGAAGAGCGGGCACTGGATGATAATGTGCGGATTACTTCCATCGCGAATCGCTTGAAGATGGGCTACATCACTGCCGATCAGCAGGTGATTATCATCGAAAACAATCACTAGGGTGCTGGCAATGGCTATTTTCAAAAAAAATAAACACCGGCAGGGCGCACAGCTTAATCAGAGTGCCGGCGCTGCCCGAAATGTAAAAAGTGCGACGAAACCGATGAGCACTTTCGTCAGTTGGCGTTATTGGACGGTGATTGGCGTGATTATCGTCAGTATGGCGTCGTTGGTGGCGACCGCGGTCGACGTACAAATCAGCAGCTCCGCCAAACTGAATCAGGAAGCGGATAAACGCTCGTTGCGCACGCAGGCGATCCATTCTTCGCGCGGCATGATTTTGGATCGTAACGGTCAGTGGCTGTCGGTCAGTGTGCAGATGTTTTCCGTGGTGGCGGATCCGAAAGAGATCTTCGATAAAGGTTCGTTGCAAGATCAGGAGCGCTGGAAAGCGCTGGCTGACGCCATCGGCGTTTCCAACAAGCGCTTGAAAGAAAAAATCAGCAAAAACCCGAAAAGCCGTTTTCTTTATCTTGCGCGGCAGGTGACGCCGAGTGTCGCCAATTATGCGCGCGAATTAAAAATTCCGGGTGTCACTTTGCAGACCGAATTCCGTCGTTTTTACCCGAAAGTGGAAGAAACCGCCCATCTGATCGGCTACACCAATATTGACGGCGCCGGAATCGAAGGGATTGAGAAAAGTTTCGATAAATTGTTGATCGGACAGGACGGTTCGCGCACCTACCGTAAAGACCGCTACGGCAACATGGTGGAAGCGGTGGACGACACCAAAAAATATGATGCGCATAACGTGACCTTAAGTATCGACGAACAATTGCAATCAATGGTGTACCGCCAAATCAAGGAAGCGGTGGCGGAGAACAAAGCCGAATCCGGCACGGCGGTGTTGGTCGATATCCGCACCGGTGAAGTGCTGGCGATGGCGAATGCGCCGTCGTATAACCCGAATAACCGTATCGGCGTGAAAGCGGAATTAATGCGTAACCGTGCGATCACCGATACTTTCGAACCCGGTTCAACCGTGAAACCGTTCGTCGTTCTGACCGCACTTCAGCAAGGCGTGGTACGTCGCGATGAAGTGATTGACACCGGGCCGTTGGTATTGAACCGCCACGAGGTCCGGGATGTGGCGCCGCGCGATAAACAAACGCTGGATCAAATTCTGGAAAATTCCAGTAACCGCGGGGTGAGCCGTTTGGCACTGCGTATGGCGCCGAATGTGTTGATGGAAACCTATAAACACGCCGGTTTGGGCGCGGCGACCAATTTGGGTTTGGTCGGGGAACAATCCGGTATGTTGAATGCCGAGCGCAAACGCTGGTCGGATATCGAACGGGCTAACGTGGCTTACGGTTATGGTATCAGTGCCACGCCGTTGCAAATCGCCCGTGCCTATGTCACCTTGGGCAGCTTCGGTGTCTATCGTCCACTGTCGATCACCAAAGTTGATCCGCCGGTCATCGGCGAAAGGGTGTATTCGGAAAAAATCACCCGCGAAGTGGTGAATATGATGGAAAAAGTCGCGATTAAAAATAAATTGGCGATGGTGGAAGGCTATCGGGTCGGGATTAAAACCGGTACGGCGAAAAAACTGGAAAACGGGAAATATGTGGACAAATATATTGCATATACCGCCGGCATTGCCCCGCTCAGCAATCCGCGTTATGCATTGGTGGTGCTGATTAACGATCCGAAAGCCGGAAAATATTACGGCGGTGCGATTTCGGCGCCGGTATTCTCAAAAATCATGGAACATACGCTGCGTTCGCAAAATATCAAACCGGACGCCTTGAACGATGAAGAAACGGCGGCGCGGATTATCCGTTTGGATCAGCAACAGTCATCCGTTTCCTCAAAGCCGAATCACATTAATTAAGGGGCAGGTATGCAACGATTGGCGAAGCTCTTTTCTCTGCCGCAACTTCCCCGCCTGTCACTCAATCGCATTGAGCTCGACAGCCGTAAAGTACAGCGCGGGGATCTGTTTGTTGCGTTGCTCGGACACCAACGGGACGGGCGCGAATTTATTCCGCAGGCGATTGCCAACGGAGCAAGTGCGGTGCTGGCCCAGACGGAACACCCGCAACAACACTTGGCAATCACAACGCAACACCACGTTGTGATTGTTCATTATTACCAATTGGATCAACAGCTGTCGGCGATCGCCGGAGAATTCTATCATCACCCTTCGACACAACTGACTCTGCTCGGCGTGACCGGTACCAACGGTAAAACCACCGTGGCGCAATTATTGGCACAATGGGGGCAGCTGTTGGGCAAAACCACGGCGGTGATGGGAACGATTGGCAACGGCTTATACGGAAAAACCGCCGAGGCGGCGAATACCACCGGCTCGGCAGTCGAAGTGCAGGCTAATTTGGCGGATTTTGTGCGCCAAGGGGCGGAGATGGCGGTGATGGAAGTGTCATCACACGGCTTGGTGCAACACCGGGTGGAAGCTTTGCATTTCAAAACCGCACTTTTCACCAATCTGAGCCGTGATCATCTGGATTACCATCAAACCATGCAAGCCTATGCTGAGGCGAAGTTCCGTTTATTCAACGAATTGGCGTGTGAAAATCGGATTATCAATGCCGATGATCCGATTGGGGCGCAATGGTTGGCGCGATTGCCAAGTGCGGTTGCCGTCAGTGCCGAACCGGATCGTCATTTAACCCAAGCATATTATTTGCAAGCGACTCGGATCGATTATCATGAAAACGGTGCGAACATTGCTTTTCGATCCGGTTGGGGCGACGGCGAATTAGACAGCCGTTTAATCGGTTCGTTTAATGTCAGTAATCTTTTGCTGGTGGCGGCAACCTTGCTCCAGTTGGGATATCCGTTACAACAATTGTGCGAAAGTGTTAATCGATTAAGCGGTGTTTGCGGACGCATGGAGATGTTTACCGCGGCGGATAAACCGATGGCGATTGTCGATTACGCCCATACGCCGGACGCGTTGCAACAGGCGCTGCAAGCGGCAAGGTTGCATTGCAAAGGGCGGTTATGGTGCGTGTTCGGCTGCGGCGGCGATCGTGATCGCGGTAAGCGGCCGCTAATGGGCGCGATTGCCGAGCGGTTTGCCGATGAAGTGGTTTTGACCGACGATAATCCACGCACCGAAGATCCTTGCCTGATTTTACAAGAGATAGCTTCAGGATTAGAACAGCCGCACAGCGCTACGGTCATTCATGGACGTGAGTTGGCACTGCAATACGCGTTGCAACGGGCGCAGCCCGATGATGTGATTTTGATTGCCGGCAAAGGGCATGAGGATTATCAAATTATCGGCGAAACCAAATTGCACTTTTCCGATCGGGAACTTGTGCGGCAACTGTTAGAAGAATAATAACAATGATTAGTTTAACGCTTCACAAGTTGGCGGAAATTCTGTCTGCCGAGTTAATTTATCCTGCTGAAGAGGCAAGTGCGGCGGCGGTGTCGCAAATCAGCACCGATACGCGCAAGGTCAGCAAAAATTCACTGTTTTTTGCCTTAAAGGGAGCCAATTTTGACGCGCACGATTATTTGGCGCAAGCAGTCGAACAGGGCGCAACCGCACTGGTGGTTTCCACACCCAATCCGACGCTTACCGCGCCGCAATTAGTCGTCGCCGATACCCGTTTGGCGTTAGGACAACTGGCAAAATGGTTAAAAGCCGAATTGGCGCCGAAAACGGTGGCAATGACCGGTTCCTCAGGCAAAACCACGGTGAAAGAGATGACCGCCGCGATTTTGGCACAGTGCGGCAACGTGTTGTTTACGCAAGGCAATTTTAATAACGATATCGGCGTGCCGCTAACTTTGTTACGCTTAGAACCACAACACCAATTCGCGGTGATTGAACTGGGCGCAAATCATGCCGGCGAAATTGCTTACACCGCCGAATTGGTGCAGCCGGATGTGGCGTTGGTGAACAATGTCGCGCCGGCGCATTTGGAAGGTTTTGGTTCGTTAGACGGCGTGGCACAGGCAAAAGGCGAAATTTATCGCGGTTTGGCGCAAAACGGCTGTGCGGTGATTAATCTCGATTGTCATTATTTGGATCGCTATTGGCAAACGGAAATCGGCGCGCACCGCACTTATTCCTTTTCGGTATCGCAGTCGCAAGCGGATTTTTATGCCGACGATGTTCGCCTGCATACACAGGGTTCAAGCTTTACCTTGGTGACCCCGCAAGGAAAAATAGCGATTAATTTGCCTTATTTAGGCGGGCATAATGTCAGCAATGCGCTGGCGGCAACCGCACTTTCGATGTTGGTCGGAGCGGATTTGGCGCAGGTGAAGTGCGGTCTGGAGCAAAAGCAGGCGGTCAAAGGGCGATTATATCCGATTCAAATCAATCCGAATGTATTATTGTTGGATGATACCTACAACGCCAATGTCGATTCAATGCAATCGGCGGCGGCGGTCTTAAAAAATTATCGCGGATTTCGCATTTTAGTTGTTGGCGATATGGCGGAATTAGGCGAAAATAGTCGACTTTGCCATCGACAAGTGGCGGAGTTTGTGCGGCGGGCGGAATTGGATTTGGTGGTCAGTTTCGGCGTACAAAGCGAGGTGATCAGCCGTTTGTCGCAAGGAAAACACTTCGGCGACAAAGCGGATTTGGTCTTATTTTTACAACGGCAAATCCAACAACAATCAAATGAAAATAACAATATCGTGTTGTTGGCAAAGGGATCACGCAGTATGCAGATGGAAACCGTGATCGATTCATTAAAGGATAAATTATGTTAGTTTGGTTGGCGGATTATTTAGTCCAATATCATTCCATTTTTAATGTGGTGTCATACTTGACCTTCCGTTCGATTATTGCACTGTTGACCGCACTTTTAATTTCTTTATGGATCGGGCCGAAAGTGATCCGCCGTTTGCAAATGTTGCAAATCGGACAAGTGGTGCGCCATGACGGCCCGGAAAGCCATTTCAGCAAACGCGGCACGCCGACCATGGGCGGGGTGATGATCCTGTTTTCAATTGGTATCAGTACGTTATTATGGGCGGATTTGAGCAACGCCTATGTCTGGTGTACGTTATTTGTCCTGTTCGGCTACGGCGCAATCGGCTTTGTCGATGATTACCGTAAGGTGGTGCATAAAAATACCGACGGTTTGATTGCGCGTTGGAAATATTTCTGGCTGTCGGTGGTGGCGTTGGTTGCGGTATTTGCGATGTATGCGATTGGCAAAGACACCAATGCGACCCGGCTGGTCGTGCCGTTTTTTAAAGAGATTATGCCGCAATTGGGTTTATTTTATATTGTGTTGGCGTATTTCGTCATTGTCGGCACCAGTAATGCCGTCAACCTGACCGACGGTTTGGACGGCTTGGCGATTATGCCGACCGTATTTGTTGCCGGCGCTTTTGCTTTTGTGGCGTGGGCGACCGGTAACGTCAATTTCGCCGACTATCTGCATATTCCGTATATTAAATTGAGCGCCGAACTGGTGATTGTCTGCACCGCGATTGTCGGCGCCGGCTTGGGTTTTTTGTGGTTCAATACTTATCCGGCGCAAGTGTTTATGGGCGATGTCGGTTCGTTGGCGCTCGGCGGCGCATTAGGCACGATTGCGGTGTTGGTGCGGCAAGAATTTTTGCTGTTGATCATGGGCGGTGTGTTTGTGATGGAAACCATTTCGGTGATTCTGCAAGTCGGCTCATACAAAATCCGCAAACAACGCATTTTCCGTATGGCGCCGATTCATCACCATTTTGAATTGAAAGGTTGGCCGGAGCCGCGTGTGATTATCCGCTTTTGGATTATCTCGTTAGTCTTGGTATTACTCGGTTTGATTACGCTGAAATTGCGTTAATTTTTTCATTTTTTATTTTCTTTTCTTTTTTGGGGCAAAAGTATAATGAGCAGTCATTCCACCGATTATAGCGGTAAAAAAATCACGATTTTAGGGCTAGGCAAAAGCGGGCTATCCTGTATCGATTTTTTTGCGGATAAACCGGTGGAATTGCGCGTGATCGACACCCGTAACAAACCGCAAGCGTTACCGCACTTTGTCAAACAGAGCCATTTCGGCAGCATTCCGCAAGATTGGTTATTGCAATCGGATCTGATTGTCATCAGTCCGGGTTTGGCATTGGCAACGCCCGAAGTGCAAACGGCAATTGAAGCCGGTGTCGAAGTGGTCGGCGATATTGAACTATTCTGCCGTGCAACCGATAAACCGATTATTGCGATTACCGGTTCAAACGGCAAAAGCACCGTGACTTCATTGGTGAATGCGATGGCGCAAGCTGCCGGGATTAAAGTCGGCATGGGCGGCAATATCGGCATTCCGGCGCTGTCGCTGTTAAAACAAGATTGTGATCTGTATGTACTGGAGCTGTCCAGTTTTCAATTGGAAACCACCCATTCCCTGAAAGCCAAAGCCGCCACGGTGTTGAACGTGACGGAAGATCATATGGATCGCTATGCCGACTTGGAAGCCTATCGCCAAGCGAAATTAGCGATTTATCACCATGCGGAAACGGCGGTGATCAACGATGACGATCCGCTGACTCAGCCGAATCAGCAAAGTGCGGTCAAAATGCAACGTTTCGGTGCGCAGGGCGACTACCATTTAGTCCAACAAGACAACCGCACTTTCCTTGCTTTTCAAAACCAAGCGATTTTAGCCACCGATGAAATGCAACTGGTCGGGCGGCATAATTATATGAATGCCTTGGCGGCGTTGGCGTTATCTGACGCGGCAGGGATTGACCGCACTGCCGCATGCCGGGCATTGCGTGAATTTCAGGGATTGGAACACCGTTTCCAGTTGGTTACGCGCAAAGGCGGTATTAGTTGGATTAATGATTCCAAAGCCACCAATGTCGGCAGTACGCTAGCGGCGTTACAGGGATTGGATGTGGCGGGAACGCTATATTTACTGCTCGGTGGCGACGGCAAAGGGGCGGATTTTTCCGAACTTGCCGTCGCAGTCAACCAACCGCATATTCAGCTCTATTGCTTCGGACGCGACGGGGCGCAACTGGCGCAGCTGTCGGCGCAAAGTCAGTTGTTTGACAGCATGCAAAGTGCGGTTGCCGCCCTCAAACCGCACTTGAAAGCGGGCGATATGGTGTTGTTGTCACCGGCGTGTGCCAGTCTGGATCAATTTGCCAATTTTGAGCAGCGCGGCGATGAATTCGCCCGTTTGGCACTATGCTTGGAGGCAGAATGTCGGGTTTAGATTGGGTAAAAAATGAAAGCGAGCGCTGGTTCAGGATTACCCCGAGCAATCTGCTGTATGACCGCGCCTTATTCTGGCTGTTTCTTTCGTTGATGACCTTGGGCTTTATTGTGATCACCTCCGCCTCGGTTGCCGAAGGCAATCGCTTATATGACGATCCGTTCCATTTTGCTTGGCGTGATTTGGTGTATGTGGTGCTGGCGTGTCTGACAGCCTATGTATTCGTGTTTATCCCGGTTGAAAAATGGCAAAAATGGAGTCCGTATCTGCTGCTTTTTGCGCTACTATTATTGATTTTGGTGCTGGTGCCGGGGATCGGCAGAACCGTTAACGGTGCGCGGCGTTGGATTCCGTTGGTTTTATTCAATTTCCAGCCGGCGGAATTTGTCAAATTTGCATTGATTTGTTACCTGTCGAGCTACTTTGTGCGTCGTTATGACGAAGTGCGCAGCAAGCAGTTGAGCGTGGTCAAACCGACCGTAGTTTTGATCTTGATTTCAGGTTTCTTGCTATTCCAACCGGATTTGGGCAGCAGTGTAGTGCTGGGCTTTATCGTGTTTATGATGTTGTTTATGGTTGGCGCCAAAATTTTTCAATTTATCGCTTTGGCGGTGTTGGGATTTTTTGCGTTATATATCTTGATCTTAACCTCGGAATACCGTTTAAAACGGCTGACCTCTTATACCGATCCGTTTGCTGATCCGTTCGGTTCCGGTTTTCAGTTGAGCAATTCGTTGATTGCTTTTGGACGCGGTGAATTTTGGGGAACCGGCTTGGGCAATTCGATTCAAAAATTGGAATATCTGCCGGAAGCGCATACCGATTTTATTATGGCGATTGTCGGCGAAGAGTTTGGGCTGGTCGGGATTATCGCGGTGATCGTGCTGTTTACGCTGCTTCTGTTCCGCATTCTGAAAATCGGCAAAGAATCCTTGTTGCTGGAACAGCGGTTCGGCGGTTATTTCGCTTTCGGGGTCGTCGCTTGGTTTTTCTTTCAGGGGGCATTTAACCTCGGAATGACCATGGGGCTATTGCCGACCAAAGGTTTCACCTTTCCGTTTGTCAGCTACGGCGGCTCCAGTTTGATGATTAATGCCTTGGTGATCGCAATCCTGTTGCGAATTGATCATGAAAACCGCCTAATGCGCGGTCATGCACATTTGAGGGACGATTAAATGACAGAAACAACGGCAACGACAAAAAAACGCTTATTGGTGATGGCGGGCGGCACCGGCGGTCATGTTTTTCCGGCGATTGCGGTAGCGCAAAAATTACAACAACAAGGCTGGCAAATCTGTTGGCTCGGCACAAAAGATCGCATGGAAGCCACGCTCGTGCCGAAACACGGCATTCCGATTGAGTTTATCCAAATTTCAGGCTTGCGCGGCAAAGGCTTAAAAGCCTTATTGGTCGCACCGTTTGCCATTGCGCGCGCAGTGTGGCAGGCGCGGAAAATTATTAAACGTTACCAACCGCACGCGGTGTTGGGCATGGGCGGCTATGTGTCGGGACCGGGCGGAATCGCCGCCAAATTGTGCGGCGTGCCGATTGTATTGCACGAACAAAATGCGATTGCCGGTTTAACCAATAAATGGTTGGCAAAAATCGCAACCAAGGTGCTGCAAGCTTTTCCTAAGGCGTTTGCCAACGCCGAAGTGGTCGGTAATCCGGTGCGCCAAGCGTTGTTTGAACAGGCGGAACCGAAAGTGCGGTTTGCGCAACGTGTTGCGGGCAGCGCGCTGAAAGTGTTGGTGGTCGGCGGTAGCCAGGGCGCAAGGGTATTGAATTTATTAATGCCGGAAGTGGTGAAGCAAGGCAAACTGCCGTTGGAAATCCGTCATCAGGTCGGACAAGGCAATGTCGACAGCATTCAAGCGCGCTACCCCGACAACGCCAATGCGCAGCTAACGGAATTTATTGATGATATGGCGGCAGCCTATGCGTGGGCGGATCTGATCATCTGCCGCTCCGGTGCCTTGACCGTATCTGAAATTGCGGCGGTCGGTGCGACGGCGATTTTCGTGCCGTTTCAACATAAAGATCAACAGCAATATCTTAACGCCTGTTATCTTGCCGATGTCGGCGCTGCCACGATTGTGCCGCAAAACGAATTAAACGCTGAGCGCATTACCGCACTTTTAACGCAACTGGATCGCGAAAAATTAGCCGCGATGGCTGAAAAAGCCAAAGCGATGGCAAAACCACAGGCGGCTGATCGGGTTGCGGAGGTGGTTATCAGTGTGGCGAAATAAATATTATCATCAAATAAATGGTCGTATCGACGTACTGTATACGTCATAGAAACAAAACAGAGAATAAAAGCATGACAGAACAAGATTTTCAAACCCGATTACGGGATTTCGTACCGGGCATGCGTCGGGTGAAACAAATCCATTTCGTCGGTATCGGCGGTGCGGGCATGGGCGGCATTGCCGAAGTGCTGCTAAATGAAGGTTATATGATCACCGGCTCGGATATTGCCGACGGTGCCGTCACCCAACGCTTGGCAAATTTAGGCGCGAAAATCTTTTTTAAACACGAAGCCGCCAATGTCAAAGAAGCCAGTGTGGTGGTGGTGTCCAGTGCGATTAAAGCCGATAATCCGGAAGTGGTTGCGGCGCGTGAAGCGCGGATTCCGGTGATCCAACGGGCGCAGATGTTGGCGGAGATCATGCGGTTTCGTCACGGCATTGCGATTGCCGGCACCCATGGCAAAACCACAACAACCGCAATGATTGCGATGATCTACGCCCAAGCCGGTTTAGATCCGACTTTTGTCAACGGCGGTTTGGTCAAATCGGCAGGCACCAATGCCCATTTGGGGTTGAGCCGTTATTTAATCGCAGAAGCCGATGAAAGTGACGCCTCGTTCCTGCATTTGCAGCCGATGGTGTCGGTGGTGACGAACATCGAGCCGGATCATATGGAAACCTATCAGGGCAGTTTCGCTAAAATGAAACAAACCTATATTGATTTCCTGCACAATCTGCCGTTTTACGGTTTGGCGGTGATGTGTGCCGACGACAAAGAATTGGAAGAGATTATCCCAAGCGTCGGGCGGCAAGTGATCACTTACGGCTTCGGCCAACACGCGGATTATCGGATTGAAAACTATCGACAAACCGCGTTTCAGGGGTTGTATGAGGTGATTTATCCGTCCGGCAAACGCATTTCGGTGGTGCTGAACGTGCCGGGCAAACACAATGCGCTGAATGCGACTGCCGCGTTGGCGGTGGCGAAAGAAGAAGGGATCGGCGACGAAGCGATTTTGACCGCACTTGCCGATTTCCAAGGGGCGGGGCGACGTTTTGATCAGCTTGGCGTATTTGAGCGTCCGTGCGGCAATGTGATGTTGGTCGACGATTATGGACACCACCCGACCGAAGTCAATGTTACCATTGAGGCCGCACGTTCGGGCTGGCGGGATAAACGCGTGGTGATGGTGTTCCAGCCGCACCGCTATTCACGCACCCGTGATTTGTTCGATGATTTTGTACAGGTGCTGTCAAACGTAGACGTGTTGATTATGTTGGAAGTCTATGCCGCAGGGGAAGAGCCGATTGCCGGTGCGGACAGCCGGGCGTTGTGCCGTTCGATTCGTAATCTGGGGAAAGTCGATCCGATTTTACTCTCCGATACCGAAAAATTACCGCAGATTATGGATCAAGTGTTACAAGACGGCGATTTGGTGTTGGCGCAGGGGGCGGGCAGCGTAAGTAAATTATCCCGCAATTTAGTGGCGTTATGGAATAGTAATCAAAAATAATCAGATAGGCAGATGCATGAAATCATTAAAACAACAAAAAATTGCGGTGTTATATGGCGGAACTTCGGCGGAACGCGAGGTTTCGCTGAATTCGGGAAGTGCGGTTTTGGCGGCGCTGCAAAGCCAAGGCTTTAATGCGCATGGTGTGGACACCAAGGAAGTCGGCTTGGAGCAATTAAAATTACAAGGTTTTGAACGCGCTTTCAATATTTTGCATGGTCGCGGCGGCGAAGACGGCACGGTACAAGGCGTATTGGAGTTTTTAGGTATTCCTTACACGGGCTGCGGCGTCTTATCCTCGTCTTTAACCATGGATAAAATGCGCACCAAAATGTTATGGAAAGGCTTCGGATTGCCGGTTGCCGAGATGGAAGTGGTGACCAAAGCGAATTTTTCAGGGTTCAATGCCGAACAAATTGTGGCGCGTTTGGGCTTGCCTCTGATGGTGAAACCGTCGTTGGAAGGTTCCAGTGTCGGCTTAACCAAGGTGAACCGCTGCGAGGAGTTGCAAAGTGCGGTCGAATATGCGTTTCGGTATGATGAAACCGTGTTGATCGAAGCATGGTTGGCAGGGGATGAATATTCCGTGCCGGTGCTGGATGGGGAAGTGTTGCCGTCAATTCGCATTGTGCCAAAAGGCGAGTTTTATGACTACGACGCCAAATATATTTCCGACGAAACCCAATATTTTTGCCCGTCGGGGTTGAGCGACGCGCGCGAACAGGAATTGAAGCAGCTGGTTAAAGCCGCCTATGACAGCGTCGGTTGCCGCGGCTGGAGCCGAGTTGATGTGATGACCAACGCCGTAGGCGAATTTCATTTGGTGGAGGTCAACACCACGCCGGGCATGACCAGCCACAGCCTGTTTCCGATGGCGGCAAAAATCAAAGGCTACAGTTTTGAGCAGTTGGTTGTGAAGATCTTAGAATTGAGCGTATAGCCATGGCAGTCAAACCCAATCGCACGCAGCAGCGTATTCAACCCCAAACGGCAGAGGAAAGCGGTTTTAAGTTTTTTCTGCCGCTTAAATCGCTAGTTGTGCTATTATGCGTAGGATTTGGTTATTATTGCTACACGCACTGGCAGGATTTTTTGGCGTATCTCGATTCACAGCCGATTAATTCCTTTGCCGTGGTCGGGCAGCCGCAATATACCACCTATAACGATATTCGCGACAGTTTGCTGCAATTTGGCGAGTTAAAAGGTTATTTTTCGCAAGATGTGCAAGAGATTCAGCAACAAATAGAAAAAATGCCGTGGGTGCGCGGCGCTTTGGTGCGTAAGCTGTGGCCGAACAAACTGAGCATTGCGGTGGCGGAATATAGTCCGGTTGCCGTTTGGAATGACAAGCAGTTATTGGCGGCGGACGGGGCGATTTTCAGCTTGCCGGAAGAAAAGAGCGGTAATCTGCAATTGCCGGCGCTGTATGGCAATGATTTTCAAAGCCGCGAGGTGTTATCGGCTTGGTATCAGATTAGTAATGCGCTCAAAACGAAAAATATGCGCTTGCAATCGATGCGGATTGACGGGCGCGGTGCATGGCAGGTCAGTCTGAGCAACGGGATTGAACTCAAACTTGGGCGTGGCGAGTGGAAACAAAAAATCGAGCGTTTCGCAACGATTTATCCGCAAATCGAAGTGCCGGAGCAACAGACGATTGATTACGTGGATTTGCGTTATGCCAGCGGTGCGGCAATCGGTTTTAAGGCTGTTCCGCCAGCCCCCGAAGCTTCGGCGGAAACAAACGAAAATTAATTAATTGGCAACTCAGTAAACAACTAACGTAAACAAATATGGCAAAAATTGTTGAAGCGAAAATCAAAGTAGGTTTGGAAGTCGGAACTTCCAAAGTGGTCGCGGTAGTAGGCGAAGTTCTGCCGGACGGCGTAGTCAATGTGTTGGGGGTCGGCAGCAGCCCGTCCAAGGGGATTGATCGCGGCAGTATCACCGATCTGGATGCGGTGGTCAATTCGATTCAACGCGCGATTGAAGGGGCGGAGTCGATTGCCGATTGCCAAATTGTCAGTGTGTCGTTGGCAATCACCGGCGAACACATTCAGAGCCTGAATGAAAGCGGCGTGGTGCCGATTTCCAGCGGCGAAGTGACGCCGGAGGAAGTGGAAGGCGCAATGAATATCGCCCAATCGGTCAAAATCGGCGAAGGCGTCAGCATTTTGCATGTGATCCCGCAAGAGTTTGCAGTGGATAAACAGCTGAATATCAAAAATCCGCTCGGTTTGCAAGGTGTGCGTTTGCAAGCACAGGCGCACTTAATCGCTTGCCATCAAAATTGGCTGAATAATCTGAAAAAAGCGGTCTTGCGTGCCGGATTAAAAGTCGATGAAGTGGTGTTTTCCGGCTTGGCGTCCAGTTATTCGGTGTTGACCGAAGATGAAAAAGAGTTGGGCGTTTGCTTGATTGATATTGGTGGCGGTACGATTGATATTATTGTTTATACCAATGGTGCGTTGCGCTTCAGCAAAGTGATTCCTTATGCCGGCAATCGGGTCACTGATGATGTGGCGTTTGCTTTCAGCACCTCCAGAATGGATGCGGAAAAAATTAAAGTGGCTTATGGCAGTGCGGTCACGCCGGCACGCAATAATCCGGATAAAAAAATCGAAGTGCCGAGTGTCGGCGGGCGTGCGCCACGTAGTCTGGCAAAAGAGATGTTGTCGGTGGTGACGGCGGCGCGTTATCAGGAATTATTAAGGTTGGTCGAGAAAGAATTGATCAAACTGAAACACGAATTGGATGTGAAACAAATCAAATCCGATCTTATTGCCGGGATTGTATTGACCGGGGGCGGTTCGCAAATCGAAGATATTGCCGACTGCGCCGCCGAGATTTTCGGCCCGCAAGTGCGGGTTGGCACTCCGCTCAATCTGGCGGGATTAACCGATTATGTGAACAAGCCGCAATATGCGACGGTGTTGGGATTGCTACACCATAATTATAATAATGCAGATGAAGTGCGGCAGCGTGATATCTCAAGTGGTTCAATTGGCGTGGTTTCCGGAATTAAAGAAAATATTGCCAAATTTTTTACAATGATAAAAAATCAGTTTTGATAATTCTTGTTTATCGCATAGAATAGAAAATTATTGGTTTGCAAAAATAAAACAAACATAATGGGGAGAATATATGTTTGAGCCTATCGAGTTTGATGACATTACCGATGCCGTCATTAAAGTAGTCGGTGTTGGTGGTGGCGGCGGTAACGCCGTTAATCATATGGTGCAGGAAGAAATGCATGGTGTTGAGTTTTTCTCAATCAATACTGATGCGCAGGCTTTGCGTAAAAGTTTGGTCAAACAGACTGTACAAATCGGTGGCAATACAACCAAAGGTTTGGGCGCAGGGGCGAATCCGAATGTTGGTCGTCAGGCGGCGGAAGACGATAAAGACGCAATCCGTAATATTTTGGAAGGTGCGGATATGGTGTTTATTGCAGCCGGTATGGGCGGTGGTACCGGAACGGGTGCCGCACCGGTGGTGGCGCAAATTGCCAAAGAACTGGGCATTTTAACCGTTGCCGTAGTCACCAAACCGTTCAGCTTTGAAGGTAAAAAACGGATGGCATTGGCGGAAATGGGGATTGGCGAATTGTCCAAATTTGTCGATTCCTTAATTGTAATTCCAAACGAAAAATTATTAAAAGTCTTAGGCAAAAATATCTCCCTGGTTAATGCCTTTGCGACTGCAAATGAAATTTTACGTAATGCGGTACGTGGGATCTCCGATATGATCACTTCGCCGGGGCTGATCAACGTAGACTTTGCCGATGTTAAAACCGTCATGCAAGAAATGGGACATGCAATGATGGGCACCGGAGTGGCTGACGGGGAAGTCGGGGATGGTCGTGCGGATAAAGCGGCGCAAGACGCGGTTGCCAGCCCGTTATTGGAAGATGTCGATCTGTCCGGTGCGCGTGGGGTGTTGGTTAATATCACGGCGGGGATGGACTTGTCGTTAGATGAATTTTCTACCGTTGGTGATACGGTACGTGCTTTCGCCTCAGAAGATGCGACAGTGGTAATCGGCAGTACCTTAATTCCGGAAATGAGTGATCAAATCCGTGTGACTATCGTTGCAACCGGGATCGGCGGTAACAAAGCCGAAACTGAACTAAAAGTGATTACCCCGAAATCCACCGGAATGGGCATGCCGGTATCAAAACCGATTCAATCCGGTTTTGAGGGACAATCGAACTTTAATCCGCAGCCAGAGTCTAACCAAGGGTATGGTAATAGCTACGACAACGGCAAAACGGCGGTTGGCGCAGACGTTGCCAAGCCGAAAGCGTTTGACGAAAAAGACTTATTTGATATTCCGTCTTTCTTGCGCAATCAAGCGGATTAAGGCGAGCGGATTTAATAAAATAGCGTACTGAGAAAGGTACTGAAAATTATGATTAAACAAAGAACATTAAAACAGAGTGTAAAAGTGACCGGAATCGGGCTGCACAGCGGTAAAAAAGTGACGCTGACCATGCGTCCTGCCGAAGTGAATACCGGAGTGATTTATTGCCGTACTGATTTGAATCCGCCGGTGAGCTTTGTGGCAAATGCCGACGCGATTCGCGACACCATGTTGTGTACTTGTTTAGTGAATGATGACGGCGTGCGTGTGTCAACCGTGGAACATATCAATTCTGCTTTGGCGGCACTGGGAATTGATAACATCATTATTGAAGTCGACGCACCTGAAATTCCGATTATGGACGGTAGTGCCGCGCCTTTCATTTATCTGTTATTAGATACAGGGATCGAAGAGCAAGCGGCGGCGAAGAAATTTATCCGCATTAAAAAACCGGTTCGGGTTGAAGACGGTGATAAATGGGCGGAATTCAAGCCATATAACGGTTTTTCACTGGATTTTACCATTGATTTCAAACACCCGGCGATTTCAGGCGATGTCACTAATTATAAACTGGATTTCTCAACCCAAGCGTTTATCCAACAAATCAGCCGTGCGCGTACTTTCGGTTTTATGAAAGATATTGAATATTTGCAAGCGCAAGGCTTGGCGTTAGGCGGCAGCTTGGACAATGCGATTGTGTTGGACGAATACCGCATTCTGAATGAAGACGGTTTGCGTTTCAAAGATGAATTGGTACGCCATAAATTATTGGATGCGGTGGGCGATTTATATATGGCGAACCATAATATTCTTGGTGCGTTTAAAGCCTATAAATCCGGGCACGGCTTGAATAACAAGTTGTTAAGAGCGGTATTAGCCGATCAGGACGCTTGGGAATATGTGACCTTTGAGCGGAAAGAAAATGTGCCGCAAGGGTATTTAGTGCCTGCGCAGATTATGATTTAGTCTGATGATCGTTAGAAAGCCATATTTCAGTGAAATATGGCTTTTTTAATGGCTTCAGCGCAAAATAATAGTGCAAAGTGCGGTTTAAACTGCGCTACAATAAATAAAAGTTAACAGACCTCAAGGATAAAATAATGCAACACATCGGTTTAAACAAAATTTATTCAGGAAAAGTGCGTGATCTGTACGAAATTGATGCAGACAGAATGCTGATGGTCGCAACCGACCGTTTGTCGGCATTTGATGTGATTTTAGACGATCCGATTCCGGGCAAGGGCGAGATCCTAACCCAAATTTCTAATTTTTGGTTTAAACAGTTGGCAGATATTATGCCGAATCACTTCACCGGCGATACGGTCTATGATGTGTTGCCGAAAGAAGAAGCGGATCAGATCAAAGACCGTGCGGTGGTGTGCAAACGTCTGACGCCGATCAAGATCGAATCGATTGTGCGCGGTTATCTGACCGGCAGCGGTTTGAAAGATTACCGTGCAACCGGTACGATTTGCGGTTTGCAGCTGCCGGCCGGTTTACAAGAAGCCAGTAAACTGCCTGAACCGATTTTCACCCCGTCAAGCAAAGCGGAAGTGGGCGATCATGATGTCAATATCAGCTATGAAGCATGTGAACGGTTGATTGGCAAGGAACTGGCGGCGGAAGTCAAGCAAAAAGCGATTGCGCTGTACACGGCTGCTGCCGAATATGCGTTGAGCAAAGGGATTATTATCTGTGATACCAAATTTGAATTCGGCTTGGATAAAGACGGCGTATTGACCCTGATGGACGAAGTGCTGACCCCGGATTCCAGCCGTTTTTGGGCAATTGAAAACTATCGGGAAGGCACCAATCCGCCGTCATTTGACAAGCAGTTTATCCGCGATTGGTTGGAACAAACAGGCTGGAACAAACAAGCGCCTGCGCCGAAAGTGCCGGCTGAGGTCATTCAAAAAACGGTTGATAAATACCGTGAAGCATTGGATTTGTTGACGAAATAATATAATTTAAACTCCAGTAATCATTAATTGATTTCCTAAAAATAGTTAATGAGACAATGTCGGGGCGGATTATATATCCGCCCGCCCCATGCTCTGTATTTTCTATTATTGGTTTATCATTGATACCGCACTTCGTAAGCGGGCGGATATATAATCCGCCCCTACTTTTATTTATCAAATAGATATGTAGCAAATATAAACCACACTATGAAAAACGTAAAAATCTATCTGCAAAATTACATCGACTGGATTATCCGTATCGGCAAGCTTAAGTTCTCTTTGTTGGGGTTGCTGATTTTAGCGGTTTATGCCTTGCTGATTCAGGCGGGCAGTACCTTACTGTTTACCGGAACCTTGGATTGGGGCGATATTTTGCGTTCGGTCATTTTCGGTTTGTGTTCCGCGCCGTTTGTGATTTATTTCTTTTTGGTGATCGTGGAAAAATTGGAACTGGCGCGGCAGGGAGCGGAGAAAACGTTGCAGCAACTGAAAACCTTGCGCATGCAGGATTATCAACTGAACCAAGAGCTCAATAAGAAAAATTTGCTGTTAAGCCGTGAAATAGATGAACGTAGCAAAGCGGAACAAGAATTGACTTCCGCATTGTTACATTTGGAACAGGAGATCAAAGAGCGGAGCCGCATTCAGTTGGAATTAGAGCAAAGTGCGCAGCTGTTGCGTTCTTTCTTTGATGCCTCGCCGGATTTGGTATTCTACCGCGGCGAAGATCATCGCTTTCTGGGGGCGAATAAGGCGATGGAAAAGCTGACCGGAAAAAAAAGCGAGGAATTAAAGCAATTAACACCGTTCGAATTATATAGCGAGCGGGCGGCGAAAAAAGCTATCGAAAGTGATAGGCAGGTCAGTCGGGCAAATCAAGGAATGCGCTATGAGCAATGGCTATATTATCCTGACGGGCAAGCGGCGTGCTTTGAAATTTTAAAAGTGCCGTATTACGATAAAGTCAGTAAACAGCACATGATTATCGGCTTTGGGCGCGATATTACCGAACGGACGACTTACCGTGAAACGATTGAGAAAAACAGTCGCGATAAAACGAATCTGATGACCACAATCAGCCATGAATTGAAAACGCCGCTCAATGGCATTATCGGTTTAAGCCGTATTTTACTGGACGGAGATTTAACCGAGCAGCAGCGCAATTATTTGCAAACCATTAAGGTCAGTGCGGTTTCGTTGGGACATATTTTCAATGACTTGGTCGATTTGGAAAAAATTGAGACTCACCGTATCGAACTGTTTGAAAAAGAATGTGATTTTAATCATTTACTCAATGATATCAATAATATTGCCTCAGTTATGGCGGCGCAAAAAAATTTGAAGTTTGAAATGCGGTTAGCAGACAATCTGCCGGAATGGATTCGAGTCGATCCGATCCGCCTCAACCAGATGTTATGGAATTTAATCAGCAATGCGGTCAAATTTACCAAACAGGGTTGGGTGCGGCTGTCGGTTGCCCGAACCGGGGAAGATGAGTTGTGCTTTAAAATCAGCGACAGCGGCATTGGCATTCCGCAAGCTGAACAGAGTAAAATTTTCACCATGTATTACCAAGTCAAATCGCAGGATAATATGCGCGCGTTGGGGAGTGGAATCGGGTTGGCGGTTTCCAAACAAATTGCTTCGTTAATGTCCGGCGATTTAACCGTGGAAAGTGAAGAAAATGTCGGCACGACCTTTACCTTGAGCGTCAAAGCCGCGCAGATTGAACGTTTTACCGCACTTGAGAAACAGCACGTTACGCAAGCATTAAATATTCTATTGGTGGAAGACATTGAGGTGAATATTATCGTCGCCAAATCGGTACTGGAAAAGTTGGGCTATCACGTTGATGTTGCCATGAGCGGCGGCGAAGCGTTGCAGAAATTCCAACAAAATGACTACGATTTGCTTTTGCTGGACATTCAATTGCCGGATATGTCGGGCTTTGATATTGCGATGACCCTCCGCCATCAATATCAGAACGATGAAATTGAGTATTTGCCGCCGTTGGTCGCGCTCACTGCAAATGTGATGAATAATAAAAATGAATATGTACAACAAGGCATGGATGATGTGTTGTCCAAGCCGTTATCGCAGGAAGCCTTGAATTCCACGCTGAAACGCCTGTTTGGTGACGAAGATTTGCCTGTGCAGCCACAGGCGGCAGTCAATGAACCGGATAAACAAAGTGCGATGCAGTTTGATTATCCGTTATTGAGCGAGCTAATCGAGTTGCTTGGGAAAGAGAAAGTGCTGGCAAGTATCGACTTGTTTGCCGAGTTAATGCCGAATTATATTACGGACTTAAATGCACAATATAAAGCTTATCAAACCGACCCGTCACTGAAGCGGGCGGTGGCGGAAGAGGCGCATAAAATCAAAGGGGCTGCCGCTTCGATCGGATTGAATGCGATCCGCGATATTGCGGAAGCGGCACAACACGACGAAGCCGAAAATTGGCAAGAAAATATTGCCCGTTGGGTGGCGATGTTACAGGAATGGCAGCCGGCACTGACCGCACTTAAGCAGTATATAACGCATAAAGTATAAAGTGCGGTTAGATACTAAAAAACCGTTCCCAATGAATCGGGAACGGTTTTTGTCACTTGGCTGCTAATGCTTTTTTACAGGAAAATACCGGCAAAGATGAAACCGAAGATCAAGCTGAAGATCATGCTCAATAAGCCCGGAACCATAAAGCTGTGATTGAAAATAAATTTGCCGATACGGGTGGTGCCGGTGGTATCGAAGTCGATTGAGGCGATAATCGGACCGTAGTTCGGAATAAAGAAATAACCGTTGACGGCGACGAAGGTGGCGATAATCACCGATGCCGGCAAACCTAGGGCAATTCCCAACGGCACCAATACGGCCACGGTTGCGCCTTGGCTGTTGACCATCACCGATAAGGCAAACAGGGCAAACGCGAACGTCCAAGGGGCAAATTCGACCAGACCTGAAACCATCTCTTTCACTTCGGTGATATGTGCGCCCATTAAGGTGTCACCCAACCAGGCAATACCGAAGATTGCCACGATGGCACGCATACCGGCATGGAACACCGAGCCTTGTGTGATTTCGGTGCCGTCCGGTTTACAGATCAGGATAATTAACGCCGCTATGGTCAGCATGATAATTTCAATGGTATGCGCCATGCCCATCGCTTTGCCGTCAAAGTGCGGTCGTAATTCAGGCAGCGCGCCCATCACAACCACTAACAGTGCACCGAACAAGAACAGTCCCACCGAATATTTTGCGGTAGTGCTGATTTCCATATTTTCCACATCCAACTTCACGGAATTTTCTTGCGTATATTTTGGATCTTGCAGTAAGCGCTGGTAATGCGGATCATCTTTCAGTTCTTTCCCCATTTTGTTGACAAACAAACAGGCGAGGAAGATACCCAGAACGGTGGACGGAATCGTGACACTCAACACATTCGCTAAGGTGATACCTTGCGGTTCAAGGAAGGCGACCACGGCAACGACTGCCGCAGCAATCGGACTGGCGACAATCGCAAATTGTGAGGCGATCACTGCCATGGAAAGCGGACGGGAAGGACGGATTCCGTTATAGCGGCTCACTTCGGCGATAACCGGCAGCACCGAATAGGCAACATGCCCGGTTCCGGCAAATACGGTAAAGGTCCACGTCACCGCCGGGGCGATAAAGGTAATGTATTTCGGATTTTTGCGTAAAATGCGGGTGGCAATTTGAATCATATAATTCAAACCGCCGGCTGCTTGCATTGCCGCCGCCGCGGAAACAACCGCCATAATCATCAACATGACGTCGATTGGCGGACTGGTTGGTTGTAAATTGAAGCCGAACGCCAAAATGGCCAGGCCGACTCCCCCCATGACTCCTAAGCCGATACCGCCAAGTCTGGCACCAATTAGGATACACAGCAATACGATGGCAAATTGAAAGAGAAACATGAATTGCTCCATTATTTTAATAAGAAAATATTTAATGATAAAAAGCGTTTCGCCAATTTGAACGAGAACACTTCTGGACACTGGATTCAGGTGAGTACGGAACAGTGCTTCTGAATCGTGGCGCCATTTTATCAGTTATTAAAGAAAAAGAGAGGGGGAAGTGTCACAAAACCGCACTTTATGTGCAAAAGTATGATTTTTTGTACAATAATCAACAAATTGGTTTGGCGAATGTGGGCGGATTCGAACCGCCGGCCTATCCCTTAGGAGGGGATTGCTCTATCCGACTGAGCTACACATTCGTAGGATCTGTCCGTGGAATTATTGGCGTTTGTGCTTGCTTAACGAACTGTGTTGAATCTGAACTTTTTTGCCGCGCCCCAAGAAATATTCTCCCAATTGTTGGGCAATATACACCGAACGGTGTTTACCGCCGGTACAGCCGACGGCAACAGTGAGATAACTGCGGTTATTTTGTTCCAATAACGGCAACCAAGTTTCGATGTAATTACGGGTGGTATAAATAAAATTGTGTACTTCATTGTGGCGATTGAGGAAATCAATCACCGGTTCGTCCAGTCCGGTCAGCGGGCGTAACTGCGGATCCCAATGCGGATTCGGCAAAAAACGCACGTCAAACACATAATCCGCATCCAGTGGAATGCCATATTTAAAGCCGAAAGATTCAAAAACAATATTGAGCTCTTTGTCGGATTTTCCGCGCAGAAATTGGCGTAGTTTTTCCGCCAATTCGTGGGTGGAAATAGCGGAGGTATCCAATACTAAATCCGCGTGTTGAAATAAAGGCTCCAATAATTCGCGTTCTAATTCAATGGCGGATTCCAACGTCATATTTTTCACTGACAGCGGATGTAAGCGCCGGCTGTCGCTATAGCGGCGAATTAGGATACCGGGTTCGCAGTCGAGAAAAATCAGTTTGAGCTTAATATCGTCCGCCAGTTGGCGTAATACCTGTTCGAATTGAATCGAGGATTCGGGCAAATTGCGAATATCGAGGCTGATCGCAACCGCACTTTGCTTTTGCGCTAAAATTTCGATTGCTTGGTCAAAGAGGGCAAGCGGCAGATTGTCGATACAGTAGTAGCCGATGTCCTCAAGCGCACGCAATGCGACGGATTTGCCTGAACCTGAGCGTCCGCTGATGATAATCAGTTCCATATGTTGCCTCTCACAATAATATCCTATACTTATGCCTCGCTTGAAGCCGTGTCCTCTTCATGTAGATCCAATTTGGAAAAAATATCCCAAATCTCTTCTTTACTGTGTGCCGCCCGTAACTGCTTAACCAGTGTTTTGTTACTCAGTTTTTTGGCGATTTCGGGTAACAACGCTTTGCAGCTGCCGCAGAGATTCGCGGGAATAAACAGTGCGAACAGCAGATCGACTTCACGGTTATCCGCCGCTTTGTAGTCAATCGGATTGGCTAATTGTAAAAATACCGCAATCGGTTTATCGCCTTCACCCAGTTTGGCATGCGGCAGGGCGATTCCGTTGCCAAGTGCGGTACAACCGACTTTTTCGCGCTCACATAAGGCTTCAAAACAAACCTGACTATCGCCGCCGGTTTGTGCCGTCACCATTTCACTCAAGATTTCCAGCGTTCTTTTTTTACTCGAGGACATCACGCCTTGGCGAATATTGTCCAAGCTGAGCAGATGAGTTAATTTCATAATACAACGTCTCTAGGCTACGGGCGCTTACAATTTGAATTGATCGCCTAAATAAACCCGTTTTACATCTTCATTTTCCAAGATTTCTCTCGGCGTACCGGTGGCAATCATGTTGCCGGCACTGACGATATAGGCGCGTTCGCATACGTCCAGTGTTTCGCGCACATTATGGTCGGTAATCAGCACGCCCAAGCCGCGATCTTTGAGATGTAAAATAATTTTTTTAATATCAATCACCGAAATCGGATCGACCCCGGCAAAGGGTTCATCCAACAGAATAAATTTCGGATTGACCGCCAAAGCGCGTGCAATTTCGACCCGACGGCGTTCCCCGCCGGACAAAGATTGTCCTAAATTATTGCGGATATGATCGATATGAAATTCATCGATCAACTCTTCCGCCCGCTCGCGCCGTTGTTTCGGCGTGAGATCTTTACGGATCTCCAATACCGCCATCAAATTATCATATACGCTGAGACGGCGGAAAATCGAGGCTTCCTGCGGCAAGTAGCCGATCCCTTGTTGGGCACGGTTGTGCATTGGCAGCAGCGTAATATCTTGATCATCAATTTTAATCGAACCGTGATCATTTTTAACCAACCCGACCACCATATAAAAAGTGGTGGTTTTGCCGGCACCGTTCGGCCCGAGCAAGCCGACAATTTCACCGGAATTGACGTTCAGGCTGACATTACGCACCACTTGGCGCCCCTTGTAGGACTTTGCCAGATTTTGTGCCGAAAGAATAGACATAGAATCTTAACCTGTTTATTTTTGTTGTAATTGTGACGGGTACAGGATGGTTTTTACGCGGCCTTTACCCTTGTTTTTGGCAATCATTTTTTGTTGTTGCACATCATAGGTGATCACTTCGGCATTAATTTGACTGTCTAACTGTTTCAGCTGCGCATTGCCGGTCAGCACCAGATATTGGCTGCCAAGATCATAATTGACCTTGCCGGCATGCCCGTTAATCGGTTTGCCGTTATCCAGCTGTTGTTGGAAAGTCACCGGATTGCCGGTGGCTTCGATTTTTTCTTTGCCGCTGGAATTGTCGGCAGGGCGGATAATCGTCACTTTGTTTGCGTTAATCAGAATCGAGCCTTGGGTGATCACCACATTGTCGGAAAAGGTGACAATATTGTTTTCCAAATCCAGAGATTGATTGTCCGAGGTGATATTAATCGGTTGCTGAGTGTCACTTTTCAGGGCTGAAGCCGAGAAAGAGAGCAACATTGCGCTGACGAATGCCAATGATTTAATTAGTTTGGATCTCATAATGGGTTTGTACCTGCTCTTTTAATGTGGCGACCTGTTGACGAAGGTTACCGATTAAACGTTTCCCGGTAGTGGTGAAACTTTGACCGACAACGCTGACCATTGTATCAGATGTTATATCTTGTGTCGTTAAATTGACGACCGCACTTGACGTTTTCAGGCTATGGATTTTACTTTCCGGCAACAAACTTTCAATAGTGACATTATCGTCAAGATATAACATCTTATCTTTGCTGATTTTTGCTTGATCGGCGCTGAGTTTCCAACTGCGGACCAAATTATCGCTGTTTTTTGCGGTTTCAAACAAATAGACCACCGGCGATTTAAAAAGCGTATCGCCGCTTTGCTGAAAATATTCCACTTGATCAGCGGTAGCCACATATTGCTTGCGCCCGTCAACGGAATACAATGTGGTTTCCATACGGTTGGCGACATAATCCGGATTGTCACTGGTTTGAATTCGAGTGCTTAGCGTGGTTTCGTCTTGCTGATTGAGCGAGTAATACCAAGCGAGCAAGCCGAGTGCAATCAGCAATAAAATACTATTCCAACGAAAATTCATCCGCTTTCCTGTTGAGTATAAAAGAATTAAACAATGCGAAATTCTAGCATAAATTCGCGACATTTAGGCAACTTCCCTATAATTAATCTATTTTCCGCCGGGGCAAATAGTTGAGCGAATATTTGACATTATGCCTAAATTCATACAAGATTCGCCCAATTGACATCCGCTGGTTGATGGGCGTGGTAAGCGCTAAATCGTGGCGGATAAGGCAGAATGCAAGGAAAAAGATGAATAAATATTTGGTGGAGGTGAAAGATCTCACCTTCAAACGCGGCTCAAGAACGATTTATCAGGGACTAAACCTGAAAGTCGAACGCGGTAAAATTACTGCGATTATGGGGCCGTCCGGAATCGGGAAAACCACCTTATTAAAATTGATTGGCGGACAACTCTATCCTGATTCGGGTGAAATTTTATTTGACGGCAGCGATATCACCCGCTTATCGAATACAAAGTTGTACCAATTACGTAAAAGAATGGGAATGTTGTTCCAGTCGGGGGCATTATTCACCGATATTTCAACCTTTGACAATGTGGCATTTCCATTGCGTGAGCACAGCAACCTGCCGGAGGCGCTGATTCGCCAGCTGGCATTGTTAAAACTGGAAGCCGTCGGTTTGCGCGGTGCGGCGGATTTAATGCCGTCGGAGCTGTCAGGCGGCATGGCGCGCCGGGTGGCATTGGCAAGAGCGGTGGCGTTGGATCCGGATTTGGTGATGTATGACGAACCTTTCACCGGGCAAGACCCGATCAGCATGGGCGTGATCGTCAGCCTGATTAAACGCCTGAATAAAACCCTGCGTTTGACGTCAATCGTGGTCTCGCATGATGTACAGGAAGTGTTGAGCATTGCCGATTATGCTTATATTGTCGCTGACCAAACCGTGATTGCCGAAGGCACGGCGCAGCAGTTACGCCAAAGCGGGGATCCGCGAGTGGTGCAGTTTTTGGCGGGTAATGAAGACGGCCCGGTGCAATTCCATTATCCGGCGAAAGCGTATATAGACGAGTTATTTGTATGATCATTGCTGCTATTTCAAAACTGGGCGCTGGGGTGATCAGCGTGTTTCGCGCCTTGGGGCGTTCGGCGTTTATGTTGTACGGCGCGTTAGTCGGCGTGCCGCAGCCGAAAAAATATTTTCCGCTGTTGGTGAAACAGTTGTATGTCTTAGGTGTGCAATCGCTGCTGATTATTTTGCTATCGGGTTTATTTATCGGCATGGTATTAGGATTGCAAGGTTATGTGGTGCTGGTCGGTTTTGCCGCCGAAAGCAGTTTGGGGCAGCTGGTGGCGCTGTCGTTATTGCGCGAACTCGGACCGGTGGTGACCGCACTTTTATTCGCCGGGCGTGCCGGGTCGGCATTGACTGCGGAAATCGGCTTAATGAAAGCGACCGAGCAACTTTCCAGTTTGGAAATGATGGCGGTTGATCCCCTGCGGCGTGTGATTTCCCCCCGTTTCTGGGCGGGAATTATTTCCATGCCGATTTTAACCGTGATTTTTGTTGCGGTCGGCATTTGGGGCGGCGCCTTGGTCGGCGTGGATTGGAAAGGCGTAGACGGCGGCAGTTTCTGGGCGGTTATGCAAAATTCGGTCAGCTGGAAAACGGATATTTTAAACGGCATGATCAAAAGTGCGGTATTTGCGATAGCGGTGGTTTGGATCGCCCTGTTTAACGGCTATGATGCCCGCCCGACATCGGAAGGAATCAGTCGCGCAACCACCAAAACCGTGGTGCACGCGTCATTAACCGTGCTGGCTTTAGATTTTATTTTAACCGCCATGATGTTCGGCGGTAATTAATTGCTTGGCGAAATGCCGGGCGTGTAAGGAAAGAAAAATGCGTCAAACCATTAAATACGAATTTTGGGTCGGATTATTTTTGTTGTTAGGTATCGCGGCGCTGGTCTTTTTGGGCTTGCGCGTCACCAACGTACAGGGCTTTAGTGATCATAAAAGTTATAATTTACAAGCAACTTTTAACAATATCGGTGGTCTTAAAGTGCGGGCGGCGGTGAAAACCGGTGGCGTCGTGATCGGACGGGTCACGGCGATTGATTTGGATCCGCAAACTTATTTGCCGAGAGTTAGCTTGAGTATCGATCAGGAATTCGACAAAATTCCCGAAACCAGCTCGCTTTCAATTAAAACCTCCGGTTTATTGGGGGAACAATATATTGCACTGAACATCGGTTTTGATGACGGCGAGGTTGCCATGCTGAAAAACGGCGATACGATTCACGATACGACCTCAGCCATGGTGTTGGAAGATTTAATCGGGCAATTTCTGTATGGAGATAAAAAAGAAACTGCCTCCGATACAACGGAAACAAAAGCAGAATAATTTTGATTATTTTGCACAGGAGAAAAGCAATGCTACACAAGATGTTTAAAAAATGGTTCGCCGCAAGTGCGGTATTATTCACCCTGTTTTTCAGCACATTGGCGGCGGCAGCGGATAATCCGTACCAATTAATGCAGCAGGCCTCGGACAAACTGTTTGCCTCGATTAGGACTAATCAGGCGAAAATTCAACAAAATCCGAATTATATGCGCACCATTGTCAAACAAGAATTAATGCCGTATGTGCATGTCAACTATGCCGGCTCGTTGGTGTTGGGGCAATATTTTAAAAGCACCACCCCGGCGCAGCGCGATCAGTTTTTTAGCGCGTTTGCCAATTTTATCGAGCAGTCTTATGCGCAAGTGTTGACTATGTATAATGACCAGCAAGTGCAAATTGAACAAGAAAAACCGATTGGTGATCAGAATATCGTCAGTATCCGAGTGAATCTGATCCAAAATAACGGTGCGGCGCCGCTTAAACTGGATTTCAAATGGCGCAAAAACACCCGCACCGGCGCATGGCAGGCATATGATATGGCGGCAGAGGGCGTGAGCATGGTCGAAACCAAGAAAAATGAGTGGAGCAACATTTTGCGCCAACAAGGGATCGACGCCCTGAGCGCGCAGATCGAGAAAAGTGCCGCTATTCCGATTAAGCTGGAAAAATAGGTGTCCGCTTGAATTTCGAATGGAATGTCAGTCAACGGCAAAACAGTTGGTCTCTGCAATTCAGTGGCGAGTTAACCCGTCGCACGTTGCTGCCGCTTTGGCAACAGCGTGCTTCGCTGTTTGCCGAAAACGCTTTTTCTTCGCCAGAGTCATGCTTATATATCGAGCTAAATCGTTTACAAATGGTGGATTCTGCCGGATTTGTGTTAATATGTGAAATTCTTCATCATTATTCGCGGCAGAGCAGGGTAAAATTGGTCGCCGTACCGCACTTGGTACGCGATTTTGCCGAATTATACGATTTGGAAGAGTGGTTAACGCCCTTTATCCAACAATAAATCACTGCCGTAGCTTAAAAGCAGCTTAAAGGAACGAAAAATACCAATGAATGCACAGGTAATAGACGCACAAGCAATCGAAGCGATTTTGCGCGAGCAACTCAATTTGGATGAGGTTTTTGTCAGTGGCGAAAATGCCCATTTTAATGTGATCGCAGTGAGTGATGACTTCGCCTCCATCAGTAAAGTTAAGCAACAGCAACTGATTTATGCGCCGTTAATGCAATATATTTCAAGCAATGAAATTCATGCGCTTTCAATCAAAACCTTCACCGTTGCCAAATGGCAGCAAGCACGGTTATTGAACGGTCTTTAATTTATTTCGGATTTTCAAGGAGAACTCATGGAAAAGTTTCGTATTTACGGCAAAAGCTGTTTAAAAGGCAGTGTTGATATTTCAGGCGCAAAAAATGCGGCATTACCGATTTTGTTTGCTGCGATTTTGGCAGAAGAGCCAGTCACTCTGACCAATGTACCGGACTTGAAAGATGTGTCAACCACGCTGAAAATTTTGAAAAAATTGGGTGTGACGGTTGAGAAAAAAGACAAAAATAGCGTTTATCTCGACGCTTCGAATATCAATAATTTTGTGACGCCGTATGAGTTGGTGAAAACCATGCGCGCCTCGATTTGGGCGCTAGCCCCGCTAGTGGCGCGCTTTTGCCAAGGGCAGGTTTCTTTGCCGGGCGGCTGTTCGATTGGCACGCGTCCGGTCGATTTGCACATTTCCGGTTTGGAAAAATTGGGTGCCAAAATCAAACTGGAAGACGGTTATGTCAAAGCCTTTGTGGACGGGCGTTTGAAAGGCGCCAATATCATGATGGACAAAATCAGCGTCGGCGCAACCTTGTCGGTGATGATGGCGGCGACCTTAGCCAAAGGCACGACGATTATCGAAAATGCCGCGCGTGAACCGGAAATCACCGATACCGCACTTTTCCTGAACAAACTGGGTGCGAAGATCAGCGGCGCCGGCACGGATTTAATCACCGTTGAAGGCGTTGAACGTTTGGGTGGCGGCGAACACCATGTGATTCCGGATCGAATCGAAACCGGTACTTTCTTAGTGGCGGCGGCGATTTCCGGCGGGCGCATTGTTTGCCGTGGCACGCGTGCCTCAACGTTAGACGCAGTCATCGAAAAACTGCGTGAAGCCGGTGCGCAAATCGATATTAGCGAAGATACAATCACCTTGGATATGCTGGGCTACCGTCCAAGAGCGGTCAATGTGCGCACCGCACCGCACCCGGGTTTCCCGACCGATATGCAGGCGCAATTCACCTTATTGAATATGGTGGCGGAAGGTACGGGCATTATCACCGAAACAATCTTCGAAAACCGTTTTATGCACATTCCGGAATTAATCCGCATGGGTGCGAAAGCCGATATCGAAGGCAACACCGCGATTTGTTACGGCGTGGCGAATCTGAACGGTGCCGAAGTGATGGCGACCGATTTGCGCGCCTCCGCCAGTTTGGTACTGGCAGGTTGTATCGCCAACGGTGAAACCGTGGTTGATCGGATTTATCATATCGATCGCGGCTATGAGCATATCGAAGAAAAATTGCGTGGTTTAGGGGCGCGTATCGAGCGTTTTTCTGAAGCGGAAAGTGAAGAATAATAAAAACAGCTTGGCGGACTAACTGACTGAAAACCCGACTTGTTCGGGTTTTCTTTTGCGCATTTCTTTTGTGTAAGTTCACAATAACTGAAAAATAACCTGCCTAAACTCAAATCCGATTTCTGCCAAGTGCGGTTTTACGATAGAATACAACGAATTAATTTTTAAATTTAGCAGGTAATGTATGACCTCAAGCGTAGAATTATTGGTGAACGTCACACCAAATGAAACCCGGATTGCGTTACTCGATACCGGGGTGTTAAAAGAAGTGCATATTGAGCGCGAAGCCAAACGTGGCTTGGTCGGCAATATTTATAAAGGGCGGATTATGCGCGTGCTGCCCGGTATGCAATCGGCGTTTGTCGATATCGGCTTGGAAAAAGCCGCCTTTTTGCACGCCTCGGATATTGTATCGCACACCGAATGTGTTGATGAGTCGGAAAAGAAGCAGTTTATCGTCAAAGACATCAGCGAACTGGTGCGTGAAGGGCAGGATATTGTGGTGCAAGTGGTGAAAGATCCGCTCGGCACCAAAGGCGCGCGTTTGACCACTGACATTACCTTGCCGTCGCGTTATTTGGTATTTATGCCGGAAAATAGCCATGTCGGGGTGTCACAGCGGATTGAAAGCGAAGAAGAACGCGCGCGCTTGAAAGCGTTGGTGGAAGGCTATTGCGACGAACTGGGCGGTTTTATCGTACGCACCGCCTCGGAGGGCTGTTCGGAAGAAGAATTGCAACAAGATGCGCAATTTCTCAAGCGTTTATGGCGCAAAGTGATGGAACGCAAAAGCAAATATCCGACCCGTTCCATGCTGTACGGTGAACTGGCGCTGGCACAACGCGTTTTGCGTGATTTTGTCGGCACACAGATTGATCTGATTCGGATCGATTCCAAACTGACTTATCAGGAAGTACAAACTTTCACCCAAGAATTTATGCCGGAGCTGACCAACCGCTTGTCGCTGTATGTCGGCAACCAACCGCTGTTTGATCTTTACGGTGTGGAAAATGCCATCCAGCGCGGTTTGGAAAAACGCGTCAATCTGAAATCCGGCGGTTACCTGATTATCGAGCAGACCGAAGCGATGACCACGATTGATATCAACACCGGCGCATTTGTCGGACATCGTAATCTGGAAGAGACCATTTTCAACACCAATGTCGAAGCCACGCAAACCATTGCACAGCAACTGCAACTGCGTAATCTGGGCGGCATTATCATTATCGATTTTATCGATATGCAGAGCGAGGAACACCGCGAACGGGTGTTACAATCGCTGAATGAAGCGTTATCCAGTGACCGGGTCAAAACCAACGTTAACGGTTTCACTCAGTTAGGCTTGGTGGAGATGACGCGCAAACGCACCCGTGAAAGCTTGGAACACGTTTTGTGTACCGAATGTCCGGCGTGTAAAGGGCGCGGCAGTTTGAAAACGGTGGAAACCGTCAGTTATGAAATTGTGCGCGAAATCGTGCGGATTCATCACCAATACGACAGCGAACAATTTTTGGTCTATGCCTCAAGAGCGGTGGCGGACTATCTGATTAACGAAGAAGCGCACGGGATTTTAGCCGAATTGGAAGTGTTTATCGGCAAACAAGTGCAAATCAAAACCGAAGTATTTTATAACCAAGAACAATTTGATGTCGTAATCATGTAAACTGCGCCATAAAATGGCTTCTGCGTTTTTATTTCCCTCTCTCCGCATGCGGAGGGAGGCGACGGCATTATCACATTCATCCAAAACGAGAATTTCATGCAAAACCCAATTTTAAACAACGTATCTGCAACTTTGTTGGAAGCAAGCCAACTCAGCGTGGCACAGCTCGCCAATATTCTGGATCAATTTTCCGCACGCGAAATCGACTATGCCGATCTCTATTTCCAATCCTCGACCGATGAAAATTGGGTGTTGGAAGACGGCATTATCAAAGAGGGCGGATTTCATATTGATCGCGGCGTGGGCGTGCGGGCGGTCAGCGGCGAAAAAACCGGGTTTGCCTATGCCGACCAAATCAACCTCAACCAATTACAACAATGTGTTGACGCAACCAAAGGCATTGCACGGGCGACGCAATCGCAAATCACCCCGATTATTTTAAAACCGACTTTAGCGGAAATGCGCTATGCGGTGATCAATCCGCTGCAAAGCCTCAGCCGTGAGAAAAAAATCGAGCTGTTGCATTTGATTGATAAAACCGCACGCGCCGAAGATCCGCGTGTGATTCAAGTCTCCGCCAGTATCAGTTCGCTCTACGAAGAAATGTTGGTTGCGGCAACCGACGGCACGCTGGCAGCGGATATTCGTCCGCTCATCCGTCTGTCGGTTTCAGTGTTGGTGGAACAGGACGGCAAACGCCAAAGCGGTAGCGCAGGAGCCGGCGGGCGTTTTGGTTTGGATTGGTTGTTACAAGATTACCAAGGCGTAAGCCGTGCAGTGTGGTTTGCCAAAGAAGCGGTGCGTCAGGCGTTAGTCAAGCTAAGTGCGGTACAAGCGCCGGCGGGCATGATGCCGGTGGTGCTGGGCGCAGGCTGGCCGGGCGTATTATTGCACGAAGCGGTCGGACACGGTTTAGAGGGGGATTTCAACCGTAAAAAATCCTCGCTGTTCAGCGGTAAAATCGGCGAATTGGTGACTTCACCACTGTGTACGATTATTGATGACGGCACGCTTGCCGACCGTCGCGGTTCGTTGACGGTGGATGACGAAGGTGTACCTAGCCAACGCAATGTGTTGATCGAAAACGGCATATTGAAAGGGTATATGCAAGATAAACTGAATGCGCGCTTAATGGGCGTTGCCCCGACCGGCAACGGACGGCGTGAATCTTATGCGCACTTGCCAATGCCGCGCATGACCAATACCTATATGCTTGCCGGGGAAAACAAATTCGATGAGCTGATTGCCTCGGTTGACAACGGCATTTATGCACCGCACTTTGGCGGCGGGCAAGTGGATATTACCTCCGGCAAATTCGTGTTTTCCGCTTCCGAAGCCTACCTGATCGAAAACGGCAAAATCACCAAACCCGTGGTCGGTGCAACCCTGATCGGCAGCGGTATTGAGGTGATGCAAAACATCTCCATGGTCGCCGACGAAAGCGAGCTTGATCCGGGGATCGGCGTCTGCGGCAAAGAGGGGCAAAGCGTACCGGTCGGCGTGGGACAACCGGCATTGAAAATCGATAATATCACCGTTGGCGGCACTAGCTAGCTTTCCCGCTTAGCCAATGCAATGGCGGCATTGATCGCCGCCTTTGCTTGCGGACTGTTTTTCCAACAGGAACTGCCCATTGCCGCAGAAATTTGCCGGCAAATATCGTCAGTTTTTTCCTTGGCGAGCTGCTCAAACGAATAAATTCCAAGCTGTTCCAAGCGTTCAATCACGGTTAAGCCGACATATTTCAACTGTAACAATTGGCTTTTCTCTTGTTCCGAAAAATGCATACCGTTCCCCCTATCAGATTTAAATCGACTGATTTTTATCCAAGTATGGCATAAGCAAGCGAGAAAGCACAAGACGATTGCAATCGTTATCAAATTACCTATTGATAAGCGCTGCAAATCGTTTTATGTTAGGCAAAGAATTGCACCGCACTTTAGTTGACAGCATGAGTTAAAGGATAGAAAAGGAACAATCATGACACAATATACCAGAGCAACCTTTGATCAAGTTTTGATCCAAAATTATACCCCTGCGGATTTTATTCCGGTGCGTGGCAAGGGCAGTACGGTTTGGGATCAAGCGGGAAAAGACTATATTGATTTCACCAGTGGCGTGGCGGTCAATTCATTGGGGCATTGCCCCGACGAGGTGGTGGCGGTGCTGAAACGGCAGGGCGAAACCCTGTGGCATTCAAGTAACTGGTTCACCAGCGAACCGGCGTTGGAACTTGCCTCAAAACTGATCGAAAAAACCTTCGCCGAGCGGGTAATGTTTGCCAATTCAGGGGCGGAAGCGAATGAAGCCGCATTGAAATTGGCGCGCCGTTATGCGGTCGATCATTTCGGTTATCAAAAAAGCAAAATCATCTCGTTTAAGCAAAGTTTCCACGGCAGAACGCTGTTTACCGTCAGCGTCGGCGGACAGCCGAAATATTCCGACGGCTTCGGACCGAAACTGGCGGACATTGTACATGTGCCGTTCAATGATTTAAGTGCGGTCAAAGCCGTGATTGATGACCACACTTGTGCGGTGATTATCGAGCCGGTGCAAGGCGAAAGCGGCGTTTTACCGGCGCAACGTGAATTCCTGCAAGGTTTGCGCGAACTGTGTGATCAATATCAGGCGTTACTGATTTTTGATGAAGTGCAAACAGGCTTAGGGCGAACCGGCGAATTTTTCGCGTATATGCATTACGGCGTGGTGCCGGATATTTTGACTTCAGCCAAAGCGTTGGCGAACGGTTTTCCAATCAGTGCGATGTTGACTACCGATAAAATCGCGAAAAGTTTCTCGCCGGGCGTGCACGGCACCACTTTTGGCGGCAATCCGCTGGCGTGTGCGGTCGGCAACAAAGTAGTGGACATCATCAGCCAACCGCACTTTTTGCAACAGGTGCGGCAACGCTCAGCCCAGCTGATTGAACGACTTGAGGCAATCAATCAAAAAGCGAAAATCTTCAACTGTGTGCGTGGCTTAGGCTTGTTAATCGGCGCGGAATTAAGCGCGCAATATCAGGATAAAGCGGCAGAACTGCGCAGCAAAGCCAATGATTTCGGTGTGATGTTGCTGGTTGCCGGCCCAAACGTGTTGCGTTTTGCCCCTGCACTGAATATCAGCGATACCGAATTCGAGTTAGGTATGCAGCGATTTGAGCAGATGGTGAATTCGTTAGTGGCGCCCTAATGCGGCATGACAGGGGCATTTTGATATGCCCCTTTTTCAATCCGCTATTTTTCGCTTAATAACCGCTCGATAATTTTTTTATTTGCCGGCGGAAATTGCCCATGGTCGAGGGCGTGTTGTTCGATCCAAAAGCCATCTTGTCCCTCACGTCCGAACGGCTGGTTTAGCCACTCTTCGACCAAGTAAAAACTCAGCTCAATCACCTTTTTCGGGTATTCAAACTGAAAACGTTCATACAGTTTGGTGTTTAGCACCATAATGCCGATCTCTTCTTCCAGTTCGCGTTTTAATGCCTGTTCTTCACTCTCATTGTCTTCGACTTTGCCGCCGGGAAACTCCCAGCTTTGGGCGAAATCTTTGCCTTCTAAACGACGGGTGAGAAAAATCTGTTTGAATTCGTTACGGATAATCCCGACAGCGACTTTAATCAGTGGTTTTGCTTGCGGTTGGTTGGCAAGTGCGGTTTGTGTCGTCATGATCTTTCCTGTATTAAAAATGGGGCAAGCCGCCCCATTATAATAGATTCATCTTATTTAATCTTGCCGTGACAGTATTTGTATTTTTTACCGGAGCCGCATGGGCATGGCGCATTGCGGCTGACTTTTGCCACTTCACCGTTTTCATCCTGCGATTTTGCCTCATCGCCATGTTGGTGATATTGCATGGCTTCTGCTTGGCGTTCTGCGGCTTCGCGGCGCAGACGCTCGGCTTCTTCCACTTCTTCCTGAGTGCGGACTTGCACTTTGCTCAGGGTGCTGATCACCGTGGATTTCAGGGTGTCTAACATCTCGGTAAACATCTGGAACGACTCTTTTTTGTATTCTTGCTTCGGATCTTTCTGAGCATAACCGCGCAAGTGAATGCCACGGCGCAGATGATCCATCGCCGCCAGATGTTCTTTCCATAATTCATCCAAAATTTGTAACATCACGCCTTTTTCAAAGGCGCGCATATTGTCCGCACCGACCAATTCGACTTTGCGTTCATGCTCGGCGACTGCCGCCGCTAAAATACGTTCGCGCAGGGTTTCTTCATGCAAATTGTTGTCTTCTTCCAACCATTTGCCAATCGGTAAATCTAAGGCAAAGTCGGTTTTCAGGCGCTGTTCCAAACCGTCGATGTTCCACATTTCTTCCAATGATTGCGGCGGAATATACTGGTCGATGGTGTTGTTGAACACATCTTGACGAATCACGTTGATCGTCTCGGAAATATCGTCGTGATCTAACAAATCATTGCGCTGGGTATAAATCGCGTGACGCTGATCATTGGCGACATCATCGAATTGCAACAGGTTTTTCCGTCCGTCAAAGTTGTGTGATTCCACTTTGGCTTGCGCACTGGCGATCACTTTTGCCAACAGCTTGGATTCCATTGCCTCGCCCGGCTCGCTGAAGGCTTTGCGCATCATATTCAGCTTGCCTTCGTTCAGATAAATCCGCATTAAAGCGTCATCTAACGACAAATAGAAACGGGAGGAGCCCGGGTCGCCCTGACGCCCGGAACGACCGCGCAGCTGGTTGTCGATCCGACGCGATTCATGGCGTTCGGTGCCGATAATATGCAAGCCGCCGGCTTCGGTCACAATTTTATTGCGTTCCGCCCAGTCAGCTTTGATTTTGGCAATCTGCTCTTCCGTTGGATTTTCCAGTTTGGCGATTTCCGCCTTCCAGTTTCCACCCAACACGATGTCCGTACCACGTCCCGCCATATTGGTGGCGATGGTGACCGCACCCGGCACACCGGCATCCGCCACGATTTCCGCTTCTTGTGCATGGAATTTGGCGTTCAGCACGTTATGTTTGATCCCGGCTTTGGTTAGGGTTTTTGATAACAATTCTGATTTTTCGATCGAAATTGTACCGACCAACACCGGCTGATTACGTGCAATCGCTTCTTTAATATCGGCGACAATCGCGGCGAATTTGTCTTCTTCGTTTTTGTACATTAAATCGGTGCGGTCATCGCGGATCATCGGTTTGTTGGTTGGCACCACCACGGTTTCCAATCCGTAAATTTGTTGGAACTCAAAGGCTTCGGTGTCTGCCGTGCCGGTCATCCCAGCCAGTTTTTCATACAGACGGAAATAGTTTTGATAGGTGATCGACGCGGTGGTTTGGTTTTCGCTTTGAATTTGTACGTTTTCTTTCGCTTCGATCGCTTGGTGCAAGCCTTCCGACCAGCGGCGGCCTTGCATAGTGCGCCCGGTGTGTTCATCCACAATCACGATTTCGCCGTCTTTGACGATATAATCCACATTGCGTTCAAACAGGGTATGCGCACGCAACGCCGCATAAACGTGGTGCAACAAGCTGACTTTCGACGGCGAATACAGTGAATCGCCTTCTTTCATCAAACCGGCTTCGATTAATAAATTTTCGATTTTTTCCTGACCGCGTTCGGTTAAAAACGCCTGTTTATTTTTCAAGTCAAGCGTGTAATCGCCGTCGCCTTGATATTCCTCGCTGTCTTCTTTTTCTTGGAACACCAGCTTCGGAATCAATTTATCAATCGCAATATACAAATCGGAGCTGTCTTCCGCTTGTCCGGAAATAATCAACGGCGTACGCGCTTCGTCGATTAAAATCGAATCGACCTCATCGACCAAGGCATAATATAACGGACGCTGGAAACGGTCTTGCGGCGAATGCGCCAAGTTATCGCGCAGGTAGTCAAAACCCAGTTCGCTGTTGGTGGCGTAGGTGATATCGGCGGCGTAGGCGGCGCGTTTTTGTTCCGGCGCTAATCCGGGGATATTGACGCCGACGGTCAAGCCTAAAAATTCAAACAGCGGACGGTTGGTCTCCGCATCGCGGCGCGCCAAATAATCATTGACGGTGACCACGTGCACGCCGCGCCCGGTCAAGGCATTTAAATAGCAAGGCAGGGTTGCGGTCAAGGTTTTGCCTTCCCCGGTGCGCATTTCGGCGATACAACGATCATTCAAGATCATGCCGCCGACTAATTGCACATCAAACGGACGCATGCCGAGTGTGCGTTGGCTTGCTTCGCGCACGGTGGCAAAGGCTTCCGGCAGGATTTTATCGAGGGTTTCGCCTTGTGCTAAACGGGCTTTGAATTCCGCGGTTTTGGCTTTCAGCTCTTCATCGCTCAGGGCTTGGTATTGCGCTTCCAGTTGGTTGATTTGTTGAACGCGTTTGTTGAGGCGGCGCAGAATACGATCATTACGGCTGCCGAAAATTTTGGTTGCAATGGCTTTAAACATAATACTTTTCTATCTCTTTTTAAATGACTTAAATCGGGCTTTGCCGGGCGAATGAAGGATACAAAAACCGCACTTTGCTCAGTGCGATCGCCATTCAGGCGCAATCGGCAAAAATAGTGAATAACTTATCATGAGAAGGAAAAGTGCGGTCCGGCGCGGATTGGCGGTACCGCTTTAACCGTGTCACCTATTAACGCTTGTTTTTCAACAAACAAATGTTGTGAAGGTGTGTGCCGGATCCGTTGCTGTAGCTGGATTTGGCGCTGTTGTTGCTGATAAAACAACGGGGCAAGCGGTTTTTGTTGCTCGCTTTGTTGCAGTTGATAGGCTTGGCTATAAGTTTGTTGCTCTTGTGTCGGATTAGCTTGGAGCGGCAACGACAAAATCGCCAACATTCCCAACAGGAATTGTGACCAAAAGTGCGGTTTACGAGCGGATTTGTTGTAGCCTCGAAACAGATTCATCAACGATATTGCCTAAGCTGGTGTGAAAGCAGGATTGCTAAAAATGTGTGTTATTATAGAACATCACTGAGCCTATGTCATACATATCGGGACAAATTAGGGAAAAACAAGCGGAAAAACAGCCATGAAGCCAAATAAAACCCGTCAAAATAAAATGAAAAATATTCAGCAGTTGGTTGAGCAGAGTTCGTTTGCTGAAATCGCCCGTCGGGCGCTCTTTCTGGGCGATCTGAATAATCAGTTGCAGCAGCGTTTTCCAGACGTTTTCCGCGGGCGTTTTCGGGTCGCGACGATTCGTGATGAGGTGATTTACTGCGAGGTGCAAAACGCCAGTTTAAAGCAGGGGATTTTGTTCCGTCAGGCTGAGTTGTTGGCATTGGCGCAAGAGGTGTTTCCGCAAGCAACGAGATTGGAATTTAAGATTAATCCGGAGTTGGCGGGGTGATTTTTTTTCATTCATCTAAAATTAAATTATCGTGTTTCGCCGAGAGGCGAAATAGCGATAGTGATTAAAAAAAGTCGCCATCGGCGAAACCCGATAGACAATTTTCAGCGGAAAGTAAAAAGACAAAGTGCGGTCGCCGACGAGGCGAAAAACAGTAGTGATAAATGCAAACTGTTATCTGTGCTTAAACACCGCAATCAACTCATTCACCTTACTGCGGTTTTCGCCATTTTGGCTGATGTGGCGTTGGACGATCAGTTTCTTAAATCTCGCGCCTTGATAAATTTCACGCGTGAATGGCGTGTCGTGGTTAGAGATCACCACCGAAGTGCGGTGTTGTTCGGCGCACTGTTTGGCGAGGTCCGCCAGTTCTTGCTGTTGCGCTAAACTGAAACCGTTACCGGCATAGTGGGTGAAATTCGAGAGCTGTTGCAATGGCGCATAGGGCGGATCACAGTAAACTACACTGTCATGGCTGGCGAGTTCAAAGCTGCTTTGAAAGGTTGCACAGTGAAAGCTGGCGTGTTGCGCTTTATGGCTGAAATAGCGGATTTCAGTTTCGGGAAAATAGGGTTTCACATAGGCGCCGAACGGCACGTTAAACAAGCCTTTGCTGTTGTAGCGGCACAAACCGTTGTAGCCGAAACGGTTGAGATATACAAACAGCGCTGAGCGCACAAAAATATCTGAAGTGCGGTTGAATTCATCGCGTTGGCGGTAGTAAAACTCCGCGCTGTTGGCATTGGGGTGGCGAAACAGCTTGGTACTTTCCGCCACAAAATGATCAACATCGGTTTTTACCACGTTGAACAGATTAATCAGATCAGGATTCAGATCTGCCAGAATATACCGTTTAAAATTGGAATTTAAAAACACCGAACCTGCGCCGACAAACGGCTCAATCAGAATCGGTTTGTTTTTGGGCAATAGCTTGTTGATTTCATCGGTCAGGCGAAATTTACCGCCCGCCCATTTTAAAAACGGGCGGTGTTTTGGCAAGCGGTTAGCGGATACTGGCATTTTTTCAGGCAACTGGGTCAGTCAAATTGGCTACAAGCGTTGATCGCTTGACACACTAACTGCGGATCGCTGTCTTTGGCAACGTAGGCTTGCCCCAGCTTTTTCAGCAACACCAAACGCAATTTACCGGCAAGCACTTTTTTATCACGCATCATCAACGGCAGATAATCATCGGCGCTCATGCCGTCCGGCGAAATGGTCGGCAAATTCGCCTGTGCCAACAGTTTTTCGAGGCGGAACACATCTTGCTGTGTCAGATCGCCCAATAAATGCGATTGTGCCGCTGCCATCAGCATACCGACCGCGACCGCTTCGCCGTGCAGCCAGTTGCCGTAGCCTAAATGGGTTTCGATGGCATGCCCGAACGTATGTCCAAGATTAAGCAACGCGCGATCGCCTTGTTCGGTTTCATCGCGTGCCACCACTTCGGCTTTGATTTCGCAGCAACGCTTGAGGCAGAAATGCAGGGCTTCGGTGTTCAATTTCACCAATCTGTCAATGTTCTGTTCCAACCATTCAAAAAACGGCAGATCCAAAATCGCGCCGTATTTAATCACTTCGGCTAAACCGGCAAACACTTCGCGTTTCGGTAAGCTATTTAAGGTGTTGCTGTCGATAATTACCGCGCAAGGTTGGTGAAATGCGCCGATCATATTTTTGCCAAGCGCGTGGTTCACGCCGGTTTTACCGCCGACGGAGGAGTCGACTTGTGATAACAAGGTGGTCGGAATTTGCAACAAACGCACGCCACGCTGATAGCTTGCCGCCGCAAAACCGGCAATATCGCCGACCACGCCGCCGCCGAGTGCGACGATGGTGGTGTCACGCCCGTGATTGGCTTGTAAAAGTGCGGTGAAAATCAGATTGAGTGATTCTAGCGTTTTATATTGTTCGCCGTCGGGAATTAACACCGATTCCACCTGACAGCCTAATTGTTGCAATGCCTCGCTGACGGTTGCCAGATAGTGTGCCGCCACCGTCGGGTTGCTGACAATCATGACTTTATCGCCCTGTTGCAATGGCGCATAGCTTTCGGATTGGCTTAAAAGACCGCTGCCGATCCGAATCGGATAGCGACGCTCTTTTAACTCTACATTGACTTCAATCGTATTTTGCGCAGTCATGTTGTCATCTCCAGTGGGTAAAGGAAAGCAAAAAACAGAAATCAATTGACCGAAGAATATTGCTCCAACAGATCAATCAAATGGTTAGCCATATTTTTCGCGTTTTGCTCGTCGGTGCTCATGGTAATATCGGCAATTTGCTCATACAGCGGATTACGTGTTTTTGCCAAATCTTCCAACACCTGGCGCGGATCGGCAACGCCTTGCAACAACGGGCGTTTTTTGTCGCGCAAGGTGCGTTGGTGCTGTTTATCAACGGTGGTTTCCAAATAGACCACCGTGCCGCGTGCGGACAGATGATTACGGGTTTCTTTGGATAAAATCGCACCGCCGCCGGTCGACAGGACAATGCCTTGGCGTTGGGTCAGTTCGTTGATAATCCGTTCTTCGCGTTTGCGAAAACCCGCCTCGCCCTCGACATCAAAAATCCAACTGATGTCGGCACCGGCGCGTTGTTCGATTTCGTTGTCGGAATCGATAAATTCCATCCCGAGGATTTGGGCAAGCTGGCGACCGATTGTGCTTTTGCCTGCGCCCATCGGCCCAATTAAAAAGATATTACGTTTTTCAGCCATGTTATTCTAAATTCTTGTTAATGTTATGATTAATCAGAGTGTCGAAGGTATATAAAAGAGCGGTGCTGTTGCCGAATCACGGCACGCTAAGTAGTAAAACACCCCGCGAGCTTCAACTTTAAGTTAAGGGGGCAATTATCGCAATAAAACGCCCCTGTTTTCAACCGTATTACCCGATTTAATCAATAAAAACACAAATTAGACTAAAATCCGTAGGCAAATGGGCGCGGAGCAGACGGATTTTGTGCCGGATTATTGTTGCGGGTTGCTTCTTTGGTCGGGGATTTGACGATGTGCGGTGTGACAAAAATCACCAATTCGCGTTTGGCCTGGCGTTGGGTCTCTTTGCCGAATACATGCTTGATTCCCGGCACATCACCCAACAGCGGCACTTTATCCCGACCGTCGACAAAGGTGTCGTGAAACACGCCGCCGAGCACGATGGTTTCGCCGTGGCGGGCAAACACTTGGGTTTGAATTTCCTGTTTGTCAATCGTGGTCATCTGATGATTGCCATAGGCAACGCTGTTGCCCGGTGAATTTTGGCTAATCATTAAATCCAATAAAATGGTGTCATCGTGGGAAATATGCGGCGTCACTTCCAAGCCCAATACGGCGTCACGGAATTCAACGCTTTGCGTTTCGTTTTTATTGGTCACCAGATAGGGAATCTCCGTGCCCTGTTTAATGCTGGCACTGCGTTTGTTGGTGGTCAGCAGGCGCGGGCTGGCGATAATATTGACGTTATTTTCGCGCTCAAGTGCGGTCAACTCTAAATCCAACAAGCGGCTGTTAATTTTCGCCACTTGCAGTGAAACCCTGGCGGCATTGGCGTAATCGCTGCCGAAGTTGATGTTCAGATTATTTGCCACATCGGTAAACCCGTTGGCATCCAAGCTGCCGCTGAATCGGCGCGCTTGCGCCGTGCTGTCGAACAACCCCCAGCGGGTGCCCAGTTCGTGCAGGCTTTCATCGCTGATTGTTACAATTCGAGCTTCAATCAACACTTGCTGTGTCGGCTGATCCAGCTGTTGGATAATCTTGCGCAAGTTGGCAAGCGCTTGCGGTTGTTCTTGTAGAATCAGGCTGTTGCTGCGATCATCAAACGTAATACTGCCGCTTGCCGAAAGCAACGAACCACTGCCGCTGTTGAGCGATTGCATGATTTCCGAGGCTTTGGCGTGTTGCAGCGGAATTTTCACCGTTTGCAGGGCTGGTTGGGTTGAAAGTGCGGTTTGCGGGTTTGTCGGCGTGCCGTTTGCCGCTTGGCGCGGGCGGATAAAATAGCTGCCTTCAAATTTTTCAATCTCTAACGCATGGATTTTACTCACCGCTTGCAGTAATTGATCGAAATTAGTCCGTTTTAAATTCAGGCTGATATTGCCTTGCAGTTCGTCATCAACCACTAAATTGACCTCTTGTTGCTGGGCTAAATAGTGCAGCGTGCCGACTAACGGCGCTTGTTTTAAGACCAGCGTAAATCCGTTATCGCGCGGCTGCTTGGCATGGCCGGCGGCGACCGCACTTAACAGCCAACATAATAACACGAGTGCGGTTTGTATCCCTTTTTGCATGATGTTTTCCTATTATAAATGAATGGTTTTCTGCTGGCTCGGATTGCCGCATTGTTGTAAACGAATGCGCTGCGCTTCAATTTGCACGATTTGCCATTGCTCTTGTGCGATCACTTGCTCGAGACGGCTGTCGATAATCACCCCGTTTGCCGTTAACCACAGCACCACGGCGTCGTCGCTGCCGTATTGGATTACGCCGACCGGCTTGAGTTGTACTAACGGCAGGGTATCCATGAGCCAATCGCCAGGTTCGGTACAGTTTAATGCTGCGTTGCCGACGGAAGGCGGCGTCTGCCGTGGCGCAAACGCAAACGGATCCTGTCCCATATCGTTGCTGGCAGCAAGCGTGAAATGGCTGGCAAATAGCAATAGGCTGAGTAAGTAATTATTTTTCTTCATCATGTTTCGCTTCCGTCAGTTGTAACGTCAAATGGGCGAGAGTGCTGCGTTGTGTGTCGGCATGGCTGAGTTCCAATGTTAGCAACGACAATTCGGCAAAGTGCGGTTGCAGTTGGCGCAGAAAACGCTGAATGGCGCTGAAGCGTCCCTCCAGTTCCAGCTGTAACTGCGGCATAGCGGAAAACCGCCATGCTTGTCGGCGGATGTGCAATCCGGCTTGCGCGCTGACCGCACTTTGTATCCGCTGATTCAACGGTGAGATTTGCGCCGCCAGTTGCGGATCGAGCGTTTTTTTCATCTCGTTGGCTTTCTGATTTAACAGCGCAATCACTTGCTGTTTCTGTTGCAATGCCATCTGCTGTTGCTGATTGGCAAGTGCGGTTTGGTCTTGCTGTTGTAACAGTTGTCGAATTTCCCACAACGGGTTTGCCGCAGCGACAGTCAACAGCACGACGGCGCAGATTAACTGTAAACGCCATGACGCGCCGATAAATCTGGCAAGCGGGGAATAGGGTTGTAGTGGCATTATTGCGGTTGCTCCTGTTCGGGGATGAGTTGAATTTGAAACACAAAGGTAAATTGCGCGTCTTGCCGTTCGGCAGGCGCCAGTTCAAATCGGGTTAATTCAAGGGTTGCGCTTGTCGGCAAGGCTTGTGCCAGATAGGCTTTGAGTTGCTCGACGCTGTGCGCCGACAGCGTATAACCGTGCAGCGCCAGCTGTGTTTGCGGCGGTGTTGACGGCGTAAGACCGGCGAAGGTCAAACGTCCGTCTTGCAGTGGCAGCGCACGGAGTAAATTAAGAAACAGCGCGAGGTTTTCAGCGTCGATCACCGCACTTTCACTCGGCGGTTTCCCATCCGTTTGCGCTTGCAGCTGCTGAATTTGCCGCTGTAAATCTTGGTTCTGTTGACGAAGTGCTGTTTGCTGTTGCCGTTGTTGCGCCAATTCGTGTTGCAGGCGCTGTTGATAGCCGTGCAAACCGTGCAGCAGCCCGCAGCCGATCAGCACGCTAATCGCAACCCGACAAACAAATTGGATTTGTTGACGGCGCAGTTGCGTTGTTCGCCAATCCAACAGATTAATTGCCATTGACGAATCCTTTGGTTTGCCAGTGCTGAGTTTGCCAAAGGGCGCAGCCCAAGGCGATAAAATAGGGGTATTGCGCCGGATCGATCGCGATCAATTCGACCTGTGCGGGCAGGATTGACCTTGCGGCTTGCACCGCACTTGGCGCGGCATAAATCACACAGCGCCGGATTTGATTCGGCGGCGCATGTTGGAAAAACAGCTGTAAAAGTGCGGTCAGCGACAATTTTTTTTCATAGCTTTGGATTAAACGATCGGGATATTGCTGTAACAGCACCAGTTTTTCCGCGTTCGGTCGGTTGTCTTGATAAATAAACAACGAAGTTTCATCGACGGCGGCTTGGCTGACATAAACAAAGGCACGCAACAGCGCATGGGCATAGAAATCCAACGCATTTAATCTTAGCGGCGCCAACCGTTCGCAGCAGCGTAAAACGTTTTGCCTTTTTGCCGCAAAAATTTGTACGTAATCAATATATTGCTTCGTGTTGTTATGCGGTATCGGCGTAGCGATAAAATCAAACAGAATTTGCGACTCGTCGCTCGGCAGTTGCTGTTTGATAATCAGTTTGACTTGACGGTAACGCTCATGCGGTGCTACGCGCGGCAACAGCAGGTGTTTTTGCCACAGCAAGTGCGGTTCCAAGCAGGAAATATAAAAAAATCGCGCTTTATTTGATATAGTGGACGCAAATTGTTGTCTTAGTAACGGGGTGAGTTGTGCCAATTCGCTCGAATCGATCCGATAAAAGTGCGGTTGCCGTTGCGGATCCAGCAGTGCCACTTCGATATGCTGTTGATTTTGATAAATGCCGACTTTCAGTTTCGGCGCACGGAATATAGCGGTTGTCATTGTAAAAAGATCCTCAATGTGTGCGATAACGTGTAAAATAATTTGATGTGGCAAGTAGTGTGGCGCAAATTCGTTTGATAATTGACTTTGAAGAGAGAAGTTTTCGGTGAAGATCGTAAAATTAATATTTAGTAGTTTATTGACCTTGACAATTTTGGGATGTGTGATAATAGCGATTACCTATTTCCATATCAAATCCGAGCTGCCGGATGTCGCAACCTTGCGCAATATCGAGCTGCAACAGCCTATGCAAATCTATACCGCGGACGGAAAATTAATCGGCGAAGTGGGCGAGCAGCGGCGGATTCCGGTCAGCTTGGCACAGATTCCAGAACCGTTGAAACAAGCGGTGTTGGCAACCGAGGACAGCCGTTTTTATGCCCATTACGGCTTGGATCCGATCGGGATCGCGCGCGCCTTGAAAGTGGCGATCAGCGATGGCGGCGCTTCGCAAGGGGCGAGTACCATCACCCAACAGCTGGCGCGCAACTTTTTCTTAACTCCGGAAAAAACCTTGCTGCGCAAGGTGCGTGAAGCGATTTTGGCGATTGAAATCGAAAAAAATCTGAATAAAGATGAAATTTTAGAACTGTATCTGAACAAAATTTATCTCGGCTATCGCTCTTACGGTGTCGCCGCCGCGGCAAAAACCTATTTCGGTAAGGATTTAAACCAATTAACCCTCAGCGAAATGGCGATGATTGCCGGCTTGCCGAAAGCGCCGTCGACCATGAATCCATTATATTCGTTACAGCGCGCGACCGAGCGGCGCAACGTGGTGTTGGGGCGGATGTTGGAGGAAGGTTATATTTCACAACAACAGTATCAACAAGCGCGCGACGAGCCGTTGGTTGCCAGTTACCACGGCAGTCAATTGGATTTTCAGGCGGAATATGTCACCGAAATGGTGCGGCAGGAAATGGTCAAACTGTACGGCGAAGAAAATGCCTACACGAAAGGGTATAAAGTCTATACCACCGTCGATTCCACCGATCAACGCAATGCTCAGATTGCGGTGCGCAATAATCTGATTAATTACGATATGCGCCATGGTTATCGTGGCGGTGCGCCGCTGTGGAAAGCCAATGAAACCGCGTGGGAGCACGAGCGGATTATCGGTTTCCTGAAAAAAATCCCGAATTCCGAACCGTTAGTACCGGCGGCAGTGATGGCGATTGATAAGGAGGGTGTAAATTTGTTGCTTGCCTCGGGCGAAAGCATGCCGCTGCCGTTTTCGGCGATGAAATGGGCGAATGCCACGGCGAATAGTCCGAAAGTCAAAGTGGGCGAACAAATTTGGATTCGACAAAACAGTAAACAGGAGTGGGTGTTGGGGCAGTTGCCGCGCGCCAATTCGGCGTTGGTCTCGTTAAACAGTGATAACGGCGCGATTGAGGCGATTGTCGGCGGTTTTAGCTTCGGACAAAGTAAATTCAACCGCGCCACGCAATCGATGGTGCAGGTCGGTTCATCGATTAAACCATTTATTTATGCGGCGGCAATGGATAAAGGTTTGAGTCTTGCCACGATTTTAAACGACAGCCCGATTACCATCCGCATTCCGGGGCAAAAACCGTGGTCGCCGAAAAATTCGCCTAACCGTTACGACGGGCAGTTACGTTTGCGCCAAGGCTTGGCACAATCGAAAAACGTAATGATGGTGCGGGCGGTGCAAATGGTCGGCATTGATTATGTGGCGGATTTCTTGCCGCGTTTCGGCTTCAAACGTGATCAGTATCAGGCAACGGAAGCCTTGGCACTGGGGGCGGCCTCATTTACCCCGTTGGAAATGGCGCGCGGCTATGCGGTGTTTGATAACGGAGGTTTCTTGATTGATCCGTTTATTATCGAGAAAATTTTGGATCATGAGGGTAAAGAAATTTATCTTGCCAACCCGAAAGTGGCGTGTTTCGGCTGTAATGATATTCCCGTGATTTATGGCGAACAGCAAAAACTGGAATTATTGGATCAAAGCATAGAAAACGGGCAAACTGATGAAAGCGGAGTGAATCTCGCCGCCAATGCCGACGGCGATCCGGATCAACAGCCGGAAACCGTGCCGGATATTCCGGAATTGCAAATCGGCAACAGCCGGTTGCAAGACGGACCGGGATTGTTGGCGCAAGCCCGTGCGCAAAGCCAAGAACCGCAACTTGCCCCACGGGTGATCAGTGGCGAGTTGGCATTTTTAATCCGCAGTGCGCTGCACTCTGGGATCTACGGCGAGCAAGGCAGCGGTTGGAAAGGCACCGGCTGGCGCATGGCGAATGAGATCAAACGCAGTGATGTCGGCGGTAAAACCGGTACTACCAATAACTCGAAAGTGGCGTGGTATGCCGGCTACGGTGCCAATTTCGCCACAGCAGTGTATGTCGGTTTTGACGATAATAAATATGATTTGGGCCGCGGCGAAGCCGGTGCAAGCACCGCGATGCCGGCGTGGCGGGAATATATGAAAAAAGCGTTGGAAAACATACCGGAACGCGCCGATCCGTTGCCGCCGAACATCATCGAAAAACGCATTGATAAGTCCAGCGGTTTGTTGACCGACAGCGGCGGACGCAACGAATATTTTATCAAAGGTACCGAACCGACCCGGCATTATATCCGTGAGCAAGGCTATAAGATTATGGTCAACCCGGGCGACGGCTCCGGTCCGCGTGTGGAAGAGCTGTTCTAACTAGCGTTATAAGCAAAAGTGCGGTTTGACCGCACTTTTGTGTAACAAACCCAATTAAAACGCCCGCATTCGCGGGCGTTTCGGTATCAGACTTGATAGCAATTACGAACGTTTCATAATATCGAAAAACTCTTCGTTGGTTTTTGCCATGGAGAGCTTGTCTATCAGGAATTCCATCGCTTCGATTTCGCCCATCGGGTGTACGATTTTGCGTAGAATCCACATTTTTTGCAGCTCGTCCGGCGTGGTGAGCAGCTCTTCTTTACGTGTGCCGGAGCGGTTGAAGTCAATCGCCGGGAATACGCGTTTTTCCGCGATTTTACGCGATAAATGCAATTCCATATTACCGGTACCTTTAAACTCTTCGTAGATGACTTCGTCCATTTTGGAGCCGGTATCCACAAGTGCGGTAGCGATAATGGTTAAGCTGCCGCCTTCTTCTACGTTACGTGCCGCACCGAAAAAGCGTTTCGGACGGTGCAAGGCATTGGCATCCACCCCACCCGACAATACTTTGCCGGAGGCGGGCGTAACGGTGTTGTAGGCGCGGGCCAAGCGGGTGATCGAGTCTAATAGAATGACCACGTCTTTTTTATGTTCAACCAAGCGTTTGGCTTTTTCGATTACCATCTCGGCGACTTGCACATGGCGTGCCGCCGGTTCGTCGAACGTCGAGGCGACGACTTCGCCCTTGACCAAACGTTGCATTTCGGTGACCTCTTCCGGACGTTCGTCGATCAGTAACACCATCAATACGCATTCAGGGTAGTTGTGGGTGATACTTTGCGCGATATTTTGCAGCAACATGGTTTTACCGGCTTTCGGCGGCGCCACTATCAAACCACGCTGTCCTTTACCAATCGGCGCAGCCAAATCCAATACGCGCGCGGTTAAATCTTCGGTCGAACCGTTGCCGCGCTCCATGCGCATGCGTGAGTTGGCGTGTAATGGCGTGAGGTTTTCAAACAGGATTTTGTTACGTGAGATTTCAGGACGGTCGGCATTGACTTCTTTGATTTTTAACAGCGCAAAATAGCGTTCGCCTTCTTTCGGCGGGCGGATTTTGCCTTCGATCATATCGCCGGTACGTAGGTTGAAGCGGCGGATTTGGCTTGGCGACACATAAATATCATCCGGACCAGCCAAATAAGAGCTGTCCGCCGAACGCAGGAAACCGAAACCGTCTTGCAGGATTTCCAAAACGCCTTCGCCGAAGATGTCTTCGCCGCTTTTAGAGTGTTGTTTTAAAATGGAAAAAATAATATCTTGCTTGCGTAAACGGGCTAAATTTTCTAAGCCCATCTGTTCTTCCCCGATGCGCACAAGCTCGGAGATCGGGGTGTTTTTCAGTTCTGTCAGATTCATAATGGAAGAATTAGTTTGATTTAAGATTAGATTAATGGAAATAAGTGAGTTTACTTATGTAGTTTAATACAGTGTGAAAAGTATGACTCAGATTTGAGTGGCGATAAAAGTACCACTAAAAGCAGGGGCTGTCTAGCGAGAATTTATTTTTTATTGAGGATAAACGCGCAAAGTGCGGTTCAACGCAAAAAATCCGTCCTGATTTTGGCATTAAAGCAAGCACAGGCGGCTGTGTTGTGCTATCCTTGAGCGATTTTTCATAAAAAGTGCGGTTAAACAAACTTTAAGAACCGACAGAGACAGAGATATGCAAACAAATAAACATTTAAGCCAAGTCCGTTTTAGCGATTTCGCCTTGAATCCGCAGGTATTAAGCGCGTTAAACGACAGTGGTTTTGAATATTGCACCCCGATTCAGGCGTTGACGCTGCCGTTGACCCTTGCCGGGCGTGATGTAGCGGGGCAGGCGCAAACCGGTACCGGTAAGACGATGGCGTTTTTGATTGCCACGTTCCATCAATTGTTAAGCCAACAAGCAAACAGTGAAGGGCGCTATCAACATAATCAGCCGCGTGCCTTGATTTTGGCACCGACCCGAGAGTTGGCGGTGCAGATCGATAATGACGCGGAAAAATTGGCGGCAGCCACGGGTTTAAAAACCGCACTTGCCTATGGCGGCGACGGTTATGATAAACAGCTGAAAGCGATTGAAAACGGCGTGGATATCTTGATTGGTACAACCGGGCGGGTGATTGATTATGTTAAGCAAGGCATTATCAATTTGGATAAAATTCAGGTGGTGGTGCTGGACGAAGCGGATCGGATGTTCGATTTGGGCTTTATCCGCGATATTCGCTATTTAATGCGTAAATGCCCGCCGGTACAACAGCGTTTGACCCTGCTGTTTTCGGCGACTTTATCCTTCCGGGTGCGCGAACTGGCATTTGAAGATATGAATAATGCCGAATATGTCGAAGTCGAGCCGCTGCAAAAAACCGGACACCGGATCACCGAAGAACTGTTTTATCCGTCCAATCAAGACAAAATGCGTTTGCTGCAAACCTTGCTGGAAGAAGAGTGGCCTGAGCGTTGCATTATTTTCGCCAACACCAAACATCAATGTGAAAATATTTGGGGGCATTTGGCAGCGGACGGACATCGGGTCGGCTTGCTGACCGGCGATGTGGCGCAGAAAAAGCGTTTGGCATTATTGGAAAAATTCACCCAAGGTGAGTTGGATATTTTGGTGGCGACCGATGTGGCGGCGCGCGGCTTGCATATCCCGGCGGTGACCCATGTGTTCAACTACGATTTGCCGGACGATTGCGAAGATTATGTACACCGTATCGGGCGCACCGGCCGTGCCGGCGAAAGCGGCAAATCGGTCAGCTTTGCCTGTGAAGCCTACGCCATGAATTTACCCGCGATTGAAGAATATATCGATCACAGCATTCCGGTCAGTCAATATGATACTGAAGCATTGCTGCAAGATCTGCCGAAACCGCTGCGTTTGCGCCGTAGCGGCAGTGCGACCGGTAATCGTACCAATCAAAAACGCGGTAATAACATGAATAATCGCAAAGCGAGAGCGCGTTAAGATTTTTTTAAGCATAAGTGCGGTATACTCACACGAGGTCTGTTTATCTTGCCCGAACAACGATAAACAGACCTTGTTGTTTGGCGTTTACGGCAACTATGCTAAAATCTGCGCTTTTCTACGCTAGATGATAAATTACACAATACTGTTACGAGGAAACTTTTGCAAAATTCATTAGTCAAATCAGTCACGGCGATTTTAGATGACTTAAAAGCGAGCGACATCAGCGTGTTTGATGTGCGTAATAATAATGGTATCACCGATAATATGGTGATTTGCACCGGCACGTCCAGCCGCCATGTCGGTTCGATTGCACAAAACCTGGCGGACACTTGTAAACAGCAAGGCATTGAATCGTTCGGTTCGGAAGGGATCGAAACCGCCGATTGGGTGGTGGTTGATTTCGGGCAGTTGATTGTGCACGTAATGCAACAAGAAAGCCGCGAGCTGTATCAGTTGGAAAAACTGTGGAGCTAGCATGAAAATCCAACTGATTGCGGTCGGCACCAAAATGCCGAGTTGGGTCACCAGCGGTTTTGAGGAATATCAACGCCGTTTTCCAAAAGATATGCCGTTTGAATTGATCGAAATTGCCGCCGGTAAACGTGGTAAAAATGCCGATATTAAACGGATTTTGGAAAAAGAGGGCGAGCAAATGCTTGCCGCTTGTGGCAAAAACAGCCTGATCGTGACGCTGGATATTCCGGGTAAAGCATGGACAACCCCGCAATTAGCCGAGCAGTTGGAAAGCTGGAAAAATGACGGGCGTGATGTCTGTTTGTTAATCGGCGGCCCTGAAGGGCTATCGCCGCAATGCAAACAAGCGGCGGAACGCAGTTGGTCGCTGTCGCCATTGACCTTGCCGCACCCATTGGTGCGGGTGGTGGTGGCCGAGAGTTTGTATCGGGCGTGGAGTGTGACCACCAATCACCCGTATCACCGTGAGTAGCGAATAAAATGCGACTTTTCTACTGCGTTACTATACCTTGCCGTACTACCTGTACTGTCTGCGGTATAGCGCCTTGTATAAAAGCCGCATTTTATCCGCTACCGTTGGATAAGCAGTAAAAGTAAACAGAAAAGAAAAATAGAATTAACCATGGCAAAAGAGATTATTCGAGACAACAAGGCGGAGCAGAACCTGTTTTTACGGCGGGTGCTGGTGGCGTTTCTGGGGGTTTTGTTGCTGTTGTCGATTCTGTTGCTGAACAACTATAATTTGCAAGTGCGGGATTACGATAATTATCAAACCCGCTCGAACGGTAACCGGATTAAATTACTGCCGGTAGCGCCGACCCGTGGGCTGATTTATGACCGCAATAATAAGGTGTTGGCGGAAAATTTGACCTTTTTCGGTTTGTATATTGTGCCGGAAAAAACCGAAAATTTGCAGCAGACTTATCAACAGTTACGCCAAATCGTCGGTTTGACCGATGAGGATATCGAAGCCTTTGCCAAGGAACGACGCCGCAATTCGCGTTATACGCCGATTTTGTTAAAAGCGGACTTAACCGAAGAACAAATCGCGCGTTTTGCGGTGGATCAACATAATTTCCCAAGTTTGGAAATTCGCCCTTACTTTAAGCGGCATTATCCCTATGGTGAAGATCTGACGCATATTCTAGGTTATGTTGCCAAAATTAATGATAAAGATGTCGAGCGGTTGAAAGACGAAGACAAATTGGCGAATTATGCCGGCACCACCGATATAGGTAAGTTGGGAATCGAACGTTATTACGAAGAACAACTGCATGGCGAAGTCGGTTTTGAGGAAGTGGAAGTGAATAACCGCGGCAAGGTGATCCGCACGTTGCGCCAACAGCCGGCGGTGTCGGGCAAGAGTATTAAGCTGACGATTGATTTGGATTTGCAACGTTATATCCGCCAGTTATTGGATGGACGCCGCGGAGCGATTGTCGCCCTTGACCCGCGTGATAACAGCGTGTTGGCGATGGTGTCGAGCCCAAGTTATGATAACAATTTGTTTGTCGGCGGGATTTCATCGGCGAATTACAATGCGTTATTGAATGATCCGGATCGTCCGCTGTACAGCCGTACCACGCAAGGGGCGTTTCCGCCGGCGTCGACGGTCAAGCCGTTTATTGCGGTGGCGGCGTTACAGGACGGGATTATTACCACCAATACCACGATGTTTGATCCGGGGTATTGGGTGCTGCCCGGAACGGAAAGACGTTATCGCGACTGGTTAAAGAGCGGTCATGGGCGGGTGAATTTAAATAAAGCGATTATGGAATCGGCGGATACCTATTTTTATCAGCTGATTTACGATATGGGCATTAACCGTTTTTCCGAGTGGATGAAACGTTTCGGTTTCGGCATGCCGACCGGAGTGGATATTCGTGAGGAAACCAGCGGCGTAATGCCGACGCGCGAATGGAAACAGCAACGTTATAAAAAACCGTGGGTGATCGGCGATACGATTCCGGTCGGGATCGGACAGGGTTATTGGACGGCAACGCCGTTGCAGGTGACCAAAGCGTTAAGCGTGTTGATTAATAACGGACGGGTTGATACACCGCACTTTATGCAACACATTATCGGTAACGAAATTGAACCCTATCGTGATCCGAAACCGTATGAGGACATTAGCGGGGTGCCGCTAGCCTATTGGAACGCGGCAAAGAGCGGTATGTATAATGTGCTATACGGCAGCAGCGGCACGGCGAAAAAAGCCTTCGCCAATATGTCTTATCTGGCGGCAGGCAAATCAGGTACCGCGCAGGTGTTTGGTTTAAAAGAAAATCAAAAATACGACGCGTCGAACTTGGCATCGCATTTGCATGATCATGCGTGGTTTATTGCGTATGCGCCGTATGAAAACCCTAAAATCGCCTTATCGGTATTTTTAGAAAATGCCGGCGGCGGTTCCAGCCAAGCAGCGCCGGTTGCGCGGGCAATTATGGATTATTATTTACTGGATATGGGACAGTTGAAACAACAAACGGCAAGTGAAAGTGCGGTGGCGGACGAGCAAAGCGCAACTGACGCAGGAGGCGCACAATGAGCGAACCAAAAACCGTCTTCAGCAGCTTATGGCAGCGTTTTCATTTGGATTTTTGGTTGTTGCTGGGCTTGTTGGTGATCTCGGCTTACGGCTTGGTGGTGTTGTATAGCGCTTCCGGCGGCAGTGAGGCGATGTTCAGAAGCCGCGTGATCCAAATTTCTCTCGGTTTTATTGTGATGTTGCTAATGGCGCAGTTTCCATTACGTTTTTATGAAAAACTTGCGCCCTATTTGTATGTCGCTTGTATTATTATGCTGGTGTTGGTTGATCTGATCGGCACCACCAGCAAAGGTGCGCAACGTTGGTTAGACTTGGGCATATTTCGTTTTCAACCGTCGGAAATTGCCAAGTTGTCGGTGCCGTTAATGGTGGCGGCTTATTTAGGGCGGCAAAAATTACCGCCGACCTTATGGCACACCATGATTGCGCTGGGCATGATTTTTGTACCGACCATTTTGGTCGCAATACAACCGGACTTGGGCACGTCGATTTTAGTTAGCGCCTCGGGCATATTTGTTGTATTCTTAGCCGGCATGAGCTGGCGCCTGATTGCGGTGGCGGCGGTCGGATTGGCGGGTTTTATCCCGGTGATGTGGTATTTTCTGATGCATGACTATCAGCGCACACGGGTGATGACCTTACTTGATCCGGAATCCGATCCGCTGGGGGCGGGTTATCATATTATCCAATCGAAAATTGCGATTGGTTCGGGCGGAATCTTCGGTAAGGGCTGGATGCAAGGCACACAGTCGCAATTGGAATTTTTACCGGAACCGCATACGGATTTTATTTTTTCAGTGCTGAGTGAAGAGCATGGGATGGTCGGCGTGTTAGTGTTACTGGCGATCTATATGTTTATTATCATTCGGGGCTTAATTATCGCTGCCAAAGCGCAAACTGCGGCGGGCAGGATTTTAACGGGTGCGATCACCTTAATCTTTTTTGTCTATATTTTTGTCAATATCGGAATGGTAAGCGGAATTTTGCCGGTGGTCGGCGTTCCGTTACCGCTGGTGAGTTACGGCGGAACATCCTATGTCACGCTGATGGCGGGTTTTGGATTGATTATGTCGGTTTACAGCCATAAGCGTAGCGTAACTCACTTTAGATAAGGCAACGAATTGCTAAAATAGGAAATTTTTTATGACATTTTTAAAATCAACCGTTTATGGCTGTTTAATGATGTTGGCGTTAACCATCGGGACGGCACAGGCGGCAACCTCTACGCAAAGTTTGTTTGGGGTGAGCGGACCGAAGAAGTTGTCTTCGACCACGGCGGCGGCTAAAAGCCAGACTTATACCGTGAAGGGCAAAACCTACCAAACCCTGAATCGTGAAAAAGCAAAAGCGTATTCGATGACCGGCACGGCCAGTTTTTACGGCGGCAAATTTAATGGTAGAAAAACCGCAAGTGGCGAGATTTATAATGAAAATTTAATGACGGCTGCGCATAAACGTTTGCCGATACCGTCTTATGTTTTGGTAACCAATGTGAAAAACGGGCGTCAAGTCGTTGTACGGGTCAATGATCGCGGACCTTTTGTCGGGGATCGTAAAATCGATTTGTCGAAAGCCGCCGCCAAAGAATTGGGGATGTTGCGAAAAGGCACGGCACAGGTCAAAATGGAAGTGGTACATGTCGATAAAAATGGTCAAATCAGTGGACCGGGCGGAGAAAAATTAATCCGGTTGGCAAAAAATAAAAATTTACCGCTGCCGAAAGACAATCAACAAGCCAGTGTGCAAATTGCCAAGGCAAAAGCGGTCGCGGCGGATAAAACGGATCTCGTGACGGCAAGCCGCGGAGATAAACCGCTCGCGGAAAATGGCGCAAGTAATTTGGCGTATGAACTGCAAAGTGTCAATTTAGATAGCGATACTGAAGCAAAAGCGCTGATTGCCCAGCTTTCGATGAAAAATGTGAACAGTGAAATTATTAAAGAGGGCCGCAATTTCAAAGTGAAATTCGGACCGCTTGATTCGCGCGAAAAAGTGAACCAACTGAAAACCGAGTTGGTGCAAAACGGTCAACACAACAATATTTTATACTCTTACAACGCTCAATAACGAAGGATTTTGTTTGCTATGTTTTATCGACGTCAATTGAAAACAACCTTGTTGGCAACGGCTTTACTGACATCCGCGCCGATATTTGCCTCCGAGGTAATCGAATTTAATGTGGCACCGCCACAGCTGAATGCACAAACCTATATTTTGATGGATTATCATACCGGTGCGGTGTTGGCGGCGAAAGCGCCGGATCAACGCCAAGCCCCGGCAAGTTTGACTAAAATTATGACCAGTTATGTGGTCGGCGATGCGATTCGACAAGGTAAAATTCGTAACGATGACATAGTCACGGTGAGTAAAAATGCTTGGGGCAAAAATTTCCCGGGTTCGTCTAAAATGTTTTTGAACGTCAATCAGCAAGTCAGCGTGAAAGATCTGAATTACGGAATTATCATTGCCTCCGGCAATGATGCCTGTGTGGCGATCGCCGAGCATTTAGCCGGCACGGAAAAGAATTTCATTGACATCATGAACCAATACGTACAGAAATTTGGGCTGAAAAATACCCGTTTTGCTACGGTGCACGGCTTGGATGCGGAAAATCAATACTCTTCAGCCAGAGATATGGCGATCATGGCATCGCATATGATTCGTGATTTGCCGGAAGAATATGCGATTCACTCAGAAAAAGAGTTTACTTTTAATAAAATTAAACAACAAAACCGCAACGGTCTTTTATCGGACAAAACCTTGAACGTGGACGGCATGAAAACCGGGCATACCGATCAGGCCGGTTATAATTTGGTTGCGTCGGCAGTTGAAGGCGATACCCGTTTCATTAGCGTCGTCATGGGCGTGCCGACGATCAAAGGGCGTGAAGTCGAAACCAAAAAACTGTTGCAATGGGGTTTCAATAACTTTGAAACCTTGAAACCGTTAGCCGCCGGCACAGTGGTGTCCGAGCAAAGCGTGTATTACGGCAAGGAAAATAAGGTCAAATTGGGGACGATCGACGACGGCTATATCACCATTCCGAAAGGCAAGCAGGCAGAGTTGAAAGCGCGTTATGAACTGAGCAAAAAATACTTGGAAGCCCCGCTACAGAAAGGTGATGTGGTCGGCACCGTGGTTTACCAGTTGGATGGCAAAGATGTCGCCACCGTGAATTTGCAGGTGCTTGAGCCGGTGGAGGAAGCCGGTTTCTTCGGCAAAATCATCGATTGGATTATTTTGACGGTGAAAAGCCTGTTTAGTTAATCCAAATCATCACCTTGAATTTAGGCGCGCTAAACACCACGTATAAATACATTCAAATCCCTGCCTGGCAGGGATTTCTCAATAAAGAACAGGAATAAAAAATGGAAAAAACCAAATTACACGAACTGCTCGAATTCCCATGCGACTTCCCGTATAAAGTGATGGGTTTGGCGCAGCCGGATTTACAGGACAAAGTGTTGGAAGTGGTACAAAAACACATTCCGGGCGACTATGCGCCAACGATTAAACCGAGTAGTAAAGGCAATTATCATTCGGTGTCGATTATGGTACGTGCGGAAAATATCGAGCAGATCGAAACGTTGTATAAAGAATTGGCGGAAATTGATATTGTCAGAATGGTGCTGTAGTAGCACAAGGCAAAGTGCGGTTTGAGGAACGAAAAATGATGTCATTCGCAAAACACCTGATTGTACGTCAATTAGGCATACGGCCTTACGCAACGGTGTGGCGGCAAATGCAGCAGTTTACCGATAACCGTGATGACCGCACTTTGGATGAAATTTGGCTGGTGCAGCATCCGGCGGTGTTCACCCAAGGGCAAGCCGGCAAAACGGAACATCTGTTGCGGCAATCCGCCATTCCGCTGGTGCAGTCCGATCGCGGCGGGCAGATCACTTACCATGCACCCGGACAGCAGGTGATGTATGTGCTGTTAGACATCAAACGCAAAAAAGCACAAGACAACGGTGATTTCAATGTGCGTCACTTAGTCTCTGCGCTGGAAAATTGCGTGGTGGCGACCTTGGCCGATTATGGCGTTCAAGCCTATCCGAAAGCCGATGCGCCCGGGGTTTATGTTGACGAACGCAAAATTTGTTCATTGGGGCTGCGTATCCGTCGCGGCTGTTCGTTTCACGGCTTGGCATTGAATATCAATATGGATTTAACCCCGTTCAATTATATCAACCCTTGCGGCTATGCCGGCTTAGAAATGTGCCAATTAAGCGAATTAATCGGTGATCCGGCTTTACTTTGCGAGCAGGTTGCCCCACAATTACTGCAACATTTTATTAACCTAATGGATTACAAACAGATCCAATTCGTTGAAAATTAATTAAGCCTTAATCCGAATCAAGACAAATCGAGAGCTATAATGGGTAAACCTTTCAAAATGGAACGTGGCGTGAAATATCGCGACGCAGCCAAAACTTCAATTATTCCGGTGACAAACATTAATCCCGAGCAGGAGTTGTTGCCGAAACCGGCGTGGATGAAAATTAAATTACCGGCAAGTTCGGCGAAGATTGACAGCATTAAAAACGGCATGCGCCGTCACGGTTTGCATTCGGTGTGCGAAGAAGCCAGTTGCCCGAACTTACACGAGTGTTTCAATCACGGCACGGCAACCTTTATGATTTTAGGCGCGATCTGTACCCGCCGCTGCCCGTTTTGCGATGTGGCGCACGGCAAACCGCTGCCGCCGGATCCTGACGAACCGAAAAAACTCGCCGAAACCATTCAAGATATGAAATTGCGTTATGTGGTGATCACTTCGGTCGATCGCGATGATTTGCCGGATCGCGGTGCGGGGCATTTTGCCGATTGCGTGCGCGAAATCCGCAAACTCAATCCGAATATCAAAATTGAAATTTTAGTGCCGGATTTTCGCGGCAGAATCGAACAAGCATTGGATAAATTAAAAGATAATCCGCCGGATGTGTTTAACCACAATTTGGAAAATGTGCCGCGTTTATACCGTGAGATTCGCCCGGGCGCCGATTATCAATGGTCATTAAAACTGTTGCATGATTTCAAACGGATGTTTCCGCATATTCCGACCAAATCCGGTTTAATGGTCGGTTTGGGCGAAACGAATGACGAAATTTTGGAAGTAATGCAGGATTTACGCACTAACGGCGTAACCATGTTGACCTTGGGACAATATTTACAACCGAGCCGCCATCACTTGCCGGTGGCGCGTTATGTGCCGCCGAGCGAGTTTGACATAATGCGCGAAAAAGCCGAGGCAATGGGCTTTGAGCATGCCGCTTGCGGTCCTTTCGTGCGCTCCTCCTATCACGCCGATTTACAGGCGCAAGGCATGGAAGTGAAATAACGCTTAGTTATTGATTGCACTGATAATATTTAACCGCACTTTTGCTGAAATTTTAAGCGAAAGTGCGGTTTTTTTATACTATTTGACAAAAAAGAGGTACTCATTTAGAGGTATTTTGCTGTGGAAATTTGATCAAGAACAACTATTTTGAATATATCTATGCAAAAAACAAGGGTATTTGCTAATTTAATCTCGAAGAACTTTAGTTGATTGTTGCAATGTTATCACAGAGTTAAGTGCTTAACATGGCGTTTCAAATCCAATTCTTGTGGGAAAGTCTCTACGGAGGAAATTATCGTGAATATCGCAAAACAAAAACTGACCTCGCTATTCAGCCTGCTCGCCGTAATCGGCGGAGGTTGGCTGGCAACGCAAAATGCCATGGCAGAGGAACAAAAAACAGAAGCCGATTCGAAAGTGGTTATCCAGTCTAATAACCAAAAATTTGCAGCAAAATATCCGCTGCAATTTAATACATGGTCGGCAACTTCAGAATCTGATGAAGTAGACTCGGCAATCGGTGAAGATCCGCGCATGATTGTATTGTGGGGCGGTTATTTGTTTTCGCACGATTATAACAAACCGCGCGGTCACTTTTATGCGATTAAAGATGTGCGGGATATTCTGCGTACCGGCGCCCCGACCGGACCAAATGACGGTCCGCAACCGATGGCATGCTGGACCTGTAAAGGTCCGGATGTGCCACGTTTAATCGCGGAATGGGGTGAAGACGGTTATTTCAGCGGTAAATGGGCAAAAGGCGGGCCGGAAGTAGTGAATTCGATCGGCTGTGCCGACTGCCACGATACCACCTCCGCCGACTTTGCCGAAGGCAAACCGGCATTGCGCATTGCGCGTCCGCATGTGTTACGCGCCTTGGATAAAATTGGTGAAAATTTCGCCTCATCGGATAAAACCGATCAACGTGCGGCGATTTGTGCTAACTGCCACGTGGAATACTATTTTGCCGGTGATTTGAAAGAAGTGACGTTCCCGTGGGATAAAGGCACCAGTGTTGATCAAATCGAAGCCTATTACGATGAAATCGGCTTCAGCGATTGGACTCACTCGCTCTCTAAAGCGCCGATGTTGAAAGCGCAACACCCGGACTTCGAAATCTGGTCGGCAGGCATGCACGGTAAAAACGGCGTGACCTGTATCGACTGCCATATGCCGAAAGTGCAAACCGCCGACGGCAAAGTCTTTACCGATCACAAAATCGGCAATCCGTTTGACGCGTTTGAAAACACCTGTGCCAACTGCCACGATCAAAGCAAAGAAAAATTGCGCGAAATTGTGTCTTCACGCAAGCATGAAGTCAAAGACGTGATGATCCGTTTGGAAGATCAACTGGTGAAAGCGCACTTTGAAGCCAAAGCCGCATGGGATGCCGGTGCAACTGAAGACGAAATGAAAGCGGCATTGCAAGATATTCGTCATGCCCAATGGCGTTGGGATTATGCCGCAGCCAGCCATGGCGGTTACATGCATGCGCCGGATGTGATGTTGCGTGTCTTAGGCACAGGCTTGGATAAAGCCGGTGATGCGCGGGTGAAATTGGCGCGTGTGCTGAGTGCGCACAATGTCAGCCAGCCAGTGGCTATTCCGGATATTTCGACCAAAGAGAAAGCGCAGGCAGTGATGGGCATTGATTATGAAAAAGAGAAAAAAGCAAAAGATGAATTCTTGAAAACCCTTGTACCTCAATGGGATAAAGAAGCCAAAGCAAAAGGCTTACTGGGTGAATAATAGCTGATTAAACCGCACTTTGGCGTTTGGCGAGATCAACCGGAGTAAAAGTGCGGTATCAAGCATAACAACCATTTAAGATTGAGGGAAAAGACGATGAAGGGAAATCTTCTGTTAAAGGCTGTCAAATTGATAGCCGTATTAAGCGCAGGTTTGCTGACAGCCACGGTTTCGTCTGCAAACACCAATGCGCAAAGCGGCAATGCGGGTAATGAGCTGACTTACCAACCGCAGTTGGAAAATCAGCGTGATCCAAATAAATATTGCGCACAATGCCATAAATTTAATGACGAACAATTTCACGGTATCCATTTAAGCAAAGCCAATCCGTCAACAGGAAAACCGATTAACTGTGTCAGCTGTCATGGTAATATTTCGGAAGATCACCGTCGCGGCGTGAAAGATGTAATGCGTTTCCATGGTGATATTTTCGACGGCAAAACGCCGATGTACAGTGTACAAGAGCAAAATCAGGTCTGCTTCTCTTGTCACCAGCCGGAAAAATTGCGCGAAAGCTTATGGGCGCATGATGTGCATGCGATGAAACTGCCGTGTGCCAGCTGTCATACCTTGCACCCGAAAGCAGATCCAATGCAAGGTATTGCGCATAAAGATCAAGTGAAACTGTGCGTTGATTGTCACGGTAAACAACAAGAATTGTTGGAAGCCAAAGCCAACCCACAACCTGTGATTCAGGATAAGGATAAAAAATGAGTTGCTCACGCCGAAACTTTGTTTCCGGCATGGGGGCTGGGGCTCTTATCCTGATGACCGGAAAACCCGCACAAAGTCTGGCTCAGACTTTGACGATTAACGAAGTACGTTATGGCATGTTGCACGACGAGAAGCTCTGTATCGGTTGTACCGCATGTATGGACGCTTGCCGTGAAGTCAATAACGTGCCTGAAGGGGTATCACGTCTGGAAATCATTCGGGGAGAACCGCAAGGGGAATTTCCTGACGTCACCTATGAGTTTTATCGCCATTCCTGTCAACATTGCAGCAATGCGCCTTGTGTGCATGTTTGCCCGACGGGGGCATCGTTTATCGAGGCTTCCACCGGTATTGTTGACGTGAAGGCGGATCTGTGTGTCGGTTGCCAATATTGTATTGCCGTGTGCCCTTATCGGGTGCGTTTCATTCATCCTAAGACCAAAGCGGCGGATAAATGCAATTTCTGCCGTGACACCAATTTGGCAAAAGGGCGTCTGCCGGCCTGTGTCGAGGTTTGCCCGACCAAGGCATTGACCTTTGGCAATCTGGATGATCCGAACAGCGAGATTTCACGCCAACTCCGTGAAAAACAGGTGTATCAAACCAAAGTCGAGTTAGGGACCAAACCGAACTTGTACCATGTTCCGGCTAAAGCAGGGGAGATCAGACGATGAACAGTCCATTCCACTTCCCGTCGTTAGTATGGGACGAAATTATTGCGATTTATCTTTTCCTATTAGGGATTTCCGCCGGGGTTACTTTATTGGCGGTGCTGCTAAAACGCAGTTCGGTTTTGGCAGGAAGTGATGTCAGCCGCAATAACGTGATTCGCAGTGCGGCGATCATCGCGCCGGTGAGTTTGATTATCGGCTTGACGATTTTGATCTTCCACCTAACCAAACCATGGACATTCTGGATGTTGATGTTTAATTATCAACCGCAATCGGTGATGTCAATGGGGGTTATGCTGTTCCAGGTTTATATGTTGTTCCTGTTCTTATGGCTGGCTATCGTGTTCAAACACCTGCTGGCGGACTGGATTGATCGTTATATTCCTGCGCTCGCTTTTGTGAAGAAAATCATCAACGCGATCGAGAAATGGTGTAACCCGATTGAATTAATTTTGATTTTGTTATCTGTTCTGCTGGGGGCGTATACCGGTTTCTTGCTCTCGGCGCTGGTCAGTTATCCGATGTTGAACAATCCGGTGTTGCCGATCCTATTTTTGGCTTCGGGCACCTCTTCCGGGATTGCCGCACTGTTGCTGGCTGCGGTCTGGTGCTGCCGGGAATCAACGCATTCCGCGTCGGTTTCGTTCTTACATAAGTTTGAAACGCCGGTGGTATTACTCGAAATCTTCCTGCTGTTTGCCTTCTTTGTCGGTTTGTATTTTGGCGGCGGACAAAAAACCGTGTCAATGGTGACGGCAATCGGCGGCGGTTTCTGGGCGTGGGTGTTCTGGATCGGCGTGGTGTTGATTGGGCTGTTGTTACCGTTGTTACTCAATGCGGTCAGCAGCGCAGAACTGAAACACCGCAAAGGCTTTATCATTTTCACCGCACTTTGCACCTTGTTCGGCGTATTCTGCCTACGTTTCTTTATCCTTTACACCGGACAAATGACGTTGGCTTGATAAGTTGTTAGAATAGCGGGATTATTTGGCGTTAATCCCGCTTTTTATTTGAGTGAAACAAAATGCTTCCAGAATTCGGTTATTTTGCGTTAATTTGCAGTCTTGTCACCGCACTTTTGTTGTTGCTGATACCGTTTTTGCCGCAGCGAGCGCGTTTTTTATCGGCTACCACGCCGCTGTCCTCCTTACTCTTTTTCTTTGCACTGGCGGCAATATCAATTCTAGCCTACAGTTTCGCCCGCGATGATTTTTCAGTATTGTATGTTGCTTCCCATTCCAATACGGAATTGCCGTTGCTATTTAAGATCGCCGCAACCTGGGGGGGGCATGAAGGCTCGATGTTGTTCTGGCTGGTGACTTTGTCATTATGGACAATGCTGTTTGCCGTGTTCAACCGCTCGGCAGAGCGCTTGTTTAGCGCTCGGGTTGTGGCGGTGCTTGCCTTGGTTTACACCGCACTTTGTCTTTATACCTTGGTTTTATCCGATCCGTTTGAACGCTTGTTCCCGGCACCGTTTCAGGGGCGTGATCTCAATCCGATGTTGCAAGATATCGCACTGGTGTTTCACCCGCCGTTACTTTATCTCGGTTACGTCGGTTTTGCATTGAATTTCGCCCTGTCGATTGTGGCGCTGTTGTGTAAAACCGATAACCGGATTTTTGCCGGTTACAGCCGAAGCTGGGCATTACTCAGCTGGGGCTGGCTCACTTGCGGTATTTTACTTGGCGCATGGTGGGCATATTATGAGCTGGGTTGGGGCGGCTGGTGGTTTTGGGATCCGGTCGAAAATGCCTCCCTCATACCATGGTTGCTCGGTTTGGGTTTAATCCACAGTTTGATCGCTACCCAACGACACGGCTTATATCCCTACTGGAGCTTGCTGTTATCGCTGTTGGCATTTTCTGCGTCATTATTGGGAACTTTTATCGTGCGTTCGGGGGTGATCACTTCGGTTCATGCCTTTTCGATTGATCCGTCGCGTGGTTATGCACTGTTGGCGATGTTTTTCCTGTTTAGCGGTTTGGGCTTGGCGGTGTTCGCTTTCAATGCCAAGCTAAGCGAAGTGCGGTCTAACCCGCATTGGTTTTCACAACCGACGGCATTATTGTTACTGAATATTCTGAGCGCGATTGCGGCGTTCAGCGTGCTGTTAGGCACATTTTACCCGTTACTGTTCAGCACCTTTGGGTTCGGCTCGATCTCGGTCGGCGCGCCTTATTTTAATACCATTTTTACGCCGTTAGTCCTGCTGAGTTTGTTGATGATGTTATTGTGGCTGAACGGACGCTGGCTTTTCTGGCGACGGTATCTGCTGAGTTTGCTGCCGGCATTAGTTTGCGCTTACGGGGTGATCGCCTGGAATATTTGGCTGGACTCGTTAAAAACGTGGCAGTGGCTGCCGTTTATGTTTGTCTTGCTAGGATTTTGGCTGTTGTTCGGTTTATTGTTTGCGGCATGGCGCAGCTATCGTCAACAGCGCTTTATTACCGCACTTCCGATGTTATTCGGGCATGGCGGAGTCGCGCTGGTGGTGATTGCGGCGATAATGAGCGGGTATTACGCTTCTGATCTGGGCATAAAACTCGCCCCGGGAGAAAACGCACAACTGCATGGTTATCATTTTGATTTTAAAGCGAATGAATACCGCCTTGCGGCGAACTACACCACCGATACCGCCCGCTTACGCGTCACTCATAATGGCGAGCAATTTGATTTATACCCGGAAAAACGTTTTTATGATATTCGCAACAGCATGATGAGCGAAGTGGCATTAAAAAGCGGTATTTTGGGCGATTTATATGTGGTATTAGGCGATAAATCCCCCGAGCAGCGGTATTCCTTCGGCTTCCACTATAAACCGTTGATTCAATGGCTGTGGCTCGGCGGCTTGCTGATGGCATTGGCGGCATTTTTGTCGATTGGTTTGCGGCGCTACGTTAAGCCGGACACCCAAGTCAACCATAAGGAAGCCGCATGAAAAAACGGATAGCCTTGTTTCTACCATTATTCGCCCTGTTGGCATTAGGGGCGATGTTGTTGCTTGGTTTGCAGCGCGACCCATCACAATTGGCATTAGTGCAACAAGGAAAACCCTTGCCGGAATTCCAATTACCGGATTTGCTACATCCGACACAACAGATTGATAACCGCACTTTGCCGAAGCAACCGTTTTTACTCAATGTGTGGGGCAGCTGGTGTCCGAGTTGTATTACTGAACATCCGTTTTTAATGCAGTTACAACGGCAGGGATATCTGCTTTACGGCTTGAATTATCGTGACAATCCGCAATCGGCGCGGCAGATGTTAATCGCGAAAGGCAATCCGTTCGCGAAAGTATTGAATGACCGCGATGGCAAACTGGCATTGGCGTTGGGCGTGTATGGCGCGCCGGAAACGTATTTAATCGACGGCGACGGCATTATCCGTTTCCGTTATGCGGGTGAATTGGATCAAACCGTGTGGCAACAGCAGTTTGTGCCATTACTACAACAATTGTTGCAACAATTTCCGCCTTCACTTTCAACGGCAAGGGGGCAATAACATGTGGCATAAATTGAAAGTATGCGGCGTGCTGTTGTTTGCTCTGCTAATCGGCGCAACAGGTTACGCTGAAATTGTGGATACTTACCCGTTTCAATCAGCAGAAACACGGGTCAGAGCGGTCAATCTGGCGAAATCATTGCGCTGTCCGCAATGCCAAAATCAGAATCTGGTCGAATCCAATTCGCCGATAGCCTACGATTTACGCCTTGAAGTCTATAAATTAGCCGACGCAGGCGTGAGCGATCAACAGATTGTAGAACAGATGACGGCACGTTTCGGCGATTTTGTGCGCTACGATCCGCCTTTCAAAACAACCACTTGGCTGCTATGGGGCGCGCCTTTTGCTTTGCTGTTGTTGGCTGGCGTTTTATTATGGCGTAAAGCAAAAGGGCAAGTGCGGTCTGAATTAAAGCGGCAAGCGGAGGGGCAAAGTGCGGTTGGCGCAGTCTGCTCGGCAGAAAAAGTAAACCCCTCTCGTTTTAATTTTTTGTCTATTTTCGCTGTTACCGCGCTTATCGGAGCAAGTGCGGTGTTCGTCTACAGCCTGAGCGGACGTTGTAGCGCTTGGCAGCAAGGGGCAACACTGAAAGCACAAGTGGTGCAAAGCGGCGGCGAACAGCGGCAACAATATCGGCAAGAGTTGCAAAATGCATTGCGTGCCGATTATAACAACGGCGAAAACTGGTTTCAGTTGGGGCTGAATTATTTGCAAGCGGAAGAGTACGCCAATGCGTTGGAATCGTTCACCCGTGCCGAATATCTGCTCGGCGCAAACAGCGAATTACTTGCTGCCGCCGCAACCGCACTTTACTATCAAGCCGACAAAAAATTAACCGATAAAGCCAAAAAATGGCTTGAGTTATCGCTACAGCAAGATCCAAACCAACTGCGCGCCTTGTCGCTGCTTGCAGCCGACGCGTTCGGGCGCGGTGATTACACCCAAGCCCGGGTTTACTGGCAGCAGATTTTAGACAGCAATCATCATGATTTGGATCGGCGCAGTTTGATTCAAAATTTGCAAGCGGCAGAAATGTTAGGCGGAATGCAACATTAAATTGCGTTATAATCGCCTTTTTCAGTTGAGAGATGGGCAAGCAATGCAAAAAACAGACTATGACGTGGTGATTATCGGCGCAGGGGCGGCAGGTTTATTTTGCGCCGCCCGTTTGGGACAAGCCGGAAAATCGGTGTTGGTGCTGGATAACGGCAAAAAAGTCGGGCGCAAAATTTTAATGGCGGGCGGCGGCTTCTGTAATTTCACCAATTTGGATGTCACGCCACAGCACTATCTCAGCCGCAATCCGCACTTCGTTAAATCTGCGTTGGCACGTTATACGCAATGGGATTTCATTGCGCTCGTTGCCGAACACGGCATTGCTTATCACGAAAAAGAGTCGGGACAACTGTTTTGCGACAACAGCTCACAGGACATTGTCGATTTATTGCTGAAAGAGTGCCGAAAAGGGCGGGTTGAAATCCAATTGCGCCAGCAAGTCGGTGCAGTCGAGCAAGTGGAAAATGCCGACAACAGCCAAGTGCGGTTTCGCTTGCAAAGCAACGGTAACGTTTTACGCTGTCAAAATCTCGTGGTGGCGAGCGGTGGTCTTTCCATGCCGGCGTTAGGTGCCAGCGCCTTCGGTTATAAATTGGCGGAGCAGTTCGGCTTAAACGTCATCGCACCGCGTGCCGCTCTCGTGCCGTTCACTTGGCGCGAACAAGACAAGCCTTATGCGCAATTAGCCGGCGTATCCTTGGCGGTCAATGTAGAAGCGCAATCCGGCAAACAGTTTTGCAACCAAATGTTGTTCACCCATCGCGGACTTTCCGGCCCGGCGATGTTGCAAATTTCCAACTATTGGCAACCGAACCAACCCCTTACGATTGATTTATTGCCACAGCAAAACATCAGCGATTATCTATGCGAACTGCGCCAAACTTCGCCGAAATTACAACTAAAAACCGCACTTGGGCGCATTTTGCCGAAACGTTTGGTGGAATTGTGGCTTGAACTGGAACTATTCGATGATCAAGCGATTGCGCAACTCTCCAACGTGCGGTTGCAGCAACTGGAACAGCTTATCCACCACTGGCAATTCGACCCCAACGGCACGGAAGGCTACCGCACCGCCGAAGTCACCTTAGGCGGTGTGGATACCGCCGCCATTTCCTCCAAAACCATGCAAGCCAATGCGATTCCCGGTCTGTATTTTATCGGCGAAGTGCTCGATGTCACCGGCTGGCTCGGCGGCTACAACTTCCAATGGGCGTGGAGCTCGGCGTATGTGTGTGCCGAGGGGATTGTTGCGCAAGCCTAAAATTTTAAGTGAACACGGCATAACCGCCGGCGAACCCTGTCGTCACAAATTGGACCGAATTTGAACAAACAGTATTTAGTGCCGAGGAAATGAGAGAAAGCGATTTGCGGATTGCTTTGATTGGCGAACTAATCCGCGCGAGGCAAAAGCTCGGTGTTTCGCAGAAAAAATTGGAAGAACTCAGCGGCGTGAAGCAACCGGTGATTGCACGCATTGAAAAAGGTACATCAGATCCACAATTAAATACCTTATTAAAAATGCTTGCGTCACTCGGTAAAACGATTGCGATTGTTCCTCTGCCTTAGCAGGTTAAAGTGCGGTTAAACCGTACTCAAGCTGATGACAAAGTCTCTTTTTCTAATAATTTCCCTCCCTCCGTATACGGAGGGAGGTGTCCGAAGGACGGAGGGAGGCATAAATCATTTTAATTAATATGTTGCATTTTCATATTACCCCTCCCTCCCCATTTTTCTTGCGAAAAATGGTACTCCCTCCGCACGCGGAGGGAGAGAAGTCAGTTTGTCTACAATCTGAGTGCGGTTAAACCGCACTTTGGTTTGCCATCAGCGCAACAAGAAATTCCTGTCGCGGCTAAACACTTGCAGGAATAGTGCCAACGGTGGTTTTTCCGAGGCTAGCGGTTGGTAATCGCGGCTGTATTTTTGATATTCGCCTTGAGAATCAATATGATATTGTTCACCATTATTGGTGATAATCACATTCCAGCGTTGGTTGGCAACAAATACCCAATCTGCACGGGTGCCGTCGAGGTTAAACAGATCATCGCCTTGTGTATAATCCGAAAGTGGATTTTGCGCGTTAAAAATGTGTTCCATCAGTGTTGGCACAAGATCCATTTGCGAGCTGATATGGGTGATTTGTTGCGCCGATTGATTCGGCAAGCGGATCAGTAGCGGCACTTGAATCCGATCACGTCCGAAATAATTGGCGTTGCGATTGTTTTCCACTTGATAGGAATAACCCTGATCTGCGGTTACGATCACCACCGTATCCGCCGCCAAGTGCGGTAGGATTCGGCTTAACTGACGATCAATTTCAGTTAATTGGCGACGGTAATATTGCTGCTGTTCGTTCGGATCAGTCGCTGAATAATTGGTCATCACGCCCAATAAATCATATTGCAGATAACTAAACCAGCTTTGTTTATCGCTCTGTTTTTGATACCAATTCAGCCATTGGCGGGTCGTTTGCTGATTGGAGGCATTGTTGAAAGACAATGCATGTTGTTTAAACAACGAACGGTTGTAAAGTGGTGATTTGACCGGCGCGGTCACGAACAGACCGAAACGGTAATCCAACTGCTGCATGCGTTCGACCCAGACGGAGGCTTGGCGTTGGCTGAGCAGGCTGTCGAAATAATTGGCATTTAAGCCGTAAAACAGGCTGACCAACGCCCCGTTCTGGCTATTGCCGCCGCTGTAATTTTGTTGGAAATCCAGTGCGCTTTCACGTAAAGCCGAGAGCGACGGCATGGTTTCCGCTTGGATCGCATCATAGCGTAAGCCGGCAATATTGATTAACAGAATATTGGGTTTTTGACGCTGCTGCGAAAATTGCAGGGCGTGTTTCGGATAATCCAAATAAGGTGCGTCTAAGCGTCCGCTGCGGCTGAGCTGATCTTGATGTTGATCCCGATTAAGCAGCTGGTTTTTTTCTAAGAATTTACGCGCCGTCATCGGGTAAGAAAGCGGCAAATTGGCTTTTTGCACCGTGACCGGACGGTAAAAATAGGCATCCGCCCAAGCATACAGTAAGTGTGAGCTGACAAAGCAAAACATGAGAAAATAAGCGGCTTGGCGGATCCATTTTTGCCGTTCCAAGCTGCGCAATTTTTCCCACGACCAGCGTGAAAACAGCATGACGATCAAAAAAATCGTCGGCATTGGCACAAAGAACCGTTCCCAGTTACGCGCCAAATCGCCATTGTCGGGATTGATCAAAATGTCCAAAATCAGCACCGATAAATGCAGATGGAAACGGTTGAAAACCTCGCTATCCAACAGTAGCAGGGTTAACCCCAAAGTGGATAGCACCACCCCGACAGCGCGAAAAGTGTAAGGATTTTTAATCAGAAAACTGAGCGGGAACAGGATCAGCAGATACAGGGCGAAGACAATAAAGCTGAAATGCCCGAGAATATTTAAAAAGAAATAGACTTTGCCAATCAGCGTTGCCGGCCAATCGGCGATAAAGGCGTAACGTGAGCCGATAAGAATCGCCGCAATAATATTGAAAAACGTAAACCAATGCCCCCACGAAATTTTTTGTGAGGTGGATTCCCAATATTGGCGCGGAATTTTCAGCATAGTTCGGCCTAAAGTACGGTTATTCGTGCGGTTTGAGCGAGTTTTTCAATGCATGGCAAAACGCGTCGACTAACGCTTGCTGCTGATTGCGCCCCACACTGGAATATAATAAGTTGGTGACCGTATTCCCTAACGCCATCAACGACAGATCGACCGACGCCTGATGTTTTTCCAACACCGCTGCCAAATCGTTTAATAAGGCCTGCACTTGTTGATCGCTGTATTTTGATTGTGTTGCCATAACTTTTGTCACCCATAATGTTAAAGGAGAGGATTGTTGGCGATATTAGCATATTTTTCAGATTACCGCTAAAAAAGCGAGGCGGAATTGCGTATAATAACGCGGTTTTCAATCCCCAAAATAAACGGATAACCCATGAGTATAGAAGTTAAACAGATTATTCTGCACCAACTGTCATTAAGCGAAAACCAGGAAGCGGAAAATGAACGCTTGCTCACGCGTTTGCGGGCGCAACTGCTACCGGTCAGTGATGAAATTCAGCAAATGATGTTGCAACTGCACCAGAATTATCAAGGCAAGGCGCAAGCATACGGCGTATTCCAAAACGAATCGCAATTTGCGCGCCAACTGAACCGTTTTTTAGAAAATGAACTGACATTTCTCGATTTCAGCCAGCAAAGCGCCGGGCAACTGGCAAAAGAGTTGGGCAAATATGCCTTTGCCGAGAGCGGCACTTTTATTTTCTGCGAATATACCTTTTTGGCGACCGATTATCTGTTTATTGCGCTGCTCGACAGCCGTTACAGCATGTTGGTGGATGATAAGCTCGACATTCGGCAGACTTCGTATTTGAATATCAGCCAATATGATATCGCGGCACGGATTAATTTAACCGAGTTGCAACTGTCCGCTTCTTCCACCCGTTATTTGAGTTTTATAAAAGGACGCGTCGGGCGTAAAGTATCTGATTTCTTTATGGATTTTTTAGGTGCGGATAGCGGCTTTGATCCGAAACAGCAGAATTTAACCTTGTTACAGGCAGTGGATGATTTTTGTCAACAGGGCGAATTGGATGTCAAACAAACGCAGGAAGTGAAAAAGCAGGCGTTTGATTATTGCAAAGGGCAATTAAAAGTCGGTGAAGAAATTATTTTACAGGAACTTTCCGACAGTTTGCCGAGTCTAAACCAGCAGGATTTCGGGCAGTTCAGCCGTGAACACGAATATGAATTGGCAGACAGTATTCCGCCGGTATCGGGCGCGTTAAAATCGCTGACCAAATTTTCCGGTTCGGGCAAAGGCGTTACCCTGAGTTTTGACGCAGTTTTGCTCAACGAACGCATTGAGTGGGATGAACAGAATGATAGTTTGACGATTAAAGGTTTGCCGGCAAATTTGCGTGATCAGCTGCAACGTTTTGCCAAGTCCGACGCTTAAATATATTGGCATTTTTGTTAACTTTAGGTATTATCCGTAACAATTCAGAATAAAAAGGTAGAAAAAAGATGAGATTGAAATCTGTTTTAACGATTCTTTTGCTCAGTATCAGTGTCACCTCGTGCTCGTTATATAATAAATTGGTTTATCGGATTGATGTGCCGCAGGGTAATTATTTGCAAGCCGAGCAAGTGGCGCAGTTGCAAAACGGGATGACGCAGGAACAGGTGCAGTATCTGTTAGGCACGCCGTTATTGACCGACCCATACAGCAGCTATACTTGGTACTATGTCTATCTGCAACAAAAAGGCTACGAAGAGCCGCAGCAACACACTTTGACGGTGAATTTCAACCAACGCGGCGTAGTCAATGATTTCCATTTGGACAAGCCGTTGCCGGAAACCCAAAATTCGGACATCAAGCCGTTAGAGTTAGAGGAAAATAAGGGCTGGTGGCAATCGGTGAAAGACTTTTTTAGTTTTTCATAATAAGTATTAGATGAAAAATCCGTTACAAGCGATTGTAGCGGATTTTTTTCGTTCATCTTAAAGTTGCTATCGGGTTTCGCCGCAAGGCGAAAATATCAGATCGCAAAACAAAAATTAAAGCCCTCCCAAATACCGCGCCCAATTAAAATATTTCCCCGGATCGATTTTCCGCCCGGGGGAGATGTCGCAATGTCCGACGATCCGCGCTTTAGTGATTTGCGGATAAGTTTGCATTATTAACGGAGTCAAGTGTTGCAAAGTGCGGTATTGCGCTTCGCTAAACGGTTGATTGTCCGAGCCTTCCAACTCAATGCCAATGGCAAAATCATTGCATTTTTCCCGCCCCTCAAAACAAGACAAACCGGCGTGCCAGGCGCGATCGTGGAAATTGACATATTGCGTAATTTGCCCTGCGCGGTTGATCAAACAATGTGCCGAGACGCGTAAATCCTGAATTTCAGCAAAATAAGGATGTGCGTCGGGATCTAATTTCCCTTGAAAAAAACGGTCAATAAAATCGCCGCCAAACTGCTCCGGCGGCAGGCTGATGTAGTGAATCACCAACAGAGAGATATCCCGTGGTTCGGGGCGTGAATCAAAGTGCGGTGAAACAAGTCGCCGTACCGGCGCTAGCCAACCGTTTTCAATCGTTTTGGGACATAAATTTGTCATTTTGCGATCCGAATTCCAATAATTGTTGCAGGCTTTCGCTTTTTTGCCTGAATTTTGTAACCTCTCGTGTGCCAATTATACACAAAGGCTAACCAAAATCAGGAGGAAATATGTTGGCAAAATCTCAATGGAAAAAAGGCTTTACGTTAGTGGAACTGATGATCGTGATCGCAATTATCGCAGTCTTGGCGACGATTGCCATTCCGTCGTACCAAAATCACACGCGCAAGGCGGCATTATCCGAATTATTGCAAGCCTCGACGCCTTACCGCGGAGAGGTTGAACTTTGCATTTATAACACCGGCGCGACCACCAATTGCAGCGCAGGCAGCAATGGCATTCAGGCGAATAAAGCGGAAACCAATAAATCAAAATATATCAAAACGATTGAAACCGCCGGCGGAAAAATCACGGTTACAGGGCGCGCCAGTTTAGAGGGTTACAGTTATGTCATGACGGCAAGTGGCGGCAACGGTTCGGCAATTAGCTGGTCGGTGGCGTGTAACGGTTCGGATACCTCGATTTTCCCAAGCGGTTTTTGTTCTCAGTAGTCATGATATAAGGAAAGTGCGGTGAGTTATCAGTTAACCAGTGCCGACGGGCGGTTTTTTCAGATTGAAACCGCACTTTGGCAGAAAAATTGTCAGCAGCAAGCGCTGTTATTGCGCTATTTTGCCTTGCCGTTGCAGGAAGAGGAAGATTGCCTATGGCTCGGGGTGGAGTCGGATCAAAATCTCAATGCCGCTGAGGTTTTCGCCTTTTTGCACGATAAGGCGGTTGAGGTTGTGGTGTTGGAAAGTGCGGTGTTGAAAGCCGCCCTGCAACAGCTCTCGCCGCAAGCGGATCAAGTGCAGGACTATGCGCAAGCGGTATATCAATATCAAATCCAGCCCGAGGCGCAAACCACGCAGGACGAGCCGATTATTCAGTTGCTGGAGCAACTGTTTGAACAAGCCATGGCACGGCGCGCGTCGGATATTCACCTTGAACCGAATGGCGACGGCTTGCAAGTGCGGTTTCGGATTGACGGCGTGATGACGCTGATTCAGCAGATCAACCGCACTTTTGCCGCGCGTTTGATTTCGCGCGTCAAGCTGTTGGCACAGTTGGATATTGCCGAAACCCGCTTGCCGCAAGACGGTCGCTTTCAATTTAGCACCACCTTTAATGACGTGTTGGATTTGCGCCTGTCGATTTTGCCGACCCGATTGGGCGAAAAGGCGGTGCTGCGTTTACAACAAAATAAACCGGTTACTTTGGCATTTTCCGAATTGGGCATGAACAACGCGCAGCAACAGGCATTTGCGCAGGCATTGCGACAACCGCAGGGCTTGATTCTGGTGACCGGTCCGACCGGCAGCGGCAAAAGCATTTCGCTTTATACCGCACTTAACAGTTTGAATAGCCAAGAAAAACATATTTTGACCGCAGAAGATCCGATTGAAATCAGCCTGGATGGCATTGTACAGACACAGGTCAATTTAGCCATTGGTTTAGATTTCAAACAGCTGCTGCGCACCTTTTTGCGCCAAGATCCCGATGTGATTATGTTGGGGGAAATCCGTGATGAGGAAAGTGCGGTGATGGCGATTCGCGCGGCGCAAACCGGGCATTTAGTCCTTTCGACATTGCATACTAACGACGCGCCGTCGGCAATTGCACGTTTGCAGCAGTTGGGGGTAAAGGAGTATGAAATCGCCTCCTGTTTATTGTTGGTGGTGGCGCAGCGCCTATTGCGGCGGCGTTGCGAATGTCAAAACGGGGATTGTGCTCAGTGCCAGCACGGATACGCAGGACGAATCGGCACTTATCAGTTTTTAACACCGCACTTTACGCTTTCGGATTTCAGTTACAATCTGGATTTCGACAGTTTGTATCAAAGCGGGGTAGAAAAAGTGGATAGCGGCATAACCGACTACGCCGAATTGCACCGCGTGTTGGGGCGTCGGGAGGCGTAATGGCGGAATACCAATGGCGCGGATTGAATGCGCTGCAATGCGAACAGTGTGGCAGCCTGTTGGCGGAAAACCGCGAAGAAGCGGAAGCGATTTTATTGGCGCGCGGGTTGCAGCAACTGAAAATACAGCGTAATTGGCGTTGGTCGAAGCGCGTGAAAGCAGCGGAAATTAGCGAATTAATGCAACAAATGGCATTGTTGCTGCAAGCGGCACTGCCGCTAAAAAATGTGTTGTTGATCTTGCAGCAGCACTGCCAACAGGAAAAATTATTGCATTGGTTGCAACAATTATTGCACGGGATTGAAAGCGGCTATAGTTTTTCGCAGGTGTTGCGGCACAACCCGGATTACCTGAGTGAACGTGATCGCCAATTAATCCGTATCGGCGAAGCCAGCGGGCGTTTGGCGCAAATTTGCCGGCAAATTGCCACGGATAAAGCCGAACAATTGGCGTTACAGCGCAAATTACAGAAAATCTTACTCTACCCGTTGATTGTATTGGCTGTTTCGCTGGGGTTAACCGTGTTGTTACTGTTATTTATCGTGCCGCAATTTGCCGAAATGTATCAACAGAATCAACAGCAATTACCGCACGTTACCCGTATGTTGCTTGCTCTTTCGCAGACGTTGCAGGATTATGGCGGACGTTTGTTGCTATTGCTGATTTTATTGATTGGCGGCGCGCAATATGCGTATCGCCACAATCGCCGGTTTCGCGCGCTGATATTTGCGCTATTGCAAAAATTGCCGTTGTTTGGGCGGTTATCGCAGCTGGGTAATCTGGTGGATTCCAGTCGTAATCTGGCGCTGATGTTGCAAGCGGGGATTCCGCTAAATCAAGCGTTGCACACATTTTTACCTAGCGATGAGAGTGCGCCAAGCGTATTGCAACAGGATATTGCGCAAAGTCTGCAATTATTACAGCGCGGCTATCGCTTTTCGCAAAGTGTCAGCAGCCGTTGGTTTCCGCAACAGGCGCAGCAAATGTTGGTTGTCGGTGAGCAGAGCGGCTGTTTGGCACAGATGTTGCAGCATATTGCTGATAATTACCAGCGCCAATTGGATCACCAAATCGATCTGTTGTCGCAACTGCTTGAACCCTTGTTAATGCTGCTGATCGGCGGTTTAATCGGTGCGGTAATGCTAGGCATGTATCTGCCGATTTTCGATATGGGGGCGATGTTGGGTTGATGTTTGCCAATCTTATTTTGTTGCTGCCGATTGCAGCACTGTTCGGCTATTGGGTGCAGCGTTATACCAATGATTTTGCGTTGCGTTTTAACCGCATTTTGCATAACCACTATCAAGATTACTATGCGCCGCTGTTGAATATCACGCTCGCCCCGCACAATCAATGGTTATCGCCGTTAAACAAACCCTGGCGTTATTTGCCGTTGAGCTTTGTTGTGATTGCGCTGATGATCAGCACCGCGCAAGCCCCGTTGTTACAACAAATTTGGTGGTTATATTGTCTGGCGATACTGACGGCAATTGCGCTAGTGGATTGGCACTACCGCTTGATTTCAACCCTGATGTGCCAACAGTTGTTGCTATTGGCACTGTTCGGCGGTTGGCAGCAGCTTGCCCTGATTACACTCGCCGAAAGCGTACAAAGCCTGTTGCTTGCATTATTGTTTATCAGCCTGTTTTTCATGCTGAGCCGTTGGTTTTATCAACGGGAAGTGTTCGGCGAGGGAGATTGCTGGCTGGTAACCGCACTTGCCGCTTTTTTTCCGGCGGAGGATTTGCCGTTATTGTTATTACTGGCAAGCAGTTTCAGCTTACTCTGGATTTTCATTCGACGAATATGCGGGCATGAAAGTCATCGGCATTGGCGGCAACTGGAACTGCCTTTTGCTCCGAGTTTGGTTTGCGCCGCACTGATTTTGTATTAAATATCCAGTGATATTGAATTGAACGACCTTGATTTGCATTATTCAAAGTAGCAACCGTGTTTCCTGTTTTTTGGAAATACGGTTGCTACTTTGTCTCATCAGCTATTTTTGCCAATAACAAATTTACAACGCCAACAAAATAATTTTCTGCGGCTCAATGCTGACATACACCGTTTCGCCGATCTGATAGTGTTCGCTGTCTTGATAGCTGGCGCACAGTTCGATATTTGGCGTGATACGGATTAGGGCTTCATTGCCGTTTTGCTGTTGCCGAAGTGCACTGATTTCCCCTTGAAAACGATTGATTGCGGCAAGTGGTTGGTGTCGCAAGGTCAGCCACGGCGCTTTGAACATCAGCAATAACTCTTGTTGCGCTTGCAATTGCAGGCGTTCGCAACTGGCTTGGGTGATGGTGGCGGTGACGGGGTCAGGCAAGCCGTTGACTTCTATTTCAACATTCGTATTTAATCCTTGCGGACGTAAAGCGCGCACATGACCGATTAACTGGTTACGCGCGCTGCTTTGCAGACTGAATTTTGCCGTTGCCGACAGCAGGCTGGTGAGCGGCACGCTTTCGTCTTGCAGAATACGAAATGCACGCAGTTGGGTTTGTTCCAACAATTCATACAGGCGCAACAGGCGCTCGGCATAGGCGGTAAGACGTGTGCCGCCGCCTTCTTTGCCGCCGCTGTTGCGCTGCAATAACGGTTTCGGGCTGATTAAATCCATCGCATTCAGGTTATCCCACGCGGTTTTATAACTCAGTTGGCAGCGTTTCGACGCCTGTGAAATTGAGCCGCATTGCTGAATGGCTTTTAATAATGCAATCCGTCTTGGATCAACAAACAGCTGCTGTTGCAGTTTGACGCTTAAATCCATTTCAATATCAGCCATAATCATCGTTCCGTAAAAATGTGATCGTATTGGTATTTTAAAACAAAACAGACGATAACAATAGGCATTCGGGCTGGACATCATCGAATAACGCTATATAATTTTTGCTATAACGTGGTGTTTGTCGCGATAAACAGAACAGCCGTTATATCAATTATTGCCCGACGATGTTATTTATTCTAAAGAATCGACTTTTGGAGATGTTATGTTGAAGTATCTAAAAAAATCCTTGTTATTGTTAGCGCTTGCCGTATTTTCTTTGCCCAGTTTTGCTCAACAAAAATTGACCGTATTTGCCGCCGCCTCGATGACCAATGTGTTGCAAGAATCGGCGGAAACTTATAAAAAACAGCAGCCGGGCAGTGATATTGTGTTCTCGTTTGCGTCGTCTTCGGTGTTGGCACGCCAAATTGACGAAGGCGCCCCGGCGGATATGTTTATTTCCGCTAACCTGAAATGGGCGGATTTCTTACAGCAAAAAGGCAAGATTATTGCGGATTCGCGTGAAATTATCGCAGGTAATAAATTGGTGATGATCGCGCCGAAAAGTGCGGGGGAACTGAAATTCGATCTGAATAACGATCAATGGCTGAGCTATTTAGGCAAAAACTTTTTATCGGTCGGCGATCCGGAGCACGTTCCGGCGGGGATTTATGCCAAAGCGGCATTAACCAAATTAAATCAATGGGATAAAGTGGAAAAACAACTGGCGCGCGCGGCAAATGTGCGTGCGGCATTAACACTGGTTGAACGTGGCGAAGCGCCATTGGGGATTGTGTATGCCACCGATGCCGCCGCCAGTGACAAAGTACAAGTGGTCGGGGTGTTTCCTGACGGCAGCTACGAAGCTGTGGAATATCCGGCAGCGATTGTCAGCGGACACGACAGCCAAGCGGCGCGTGATTTCATGGCATTTTTACGTTCGGACGCAGGCAAAGTGATTTTGCAAAAATACGGCTTCAGCGTAGAATAATCGCTTAGGCAGTGTAGGGGCGGATTAGATATCCGCCCGAACCGCACTTTGCATTTTTTATTATGGATTAAATGCTTATACCGCACTTCGTAAACGGGCGGATATCTAATCCGCCCCTGCTTTGTTATAGTGCGCATGTTAACCGCACTTTTATTTAAACAATTTATCAAGGAACGCTTTTGATCGACAGCATAATCCAAACCCTCAGCCTGAGCCCGGCGGAAATCAGCGCCATTCGGCTCAGCTTGAAAGTGGCGTTGTTTGCCATGTTAATCAGCTTACCGTTTGCAATTTTTGTTGCTTGGCTGTTTGCCCGCTATGATTTTTACGGTAAAAACCTATTGGACGGCATTATTCATTTGCCGTTGGTGCTGCCGCCGGTGGTGATTGGTTATCTGTTGTTGGTTGGTTTCGGGCGCAACGGTTTCATCGGCAAATATCTGTATCAATGGTTTGATTTCAGCGTGGCGTTTAGTTGGCGCGGTGCGGTGCTGGCTTCGGCGGTGGTGGCGTTTCCGTTGGTGGTGCGTGCCATTCGCTTGGCGTTGGAAAATGTCGACCCGAAATTGGAACAAGCGGCGCGTACCTTGGGCGCGTCGGCGTGGCGGGTGTTTTTCACCATCACTTTGCCATTATCCTTTCCGGGCATTCTCGCCGGTTTAGTGTTGGGTTTTGCCCGGTCATTAGGCGAGTTTGGCGCAACCATTACCTTTGTCTCGAATATTATCGGCGAAACCCAAACCATTCCGCTGGCGATGTACTCTTTTATCGAAACCCCGTCGGCAGAGGGCGCGGCGGCGCGTTTGTGCATTATTGCGATCATTATTGCCTTGCTGTCGTTGGTGTTGTCCGAATGGTTGGCGCGGCGTGCAAAATATCGACTGGGGCAGAACGAGCAAGGATAAAAAATGCTTGAAATTCATGTTAAAAAACAGCTTGGCAGTTTGGCGTTAAGTGCCAACTTGCAAATTCCGTCCAACGGCGTGACCGCACTTTTCGGCTTATCGGGCAGTGGCAAATCGTCGCTGATTAATTTGGTGAGTGGGCTGTCCACGCCCGATCAAGGTTATATTCAGCTTAACGAGCGCACGTTGGTTGATACCACGCGCAACATCAATTTGCCGCCGGAACAACGCCATCTTGGCTATGTGTTCCAAGACGCGCGTCTGTTTCCGCATTACACGGTGAAAGGCAATTTAGCCTACGGCATGAAAAAGGTCAACAAAGCCGTTTATCAAGAAATTATCGAATTATTGGGCATTGAGCCTTTGCTGAAACGCTATCCGCTCACCCTGTCCGGCGGCGAAAAACAACGGGTGGCGATAGGCAGGGCGCTGCTCACTGAGCCGGAATTATTGCTAATGGACGAGCCGTTAGCCGCACTTGATCTGCCGCGCAAACAAGAGTTGTTGGATTATCTCGATCGTTTGGCAAAAGAGATTCAAATTCCGATTCTGTATGTCAGCCACAGTTTAGACGAACTGCTACGCTTGGCGCAGCGGGTTATTTTAATGCGGCAAGGCAAGGTGGCGGCATTTGATGAATTGGAAAACATTTGGCAAAGTGAGCATTTCTTACCGTGGAAAGGGCAGGCGGCGCAACGGCAACAAAGTGCGGTTTTCAGCTTGCCGATTGAAATGCACCACCCGCTGTATCAAATGACGGCGTTAAATTTCGCCGGACAGCCGTTGTGGATTCATGCAGTGGCGCAGAAAAATGTCGGCGATTTGGTGCGGATCTGCATTTACAGCTCCGATGTCTCGATTATTCTCCAACCGGCAAAGGGCAGCAGTATCCGCAATGTGTTGGCGTGCCAAATCACTGAAATAGAAACCCAAGCGCAACAAGTGGAAGTGCGGTTAAACGCCGATGGTTTGCAGTTCGGCGCCTCAATCAGCCGCTGGGCATTGGCGGAATTAAAACTCTCGGTCGGCATGTGGGTGTATGCACAGGTGAAAAGTGTGTCGGTGGTGGCGTAGCCGTTTGACGGAAATAGGCGGGTAGCTAAAAAATGCGCATTCTTCATTGCAAAAAGCAGGGCGGATTAGATATCCGCCCTGCTTAGCTTTAGTAATTATTGTGAGGTTGTAAAGTGCGGTTAGATATTAATCACCGCAAAGAACACCAACACCGAATACAGGGAGGCTAAACCGTAGAAGATCACGCCGCTTGCCGGGATATGCAGTTTGAAATCGTGCATACCGTGGTGTAAGCGGTGCATGCCAGCCCACATCGGGAAGATTGCCACGGCAAGCAAAATCAGTTTGCCGATAATACTTTGCGCAAAGGCGACCATGTTAGCGGAATCGACTAATCCCAGCGGGTAGAGGAATAACAGGATTAATGCCAACACCGGAAAAACAATGGCACTGATGGTTCCGCCTGCGCCGAATAACAGCCATACCACAGGTTCATTGGAACGTTTTGGAGCTTGTTTCATCGTTTTCCTCCTAGATATATACAAGAATTAATGTCAGCATAGAAACCGCAGCGGTGATCACCCACATCAAGCCTTTAATGGCAGATTGCGGCACACGTTCGTTTTTGTAGATCAGGTTTAACGCTTTCGGGGTTAAGCCGAACCACGTCACCGTATTGAATACCACGCCTGCCATCGTAATCACGCTGAGAATAATCACCAACGGATTTTTCAGGAAGGAAACAAAACTGGTTTCAAAGGTGCCGTTACCTAAGCATAAGAAACCGTAAAGCAGAACGATACAGAACCAAATGGTCGGAAGTGCGGTGGATTCGCGCAAAATATACATTTTGTAGAAATCCAATTTTTTCCACCAATCGGCTTTGACTTCACGCACGTATTTATTGCGTTTGCTGGTTGTCGTAGTCATTCTTTTCTCCTTACTTTTGCGGTTTCAGCATGGCAATAACGTAGTCTTTGGCCGACTCGACTTTGCCTTGGTTGACACCTGCCGCCGGATCAACGTGTTTCGGGCAGACTTCCGAGCAGTAGCCGACGAAAGTACAAGTCCACACGCCGTTTTTACCGTTCATGATTTTTAAGCGCTCGGCTTTGCCGTTGTCGCGGTTATCCAGGTTGTAACGATGTCCCAATGTCAAGACCGCAGGACCGACGAACTCAGGATTCAAACCGAATTGCGGACAAGCGGCATAACACAAGCCACAGTTGATACACATTGAAAAAGTGCGGTATTTCTCCAACTGTGCCGGGGTTTGCTTGGTGCGTTCGCCCGGAGGCGCTTTATTGCCGATAATATACGGTTTGATTGATTCCAGACTTTCAATGAAGTGGCTGAGATCAACCACCAAATCGCGTTCAATCGGGAAGTTCGCCAAGGCTTCAACCCGCATATGACCGCTGTAGTCACGCAAGAAGGTTTTACACGCCAAACTCGGTTTGTTGTTCACCATCATGCCGCACGAACCGCAGATCGCCATCCGGCAAGACCAACGGTAAGACAGTTCGGGATCAAGCTGATCTTTGATATAACCCAGCGCATCCAATAACGAGGTTTGCTCGTCATACGGCACTTGGTAGGCTTTCAAATAAGGTTCTTTATCCACTTCCGGGTTATAACGAAGCACTTCAACGGTCATTGTTTTCATTGCTAAATTTCCCATTTCGCTTACTCCTTATTCGCCTTTGCTGCTTCTGCGGCTTCCGCTTCCGCACCGTACACCCGTTTCGCCGGTTGAGATTTGGTGATTTTCACATCACTGTATTCAATGCGTGGTGCACCGTCGGCATTGTAATAAGCCAGCGTATGTTTCAAATAGTTGGTGTCGTCACGTTCCACATAGTCTAAGCGTTGGTGCGCACCGCGTGATTCTTTCCGTGCAATCGCAGAAGAAGAAATAGATTGTGCCACGTCTAAAATCGTTCCTAATTCAATGGTGTAGAGAATATCGGTGTTGAACACGCTGGAACGGTCGGAAACACGCACTTTTTTGAAGCGCTCTTTCAGTTCGGCAATTTTATCCACGGTTTTCTGCATGGATTCTTCGGTACGGTAGATACCGCAACCTTCTTCCATTGAATCGCCCATTTCATCACGGATTTGCGACCAGTTTTCGTTGCCCTCTTGATCCAACAGCGCTTGTAAACGACCAACCACATCTTTCGCTTGTGCATCAACCGCGGCGCTATTCACGTTTTGGCTTTCGACCGCTCTTTGTGCCGCATATTCGCCGGCAACTTTACCGATCACCACCAATTCCGCCAACGAGTTAGAACCCAAACGGTTCGCACCGTGCAAGCCGGAAGAGGCGCACTCGCCCACGGCGAACAAACCTTTGATACGGGTTTCGGCTTGTTGGTTCACTTCGATCCCGCCCATGGTGTAGTGCACCACCGGACGTACCGGAATCGGGGCTTTCGCCGGATCCACGCCTTCATAGGCTTTCGCCAATTCGCAGATAAACGGCAGGCGTTCATGCAGGTATTTCTCACCCAAATGACGCAGATCTAAATGCACCACGTCCACGCCTTTGGCGGTTTTCAGGGTGCGCCCCAAACGCCACTCTTGCCAGAAGGCTTGCGAAACTTTATCGCGCGGCCCCAGTTCCATATATTTGTTTTCCGGTTTCCCGATCGGGGTTTCCGGTCCGAGACCGTAGTCTTGCAGGTACCGATAGCCGTCTTTATTGACCAAAATACCGCCTTCGCCGCGACAACCTTCGGTCATTAAAATCCCGGTATTCGGCAAGCCGGTCGGGTGATATTGTACGAACTCCATATCACGTAACGGCACGCCATGACGATATGCCATCGACAAACCGTCGCCGGTTACGATACCGCCGTTAGTGTTGAAACGGAAGGCTCGGCAACCGCCGCCGGTGGCGATCACCACCGCATTGGCATTAATTTGCACCAAAGTGCCTTCCATCATATTCATTGCGACCACGCCGCGGGCATGACCGTCATCGGTCAAAATATCCAATACGAAGTGTTCGTCGTAACGGATAATTTGCGGGAATTGGATAGAGGTTTGGAATAAGGTGTGCAACAAGTGGAAACCGGTTTTGTCGGCGGCGAACCATGTCCGTTCGATTTTCATGCCGCCGAAGCGGCGTACATTGACTTCGCCATCTTCACGGCGGCTCCAAGGGCAGCCCCAACGTTCCAGTTGGGTCATCTCAATCGGCGAATGTTCGACAAAATGTTCGACCACATCTTGTTCGCACAGCCAGTCACCGCCGGCAACCGTATCGTGGAAATGCTTGTCATAACTATCTTCAGATTTGATGACCGCAGCAGCGCCACCTTCGGCGGCTACAGTATGACTACGCATCGGATATACTTTTGATATTAATGCAATTTTCAGGTTAGGATTGGCTTCCGCCGCTGCGATTGCAGCCCGTAAACCACCGCCGCCTGCGCCCACAATTGCAATATCGACATTAACAGTTTGCACGATATTCCTCCAGTTCAGGTATGAGTAAAAGTAAATGATATAACGTCAAAAAGTAAAATGAATAAGGGTTTGCATTTTTGATCAAGGTCATTCTGCCATTTTTTTAATGACAACTTAATTGTTTTTTCCCAAATACGCCGAAAAAGAAAACGTTTCGTGATCTACCTCAAAAAAGTTAGTCGATTGAATAACTTACTTTTATGGTCAGGTATTCAGTCTCGCTGAAATGAAGATTCGATTGTCGCATGGCTGGATAATCGATAAAATGTGCACCTAATGTTTACGGGCAAGTAGATTATTGGCAAAGTCATTGATGAAGTAGCGTAGGGGCGGATTAGATATCCGCCCGTTTACGAAGTGCGGTATAAGTATTTAATCTGCAATGAAAAAATGCAAAGTGCGGTTCGGGCGGATATCTAATCCGCCCCTACTTTTGCAATTGACTATCTTGCCAATAATCGGACTTTATTTTGGATATCATAGTTATGATTTTACAACAGCAATGGCAGCCGAGCGCGCCGATTAAAAACATTATCGCCAGAGCGCGGATTACGGCGGAATTACGCAGCTTTTTCATTGATCGCGGGCTACTGGAAGTGGAAACGCCGATTTTAAGCGAATACGGCGTCACCGATGTGCATTTGTCGGTGTTTGAAACCCGTTTTACCGCGCCATTTCAAGCGCAGGAAAAACCGCTGTTTTTGGGCACAAGCCCGGAATACCACATGAAACGCTTGTTGGCGGCGGGTAGCGGCCCGATTTTTCAGATCTGCAAAGTGTTCCGCAATGAAGAGGCCGGACGCCATCACAACCCGGAATTTACCATGTTGGAATGGTACCGACCGCACTTTGATATGTACCGTTTGATTAATGAAGTGGATGACTTATTGCAACAGATTTTGGATTGCGAACCGGCGGAATCCTTCAGCTATCAGTTTATTTTTCAGGAATATGTCGGCCTCGATCCGTTGTCAGCGGAAAAAAGCGAGTTGATTAAAAAAGCCAAAGAACACGGTTTGGTCGGCGCGGAGAATGAGAATCGCGATACCTTATTGCAATTTCTATTCAGCCAAGTGGTGGAACCGAAAATCGGACAGGACCGACCGACGGCAGTGTACTATTTCCCGACTTCACAAGCGGCATTGGCACAAATCAGTTCGGAGGATCATCGGGTTGCCGAACGCTTTGAGTTTTATTATAAAGGGTTGGAATTGGCGAACGGTTTTAATGAACTGACCGACGCAAACGAACAGTTGCACCGTTTTGAACGCGACAACAAACAGCGCGCGGCAATGGGGTTGCCGCAACGAGAAATCGATCAACGGTTTATCTCGGCTTTACAGCAAGGAATGCCGCAATGTTCCGGTGTGGCGCTGGGGGTGGATCGGTTAATGATGATTGCGTTGGGGCAACAAGAGATTGCCGAGGTGATCAGTTTTGGCATTGAGTATGCGTAAGTCGGTTTTTGGCTAATCTCTTTTCCCCATTTTTCTGGTGAAAAATGCTACTTCCTCCGCTTGCGGAGGGGGGATCCGAAGGACGGAGGGAGAATTTATCAATCAATGAACAGGTTAATTCAAAAAAGGAAACAACATGTCAGAATTATTTATTGCTGCGATTTTAGGGATCGTTGAAGGCTTGACCGAGTTTTTGCCGGTGTCTTCGACCGGACATTTGATTATCGCCGCACATTTTTTAGGTTTCACCGGCGAAAAAGCGTCGACTTTTGAGGTGATTATTCAGTTAGGTTCGATTCTTGCGGTGGTGGTGGTATTTTGGCGCAAAATGTTCGGCTTAATCGGCATTCATTTCGGCGTCAAACCCGATCACAGCCAACCGCACTTGACCCTATTGCATATTATTTTAGGCATGATTCCGGCGGTGGTGATCGGCTTGGCGTTTCACAGCACGATTAAATCATGGTTCAATGTTGAAAACGTCATCTACTCTTTAGTCATCGGTGGTATTTTATTATTGATTGCGGAAAAATTCCGCCCGCGCGTCACGGCAAATACGGTCGATCAAATCAGCTATAAACAAGCGTTTGCCATCGGCGTGTTCCAATGTCTTGCCTTATCTCCGGGCTTCTCCCGTTCCGGCGCCACGATTTCCGGCGGCTTGTTGATGGGCGTGGGACGTCATGCGGCGGCGGAATACTCCTTTATGCTTGCCGTGCCGATGATGATGGGCGCCACCGTGTTGGATCTGTATAAAAGCTGGCACTTTCTTTCCCTCGACGATTTGCCGATGTTTGCCGTCGGTTTCGTGATGGCGTTTATCGTGGCGATGTTAGCGATTAAATGGCTGCTCAACCTGATTAGACGTATTTCCTTCGTACCGTTCGCAATTTACCGTTTTGTGGTGGCGATAGTGTTGTATTTTGTGTTTCTTTATTAATTAGCCATTTATCATCAACATAGTTAATCAAAAGAGCGGTTCGCTTTCTGATCTGCACCCCAAAAGTTGGACTAAATCTCCAACTCAGTAAGGTGCAGATTTTTATTTAAGACGTTATTTTGATAAAATTAATAATAACCAATCAAATCTTCTCAATTGTATTTTATTGTATAGCTGTCTTGTCTTGTCTTGTCTTGTCTTGTCTTGTCTTGTCTTGTCTTGTCTATTGAAAATGGCGAATTGGTAAATAAATTTACTCCATTTTTTTGTTGCCGCATGTTGGTGTAAGCTTTAAATCCATATTTGACGCGGTATGGTTAATTATCTTTGGCGCTCCAATTAACGAGGAAGTCTCACTGGATACCAAAAAACAAGCATTTAAAGTAATCTATAGTATGCTTATAGTAAATTAATTTCCGTTAATTTTATGTTTTGTTAATGTATTGGGGTGTTTTTGGGGTGAAAATTTCACATTTGACGATTTATTTGCAAATAATGTTTTTAAAATACAAATTCACTAACTCCATTTATTTTGATTTTATTAACTATGCGTTAGTTTTATTTGATTTGAATGTTAGCTGACTTTTTTCTGACAATCACATGCTATGATTTCGCCAGACTAAATTTATCTATAATTAGTTTTGTTTGGCGACAGTAAATTCAGTGTTGTGAGTTTTGTGAATTGTGTCAACGAAAATTTCATCTTGATCTATTGTTTTTTATTTTAAAAGTTATTTTAAAAGTTATTTTAAAGTACGGTTTTTGTTGCCTAAAAATATTTTTAACGATGGATAAGAATGGAATGAAAAGGAATCGCACCGAATGAAATATATACCTTTAATATGGCTAGCTAAAATAAAAATTACATTTCATACATTTAAGAAAAACCAATCCGGAGTCACGGCAATTGAGTATAGTTTGATTGCACTTGCAATAACAGCCTTAGTGGTTGTCGCGCTTTTCTATAATGGCGGTTCGGTAATTAGTGCATATACAGAAAAATTTACCCAGTTGGCAGATTTGGTTCAGAAGGCATTAACTGATAGTTAAGATTGTTTGACAGAATATCAATATTGGATAAGCAATGATTCATGGGTGTTTATCGAGTATTGCATATAACGCAACTTGTTTCATTATCAATAATTGAAATCAGTTGTCAGGCTTCCCGCTCAAGGGGATTTTTTTATTTTTTAGTTCTTAAGGAAAACACAATTTATGTTAACGAATATTAAAAGTGCGGTTTCTCGCTTAAAAAGAAACGAAAAAGGGGTAACGGCGATTGAGTATGGCTTGATTGCGGTTGCGGTTGCGGTTTTAGTGGTTGCGGTATTTTATAGTGATACCGGATTTATCAAAAAATTACAAGGCAAATTTGACACCCTAACGACACAAGTAGAAGGTGCAAAATTGGATACTGATAAGAATGGTGGTACTGGTGGTACTGGTGGTACTGGTACTGACACGAACCCGTAATTATTTTTAACATACTCAGGAATAAATATTTTCGGATATTTATTCCTGTTTGGACAAACGATGACATTTTACTATGTGCAACAAAGTTTGTTATTAATCATAGTGGTATTACTGATGATAGTCAGTTGGACGGATATCAGTCAACGAATTATCAGTAATACCACTGTATTAACTTTACTGATTTTTATTGTGCCATTTAGTTTTTTATTTTACGGCGAAGTATTTTTCAGTAATGCGTTATATAGCTTGGCTGTCGGCTTTGTTATTTTTTATTTCGGAATTATCGGTGGTGGTGATGTCAAACTGATTACGGTATTGATGTTGGCAACACCGACAACCCAAATCGTACCATTTCTTTTTTTAACTTCTTTGGTCGGTTTGCTGTTAGTGATTATCGGCTGGATTTTCTTTCGCCGTTCGATTAAAGAAAATGGTTTGCCGTACGGAGTGGCAATTGCCGCCGGCTTTTTATTAACCCTTTGGGGAATGAATTGATTTTTAAAGATTAGGATTCGGATAATGAATTACCGCATATTGTTTGTCATTTCTTTAATAATTATTGCCGTTGGTTTTGGCGGTTTGTTTTTAATCGGCGATCAGCAACCGGTTGTGCTAGAGCAAAATCAAAGTGCGGTACAACCGGTGGCAGAAGCCAAAAAAGAAAAAACGATTACCGTTGCACTTGCAACAACGGCATTAGAAGCCGGGCGCATTTTGCGTAAAAGTGATTATAGTCTGCGTGAAATAACGGTTAATGCAGATGATGAAGAAATGTTGCAACAACTTAAAACTGATGTTTTATCACTGTTTAAAGCCGATCAGCCGCTATCACTCGAAGGCTTTTTATTAACGGAGAATATTGAAGCCGGCAGCCGTTTAAATACCGATATCTTGATTTCACCAAATGATAGTCGTTTTTTCTTTGAAAGCTTAGACAACGGGCAAGTGGCTTATCGTGTCTATATCGGCAATGGGCATCAATTTTTATTAGAGTCATTGCATGCGGGAAATACAGCGACATTGTATCTGCAACATATCAATTATCAATTTTCGCGTGAAAATAAAGATAACCGCCGCGTTGATGAAGTGGTGAAAAATTTGGAAATTTTAACCGTTGAACGTTTTCAAGCCGAAAGTGCGGTTGAGAAAGAATATGCCGGTTATGTTACGTTAAAAATGGATACCTCCGATTTATTGAAAATTTTCCGTTTACCGCCAGGGGCAAGATTATTGCCGATTCCGCAAGAAAAATCGAATACGCCAATAAATAATCGCGGTATCTTTATTCGTACATTGAGAGGTTGAGATGTCAAGAAATACGTCAACGCTAACGAGAGTTCTAAATCCTATCATTATTTGGTTAGTGCTGTTGTTCTGTATGAATGTTAGTGTCAGTTATGCTGCCAATATTACATTAGCAGTCGGAGAAACCCGCACAATCAAATCTAACGTAAAAATTGATACGATTTTCGGTTCGAACCCGGATATTGCCGATTACGAAATCTTAGATGACTACAGCTATATTATTTATGCTAAAAATGAAGGACGGGCTGAAGTCGGCACTTATAATGAAGCGGGAGAAGTGACGAATAAGGATACGATCACCGTCAATGGATTACTGACGTCAATTAATGATTTAGGTGATACCAATGCGCAAATTCGTGCTCGTTTTCCACAAAGTAAATTATCCGTACAAAAAGTCGGTAAAGCTTATTTAATTGAGGGAGAAGCGGAGTCGGAAGTCGAACGGGAAGAAATTACCCGCATTGTCGGGGAAGCGTTAGGGGCTGGAAAATCGGTGCGTAGTACTAACTTGAATGGTGAAGCCGTACCTTTTTTAGAGAAAGCAGAATATGCCGGTGTGGTTGATCATTCACAGTTTAATGAGACTACGCAGATTAATGTCAAATTGTCAGTGGTGGAGGTGAATAAAGACTTCTCGGAAAGTATCGGCATTAATTGGAGCAACCTCAGCGGCTCGGTGATCGGCGGTTTTACCAGTTTAACCACAAACGCCAACACTGCCAGAGGTGGGTATTATGGCAAAATTGATGCCAACAGTTTTAATGCCTTTATCAATGCGCTGAATAATCAATCCAATGCGCGGATTTTAGCCGAACCGAATGTGTCGATGATCTCAGGCGAAACCGCCAATTTATTGGTGGGAGGGCAAATTCCGTTTGCCAGCCGTGATAAAGACGGCACCACCATTACCTATAAAGATTTTGGGGTACAGCTGGCAGTTGGGGCAAAAATTCAAAAAAATAACCGTATCCGTATGATTTTAGGACAAGAGGTTAGCAGTATTGCCGGTTCGTATAATTATGAAGTGGGCAATGTGCCGTATTTCAACACCCGCCGTTCCAAATCCACGATTGAATTGGCGGATGGCGAAAGTTTTATTTTAGGCGGTTTGCTCAGTTCGGAAGATATTGAGGGATTGTCGAAACTGCCGATTCTGGGCGATATTCCGATTCTAGGCGCCTTTTTCCGCCATGCCACGACCGAGCGACGCAATAAAGAGTTGGTGATTATCGCCACCGTCAACACCGTGCGTCCGTTGAATCGCGAGCAGATCGAATATCCGACTTTTGAACGCACCGGCACGCTAGAACGCTTTTTTAATTTCACGCCGGTGAAAGACGGTTTCCAAAAAACCTTGGCAACGAATTTCTTAGAAAGAGGCGGATTTATTCAATGATCAGTAAAAAACAGAACATATTCCAATGGATTCTGCTAAGTGGCATTTTATGTTTTAGTTTACCGGCAAGTGCGGTTTCCGGTGTGTTTGCCAAGAATAAGGCGGTTGCGCCGTTGCAAAGTGAACATCATGCCGGCGAACGCTTACAGGTGCGGCAGTATGTGCCGTTAAATTATTCCGAGGTGGAATTGCGTAATTTAGTCAACCGCACTTTGCGTGAAGTGGGCAGTCGCAGCGACAAACAAATTTATATTGTGTGGACCGATAAGCAGAGCCAAAAAATGGCGGCTATTTTGAAAAAAGCGCTATTGAAAAAACAGCTTGCCGCCAAACAATTAACGGTGGCGAAAAGCCAATACCGGCATGATATTTATCCGCTGTATATCGAAATTCACAGCTTTGAAGCGCAAACCCAAGCTTGTACGTTGCGTGCGGCGGAACAACGTTTGGATCCTGAGTCACAAGAATTTTGCGCCACCAAAAATAATTCGCGAGCACAATTACGCAATCCGGCAGCCAATCCCTAATCACCAGAATAAACAGGAACAGAGCTTATGTTGTTATCCGGCAACACCACAACGATTTTAAATCCCGGCGCAAAAGAAGTGCAGGTCATTTCCTTGCGCGAAAATGTGCGGCAGGAAATTGCGCAATTGCTACGCACGCAAGGCATGCCGGTGGTGAAAGAGATCGATCAGGATTTTTTCAGTAGTCAGAATTTACAATTCGATGCGGAAAAAATTTCCGGCATTGTAATTGACATTGAACAAATTGATGATGTCGAGTCAACGGTTAACGCCATTTACGGTTTGATTCCGCAAGGGGTATGGTATTGCTTGGTCGGCGATAGCGATTCGATCAGCACCGCACAAACATTTCTAAACCGCGGCGTGTTGTATTTCCATTTCGGTTCGCAAAAAAGACAAATGGTGCGCCAAATTATTTCCGGTTTAAGCGTGCCACGGGTGCGCACCACGATCAATATATCGGTACTGGGCTGCAAGGGCGGTGTTGGTGCGACCTTTCTCAGCGCACAGTTGGCGAATTTGATCGCCGAGAACAAAAAAATTCCGGTGTTGCTGGCGCAGGAAAGTCGCGGTTCGCAGGATTTAGATTTGTTGTTTGACAAGCGAATACAGGCTGATGTGGTCGAATTTAGCGACTTTTTGGATCTGTTCAGCGGCGATTTGCATAAATTAAAAGAGAGCCAGTTAGACAAATACAATTTTATTCTGCATGACCGCCCACTGTTTACCGCGAAAAAAGAGGAATTCACGGCTTATCTGCAAGAGAGTAATAATTTTATTCTGGTGATTGAACGCAAAATGCACGCCATTCGTTTGGCAAAAAGTTTCTTGGAAGAGTGTTCCCGCGCACAACAAGCGGATTCTAAAGCGCGGCGGGTGTTTATCTGCATTAACGATCATCAGGCGGAAACGGCAAAACTGATGGCAACCGCCGATATTGAACGTCTGTTGGGACAACCGGTTGACACGGTGTTTCCTCTATTGAAAAAAACGGCGGGTAAAGTGCTGGCAGTCGATATCGGTAAGGGCGGAAAAAAAGCGCTCACAGAATTGGTGCAAAAATTACTTGGCGCAAACAATAAAGTGCGCCCGAAAAGCAAAAGCCTGTTTGTTTCACTGTTCCGTGCCATCAGCGGAAAATAACGGAGTAAGTGATGTTGAGTTTGGAATTGCAGCGGTTTTTCCGTGCCGAGTTGATGAAAAACATTGATATTGAGAAATTAGACAGTTTCGCCGGCGAGCGCGATAAGTTGATTGATCAATTCCTGCAAGACATTATCCGCATTAGCGCCGAAAGCGAAAAATACCTGAGTGCGCCCGATGCCCGTTTTATGGCGGAAGCGGTGGTCGATGAAATCGAAGGCTATGGTCCGTTGCGCGAATTGATGGAAGACGAAAGCGTCAATGATATTTTGGTTAACGGCCCGGAAAATGTCTGGGTGGAACGTTACGGGATTTTGGAAAAAACCAATAAACGTTTTATTGATAATACCCAACTGACTGAAATCGCCAAACGCATGGTGGCAAAAGTCGGACGGCGGATCGACGACAGCCGTCCGCTGGTGGATTCGCGTTTACCGGACGGCAGCCGTTTGAATGTGGTGATTGAGCCGATTGCATTGGACGGCACGTCGATTTCAATCCGTAAATTCAGTAAATCGAAAAAATCGTTGCAAGAGCTGGTCAATTTCGGCTCGATGACGTTGGAAATGGCGAATTTTCTGATTATTGCCGCGCGTTCGCGGGTGAATATTATTGTGTCCGGTGGTACCGGCTCGGGCAAAACGACCTTACTGAATGCCCTTTCCAGTTATATTTCGCCGACCGAACGGATTTTGACGTTGGAAGATACGGCGGAATTAAAATTGGATCAGCCGCATGTGCTGCGTTTGGAAACGCGGTTAGCCGGGGTGGAACACACCGGTGAGGTCAATATGCAGGATTTGGTGATCAACGCCTTGCGGATGCGGCCGGAGCGAATCATTGTCGGGGAGTGCCGCGGTGCGGAAGCGTTTCAAATGTTGCAGGCGATGAACACCGGGCATGACGGTTCGATGTCGACTTTGCACGCCAACAGTCCGCGTGACGCCACCGCCCGTTTGGAAAGTATGGTGATGATGGCAAGTGCGGCGTTGCCGTTGGAGGCAATCCGACGCAATATCGCTTCGGCGGTAAATTTAATTATTCAGGCTTCGCGCCTGAATGACGGTTCGCGCAAAGTCGTGAATATCACCGAAATTATGGGCATGGAAAGCGGGCAAATTGTGATGCAGGATATTTTCAGTTACGAACCGAGTAAATATCGTGATGAAAACGGCAAAATTACCGGGCGTTTTATTTGCCACGGTTTATTGAGCCGTTCGATTGTGGCGGAGAATGCCAAAGTGTTTAATTTAAGTAACGAGTTACAGAGTATTTTCGGACAGATAGAATAACCGGGCAGGCGGAATGAATTTATATTATCTGATTTTGTTATTCGGCGTATTGTTGATTGTATTCACCTTGCTCAATTGGTTTAAGGTGAAGAAAACGGTCAGCAGTAAAGAGTACCGCACTTCGTCTTTTTTCAGCCGTTGGCTTGATACGGTATCGCTCAGGGTCAGAAAATGGCTGTATTACTTTAGTTTCGGCAAACCGAAAAATATTCCGATTCACGGCGCGGTGCTGTTTTTTATGCTGTTTATTTCCTTGCTGCTCAACAGTAAGTTTCTGAAATTCGATAATTATCTATTTTTGTTTTCGGTGATTGTGGTGTTTATCTATGCCGTGTGGTTTCTAGGCAATAAGCGCAATAAGAAAATATTTGAAAATACCTTTCCGGAAGCGATTCAGGTGATTGTGTCGGCGACGTCGTCCGGTGCCGGTTTGTTACAGGCGTTGGAACGCTGCGGACAAAATATCTACGGACCGTTGGGCAGCGAGTTTCAGCAGATTTACCGTCGTTTAGCGATTGGCGAAGATGCCTCGTCGGTCTTTGCCGACAGCTACACCCGTTATCCGTATAAGGAATATTACTATTTTATTATGATTATCAAGCTGAATTTGGCGCGCGGCGGGCAGATTCGCGAGGTGATTTCCCGTTTGGGCAAAGTGATCACCGACAGTAAAAAGATGGAACAGCGCAAAAAATCGATGACATCGGAAGCGCGAATGTCGGCAATGATCGTTGCTTGTATTCCGCTATCGTTTTTTGTGTTTATGCGTTTTTTTATGACGGAAAACTTCGACTTTGTAATGAATGATCCGAGCGGACGAATCGTATTGTATTACGTGCTCGGCAGCGAATCATTAGGCTTGTTTATTGTCTGGTGGTTGATGAGGAAATCGACATGATTCCGTTTGTGGCGTTTTATCTGGCGTTGATTGCATTCGGCATAGTGGTGCTGGTGATGGCATTTTTTGCCAAACGTAATTTCAGCAAAAATATGCAGATTTTGGTGCAGGACAGTTATCCGTTGTCGCAAGAAAATAAGAAAAAGAAAAAAGAACCTAAAAAATCGCAAAAACAACTGGAAGTGGAGCAGATTATTGCGGCTAACCATACCTTGATTCATTTTCTGTTTACGTTAGATAAAAATGTAAAAGTAAAATTCGGGCTAATTTTTATCATACTGGCGGGCTATTACGTTTTTAGCGATAACAAACGGCTGGAAGATATGATGATTCCGGCGGTTTTGATCATGATCTTTTTTGTGATTTTTCCGGCAATGTTGGGCGGTATGCTGATTAAAGGCCGCCTGAAAAAAATGATGGAGGATTTTCCCGGTTTTATTGATTTGGTGGCGGTGAATCTGCAAGTCGGTCTGAGTATCGAGGCCTCGATCAAATATGTGGCAAATGATTTTAGTACGTTGAATAAAGATTTAGCAGCAGTACTGCTGCGTATGATTCGCAAAGCCGATGTTACGGGTTTAGAGAGCGGTTTGGTGGAGTTGGCGCAATCGCTGCCGACACAGGAAGTGAAGATGTTTTGTACCGTGTTGCAGCAGAGTCTGAATTTCGGCTCGTCGATTTATGCGCATTTGATTCAGCTATCTGCCGATTTGCGTGAAATGCAGCTGTTGGTGATTGAAGAAAAATTGGGCACATTGTCAGCCAAAATGAGTATTCCGTTAATTATTTTTATTATGGTGCCGATTATTATTCTGATTGTTGCACCGGGCTTTATGAGGGTATTTCCAAGTGTACTTTAAAAAAATCATTTCAGTCAGTGTGTTGGCATTATTGTTGGCAGGCTGTGTGAATCCGGCGGCAAATTCCGGCAAAACGCAATACAGCGCACAGCAAATTAGCGAAAAAGAAACCTTTTTTCAAAGCAGCGGTGATTATCGCGGCTTGATTAGCTTATATCGCGATATTTTGAGAAACGGCGAAAACAGCGCAATTCGCTATAAATTGGCGGAAAGTTACTACTACGCCGGCGACAGCAAATCCTCTAATTTTTACTTAGAACCGTTGCTCGGCGGTAATCACGGCAAGCTCAACAAGGATATTTTTCTGTTGAAAATCAAAAACGATATTCAGCTTAAACAATATCAACAGGCGATCGTGCAAGCCGATGCCTATTTGAAACAGCAGCCGCAAGAAGGGCAGGCGTATAACTTGCGCGGCATTGCCTATGCGCATTTGGGCAATTTGGATCAAGCCTATCGTGATGTGATGTCGGCAAGAGAGCGCTTTATTTCCGACAGCGTAGCGGTGAATAATTTAGCAATGCTGAACATTTTGGATAAGCAATACCGTAACGCAGTTAATTTGCTATTGCCGCAATATCTCAACGGTGAGAGGGAGCCGCGTTTAATTCATAATTTGGTGTTTGCTTTGGTGAAAAGCGGCGATTTGGCGTATGCCAAAGATATTATTTTGAAAGAGAAATTGAATACTTCACCGGATTTGTTGATCGGCGCATTGCAAAAAACCGAAAAGAATTCGGATAAAGTCAAACGCTAGCAACGGTTGCGCACGGAGTAGCGGAGATGAAAAGTATAAAGCAATTTTTACGTAGTGTACGAGGCGTTTCAAGCGTTGAATTCGCTTTAACCGTGCCGTTCTTTATTTTGCTGTTGAGCATGGTGTTTGAGCTGGCAAGAATCAGCCTACTCTCCGCTTATTTGGATTTTGCCTTGAGCGAAGCGTCGCGTGAAGCCAAAAATCGTTATCTCGGTAGCGGGGATTATCAACGGATTTTTGAACAAAAATTAAAAGATGAAAAAATTTGGCGGTTTTTAAATGCAGGCGGCACGTTTCAAATTCAAACTGATTATGCCGATGATTTGCGCGCACTGTTACAGAATCGCTATCGTGAGCCGACATTCGACAAAGACGGCAAACCGGTTGCACCGATCGGCTCAAATGCAGGTTTGGCGCGTTATTCGTTTACTTATACCCATAACTCGTGGATTCCGTTGGTGCCGCAGGAATGGTTCACGCCGATTTTTCAGCGTCAAATTGTGGTGGTACAGGAGTATGAACGTTCTTTGTTCCCGTTTGTGTCAGACGGTTTATTGTGATTATTGGAAAACAGCAGGTTGTGATGTTACGGATTAAACGGCGTTTACTGGCTAATCAGCAAGGCTCGGTGAGTATTGAGTTTATCTTTGCCGCCATGTTTTTATTGATTATTTTTGCCTTTATGGTGGATTTGGTTACGTTGCGATCTACCTTAGGCAAATTGGATCGTACCAGCAACAGCTTGGTGAATATTTTGCGTGAAAGAACGCAGTTTTATGCCGGAAGGGCTGAGATTAACGCTCAGGACGCTGCGGATTTAAAAAGTTTAGCGCAGGGGATGTTGCAGTTAAATCAACCGATCGGAATCTTTCTTGAACGTTGGGGAGAAGAGCAAAACGGGGTTATTTCTCTAGGCGATGAGAATTGCCGTCCGGCAGTGAGTTTAACTCGGCAGGCGAACTTATCCCCGCGTTCGGAAATTTCCAATACCCGTCGCATTCCGTTATATCAAGTGACGTTATGTACCGAAACCGGCAGTTTATTTCGGGCAATGCTGCTGGATAAAGAAAACCGAACCAATAATTTTGTGCGCTCTTCTTCGATTGCTGTGAGTCGTTAGGGCTGGGAACGAGTGGAGGTTTAACTAATGAAAATGGTCTCTTGGTTAAAACAACAGCTTGCTATTTTTTGGCAGGATCAGCGCGGCGTGTATATGATTATGGTCGGGCTGCTGAGTTTTGTATTGCTGGCGATCACCGCACTTGCGGTGGATGGCAGCGGTTTATTACTGGATAAAGCCCGTTTAGGCGACAGTATGGAACAAGCCACCATGGCGCTGGCGGCGGAGAATAATTTAAACCGTAATGATGAGCACCGTTTAGATGAGAATTATGCGACTAAGGGGGAGCGGTTAGTCAAAGATGCCTTTTTCTTTAACAACAGCAAGGTACATCGGCGCGATCAAGAGTTGATTAAAGGCTATATCCGCGCCTATATGCCGAATGTGAAATTTTTTCAGGATTTCGATTACGATTGCACTTTCCGCCAATTGAAAGATGACAAAGGCAATATTATCAATACGCCGATTGTGTGCTGGGCAAACGGCGAAGTGAAACGCCCGTCTTGGTTGTTTTTAAATGATGTCAAAACCACCTTTGCCAAAGAGGAGCGGATCAGTTCCAGCGGTATTGCGGCAATTAAACAGGCTTCGGTGATTCCGTTGGATGTGATGGTGGTGGCGGATTTGTCTACGTCGATGAACTGGATTACCACAGAACGGCGTACGCCTTATTATCATAGGGAAGAAAGCAAATTAACCATTTTAAAATCGGTGATGAGTGAAATTTCCGATATTTTGCTTGATACTAATCCGGCAAAAGCCAGCCCGTATAATCGGTTGGGCTTTGTTTCTTTTGCCGTCGGTGCGCAGCAGCTTGGCGACACTGGAAATTGTGTGATCCCTTTTTACGGACGGAATGGCGAAACATCGGATCAAAGTTCAAATGCGATTGTCACTAGAATTAGAAATGGAGATATTGGCGGCTTTTTAAATTATTTTCCGAGATATATTGACTATGATAAAACGATTAACAGTATTCGCTCTTTCGATGGCAAGCAAAAACGCTATCCGTTGCATTATCCGAAAGGGCGGTGGTGCTTGTCTAACAACCGTCAACACAATACGACGCAGGCATGGTTTGGCGTGAAGGATAAAGCGGTGTTGAAATCCGAGTTTAGCCGGTTGTCTGCCTTCGGTGCCACTTTGGTCAGCTCCGGAACATTAATCGGTGCTAATTTGGTTATGGACAAAAATACCAATGTGAATATCGATGAAATCAAGGAAAATACCCAACGGATTTTGTTAATTTTATCCGACGGACAAGACGAGATGACCGGAGAAAATACTTTGGGGGAAAATAATTATCGCAATATTACCAAGAAGCTGATTGAAAAGGGAATGTGTACCGAAATCCGCAACCAGATGAATAGCCTGCAAGATCCGCGTTTCCGTGTCAGACCGAGCCGAATTGCATTTGTGGTATTCGGTTATACGCAAAGTGCGGATCAAGAGGCCGCATGGAAACATTGTGTCGGCGCAACCAATTATTATCGTGCGGACAATAAAACCGAACTACTCAATGTGTTTAAACAAATTATCGGCTTCGAGGAAGAAGTCGGACGACCAACTTTTCAGTTTTAACCAAATCAATTACAAGAGGATATTATGCAGTTATTCAAATCAAAAACCGTGGCACTGGGCGCATTGTTGCTGGGGTTGTTTTCGTTCAATGCCACGGCACAGGACAAAGATTATCGCTATTATGAAAATGCCAAAATCGCGGTGAATTATAATGGCGAGGTCGGCTACCTGTTGCAAAAACTTGCCGATCAAATGAAAGTCGGCTACTTGTCTTATAACGCCGATTCGTCGCAGCCGATTGTGATTAAACAAGCGGAAACGCAAACGCTGAGAGCGTTATTGGACTCCGTCAACGGGCAATTAAAAGGCAATACCGTGCAGTTTGATACCCTTGGCAACCGCACTTTGTTAGTGTTGTCGGACGGCAAAGAACCGATTGTGCGGCAATATATCGGACCGATGGTTTTCGGGGGCGAGCAGCCGCAGCAAAACAATATCCAAGTCACCTTACCTGAAACGAAAAAAGGCGATACGATCGGTGCGGTAGAGGCGAGTGATAATGCAGCGGAAGAACAGTTATCCGAAGCCGATCAAAAAATACGCGAGAAAGAAACCAAGATTATTGACGCGATTATTCAAGAAAGCGCCGATGAAAAAGTGTTGGCTAAATATAAAAAGAAAAAATCGCCCGAATATCGGGCGCTGCCTAACACGCCGTTGTTAGGTTTGGAAGATATTAAATCCACACCGATCAGCACTTTTTTACTGTTTTCACCGGAAACTGATGTCAACGAGTATTCAGTGAAAGGTCCGTTTGAAAAAATCGGCAAATGGGGCAGTGTGATTGCGATTTCACATAAAACTTGGAAAGCGCCGGTTGAAATTCGTGTATTTAACAGCGAAAAAGAAGAATTGCGGCTGCTGAAAAAATAGTCTTTGCTTGTTTGACCGCACTTTTAATTAACCACACTTACCTTTCTATTGTTTAGGTTCTGCTGGTCTGAGCCGCGCTTTGTCTATTTTGTCTTAAAAAAACGAGCATATTGCCGCACCCTGAAATCAAGCGTATTGAATTCGGGATTTTCTGCTTTCAAGCGTTTATATTCCGCCATGCTGCCGACCGCACGGTTTGCCGCGCCGGAGGGGGCGGTGAGGGAAACTGTAGTCAAAGTGCGGTTTTGCCAGTCAAATTGATGAATGCGCGGCACGCTGTCATCAACCAACTTAAGGTGTAAACCTGCGCTTTTTAAATGCTGACGAAACAGATATTCCGGGCCGTTTTTGCTGTTGCCGCCGGTGAACAGCAGAGTGTTGATCCGCGGGTTGTCGCGTAAATAATCCAGCAACGGGCGCAGTTTGATCTGTTGCATTCCCGAATCGGAAGCGTCAATCTTGACGCGGCGGCATTGTTCGACCATATCGCAAATGCCGATGTTATGTTGAATTAAAAAATGCTTACGCTGCTCAACCGCACTTTCACTGTTTTCAAACAGAAAATCAATGGCGAAAATTTTTCCCAAGATTAACCAAAGCTGCCCGTCGCGGCTGCCGTAGCAAAAATCCACATCATCGGGTTTGAGCAAGCCTTGTGAAAAGCGTGGCGGCGGCAGCGTGCCGACAATCAGCTTGTCGGCAGTTGCCGGGATAAAAGGCGGATAGGGATGTCGGTGTAAAAACACGTTAGCTGCGCTCACTGCGGTGATGTTCACCTTCCTGCAAATTTTGAATCAAAATCTTGGATTTGCGCTGATAGTTGTAGTGTTCGCGTTTGTCTTTCGGCAAGTCGTCCACCTCGGCGATTTTGAAGCCGCGTTCTTGGAACCAATGCACGGTGCGGGTGGTCAGCACAAACAGTTGTTTGATTTTCAATTTGCGGGCGCGTTTTTGTAATTCTTCCAACAGGATATCGCCGCGCGAGGAATTGCGGTAATCCGGGTGCACCGCCACACACGCCATTTCCGCCATGCTTTCTTCCGCATACACATTCAAGGCGGCACAGGCGATCACCACGCCGTCGCGTTCGATAATGGTGTAGTTGCCGATTTCCATCTCCAACTGTTCGCGTGAGCGTTTCACCAAAATCCCTTGTTGTTCGAACGGTTGAATCAAAGCCAGCAAACCGGCGATGTCTTGAATGGTGGCGAGGCGAACGGTTTCCGAACTTTCCATCGACACCTGTGTTCCGATCCCGTCACGGGAGAACAATTCTTGCAACAACGTGCCGTCCTCTTCGTAATTCAGTAGGTGGGAACGCTTAATTCCGGCACGGCTGACATCAATCGCCGCTTGTAAAAAGCGCGCTTGCGAGCTGTGATAATGCCCGTTTTCGATTAACTCATGCAGATGAACCGCGGCACGTTGCGGGAATAAATCGGCGATAATCTCGCCGTTTTCATCACGAATACCGTCATCGGCACAAAAGCCGATCAGTTTTTCCGCATTCAGTTTAATCGCCACTTGGGTGGCAATATCTTCAAACGGCATATTGAAATTTTCACCGGTCACCGACGCGCCGATTGGGCCGAGCAACACAATCGCGTCGTTATCCAACTGTTGCTTAATCGCTTTGATATCAATGCGACGGATTTTGCCGCTCAACAGATAATCCACACCGTCATCAACCCCAATCGGTTGGGCGATCACAAAATTGCCGCTAACCACATTGATACTGTTATTGCTGTGATTGCCGGCGTTAAAGGTGCGCACCGACAGACGGGCGCTGATGTCGAATTGCAGCTTGCCGACCACCTGCTTCACCAACTCTAAGGTTTCGACATCGGTGACGCGAATATTTTTATGATAGACAGGATCGATATTATGCGCTTGCAAGATTTCGTTGATTTGATGACGCACGCCGAACACCACCACCAGCTTGATACCTAAACTATGTAATAGACTAATATCATTGATAATATTAATGAAGTTTTTTGAAGCGATGGTATCGCCGTCGAGCATAATCACAAAGGTTTTATCACGGTGCAGGCTGACGTAAGGCGTGGATTCTCTGAACCATTCGACTAATTCGGTATCGCGTATCATAATCGTCCTATCTAAACTGATTATTGAATAAATATGTTATTATTTTGCATTTTTAATCAGATTAAGCAAGCAAAATAAGTAAATCCGTTCTTTGCCGACCACACTTTTCCCGTTTGCCATGGCAAAAGTGCGGTCAGTTTATTGGGGTTATGGTTTAGTTGGCAAACAGCATTTGCCACATTTCTCTGACAAACGCCCTTTCTACACTAAATTGCGCCTCGCTGACAATCGATTTTTTACCGATCAGGTTTAAATGGTGAATTTCATTGCGTAAATCGACATAACAGCGCTTTAATTGTTTGGTTTGTACCGCACTTAACACGCCCGCCTCCGCCATGCTGTCGAAAATGCGCACGTTATCCGACCAACGGCTCAACTCAGGGTGAGTCGGGGTGTGCGCCAGCACCAAATATTGTGCGATAAACTCAATATCGGTGATCCCGCCCGGATCGGTTTTAATATTAAATAAGCCGTTTTGGGTTTGGGCGAGGTGCCGATACATTTTTTCACGCATTTCACGCACCTCTGTTTTCAGCAGCGTAAGATCGCGCGGGGTGGCAAGCACATCGGCACGAATCTGCTCGAATTGCCGGCGAAGTGCGGTTTCGCCGTAAATCGCACGGGCACGCACCAACGCTTGTCGTTCCCAGGTCCACGCCTCTTGTTGCTGATATTGTTCGAATGCGGCGATACTGCTGACCAGCAAACCGGCAGCCCCCGACGGACGCAGGCGCATATCCACTTCGTACAACACGCCGGCACGGGTATTGATACTGAAAATGCTGATGATTTTTTGCGCCAGTCGCAGATAAAACTGGCTACCGTCGATACTACGCTTGCCGCCGACGGTTTGGCTGTTCGGCGGCGCGTCGTATAAAAACACCAAATCCAAATCGGAATTATAGCCCAGCTCAATTCCGCCCAGTTTGCCGTAGGCAATCACTAAAAAGTTTTTCTGTCCGTCCCGCAAATGCTGTGGCGTGCCGAACCGTTGTACGGTCTGTTGCCATGCCAGATTGACCACGGCGCTGATAATCGCTTCCGCCAGATAAGTGAGATGATCGCTGACTTTCATCACCGGCAGCACCTCTAAAATATCGGCGGCGGCGGTGCGCAGCAGGGTGGCTTGTTTGAATTGGCGCAGGGCGTCGATTTGTTGTTCCTCGTCCTCTTGCGGAATGCGCAGCAGGTACTCCTTCAGCGTGTTGCGATAGTCGCTGAACGGCGGCGGATTAAACAGGGTTTTGTGATCTAACAATTCATCAAGCAAAATCGGATAATTGGCGACCTGTTCGGCGATCATCGGCGACGCGGCACTGAGGCGGATTAGCATTGCCAACGCCGACGGGTGTTCCAACAGCAATTCCAAATAGGTGGTGCGGGTGACGATTTTGTTGAGGATATTCAAAATTTTCGGCAAGACGCTTTCAACCTGCGCATGGGCGAACAGTTTATCCAGCAGGCGCGGCATTAGTTTGTTCAGCACCTCGCGCCCGCGTTGCCCGATATGACGGCGTTGCGTGTCGCGGTAAAATTGCGCCAGCGTTTGCTGCAAGCTTTGTTGTAACGCGTGGCTGAATGAATAGCTTTGCAAGTTATTGCTGAGATAATCCGCATTGTCGCCGAAATGCAAAAAATCGTTCCAAATCGAGTCGTTGTTTTGTTCTTCCTGACTTTCGTTTTCATCGCCGATCAACTGCTTGAACACATGGCGCACACTGTGTTGCTGCTGTTGCAACACGCGATAAAAACCGTTCCAATCTTCAATCGGGTAATTAAGCTGTTGCGTTTCGCCTTGTGCATTCAACACGGTAAATTGGCGGCAGGCGATCACTAACCGCACTTTATCCCGTTCGTTTTGCGGTAACAGTTGGGTTTGCTGATCGTTGATCGCCTGTAGCACGTTTTCCACCCGGCGCAAAAACAGATAGGCGGTGCGCAAGGCTTGTTCTTCTTGTGCTTCAAGCAAATTCAGTTCGACCAAGTGCGGTAGGATTTTGAGTAAGGAACGATGTTGCAAATCCGGTTCGCGCCCGCCGCGAATCAGTTGGAACACTTGTACGATAAACTCCACTTCGCGAATGCCGCCTGCGCCCAATTTGATGTTGTCCAGCAAGCCACGGCGACGGATTTCGCGCTCGATCATCGCTTTCATGTCGCGCAACGATTGGATCACGCTGAAATCAATGTAACGGCGGTAAATAAACGGCTTCAGCATGGTTTTCAGTTGTTGGTGATAGGGATTGCTGTCGTCCTCGCCCATCAGACGCGCTTTAATCATCGCATAGCGCTCCCAATCGCGTCCCTGTTCCTGATAGTAATCCTCCATCGCGGCAAAGCTCAACGCCAACGCCCCGGCATCGCCAAACGGGCGCAGGCGCATATCGGTGCGATAGACAAAGCCGTCGATGGTGTGTTGATCCAAGGCTTTGATAATCCGTTGCGCCAAGCGGATAAAAAACTGCGAATTATCGACACTGCGCCGCGCGCCGACGGTTTCGCCTTTTTCGGGGTAGGTGAAAATCAGATCAATATCGGAGGAAAAATTCAGCTCGAACCCGCCCAGTTTGCCCATGCCCAAAATCAGTAATGGCTGCGGCTGACCGCACTTGTTCATCGGCGTGCCCAATTCCTGACAGATTTTCGGATAGAGCCAATCGCGCGTCGCCACAATCAGACTTTCCGCCAACTGCGAAAGTGCGGTAAAGTTCTGCTCCACCGTCATCAAATTCAAACTTTGACAAAAACTCAACGCCGCCATTTCCCGATTGCGAAAGCGGCGCAACAGCGCATAAAGCTGTTCTTCGGTTTCGACGCGGGCTAATTCCGCTTGCAAACGTGCGGGATAATCCGCACAACTTTGCAACGACGGCGGCTGCTGCGCCCATTGCGCGACTAAGTGCGGTTGTTTGTGCAACACATCGCTCATAAAATCCGAAAGGGAAAGTGCGGTTTGAAGCTGTTGCGCAAATTCGCTTTTGTCTAACAAAGCCACATCGGCAGCTTGCAACAAAGCCTGGAATTTTTCAGTAGGATAAGACGGCTCGAGCGCCATTTTTTGTGACGACATAGAAATCCTAAAAAGACAATAAAAGTATGGTCAATTTAGCATATGGCGTAAAGAAATGGGGAGAAAATTATTGCGCTTTCAGTAGCGCCACCAATTCCGCTTCGGTTTTACAGCTTTTCACCATGTCCACTTCTTCCGGGCTGAGGTGCATGAGTACGATGTATTCGCCGTTTTTATCAATACCGGTGATAAATTCGCCGTCTTGCGAGCCTTTTCCACCGTATTCGATACGCTCGCAGAAGGTGAGCATGGCTTGCTCGAGGCGTTGGGCGGCTAAAGTGCGGTCGGCGATGTATTGCTCGGCTTCGCTTGCAGGAATCATATAAGCGTCAACTTTGACCATCGGTTGGTATTTTTCTATTTTTTCATTATTAACTCCGATTAAAAGAAAAGTAAGGTTGGTGGTTATTAACGTGGGTTTAGAGGCGTTTAAGGCGGGCTTAAACCCGCCTGTCAGTCTTAGTCGATTTGGCTGCCGATAACGCCGCCTAACGCCGCACCACCTAAAGTTGCGCCGGTGCTGTTACCAATGACATTCCCCGCAACGCCACCGACAGCTGCGCCAATTGCAGTATTTTTTTGCCTGGTCGTCATATTAGAGCAACCTGCCGCAAATAACAAGACTAGGGCTAAGATAGAAGATTTAAATGCAATTTTTTTCATATAGACTCCTAATTTATGGAATAAATCGTGATCAGGATAGCAAAATAAGCGTAAGTTTAGCGTATTTTAATATAAAAATATATTTTTGAAATAGAGTTGAAACTTCAAATGAAAGGAAAAGGGCAGCCGTCAGGTGTTCGAGGCTGCCGTTTAATGAATATCGGAGATGATTAACGCACGGTCACGCGGGCAAATTTGCGCTTACCGACTTGGTAAACCGCACTTGAGGCACTGATCACCAATTTAGCGTCTTCCACTTTTTCACCGTCGATTTTCACACCGCCTTGTTGCACCATGCGATTGGCTTCGGAGGTGGAGGCGACTAAGCCGGCTTCTTTTAATAAGTTTGCCAAACCGATTTCGCCTTGGAATTCAAATTCCGGCATTTCGTCCGGCATTGCGCCTTTTTGGAAACGGTTGATAAAGGTTTGTTCCGCCGCGTCAGCGTCGGCTTCGCTGTGGAAACGGGCGATAATCTCTTTTGCTAATAAGACTTTTAGATCGCGCGGATTTTTGCCGTTGGCGACGTCTTGTTTGAATTGGGCGATTTCGCTGAGCGGGCGGAAAGAGAGCAGATCATACCAGCGCCACATTAACTCATCGGAGATCGACATCACTTTGCCGAACATCTCGTCCGGCGCTTCGCTGATACCGATGTAGTTGCCGAGGGATTTCGACATTTTTTTCTCACCGTCTAAGCCTTCCAATAATGGTAAGGTGATTGCGACTTGTGGTTTTTGTCCGGCGGATTTTTGTAATTCGCGCCCGACAAGCAGGTTGAATTTTTGGTCTGTGCCGCCCAATTCCACGTCCGCTTGTAACGCCACCGAATCGTGCCCTTGCAGCAACGGATAGATAAATTCATGAATCGCAATCGGTTGGTTGTTGGTGAAACGTTTTTTGAAATCATCACGTTCTAACATCCGCGCCACGGTATAATTCGAGGCAAGGCGGATCATGCCTTCCGTGCCCAATTGCCCTAACCAATCGGAATTGAACACGATTTTGGTTTTTTGCGGATCAAGAATTTTGAAAATTTGCTGTTTGTAGGTTTCCGCATTGGCAAGCACGTCTTCGCGCGTTAATGGCGGGCGGGTGGTGTTTTTGCCGGACGGATCGCCGACCATACCGGTGAAATCACCGATCAAGAAATAGACTTCGTGCCCTAGCTGTTGGAATTGGCGTAATTTATTTAACACCACGGTATGTCCCAAGTGAATATCCGGCGCAGTCGGATCAGCCCCCAACTTAATGCGTAACGGACGATTTTCTTTCAGTTTTTCAATTAAATCCGCTTCGGAAAGCACTTCTTCGACACCGCGTTTCAGCTCGGCGAGCACAGTATTTAACTCAGTCATAATGTTCTCAAATGTGATTGGCTATTGATAAAGAATAAACGGATTATTATAAGCATAAAAATGCAAATAGAAAGGGTTAATCCTGAGAAATTGGCAAAAGCCAAGACTTGAATTTTGTCGTTGTGGATTTATACGGCGAGAAAGGGGCGAACCTGTTAAAGCTTGTTTCTTTGGCAGTGGTGTCAGATGATATAAGACCGCTGGGTTATCAGCGGTTTTTGTCTTTTAACCGTTCAAGCAAATCATTCGGAGATATATAGCCGATCGTCTGTCCTGCTTTTAAACTGCCGAATAATTTTAGGTTGAGTAAGGTATTTAAATCTTTTCTTGCGGTATTTTCTGATATTCCATACTCGTTACTAATTTCTTTGGCAGTGAAAATATGTCCGGTTTCTTTTACGGCTTTTTGTAGTATTTGTATTTGTCTATGGTTTAGCGTTTCTTTCTCAGTATAGCGTGAAATAATTGCGCTGAACTCTTTGAAGCTGCTTTGTTTATCATTGACGTATTTTTCTAAATCATTGATAGCGCGCTTGATGATTTCCGCTTGGTAATACAGAAAATAGGTCATATCTAATTCGTCGGTTTCAGTGTAGATATACGCTTTGGCATAAGATTTCGCTGCATTTTTAAGCAACCTACTAATGGAAATATACTCAAATAGCCAATAGCCATTTTTTAACATAAACCAATAAAACAATGCTCTTGCTGTTCTGCCGTTGCCATCGCCGAAAGGGTGTATATAACCGATCAAAAAATGTAAAATAATCGCTTTGATAACAGGGTGAATGAATAACGTATTTTCGCCATTATGACTAGCGTTTGCGAATTCACAAAAATTATTCATTAATGCGATCAGTTCGTTATGTGGCGGTGGCTGATGTATGATGTTGCCATCATAATCGGCAATATAAACTTCATCATCGCTTCTGAATTCGCCGGGAATTGCATTATTTTCTATGGCATTCTCTGTCGCTATACGGTGCAATTTTAAAATCATGCTGACGGATAATGGTTCATATTTTAAGTTTATTGCTTCTTGCATTAAATAATAATTATTCAAAATCATCATTTCATCTTTGTTTTTGGGTGTTCTTTCCGTTTCTAGCATCTCTTTCGCCACTTTTCTGGTGGTTACTGCACCTTCAAGTTGAGCCGAAGTGATTGCCTCTTCCATAATCAATGACTTTAATAAAAAATGATTTTGTTCGGATTTACTCAAGCCGGTTAAATTGTTTGTCCTGACGCTTCCGCCACTATTTTTATCAATGTAATGCAACAGTGATTGCAAGGAATTTGGGACGCAAAAAGAAAAGGTAAGGTTACCGATAGGGATAACACTCATCAGGGAATTGCGGCTCATTTTTGTTGCAAGCCAACCTAGTTCGCTATTTTTCGGATAAATTCGCTTGAATTTATCCCAATGCAGATACCGCCCTTTTTCATCGGTGGCGTTAAATTTTGGCAATGCGAGCCAATCTTCTATATTGATACTTCTGAAAAACGGCATTAACTCAATCAATGGCTTCGGTTTGGATATTCTCATATTGACTAACTCATTTTTTTAAAATTGAGTTAGTTAAACACTTTTTATAAAATTTGTCTAGGATTCGGGCAGGTTAAATTTCAGGCAAAAACTTCTTGTGGGTAAATCGGCATAGGGGCATAAAATGTTGGCGTGTTGTTGATTGGTCCATCAAATTTTAAGCAAAAAAAAAGCCTCTTGTGGGGAGAGGCATAAAATGTTGGAGTGATTATCTAGATTTATTCATGTTATCTAGTGATTTAAATGATAATGGTTATCATTAATTTGTGAAAGCAATATTACATTGTTTTACATATCAATGATCGGAATACGCTGTGTCAGTTCAAGTGCGGTCGGCACGCCATTTTCTTGATGAAACGTGCAAGCGTAGCTCAGCACCTCGACACCGCACTTTTGTGCTTGGCGCAGCAGCGCGGCATATTTCGGGTCAATCTGCTCGGCGGCACGGAACGATTGAATCGCGCTGTGCAGGGCGGCGAAAAAAATCACCGCACTTTGCCCCTGTTGTTGCACTTGGATTAATTCGCGCAAATGCTTTTGTCCCCGTTCGGTTTTGGCATCGGGGAACATGCCGACCGCACTTTCGACCAGCGTGGTTGATTTCACCTCGACATAACAATCGGCAAGTGCGGTTTGCGGCTCGTTTGTTTGTAATAAAAAATCAATCCGGCTGTTTTCTTCACCGTATTTCACTTCCGGTTTAATCCGTTGGTATTGCGCTAACTCCGCAATTTTTCCTTGCTGTAACGCTTCATGTACCAACTGATTGGCGCGCGCGGTATTGACGCACACCAACTCACCGTTGGCTTTTTCAGTCAGCTCCCATGAGTGGCGATATTTGCGTTTCAGGTTATCAGAGGTGGAATACCACACCGTGTCGCCCGCCTCGCCGCAACCGGTCATCGCGCCGGTGTTGGCGCAGTGAATGGTGATAACTTCACCGTTCGGCAACTCGATATCGGCGAGAAAGCGTTTATAACGGCGGATTAAGGTGGCGGATTGTAACGGCGGTAGTTGCATAATGATGTTTATCTTAATATTGGATAATAAAAAGTATAGGATAACAAAAAGTGCGGTTAACCGCACTTTGATGATGTTGACTACCAGCCTAATTCGGCGAGTTTTTTAGCGGCATTCGGAATGCCGGCTTTTTGAGCTGCCAGCAATAACCGTTTGGCTTCTGCCAAATTTTGTTTAACGCCGTGGCTGTTTAAATAGCAGAGCGCCAAATAATAGCTGCCGCGTGCATCGCCACGATCAACCGCGCGCTTAAAATAATCTGCCGCTTTGACATAGTCGCGATCAACACCGTCACCATAGTAATACAACAAACCCAACGAGGTGAGCGGCGGCGCGATATGTCCCTGTGCTGCCGATTTTTCAAACCATTTGCGGGCTGAAGAATAGTCATAAATATTCAGGTAATTCAGCCCTAAATTAAATTGCGCGACATCGTGTCCTTGCGCGGCGGCGCGTTTATTCCATTTAATCGCTTCAACAGGGTTGTTGTAGGCTTCTTGATAAAGATAACCCAACAGGTTTTCCGCTTCGCGATCGCCTTGTTCGGCATAAGGTTTAGCCAGATTGAGGGCTTGATCATATTGCCCTTTTTCGACCAGATTCATCGCTTGCGCCAGTAATTTTTCCGGCATAATCGGTTGTTGTGCCAACGCGATCGCAGACGTAAATAATAAACCGAAGATGAATAACGAGATTGTTTTAAGCATAATCTGATCGCCCACTATTTCTTAATCACAATCAGATCACGGAAATATTGTTGGTAGTTGGTATTCGGGGTGTAGCCGACTTCGAGATAATCGGTAATTACGCCGTCTTTATTGGTGGTGAAATAGCTTTCACCGCAGTTATAAATCGGCTGTCTACCGACTTCGACGCCCCAATAGTTGGTTGACACCATATCGCGCCCGGAATAAGGGCAAGCGCGGTAGAGAAAATATTTATTGCCGAACATACCGGTTTCAACGTCTGCCCAGTTGTTAATCCGATCACGCACCACCGAAATATGCTGTCCTTTCAGTTGTTTCAAGTCGGGGTTCCAACCGCCGTTGTTAAACAATGGGGTACAGGCGCTCAACAAAACCGCAGAGCCGAGCAGTGGAAGTAGCATTTTTTTCATAACAACGCCCTTTGCTTAGTGTTCGAGTGGAAGAAGATATATCGGTTTGATTGTAAAGAATATCTCAATAATAGTCATTTTAAAGACATTAATCAAGGATTCGAGGCGGGATTTTGCCGCATAAACCGCCGTTGATGTCATGCGCAATTCGATTTGTTGATCGGGTTAAATCAGTAAGCGATTCAATGTGATTTTTTATAAAAAAACTTTCCATTTTTCGCGCCAGTAGTGATAAAGTTAAACCGATTTGATTTTTGCCGCTCGGCAAGTGCGGTCGCGGCAATGATTGTGGCAAAGATTGGAGTCAGTCTGCGCTTTTGGGATTGGGCAGTTGCATGCCCAAACTTTTTTAACCAGCCAATTAAGGAAGTTAACGATTATGCGAATTGGTGTACCTAGAGAACTGCTTGACAATGAAAGTCGGGTAGCGGCAACACCGAAAACCGTACAGCAGATTTTAAAGCTGGGGTTTGAGGTTGTTGTGGAACATAATGCCGGTTTTAAAGCCAGCTTTGAAGATGAGGCATTTACCGAAGCCGGCGCCACCGTCGGCACGGCAAGTGACGTTTGGAATGCCGATATTATTTTCAAAGTCAATGCGCCAACCGATGATGAAATTGCACAGATTAAACCGGGGGCGACGTTAGTCAGCTTTATCTGGCCTGCGCAAAACCCGGAATTAGTCGAAAAACTGTCAGCGAAAAAAATCAATGTGTTGGGCATGGAATCCGTCCCGCGTATCTCGCGCGCGCAAGCATTAGACGCGTTAAGCTCCATGGCGAATATCGCCGGGTATCGTGCGGTGGTGGAAGCGGCGCACGAATTCGGCAGCTTCTTCACCGGACAAATCACCGCCGCAGGCAAAGTGCCGCCGGCGAAAGTGTTGGTGATCGGCGCCGGGGTTGCCGGTTTGGCGGCAATCGGCGCGGCAAACAGCTTGGGCGCAATCGTGCGCGCGTTCGACTCCCGTCCGGAAGTGAAAGAGCAAGTACAAAGCATGGGCGCGTCATTCCTTGAAATCGACTTCAAAGAAGAAGGCGGCAGCGGCGACGGTTACGCCAAAGTGATGTCCGACGAATTCAACCGTCGTGCGTTGGCGCTGTATGCCGAGCAAGCGAAAGAGGTGGATATTATCATCACCACCGCACTTATCCCGGGCAAACCTGCACCGCGTTTGATTACCAAAGAAATGGTTGAATCAATGAAACCGGGCAGCGTGATCGTCGATTTGGCGGCGGCGACCGGCGGCAACTGCGAACTAACCAAAGCCGGCGAAGTGGTCACCACCGACAACCAAGTGAAAATTATCGGTTACACCGACTTGCCGAGCCGTTTGCCGACCCAATCGTCGCAATTGTACGGTACAAACCTAGTCAATTTACTGAAACTGTTGTGCAAAGAGAAAGACGGCAACATCAATATCGACTTTGACGATGTGATTTTGCGCGGCGTGACCATTGTACGCGACGGCGAAGTGACATGGCCTGCCCCGCCGATTCAAGTCTCAGCACAGCCGCAACAAAAAGCCACCGCGGCACCGGTGGCGAAAAAAGAAGAAAAACCGGTCAATCCGGCCGTGAAATACGGCGTGATGGCAGGGGCGGCAATCGCCTTCTTGTGGTTGGCTTCGGTTGCGCCGGCGGCGTTCCTGTCGCACTTCACGGTGTTCGTGTTGGCGTGTGTGGTCGGCTATTATGTGGTGTGGAATGTCAGCCATGCGTTGCATACGCCACTGATGGCGGTCACCAATGCGATTTCCGGGATTATTATTGTCGGCGCATTATTGCAAATCGGGCACGGCAACGGCGTGGTGACATTCCTGTCGTTTATTGCGGTGCTGGTTGCCAGTATCAATATTTTTGGCGGCTTCAAAGTCACACAGCGTATGCTAGCCATGTTCAGAAAAGGTTAAGGAGAGAAGAATGTCAGCAGGTTTTGTACAAGCCGCTTATATTGTAGCTGCGCTACTGTTTATTATGAGTTTGGCAGGCCTTTCTAAACATGAAACGGCAAAAGCAGGTTGTTGGTACGGCATCGTCGGTATGGCGATTGCGTTGGTGGCAACCATTTTCGGACCGGAAACCCAAGGGCATTGGTGGATCATCATTGCGATGGTCATCGGTGCGGTGTTGGGCATCCAACGCGCGTTGAAAGTCGAAATGACCGAAATGCCGGAATTAGTGGCGATTTTGCACAGCTTCGTTGGTTTGGCGGCGGTCTTGGTCGGCTTCAACAGCTATTTCGCCCCGCACGGCGTGATGGATTCTGTCATGCAGAATATCCACGATGTCGAAGTCTTTTTAGGGATCTTTATCGGTGCGGTGACCTTCACCGGTTCGATTGTGGCGTTCGGTAAATTGCGCGGAATCATCAACTCGAAAGCCCTTACCTTGCCACACCGTCATAAATTGAATCTGGCTGCGGTGGTGGTATCGGTGTTGTTGATGATCACCTTTGTCGGTGACGCCAGCTTATTCCCGTTAATTCTGATGACGATTATCGCATTAGCGTTCGGTTGGCATTTGGTGGCTTCCATCGGCGGCGCGGATATGCCGGTGGTGGTTTCCATGCTGAACTCCTATTCCGGTTGGGCGGCAGCGGCGGCAGGTTTCATGTTGAATAATGACCTGTTAATCGTTACCGGCGCGTTGGTCGGTTCTTCCGGTGCGATTCTGTCTTACATTATGTGTAAAGCGATGAACCGCTCTTTTATCAGCGTGATCGCCGGTGGTTTTGGTAACGATGTGCAAGTGAGCTCAGACGAAGAGCAAGGCGAACACCGCGAAACCAACGCCGAAGAAGTGGCGGAAATGCTGAAAAACGCCAGCTCGGTCATCATCACGCCGGGATACGGCATGGCGGTGGCGCAAGCGCAATATCCGGTGGCGGAAATCACGCAAAAATTACGTGATAAAGGCGTGAACGTGCGTTTCGGTATCCACCCGGTTGCCGGGCGTTTGCCGGGTCATATGAACGTATTATTAGCCGAAGCGAAAGTGCCGTATGACGTGGTGTTGGAAATGGACGAAATCAATGAAGATTTCCCGGAAACCGATGTCGTGTTGGTGATCGGTGCCAACGACACCGTCAATCCGGCGGCGTTAGACGATCCTAACAGCCCGATTGCCGGCATGCCGGTTCTGGAAGTATGGAAAGCGCAAAACGTGATCGTCTTCAAACGTTCCATGGCAGTGGGCTATGCCGGCGTGCAAAACCCATTGTTCTTCAAAGACAACACCCAAATGTTGTTCGGCGATGCCAAAGAACGCGTGGACGATATTTTGAAAGCGTTGTAGTTCCTATTTTGGATTGAAATCGAACCTGCTGTCATTGACAGCAGGTTTTTTTATATCAAAAGTGCGGTTTAAAGTATTTTTAAAAGATTTTTATTGGTGCTATATTGGTGTTGAAATAACGAGGAGGAAAAGATGGCGGTACATCAAATTTTAACCAATACTGTTGCCAGTATTACCGATCTCAAAAAAAATCCGATGGGAACGGTGGCGGCGAGTGATAGCGGTGCGATTGCGATTTTAAACCGCAACGAACCGGCATTTTATTGCGTAACGCCTGCATTATTTGAATATTTTCAAGAGATGCTGGAAGATAAGAAACTAAACCGAATTGCCGATGAACGTTTGCGCACATTAGATGCCGTGAAGGTTTCGCTTGATGAGCTATGAATTAACCTTTGATAAACGTGCGTTAAAAGAGTGGCGTAAACTGGGTGAGGCGGTGAAAGCGCAATTCAAAAAGAAACTGGCGGAGAGACTTATCGCACCGCATATTATGAGCGATAAGTTATCTGGTTATTCAGCACGTTACAAAATTAAATTGCGCACTTCAGGTTATCGTTTGGTGTATGAAGTGAATGATAATACGATTACGGTGCTGGTCTTGTCGATTGGTAAACGTGAAGGCGCAGAAGTGTATAAAATAGCAGAGAAACGTTAGGAATAGCAAATGACCTATATCATAGGCTTAACCGGCGGCATTGGCAGCGGTAAAAGCACGGTTGCCAATCTGTTTGCCGAGTTGGGCGTGCCGATTATCGATGCCGATGTGGTGGCGCGCGAGGTGGTGGAGAAAGGTTCACCGCACTTGGCGCAGATCGCGGCGTATTTTGGCGGGCAGGTGATAACCGCGCAAGGCGAGCTGGATCGTGCCGCGTTGCGCCGGATTGTGTTTAATGACAAACAGAAAACCGAGTGGTTAAATGCGTTGTTACACCCCGCCATTCGCGAGCGAATGTTGGCGCAGTTGGCGGAGCAGACCGCACTTTATGTGTTGTGGGTTGTGCCGTTGTTGATTGAAAACCACCTGACCGCGTATTGCAATCGGGTGCTGGTGATTGATGTCAGCGCAGAGACCCAACTGCAACGAGCGGTTGCGCGCGATAACAGCAATCGCACCCAGATTGAAAAGATTATGCAGGCGCAAGTCAGCCGCGCACAACGCTTGGCGCACGCCGATGATGTGATTAACAATGACCGCACCTTGCCCGAAGCCGAAGCGGATTTGCGCCGCCAAGTACAGGAATTACATCAGTTATATTTAACATTAGGAACAGAACATGAAAAATGAGATCACCAGCGTCCCTTGCCCGATTTGCTATAAATCGGTGGAATGGAGTGAAAACAGCCCGTTTCGTCCGTTTTGCAGCAAACGTTGCCAATTAATTGATCTGGGCGAATGGGCGAACGAAGAAAAAGCCATTGCCTCGGACACCGCCGATTTTGCCCTCGACAGCAGCATTAGCGGCGAGGCGCAGGATTGGGTTAAACATTAAAAAGGAGAAATAAGATGGAGATTCGACACCAACAACAGGGCGGACAAGGCGCATTCGTGATTGAGCGCGACGGCGTGCGGATTGCCGAATTGGCATACCGCACTGTAGCTGAAAATACGCTTGAGGCTTATCACACCCACGTTGATCCTTCGCTGCGCGGACAAGGCGTGGCGGATAAACTGTATCGGGCGTTTATTGAATTTGTCGATCAACAGGGGTATCAGGTTAAAGCGAGTTGCAGTTATATCGAAAGCAAAATGCGACGCGAAAAAAGAGTAAAATAGCGGAAAAAACAATAAAAATCAGTGGTTATTCGGCGGGATAAAATATTTTATCCCGATTATCATAACAACTTTAATACAAAATAAAAGCGAAATTATGCGATTTTTTGCCCCATGCCTGTTTTTTAATAAATTGTGTTATGAAACAACGAAAAAGGCTTGAAATCTGCGTACAGTAGGACTACTTTATCATTAAAGCGAAATGGATTTTTCTTGAGTGTTCGCACTCGCAACCTACCTAAAAAAGAGGTAAATACTATGGCAGTAAAAATTACAAGCAAACAAATGGAAATTACCCCTGCAATTCGTTCTCACATTGAGGAGCGCGTCGCCAAATTGGATAAATGGCAAACCCAACTGATTAATCCGCATTTTATTTTAAACAAGCTGCCGCAAGGCTTTTCGGCTGAAGCCTCAATCGGCACGCCGCTTGGTGATCTGTTCGCCAGTGCCGAAGGCGAAGATATGTATAAAACCATCAATGAGCTGGAAGAAAAACTGGAACGTCAGCTGAACAAATTACAGCACAAAGGCGAAGCGCGCCGTGCCAACGAAAGATTAAAAGATTCGTTTGAATAAGTTGGTATCACACAATCCTTTCCAACCCGACGTGATGTCGGGTTTTTTTATCTTGAGAATAATCGGTTTACTACATAAAATGATAAAAAAATTAAGGAATCGAAACCGTTATGCCGAAAGATCTGACCGAAATTCGCCGACAAATCACCCAACTTGATCGCAACTTATTGAAATTGTTATCAGAACGTCACCGTTTAGCCTATGATGTGGTGCGCAGCAAAGAAGAAAGCAAAAAGCCGCTGCGTGATGTCAATCGTGAGCAGCAACTGTTGCAAGAGCTGATTCAGTTTGCCGAGGCGCAAAATTATCAATTAGAACCGCAATATATCACCCAAATTTTTCAAAAAATCATCGAAGATTCGGTGCTGACGCAACAGGCTTACCTGCAAAATAAACTGAACCGGCAACGGGAAAATAGTATCAGCATTGCGTTTTTAGGCGTGCGTGGTTCGTATTCCAATTTAGCCGCGCGCCAATATGCCGAACGCTATCAAAAACAGTTGCTTGAATTGAGCAGCGACAGTTTTCAGCAAATTTTCGATAAAGTGGAGAACGGCGAGGCGGATTACGGCATTCTGCCGTTGGAAAACACTACGTCGGGCGCGATTAACGATGTCTATGATTTGTTGCAAAACACCCAATTATCGATCGTCGGCGAGCTGACTTACCCGATTAAACATTGCGTGCTGGTGGCAAGCGATACCGCACTTGAGCAGATCGACACCTTGTATAGCCACCCGCAAGTGATTGCGCAATGTAGCCGGTTTATCCAACAGCTGGAACGGGTGCACATTAACTATTGCGAAAGCAGCTCACACGCCATGCAGTTGGTGTCGCAACTGAATAAAGCGAATATCGCCGCATTGGGCAATGCCGACGGCGGCAAGTTGTACGGTCTGCGCGTGCTGAAAACCGACATTGCCAACCAACCGAACAACATCACCCGTTTTATCGTGATCGCCAAACAAGCGATTGCGGTGTCGCCGCAATTGCAAACCAAAACCCTGCTGTTGATGAGCACCGAACAAAAAGCCGGTGCGTTGGTTGATGCGTTATTGGTGTTTAAAAATCACGGCATTCAAATGAGCAAACTGGAATCGCGTCCGATCTACGGTCGCCCGTGGGAAGAGATGTTCTATCTGGAAATCGAAGCCAATATCCACGATCCGCAAACCCAAACCGCACTTGAGGAACTGAAACAGGTCAGCACCTACCTTAAAATTCTCGGCTGTTATCCAAGCGAAATTGTGCAGCCGGTTGCCCCTGCGGAAGCATAATTTGCCTGAAAGTGCGGTTGAGAATTTTTCAACCGCACTTTGGCTTTTGTACGCAGTCATATTCCTGTCATAAAAATCACCTACAATTAAGCCGACTTTCACCCGGCTTATTCGTACTTAACTTAATTGCTAGTTAACTTAAAAAGGAGATGTAACATGGCAGCAAAATCATATTATACACTAAGCCTTACCGCACTTTTGACCCTCGGCACGGTGCAAGCTGCAAGCGCTGCGCAGGAATATCCTGCGGTGTTGGCGGGGCATGTGATTTTACCGGCGGAAACCTTTGTCGCCGCCCCGAATGACGCACCGAAAAGTTTGCAGCACAGTGGTAAATTCACCACCGGCAAACGGGTTGAAACCTTACGCAGCATTGAAGGCTTGTCTGATGGTCGTCCGACTGGTATTTCCTTGCCGTTTGACGGGCAGCCGCTGCAAGGGCATTCCGGCATCAAACGTATGACCGACGGCAGTTACTGGATGTTGATCGATAACGGCGCAGGCTCGAAAGCCAATTCACCGGATTTTATGTTATATCTGACCCAATATGATGTTGATTTCGCGAAAGAGACCTTTACGCCGAAAAAAACGGTTTTCCTGCATGATCCGGATAAAAAAATCCCGTTCCATATCGTCAATGAAGCCAGCGAAAAACGTTATCTGACCGGGGCGGATCTCGATCCGGAGAGCTTTCAAATCATGGATAATCGCATTTGGATTGGCGAAGAGTTCGGACCTTATCTGATTCAAACCGATATGGACGGTAAAGTGTTGAACTTCTTTGAAACCCAAGTGGACGGCAAATTAATTCGTTCGCCGGATCATTTCACCCAACGCTTGCCGGGCACACCGAATGATAAAATCAGCTTTGAAGTGAAACGCTCGAAAGGCTTTGAAGGCATGGCGGCAGCACCGGACGGCAGCAAACTCTATCCGCTGTTGGAAGGGGCTTTATGGAACAGCGCCGCCAACAGCTATGAAAACGACGGCGGCAAAGAATATTTGCGCATTTTGGAATTTGATACGGCGAAAAAAGCGTGGACCGGCAATTTCTGGAAATATCCGTTGGAAGCCAATCACCACGCCATCGGCGATTTCAATATGATCGACGCCAAGCGTGCTTTGGTTATTGAACGCGATAACGGCGAAGGCGTGGCGGAAAAAGCCTGTGCCGCCGAGGCAAAAGATAAAACCGCTTGCTTCCCGAATTTACCGAAATTCAAACGCGTCTATCTGGTTAAGTTTGATCAGTCGAATATCGGACAGAACGTCGAAAAATTGGGTTATATTGATTTGCTTAATATTCAAGATCCGAACAAGGTCGCGAAAAAACCGCTCAGCCAAGGCGTATTTAAATTCCCGTTCTTTACGATTGAAAATGTCGACTTAGTTGATGATAAACAGATTATCGTCGGCAACGATAACAATCTGCCGTTCTCCAGCAGCCGCGATCCGAATAAAGCGGATGATAACGAATTGATTTTGTTGAATGTGGAACAGTTATTGCAGTTGAAATAACCGCACTTTGCTTTTCTCTATGAAATCATGCCTTATTCCCACCGAATAAGGCATTTTTGTTGCGCTCGTTTTTGTTGCGATCGTTGTGCAAAGTGCGGTTGGATTTGTTATCATCGTTGCCATCTTTTTTAATAAAAACAGGAACACATAACATGAGTACACTTTTTGAACACGCGCAACAACGCACCAAAGCGCCTTTTCGTTATGATATTGTCGGCAGTTTTTTACGCCCTGAAAATTTAAAATTAGCACGGGCGCAATGTAACTGCGGCGAAATCAGCCATACCGAATTAAGCATTATCGAAGATGCGGAAATTACCAAACTGGTGGCGCAGCAAAAAGCGGTCGGTTTGCATGCGGTCACCGACGGGGAATTCCGCCGCACTTTTTGGCATATGGATTTCTTGGCGGCGCTGGACGGCGTGCAGGAAGTGGAAGCGGAAAAATTTTCGGTGCAGTTTAAAGACAAAGATGTGCGCCCGAAAACCTTGAAAATCGTGGATAAAATCGATTTTTCCGCCCACCCGTTCTTACAACATTACCGCACTTTGCAACAAATCGCCGGCGATTTTCCGGTGAAATTCACCATTCCGTCGCCAAGCATGTTGCATTTGATCTGCTGCGTGCGTGCCACCGATTACCAGCCGATCGCGCGTTACCAAGACAACAATGAATTGCTGTTGGCGGATATTGCGGCGGCGTATAAAAAAGCGATTCGGGCGTTTTACGATTTGGGCTGTCGCAACTTGCAACTGGACGACACCAGTTGGGGCGAATTCTGCTCGGTGGAAAAACGGGCGGCGTATGCCGAGCGCGGTTTCGATGTCGATCAAATCGGACGGGATTACGTCAAGATGATCAACGCGGCGATTGCCGATCGTCCGGCGGATATGGCGATCACCATGCACATTTGCCGCGGCAATTTCCGCTCCACTTGGTTCTCGTCCGGCGGCTATGAGCCGGTGGCGGAAATTTTGTTCGGCAACTGCAAGGTGGACGGCTTCTTCTTGGAATATGACAATGATCGTTCCGGCGATTTCAAACCGTTGCGTTTCATTCAAGATCAGCAGGTGATTTTAGGCTTGGTCACCTCGAAGAGCGGTGAGCTGGAAGACAAAAACACCATTATTGAACGGATTAAAGAAGCGGCGCAATATGTGGACATCAACCAACTGGGGTTAAGCCCGCAGTGCGGTTTTGCCTCGACCGAAGAGGGCAATATTCTGACCGAGCAGCAACAGTGGGATAAACTGAATTTTATCCGTGAAATCAGCGAACAAGTGTGGGGCAAATAATGGTTACGGTTTACGGGATTAAAAATTGCGACACGGTCAAAAAAACCTTGGCGTGGTTGGCGGCGAATAACGTGGCGGCGCAACTGCATGACTACCGCACGGACGGCATTGACGCGGCATATTTAAGCGAAGTCGCGGCATTGTTCGGCTGGCAGGAACTGGTGAACAAGCGCAGCACCACATGGCGCAATTTGGATCAGGCGAGCAAAGACGGTTTGAATCAACAGACCGCACTTACGTTGTTGTTGGCGCAACCGACCTTGATTAAACGTCCGATTGTGTTGGGCGGCGTGCAGCCGTTAATCGGTTTTAATGCCAAGCAGTATGAAAATGTGTTCAACAGGTAAAAGTGCGGTCAGATGAAACAAACCATTATTGAATTAGCGCAGGATCTGATCCGCCGCCCGTCAATCAGCCCGCAAGATCTGGGCTGTCAGCACGTGATCGCCGAACGTTTGGCAAAACTCGGTTTTGAAATCGAATGGCTGCCGTTTAACGACACCTTGAATTTATGGGCGCGCCGCGGCACGCAAAGCCCGTGTATCGCCTTTGCCGGGCACACCGATGTCGTGCCGACCGGCGATGAAAGTCAGTGGCAATATCCGCCGTTTGCGGCGGAAATTGTCGGCGATATGCTGTACGGACGCGGTGCGGCGGATATGAAAGGTTCGTTGGCGGCAATGGTGATTGCGGCGGAAGAGTACGTTAAAGCCAACCCAAACCATGCGGGCAGTATCGCCTTTTTGATTACCTCCGACGAAGAAGCGGCGGCGACCGACGGCACGGTGCGCGTGGTCGAAACCTTAATCGCGCGCGGCGAAAAAGTCGATTTTTGCATGGTCGGCGAGCCGTCAAGTGCGGTGCGGTTGGGCGATATGATTAAAAACGGACGGCGCGGTTCGATCACCGCCAATTTGACGATTCAAGGGGTGCAAGGGCACGTTGCTTATCCGCACTTGGCGGATAATCCGGTGCATAAATCGCTGGCGATGTTGGACGAGTTGGTGAACATTGAATGGGATCGCGGCAATGAATTTTTCCCGCCGACCACCTTGCAAATCGCCAATATTCACGCCGGAACGGGCAGTAATAACGTGATTCCCGGCGAGCTGTTTGTGCAGTTTAACCTGCGCTTCTCCACTGAAATGACGCCGGAGTTGATTAAACAGCGCGTGGCGGATCTGTTGGCTAAATACGATTTGCAATACCGACTGGATTGGAATTTATCCGGTTTGCCGTTTGTCACCGAACAAGGCGAGTTTATTCAAGCGGTGAAAAGTGCGGTGCGTCAACACTTGCAGATTGAGCCGAAACTGGACACCGGCGGCGGCACGTCCGACGGGCGTTTTATCGCGCAAATGGGCACGCAAGTGGTTGAGCTTGGACCGTTAAACGCCACCATTCACAAAGTCGATGAGTGTGTCAGCTGCGAGGCGTTATATCGTTTGGGCTTAACCCACCGCCAGTTATTGCAAAACTTATTAGGGTAACGCCAATGGGGAAAATCCAGATTACCGCCGCGATGTTGACCGGCAAAACCCAAGCGCATTTAGTGCCGCTGTTTTCCCCTTATGCGGCTCATCATCGACTGCAAGCCGACGCACGGCGCGCTTTTACCGCACTTCGGCAAAGTGCGGTCAGCGCGGGTTTTGACTTGCAGCCGGCAAGCAGTTTCCGTGATTTTCAGCGGCAACAGCAAATTTGGAACGGCAAATTTTTGTGCCGGCGCAAAGTGCATGATGATCAGGGTAATCCGCTCGATTTGACGTGTCTTGACGACTGGCAGAAATGCGAAGCGATTCTGCGTTGGTCGGCATTGCCGGGCGCAAGCCGCCATCATTGGGGCACGGAAATCGATATTTACGACCCGACGCGTTTACCGCAAGGACAAGCGTTGCAGCTTGAACCGTGGGAGTACGAAGAAAACGGTTATTTCTACGACTTAACCTGTTGGCTGAACGAACAGCTACCGCACTTTGATTTCACCCTGCCGTTTCAAACCGCTTCCCTGGCGCAGGCTGAGCTGGACGTCGGGCGCGAACCGTGGCACATCAGTTACCGACCGATTGCGGAGCAATTCCGTGCGCAATTCACCCCTGAGATTTTGCTGAAGAGTTGGCAAGATGAAACCATCGAAGGCAAAGCCGTATTGCAAAACAAGCTGGATCTTATTTTCCGACGCTTTATCGGCTAGCTTGATCGCAGATGTTACTTTTGTTCCGCTATTTATTTTTTTTAATTAAAAAAATGTGATCTCGCTTTTATTTTTACGATTTTCTTAATGGAAGGGCTTGGTACTTTGTGCCAAGATCGTTTATAGTGCGCGCACTTAGTACGGTTGAGCGATTTGTCGTGCTAAAACATCAGTTGAGAGACGTATTGCACACGTAATAACAAGTATAAATCTATTTAGGAGCTATCATGTCAAGTAATCTGTTTGCCGTTGCGCAAAAGATCGGTAAAGCATTAATGTTGCCTGTGTCGGTGTTGCCGATTGCAGGGATTTTATTAGGGGTCGGTGCGGCGCACTTCAGCTGGATGCCGGATGTTGTGTCTAACCTGTTGGAGCAAGCCGGTGGTTCGGTGTTCGGGCAAATGGCGCTGTTGTTCGCTATCGGGGTGGCATTAGGTTTCACCAATAACGACGGGGTAGCGGCACTGGCCTCCGTGGTCGGTTACGGCATTATGGCGGCGACCTTGAAAGTGATGGCGCCGGTTGTCGGTGTTGAGAGCATTGATACCGGGGTGTTAGGCGGGATTTTAGTCGGGGGCGTTGCCGCTTGGGCGTTTAACCGTTTCTACCGCATTCAATTGCCTGCCTATCTCGGCTTCTTCGCCGGGAAACGCTTTGTACCGATTGTGACCGGTTCATTGGCGATTGTCTTGGGCGTCGCTTTGTCTTTAGTTTGGCCTCCAATCGGCGGTTTGATCGACACTTTCTCCCATTGGGCGGCAGAGCAGAACCCGGCGTTGGCATTCGGGATCTATGGCGTGGTTGAGCGTAGCTTAATTCCATTCGGTTTGCACCACATCTGGAACGTGCCGTTCTTCTTCCAAGCGGGTACTTGTGTGGACGCCAACGGGGTGACTCAGCACGGCGTAGTAACTTGCTTCTTATCCGCAACCGAAGTCAGCCGTACGCCGGAAATGAGTTATTTCGGCCAGTTGGCGGGTGGTTATATGTTCAAAATGTTCGGCTTACCGGCAGCGGCAATCGCGATTTGGCGTGCGGCAAAACCGGAAAACCGCGCGCGCGTCGGCGGGATCATGATCTCCGCCGCCTTGACCTCATTCTTAACCGGGATCACCGAGCCGTTGGAATTCTCTTTCATGTTCGTTGCCCCGGTGTTGTATGCGATCCATGCGCTATTGGCAGGTTCTGCTTACGTGGTTACCAATATGTTGGGCATGGTACACGGTATGACCTTCTCGCACGGTTTCATTGACTTCACCTTGTTGTCGGCAAACTCACATAAACTGTGGCTGTTCCCGGTTGTGGGCGGTATCTATGCAGTAATCTATTTCACCGTATTCACCGTGGTGATCAAAGCCCTGAACCTGAAAACTCCGGGTCGTGAAGATGAAAGCGAAAGTGCGGTTGCGGCCAGTGCTTCAAGCGGCGATGAAATGGCGGAAAATTTGGTTTCGGCTTTCGGCGGTAAAGCCAATATTAAAAGTTTAGACGCTTGTATCACCCGTTTACGTATCGGCGTTAACGATGTCAGCAAAGTGGATCAAGCGCGCTTGAAAGAATTGGGTGCCGCCGGTGTGGTTGTGGTCGGCAGCGGAATCCAAGCGATTTTCGGCACCAAATCCGAAAATTTGAAAACTGATATGGATCACTGGATTCACAAAAACTAATTTTTTGAGTTAGATTAGAATAATCTTAAAAACCTTGTACCAGTGTTGATACAAGGTTTTTTTCGTTTGAGTAAAGTGCGGTTAAATAAAGAAATGGGGATAGTTTTTTCTTAAATAATCCGCTAAACCGTTTTTGTTTATTTGCATTATTTCATTCACAAATGTATTACTGTTTATTTTACGTTTAATACTCGGAAATCCGGCTTCAAGCAGATGAGCTATATCACTCGGTTGCAATTCAAAATTGACTTTGATGCACTCTATACCTTCTTCACGCAGATAATTTGATATTTTGTTGGTAAAGGTAACAATGCAGTCAAATTGATTTTTATTTAATACATGAAGTTCGTTAATATTAATGCAATCGATGATTTCCATATCAAATATTGATGAGATCAGGGTTTTAAAATAACCAATTTTTCTTTCAGAGGCATTGCTGACAATATAAATGCGTTTTTTAATTTGATTAACGGAAAGTGAGCGTATTTCCGCTTTTTTTAGAATAAGAACAATTGTTGCAATCATATTTTTACTTAATGACTGTTGATAGTAATAACTGATTTTTTCAATTAGTAGCTTCACGTTAAAGAACAATTCACTGTGAATATCAGCCACTTTTTCTAATTTTTTATCATCAAAATCAATATTGAGTTTGCTTTGTAGAATTGAGGCGTAGATAACTTGATATATTTCCAAGAGTAAATTGTCTCTATCACCATTATAAAGACGAATTGTTTTTGTGATTTCATCAATAAAATCGGTGATAAAGCCATATAATGTAGTATCAATGGTGGTTTGTTTATGATCTTGATGATTGAGCGATGAGAGTAAAATATTCAGAAAATCTTGTTCAAATTTATAAGCGAGACCATCAATTTTTGCGCTGAAAGTGCGAAATGGAATATCGATTTGATTGCTGATAATGTGTCGCTGTTTTATCCGGTATAAGGCAATACAGAGATAAATGATAAGGTATTTTTTGGAATTATAAGACAACGTCAATATTTTTTCTATTTGTTGAAAAATAGCTTTGGCAGGCTGAATTTCATCATCGATCAAGTCTAAAAAACGAGTAATAAAGCGTTTTTCGAGCGGAAAATTGGCTTTGTGTGGAATGATAGTATTGCTGCAATCTAATTCAAGGGCATTAAAAACATGTTTGCAAAAGAACATGCGAATTGCAATTTCATCACCGGAAAGCATAAGATTTTTATTGTCTTTTAAACGAATTTCAAATTCGCCGGGTAGCGTTTTGCGTAGGATATTGAGATCGTTTTTTATCGTGCTGTAACTGACATTGATACTCTGTTTAAATGATTCAATATTAATGCGGTCAAATAGAATACTTTCTAGCGTGAGTAGTTTCACTCTTTCTGTGGTGGTCGATAGATAGCGATTAAGATGAATGTTGTTGATAAAATCAATGTAATTTTGATAACCCATTCGTGTCGTGATTTTGGCATCAATAATATGGATTTGTAGATTTTCATCTAAATAATAGTTAATTTCTTTAATGGCGCGTTTTATTGTAGAAAGTGTTTTTTGAAACTTTTCAGTCACTGTTTCGATTTTAACGGGCGAATTTTCCTGAATAAACTTGATTAAAGCTAGATTAAAATAGTTCATTTGCACCTTCGCTTGCGTTATTGTTGCAAAGAATAAAAAGCTATTCTAACCAGAAAATAGCTTTTATTACTAAATCATAATGCATGAGCGGCTAAAGTTGTGGACAACCCCGACAATAGATCTGTACTAAATCTAATTTGTCATTGAGTACGAGAATATCAGCATCTTTGCCGCTTGTTAAGCTGCCTTTTCGTTCAAGCACGCCGGCAAGGTGTGCCGGGTTTGCGCTTGCCATTTGCGCAACCGATAATAACCCTCGTTCTAAGCGTGGTAACACCGCTTTCACCGATTCTAAAAAACTCATTTCTAAATGGCGTACGTTTTCGTAGTCTGACGGATCAATTTCGCTATAGCTGCCGTCTTCATTTTCAACACGGAGAAAACCGTTGCTTTCGATTTTGAATTTTTGTTTGCGCAAGTAATGATAAAATTCGTCGCCGACAGCAAAATCGGCAAAGCCGACGCAATCGGTGGTTAAAACCAAGCGGTTATCGGTTTTTAAGCGATAGAGCAAATCGAAGGCCTCCGGTTTAATGGTCATGCCGGTTTGTTTGGCGACTTCGGCATAGGCATTTTGGTGATACATCAACGCACCGACTACACCCAATTCACGATGATGAAAGCCACGCATCGCACTATAAGAATGGGTGAAATGATTCAAATCCGCTTCTTGTATCGCTTGGGTGATTTCAGCAAAGGTGGCGGCGGTGTGTCCGGCGGCAACGGTGATATTTTGTTGTCTCAGGTGTTTAATCAAGGCTAAGCCGCCGTCTAATTCCGGTGCGAGGGTCATGGAACGGATATGCCCCCGCGCAAGCCGGTTAAACTGTTCAAAACCGGCAATGCTCGGTGATTGCAGCGCATCGTCACGCTGCATACCCAAGTATTTCGGGCTGATATAAGGCCCTTCCATATGTATGCCGATCACTTCTGCGCCATTTTTCGGTGTGGCGCTTTCGATATAATCGGCGGCTTGCTGTAATGAAGCCTCAAGAAAGGCATTCGGCATTGTGCCTGAAGTGGCTAAATAAGCGGTTGTGCCGGTGTGAACAAGATCTTTGCTCATGCGTTCTAATGAGGCGTAATCCCCTTTATGCGCGAAAGCCCCGCGTCCCCAGCCGTGAATATGAATATCAATAAAGCCAGGCTGTAAAATATATTCGCTGTAATCGATAATGTCATCACCTTGATATTGTTCACGAAACCCCGTGATTTTGCTGCCGTTGATAATTAAATAACCGCTTTTGATTGCGTCAGGCAAGACGATTTTTGATGATTTGATTGCCCATTCCATGATTAACCCTCCATTGTATTGGCTTTCTCAACCGCTCTTTGTGCGGTTTCTTCGGCTAAAACGGCACACAAGCCGATGTAATTTTCAGGGGCAAGCATCGCTGAAATTTCATCGGCGGAAAAAAGTTGTCGAATGGTGGCATTGGTTTGTAATGCGGTTGCATAATTGGATTCCGCTTCCAGCGATTGCATCGCAATTTCGTAGACGAGTTCGTGCGCCTTATCTTTGCCCAAGACCGCCACCAAATTCATCATGATTTTTTCGCTGTTGATTAGCCCGTTGGTCAGCATTACATTGTGATACATTTTTTCAGGATTAATCACAATAGTACGCGTCAGTTCTTCCGCACGCATGATAATTTCCGCCATCAGTTCAATACTTTCTTGTAATGAGGCATCAAAAATAAAGTAAGCGGAACTGTCCGCTTCAAACGGACGCGGGGAGACGTACAAGGTGGCGGTCAAGACCGAATAGAGTTTCTGCGCATTGGCAATAATGCCTTTTGCCAATTTCGGATTGACTTTTTGCGGCATGGTGCTGCTGCCGATCGTGCCTTTGGTGAAAGCCTCGGAGACTTCGGCGATTTCCTCGCTTGAAGTTTGGTACACCTCTTCCGCCATTTTATGAAAGGTGGTGGCGAGCAGCGCAAGGTTGCTGATATATTCGGTGCGGAAAATACGACTATTGCGTGACGGAATCGGCATTGGCAACATGCCGAGTTTTTGTGCGACCAAAGCTTGCACCGCTCGCCCTTTGTCCGGTGCAGCATGGAAGGCCCCGACTGCGCCGCCCATCATAATTCGAAAAACCCGTTTTTCCGCTTCTTGCAAGCGTTCGATTGCCGAGAGAAGTTCGTCAATCCAAACCGCAACCTTATAACCGTAAGTAATCGGCAAGGCGTGTTTACCGTGGGTTCTGCCCGGCATAATGGTGTGTTTATGCTGTTCGGCTAAACGGCTTAAATTCAGTAAAATATCTTTTAAGAACCCGATTAAAGTGCGGTGAAACTTTTTAACCAACAGTAAATGCCCGCTTTGCTGAATATTCTGTGTGGTTACGCCGTAGTGCACATACTTTCCGCTTTCCGTATCGCAGGCATTAATTAACACTTTGATCAGCGGCACAAAGCCGTGTCCGATCTGTTGTAATAGGTGATCCATCTCTTGTAAATCAATTTGATCGACGCGGCATTTGTCGGCAATTTTTTGCCCGACATCAGGGGGAATCAGCCCGACTTCGGATTGCGACAATGCCAATGCCGCTTCCACATCGAGCCAAGATTGAACCCGCGCTTCAAAGGTGAATAAGGCCTTCATTCCACGATCATCAATGGTTTTGCTTTTTGAATCATAGAGTGCTTTCATCGCTTATTCCTTCTCTAATGCGCCGGAAAGTTGATCATCAACGGCATTACGCACAAATTCAACATGTGGACCGAATACGATATGAATATGATTGCTGGACGGAATGAATGTGCCGAGTGCGCCGGAATCGCGAATTAATTCCATGTTCAGTTTCTTCTGATCCACGACATCAACCCGTAAGCGAGACACGCAGTTTTCAACCTGTTTAATGTTATCTTTACCGCCTAACGCGTCAATCACTAACTGTGCGACTTTGTCATACGCTTTATTGTTTAACAACGTGCTGTCGGAGGTTTCGTCTTCACGACCGGGCGTTTTAATATCAAATTTTGCAATCGCATAGCGGAACACAAAGTAGAACACCACAAAATTGACGATCCCCAACAGTACCAGATTGACCCAATTGGTGTTTTCATACATCAAGCCGAAGATCCCGAAATCAAAGATTGTACCGCGAATATAGCCGATTGAAATGCCAAGCATTTGGATTGGAATGGTGAATAAGCCGCAAAGAATGGCGTAAACAAGAAACAGTTTGGGGGCAATAAACAGGAAAGAGAATTCGAGCGGTTCGGTAATATTGCCTAAGAATGCCGTCAGCACAATGGTGAGAATAATTCCTTTGGCAAAGGGTTTATTTTTGGCGTGAGCCATGTGGTACATTGCCAAGCCGATTGCCGGAATGCGGAACAGGGTGGTTTGCATTTGCGCAGAGGCTAGATAACTGGCGAGGGTCGGCATATGTTCAGCCCAAGCGTCGCTATTTGGCCCGAGTTCAAATAAAATTTTATTCATCGCCGGCAGAATGCCGACATAGGTTTCACCGTCAATCAAATAGGTGCCACCGGCTTCGGTAAAGCGAATGGTTGAACTTAAAACGTGGTGCAACCCAAACGGAATCAATAAGCGGTTTAGCGTCATGTAGATACCCGAACCGATATTTTCCGCCATTAAAATAGTGGACAGCTTATTCATGCCAAAAGTAAACCAATCCCAAACAAAGGGGATAAGCAAGCCGATAGGAATCATTAAACCAATCGAAATGATGGCAACCGATTTTTTGCCGCTGAAAAACGCAAATGCCAGCGGCAGCTGTAAACGGTAAAAACGGTCAGTGACTTTTGCCGCCAGCAAACCGGCAATAATACCGCCAAGTGCTTCGATTTTCAGGGTGTGAATACCCAACACCATCCCTTGACCGACAAACGCCATATTCTCTTTGACCAAATCACCGGACAGTTTTAAATGGACATTCATTGAAATTAATAGCGTCAGATAGGCGATAACCGCCGCAAAAACCGCAATCCCTTTCTCTTTTTTCGACATACCATAAGCAACGCCCATTGCAAAGAGTAACGGAATATTTTGGAAAACAACGCTGGCAATCGAGCCGGCGGAGGAGAAGATGGCTTTGCATACTTCATTGCCTAAGAAGGGAAATTTGGCAATCATATAGCTTTGCCCTAAGGCACTGCAGATCCCCATAATCATACCGACAGGGGCTAACACGGCGATAGGGAGCAGGAGAGAACGACCAAAAACTTGTATTTCATCTTTAAAATTGGATTTCATAGCAATACCCTCGTCATTGATTATTACCAAGAACGAAGTTAGCTTAGCAAGCGCATTCAAAAAGATGCAATAACAAATTATGCGCCTGAATAAGCGCATAATTTATTAATACAATGAAAGGATTGGTTTGAGCAAAGTGCGGTTTAGTCTTTTTTACACAATTTCAATCTCTACACCGCTGTGCAATCCGCGCGGCAGTTGTCCGCCGCGTCTGCCGCGTTCGCCTTTGAACTTTTCCAAATCGTCCGGTTTCAGCGTGACTTTGCGTCGTCCGGCGTGGAAGATCAGGCTATTGCCCGGTTTGATTAACAGGATTCGGCTTAACAGTTCTTCGCGTGATTTGGCGTTGGCGGATGGTATGCCAATGATTTTATTGCCTTTGCCTTTTGATAAACTCGGCAAATCGGCAACAGGAAAGATCAGCATTTTGCCGATGGAGGAAATCGCAACTAATAGCATATCCTCACTCAACACCGCTTGCGGCGGCAGCACTTTGGCATTTTCGGTCAGGCTGATTAAGGCTTTACCGGCTTTGTTGCGTGAGATCAGGTCTTCAAATTTACACACGAAACCGTAGCCGGAATCGGAAGCCATTAAGTAGGCTTGCTCTTCTTTGTCCATCAACAGTTGTTCCACCACCGCCCCGCTCGGTAGGCTGAGTTTGCCGGTCAGCGGTTCGCCTTGCGAACGGGCGGACGGCAAGGAAAGCGGATCGAGGGCATAGCTGCGACCGCTACTGTCGATAAATACCGCCGCTTGGTTACTTTTGCCATTGGCGTGTTGCAGGTATTTATCACCGCTCTTATAGCTCAAGCCTTGTGCGTCGATGTCGTGTCCTTTGGCGCAACGCACCCAGCCCATTTCCGACAGAATCACCGTCACCGGTTCCGCCGGCAGCATATCGGTTTCGGAAATGGCTTTGGCTTCTGCACGTTCGACAATCGGCGAACGGCGCGGGCTGGCGTAGGTTTTGGCGTCTTGCTGAATCTCTTTTTTAATCAGGGTATTCAAGCGGCGTTCCGAACCTAAAATCAGTTGCAGTTGGTCGCGTTCTTGCGCCAGTTGGTCTTGTTCCGCTTGAATTTTGACCTCTTCCAATTTTGCCAAATGGCGTAATTTCAGATCCAAAATGGCGTCCGCCTGAATTTGGCTGAGGTTGAAGCGCTGCATTAGCACCGCTCTTGGCTCGTCTTCGTTGCGGATAATTTCGATCACTTCGTCGATATTCAGATACGCGATCATCAAACCGTCTAAAATGTGCAGGCGTGCCAGCACTTTGTCTAAGCGGTATTGCAAGCGGCGTGTAACGGTGGTGCGGCGGAAAGTCAGCCATTCGCTGAGAATCGTGTACAGGTTTTTGACCGCCGGTTTTTGATCCAAACCGATCATATTCATATTCACACGATAGCTTTTTTCCAGATCGGTGGTGGCGAACAGGTGATCCATTAACGGCTCGACATCAACTCGATTAGAGCGAGGTACGATGACGATTCGTGTCGGATTTTCGTGATCGGATTCATCACGCAGATCATCCACCATCGGCAATTTTTTATTACGCATTTGTTCGGCGATCTGCGCTATCACTTTCGAGCCGGAGGTTTGGTGTGGAAGTGCGGTCACAATCACTTCGCCGTCTTCTTTCTTCCAAATCGCGCGCATTTTGATTGAACCGCGTCCGTTTTGGTACAGTTTTGCGAGTTCCTCTTTCGGCGTGATGATTTCCGCTTCGGTCGGGAAATCAGGGCCCTGCACAATGGTTAATAATTGTTCTGGCGTGGTTTGCGGATTATCCAGCAATAGCACCGCCGCTTCGGCGATTTCATTGATGTTATGCGGCGGGATATCGGTCGCCATCCCGACCGCAATCCCGGTTGTGCCGTTCAGCAGAATGTGCGGCAGACGCGCCGGCAGATATTGCGGCTCTTCCAAGGTGCCGTCAAAATTCGGCTGATAATCGACCGTGCCTTGCCCCAATTCGGACAGTAACATTTCGGCGATTTTGGACAAACGCGATTCGGTGTAACGCATGGCGGCGAAGGATTTCGGATCGTCCGCCGCGCCCCAGTTGCCTTGCCCGTCCACCAGTGGATAGCGGTAGGAAAACGGCTGCGCCATCAACACCATCGCTTCATAACAGGCACTGTCGCCATGCGGGTGAAATTTCCCCAACACATCGCCGACGGTACGCGCCGATTTTTTGTATTTGGCGGCGGCGTTCAGCCCCAGTTCCGACATCGCATAAATAATCCGCCGCTGCACCGGCTTCAATCCGTCGCCGATAAACGGCAGCGCGCGATCCATAATCACATACATCGAATAGTTTAAATAGGCTTTCTCGGTGAAATGCCCCAGTGGCATTTGCTCTACGCCTTCATAGTTGATGATTTGCTCCATTGCTTTCTCTTTGTTTAATTGTCGTTATTACGGAGTGATCGCCGTATCGCTGATTTTGCCGGAATAAAGGGTTTTATTCTCTTCGCCCTCAACGATCAACTGTCCGAGTGTGCCTTTGTGCATCGCGCGGAAAATCGCGTGATCCAAAATGGTGTAGCTGCCGGGCACCGGGAAAGTGGCTTCGGCAATGGTGGCACCGCCAGCCGGGATCATGGTGGTTTGCACATTGTGATTCAACAGCGAACCGCCTTCCACCCGCACTTGATCGAAAATGCTGCCGACGATATGCAGGGATGACATCAGATTCGGTCCGGCATTGCCCAGATAAAACCGCACTTTCTCACCGACCTTGGCTTTAAGTGCGTTTTCGCCCGCAATCGCCCCGACATGCCCGTTAAACACCACGTAATCGGCGCGTTCATCAATCGCTTTGTTCATATCAAACGCTTGCAAGCCGGGCTCGCCAAAGGCGCCACGGGTATAAAACTCGCTTTGTACGATATAAAATTCTTTATCGACCGCCGGTAAGCCCGCTTTCGGTTCGACCAAAATCAAGCCGAACATGCCTTTACCGATATGCACCGCCATCGGCATGGCGGCACAGTGATACAGATATAATCCGGGTTTTAACGCTTGGAAGGCAAAGGTTGAAATGCGTCCGGGCGCAGTCAGGCTGGCCGTTGCACCGCCGCCGGGACCGGTGACTGCGTGCAGATCGAGGCTGTGCGGCAATTTGGAATCGGCTGGATTGGCGAGTTGGATTTCCACTTGATCGCCTTCGCGCACCCGAATAAACGGACCGGGCGCACTGCCGTTGAAAGTCCAGTATTTGAACTCCACTTCGTCCATCAGTTGCATCACTTTTTCTTCAACCCGCAATTTGACCAGCACTTTTGCCGAATAATCACGTCCGGTTGGCGGAGCGGCATTCGGGGCGAAGCCTAATTGCGCTTCAATCGTCGGCAAGTCATGGGCGGAGTCGGTGGCAACCGCACTTGGGGCTTGGGTTTGCTGTGCCAAAGTGATTTTCGGTATCACTAAGGAGGCGGACAATGCTGCGCTTGCAGCAGTCAATAGGGTGCGTCGTTTCATTTTGCTCTCCTTACGCTTATAGCGCCAATTCGGCTTGATCGCCGTTGCTTTGCAGCCAGTTTTTACGATCTTCCGAGCGTTTTTTCGCCAGCAGCATATCCATTAACTCCAATGTTTGATCAACGCTTGTTTCACCTTCGCCGACCGCACTTTGATCCAGAATATCGCCGGTTTGATAGGTCAGCTGCACTAAACGGCGGGTGTTCGGATCCATGGTGGTTTCGCGCAGTTGTAGCGGATTCATTTCGCCCAAGCCTTTAAAGCGTTGTACGTTCGGTTTGCCGCGTTTGCCTTTTAAGCGATCCAAAATACCTTCTTTTTCGCCCTCGTCTAAGGCATAAAATACCTCTTTGCCCAGATCGATCCGATACAGCGGCGGCATTGCCACATACACATGTCCTTGTTGCACCAATTTCGGGAAGTGGCGCAGAAACAGGGCGCAGAGCAAGGTGGCGATGTGCAAACCGTCGGAGTCCGCATCGGCGAGGATACAGATTTTGCCGTAACGCAGTTGCGACAGATCGTCGCTGTCGGGATCGATCCCCAAGGCGACGGCAATATCGTGAATTTCGTTGGACGCCAACACTTGGTCGGACGCCACTTCCCAAGTGTTGAGAATTTTACCGCGTAACGGCAGGATCGCTTGGAATTCACGGTCGCGCGCCTGTTTTGCCGAGCCGCCGGCGGAATCCCCTTCGACCAAAAACAGTTCGGTTTTAGCCAGATCCTGACTGCTGCAATCGGCGAGTTTGCCCGGTAAGGCAGGGCCGCTGACCAATTTTTTACGCACCACTTTTTTTGCCGCGCGCAAACGGCGTTGTGCCGAGTTGATCGCCATTTCCGCCAGCAGTTCCGCCTGCTGTACGTTTTGGTTGAGCCATAAACTAAAGGCGTCTTTCACCGTGCCGGCGACAAAAACCGCACTTTGGCGTGATGACAAACGCTCTTTGGTTTGTCCGGCGAATTGCGGATCTTGCATTTTCAGCGACAGCACATAAGCGCAGCGCTCCCAAATATCATCGGCGGTCAATTTCACCCCGCGCGGCAACAGATTGCGGAATTCGCAAAATTCGCGCATGGCATCAAGCAAACCTTGGCGCAAGCCATTAACATGGGTGCCGCCTTGTGGCGTTGGAATTAAATTGACATAACTTTCGCCCAACAAGTCACCGCCGTCAGGCAGCCACATCAGCGCCCAAGTGACCGCTTCGCTGTCGCCGCTGAATTCGCCGACAAACGGAATGTCGGGAATAGTGCTAACGTCCTGTACGCTCTCTTGCAGGTAATCGGACAAGCCGTCTTGATAGCACCAACTCTCTTGCGTGCCATTGACTTTATCAATAAAGCTGATTTCCAATTTCGGACACAGCACCGCTTTGGCGCGCAACAAATGGGTTAAGCGCTGCACGGAAAATTTGGCGGAATCGAAATATTTCGGGTTTGGCCAAAAACGCACGGTGGTGCCGGTGTTGCGCCGCCCGCAGCTGCCGATCACTTGCAGTTCTTCGATTTTTTTGCCGTTGGCAAAGGCGATTTTGTAGATTTCGCCGTTGCGTTTCACCGTCACTTCGACCCGATCCGACAATGCATTCACCACCGAAATCCCCACGCCGTGCAAACCGCCGGAGAACTGGTAATTTTTATTGGAGAATTTGCCGCCGGCGTGCAGTTTGGTCAGGATCAGTTCGACCCCGGAGATTTTCTCAATCGGGTGAATATCCACCGGCATACCACGCCCGTTATCAATCACTTCCAATGATTGATCTTCATGTAAAATCACTTCGATTTTGTCGGCGTGTCCGGCGAGGGCTTCATCAACGCTGTTGTCGATCACCTCTTGTCCCAAGTGGTTCGGACGCGTGGTGTCGGTGTACATGCCGGGACGCAGTTGTACCGGTTCCAGATCTTTCAGAACGGTAATATCGTCGGCTTGGTAATTGGATGTGGTTGCCATATCAACTTCTTTATTATTTCAAGGTTAAAAATAAGGATAATTCTATCAAACCCGAAGGGGATCAGGGAATCTTAATTCTCGCTTTAAGCCGGAAAGGTGTTTTAATTTGAGTTGGCTACGGAAAAAGTCTTTTTACATTTAGCGTTTCCCGATAAAATACATATACTTTCATTACGTGATTATTCATAATTAATTTTAAAAGAAAACACATAACTTTAACGGTATCAGAAAAAATGAATCTGATTAAAATCCTGCTGACTACAGGCGTATCACTGATGTTGAGTGCTTGTCAGGGCGATGGTATAAAAAAATGGAACAATACCACAGGCGCTTCGCCTGTGATGCGTGTCGGCAGTGATACGGAAAATGTGGTTAAAATCTCTTATGCGCTCGGCGGCGCGCAAGGCGCGGAGCAGAATCAAGATCACGCTGTCCGCTTGCAGCAAGCCAGAGATTGGATCAATCGGATTGGCGCCGAAAGTATCACCGTTGAAGAGTTGCAGCCGATTGAATTAAAGAATATCGATACCGTCAATCCGAATGCCTACCTGTATATTGATGAATACAGCGTCCGTTTGGGCAAAGTGCGGATCGGGAAAGGGAAGTATCACCATTTGAGGATTGCCGCGCTGGGTTCCGGCGATAAACAGCATATTTATTCCGACTTAACCGTCTATAATTGCCGCGAACGCAAAAGTGTGACGGCAATTGTTTATACCTACACCGCCAACAACGGAGAAACCAAAGCGTTTGCGCCGCAACCCAAATGGCATGAACCCGGCCGTGGTAGTGCGCAGCGTTGGCTATTAAACGCGGTCTGTTCCGCCACGTTGATAAAAGAAGAAGACGATTCCCCGGTTGTGGGTTACAGCGTGCTATTGAATAAATTAACGGATGATTTTTAATTAAGCCGACGCGCATAGAGTATGGCATAATAATCAGTATGATGTGCTGTGTTGAAAAAAGGACACCGGTGTGGCGCTAGATTTCAATTATTCTATCTATATTCAGTTTTTTATCGGCTTGGTGGCAGTGGTCAATCCCTTTGGCGTGCTGCCGATTTTCGTTGGTATGACGTCTAACCAATATGAAGCCCAACGCAATAAAACCAATTTAACGATGTGCATTTCGGTGGCGGTTATTTTGTTGACCAGCCTGTATCTGGGGCAGATTATTCTCAATTTGTTCAATATTTCCCTCAACGCTTTCCGTATTGCCGGCGGGATTTTGATCGTCTCGATTGCGATGAGCATGATCAGCGGGAAACTGGGCGAACAAAAACAGAATAAAGAAGAGAAAAGTGCGGATCTGTCCGATTACGGCAATATCGCGGTGGTGCCGCTGGCAATGCCGATTATGGCGGGGCCGGGCACGATCAGCTCGACCATTGTGTGGGCATCGCGCTATCACACTTGGTTGGATTTTATCGGTTTCACTATCGCGATTTTACTGTTTTCCCTGTTTTGTTATTTCCTGTTCCGCTCCGCGCCGTTTGTGGTTAAAACGCTCGGTTCGACCGGCAGCAATGTGGTCACGCGGATTATGGGCGTGATCTTGATGGCATTAGGCATTGAGGTGGCGGCGGCAGGGATCGGCAATCTCTTTCCGGGTTTGGTGCAGTGATGAAAACATTCTCTTTAATCGGCAGATTTAAGCGCTCCCCCTTAAAGTGCGGTTTGCGTTATGCGTTGTTTTTGTTGTGTTTCGCTTCCTTGGGCGGTTGCGATTGGTGGGCGCGATTAACCGGCGGGCAACCTGAAGATGTCGCGCCGAAAACCGAGCCGTCGCTAGACGAAAACCGTCAGTTGTTAAAACGCGGGCTTTATCTTCCGGCATTTAATTTGTCGCCGCCGCAGCCGTATGACGAGCTGCAATTGCCGCTATGGCAAGATTTGTATGAAGGGTTGGTGCGCATTGATAAACACGGCAAGTTGCAGCCGGCGGCAGCCGAATCTTGGCAGCGGCAGGATGATAAAATCTGGACGTTCCATTTGCGTCCTGATTTGCGTTGGTCAAATGGCGAACGGCTAACGGCACAGGATTTTGTGCAAAGTTGGTATGCCTTAGCGGTGCAAGGGGCGGATAATCCGCTCAGCGGCTATTTGCGTTTTATGGCATTGGAAAATGTCGAAGCGGTGTTGAAAAAAGAGGTCGGGGTGGAAATGCTCGGTATTAAAGCGCTCGACGAAAAAACCTTGCAACTGACCTTATCGCAAGCGGTGCCGTATTTGCCGCAAATGCTCGCTCATATTGCCTTATCGCCGCTGTATCAAGGCGAAGATAATGGTACGTTGGTGACAAACGGGGCTTACCATGTTTTATATAGTGGCGAAAAAGCGTTGCTATTGGAAAAAAATCCGTTTTATTGGGATACAAAAAATGTCGCCTTCCGTAATGTCAGTTATTCAGCGCTGGCAGCGGAAAATACGGATGATCAGGCGGAATTAGCGGCGTTGGATCTGTTTCCGCAAGTGGCAAATAATGCGGATTTGAGCAGGGGTTCTTCTCACATGCGAAGTATTCGACTGCCGTCATTATGTAATTATTATTATGAATTCAATTTCCGTCATCCGCAATTAAAGCAAAGTGCGGTACGCAAAGCGCTTGCCGGCATGATTTCGCTGCCGGAGATCGTAAATACGCTGCCCGGCAGCCGTGCCAATGCGAAGTTTTTGCCACGTCAAATGCAAGATCAAGAAAATACGGACGGATGGTCGCCAATCATTGTGGAACAGTTGTTGGCACAAGCCGGAGTTAACAGCCAAAATCCGCTGCGTTTACGTTTGGGTTATGATCAGCAGGGGATTCATCCGCAAATCGCAGAAAAACTGATTCGGATGTTGTCGCAATCGGATTTAATTCAAATTCAAGCGGAAGCCTTGACTCGTCAGCAGCTATTGGAACGGCGGGCGAACGGGGATTTTGATCTGATCCGTTCCGGTTGGTGTGCCGATTATCATGACCCGTCGGCGTTTTTCAGTATTCTGCATAGTCAAAGCGGGAATAATAAAATGGCGTTTGCCGATCCGCAGGTGGATGAATGGTTGCAAAAAAGTGTTGAAAGTGCGGTCACAGAAGCCGAGCGGCAACAACTTTATCAACAACTGGAAACCTTCATCAATCAAGAACAGCTGGTGCTGCCGTTGTTCCAATATTACGACCGCTATTGGATAAAAACCGATTTGGCGGGTTACGAAACCGGCAATAGTGTGATTTACAGTCAGGATTTATACCGGCGGGTTGGGAAGTAATCTAAGTGCGCATTTCAATGCGCTCTCAGGCTGATGACAAAGTCGTTTTCTCTCATAATTTCCCTCCCTCCGTATACGGAGGGAGGTGTCCGAAGGACGGAGGGAGGCATAAATCATTTTAAAAATGAATATGTTGCATTTTTATATTACCCCTCCCTCCCCATTTTTCTTGCGAAAAATGGTACTCCCTCCGCACGCGGAGGGAGAGAGGTAAGTTTGTCAGCAATCTCAAGTGCGGTTAAACCGCACTTTTGGCGGATGATAAAGTCTCTTTCTTTAATAATTTCCCTCCCTCCGTATACAGAGGGAGAGAAGTAAGTTTGTCGGCAATCTGAGGGCGCATTGAAATGCGCCCTTTCTGTGTAATGCTTGTGTGTAATTATTTGTGGTGGGATTATCGCTGGCAAGAACAACACACGCCATGGTCGTGATGGTGTTCCGATTCATCATGTACAATCAAATGTCCCATTTTTTCCGCTTTGGTCGCCAAGTACGCCGTGTTATAGCGATTTTCGCCGACATTGAGCGGCACCCGTTCCACCACATTAATCCCGGCTTGGCGCATGGTGTCGATTTTATTCGGATTATTGGTCAGCAACCGCACTTGCGTCACGCCCAATAACTCAAATATATCGGCGCACACCGCAAAATTACGTTCGTCGGCGGCAAAACCAAGCGCTTCGTTAGCCTCAATCGTATCCAAACCCTGATCTTGCAGGGAATAAGCCCGGATCTTATTGATAAGCCCGATACCACGCCCCTCTTCGCGGTGATAAATCAACACCCCGCGTCCGGCTTGGCTGATTTGGGTCAAGGCGGTTTCCAGCTGAAAACCGCAATCGCATTTTAAGCTGTGCAGCGCGTCGCCAGTGAGGCATTCGGAATGAATGCGCGCCAACACCGGCTCGTCACTGTTGCCAATATCGCCCATCACCAACGCCACGTGTTCTTTATGCGTATCGGGAAATTCGAACCCGACCATACGGAAAATACCGAATTTGGTCGGTAATCTCGCTTCTGCAACTAATTGAATTTTAGACATAACCACGATTCCTCTATTTTTATTATTCGTTAGCAGCATAAGTATAGCGCCTTTCCCGAGTGTTGCTTATCTCTTTTTTTGATATAGATCCGATAGCCGTGACTGATTAAGACTAATCGATGATTTTGTCGAATGAATAGACCACTTTTTTGCAAGAACGTGCGTTGCGTTAAAGAAAAATAGTTTGATTTTAGGTAAAATCGGCAAAAAACAACGAAGGAGTAGGAAATGTATTATTACGGTTTGGATATCGGCGGTACAAAAATTGAGTTGGCGGTATTTAATCAAAAATTGGAAAAATTGCATTCGGAACGAGTGGATACGCCGAAAGAGGATTATTTGGAATGGATTGAGGCGGTTGCCGGCTTGGTTGAAAGAGCCGACAGCCGTTTTGACTGTAAAGGCACGGTGGGGATTGGTTTGCCCGGTTTTGTGAATGCGGAAACCGGCTTGGCGGAAATTACCAATATCCGTGCGGCGGATAATCGTCCGATTCTTTTTGATTTAAGCCGACGGCTTGAGCGCGAAGTGCGGGCGGAAAATGACGCCAACTGTTTCGCCTTATCAGAAGCATGGGCGGAAGAAAACCAGCAATATCCTTTTGTATTGGGCTTGATCTTAGGCACGGGTTTTGGCGGCGGTTTGGTATTTAACGGTAAAGCCCATTCCGGGCATATCGGCATGGCGGGCGAACTGGGACATATGCAACTTAATTATCACGCGTTAAAGCTGCTCGGCTGGGATAAAGCGCCGATCTACGAGTGCGGTTGCGGTAATCGCGCCTGTTTGGATACCTATTTGTCAGGGCGCGGCTTCGAGATGTTATACCGTGATTTAGAGGGCGAAGCATTGTCGGCAAAAACCATTATCGAACGTTTTTATGCCAATGATGAAACTGCGCTCAAATTCGTGCAGATGTTCGTCGAATTGGCGGCGATCAGTATCGGTAATATCATTACCGCACTTGACCCGGATATGATTGTGTTGGGCGGAGGCTTATCGAATTTTGATTATTTATACGAGGCGTTGCCGAAAGCGTTGCCGGCGCATTTAATGCGAAGTGCGGTCGTGCCGGTGATCAAAAAAGCCAGATACGGCGATTCCGGCGGGGTGCGTGGTGCGGCGGCGTTGTTTATGAGCCGCTAATATTTTTCCCTCCCTCTATTCTTCGGACAGACCCTCCGTTGGCGGAGGGAGGGAAGAGCAATATATCAAAGTACGCCGCTTGCGGTTTCTAAAATTACCTTGCCTTCACGCACCGTCAGTTTTTTCACCATACTCTTGATCAGATTCTGGGTTTGATTGTCGGCGTCCAAGGTATACACCGGAAATTGGTTTAGCAAGGTTTGCAGCGTGCCGTTCAGCATTGGCATAATCAGTTGCAATTGAGCCGCGTATTGTTGCGGCTCGGACGACCAACGCAGTATACGCAGATTTTTCAGATAAACCGAACCTTGCTCGGCGTTATATTCCGGTTCGACATCAAACGCCAAATTAATCCGGCTGTCGAATTGTTTGTCATTGTATTTAAAACCGGCGCTGACAATCCCGTCCAGCTCGATTTTATTGCTGTCGTTCTGCCCGACTTTTGCTTGCATTTGATCCACTTGATAGCGGATATTAATAATGCCGGGCAGATTGAATTGATCATTAAAGCCCAGTTTTTGCGCTAAATAATGGTTGATTTGCGCTTCGCTGATTTCAAAATTGCCGGCTTTACTTGATAGCGATACCAACAGCAACAGTAAGGCAAAAAACGGGGCGAATAGCATTTTGCTGGTGCGCATTTGCAGCATAAAATATCCTTGAAGGTTTAATTTGATCAAAAAAAAAGATAGAATGAAGCCATTTTACACAACACTCCGGATAACCGCTTGGTTTTGACTTTATAAGGAATGCTATGAAACACTCTATCACAAAAGCCGCATTATTATCAGCCGCACTGGTTTTGACCGCATGTAGCAATTTGACCGGCGAAAGCGCGACAAGTTCAACCTCGTCTGCCGCCGACACGGCACTGGCACAGTCTTTTGCCCAATTGGAGCAAGCGGCAGCCGCGCAAAACAGCTTTCAATACCAATTGGACAACGATGTGTATAAAGCCTATTTAAGCGGCGGCAGTATCACTTACGCGACTCAACAAACCAACGATGGCAATAGCAAAGTATTCTATAGAAACGGAAAGTTGTACGGCGTACAAGATTCCGGCGGCAACTATGAATTTGACGCTGCCGGTAAATTAATTGTTGCCCTGAATAGCAGTGGCAAGCCCCTTGATTTATCGGCGGATGCGTTAGCCAAAAAACAAACCGAGCTGACCGCACTTGGCAAAAAATTAGCCGCAATGCTGGGTACTAATGCCGCGGATCGCGGGGTAGGCGCAGTGCGCACCGGCGGCGATGCTAAATTGAATTACTTATGTATTGCTAAAATCCAACAAGTGGCGTCGACCAAACGCGTGTTCCGCAGTTCGGCGAATAAAGCCAACAGCAGCAGCCGTTTGACTGCCGATGTGCGTTTGAACGGCAACCAATTCTATAATATGGATTGCCAGTTGCAAGGCGAGCGTGTTGCCAGTCTGACGCTGACTAAAAAATAATTGAGTTGGGATAGGCGGCAAAGAGCGGTCTGGCGCCAGACCACTCTTTTCACTTACTCTATGAAAAGCTTAACAGAAACGATTAATCAGGTTTTAAGCGACAATAAAGCGGCACGGGTGGTGTCGTTTTATTTTGGCAATAAAAAATATTGGCTGAAACAGACCGAACGCACGCGCGGCTTTATGCGCTTGCTCAAAACCAATCCGCAACAGGCGTTACGACACGAAGTACAAGCGTTACAATATTTGAATAAAGTCGGCGCGCCTTGTGCGAAATTGGTCGAATTCGGTGATGATTACTTAGTGTTGCAAGATGTCGGGATGACCGCCAATCAATGGTTGCACAACACCGCGTTTGATCAAACGCAAAAACAGCGGGTGTTGAATGATTGTGCCGTTGCCTTGGCAGAACTGCACCGATTAGATTTGGTGCACGGCAGACCGGCAACCCGTGATATGGGGTGGGATAATGGCAAAGTGCGGTTTATTGATTTTGAATCGAAGCTGGATATTCGACGCTTGCAATGGAATAAAATCCGCGATTTATTGATTTTTATTCATGATCTGTATCGCAACGGCACGCTTTCGCAAACGATGATTGAAAGTGCGGTAGCGGAATATCGTCGCCATGGCGGTGAAACGGTGTGGCGGCAAGCGATTCAATTGGTGAATAAACGTCGGATGTTATACTGTTTATTCAAGCCGTTTTATCCGATTGCCGGTAAAGATTTATTGGCGAGCTTGAAACTATTCGAATATCTGTTGGGAGAAACTTCAGTATGAAATGGATTGTGTTAATACTTTGCGTTTTGTCGATCGCTGCTTGCAGCAATAGCGGAGTAAACGGCAGTATCGGCGGTGGCAGCCTTGGCGTCGGCGGCTCTATCGGCATTTCCGGCGGTATCGGTTTTTAAAGGATTGGCTTTTAAAACCGCACTTTGCATGGCACAATGCAAGAAAACCGATTTAAAATGGCTTTTCTTGCGTTGGAAACTTGCTATTTGATAACGAAGTCATTACAATACGCGCATATTTTCGGACGCGGGGTGGAGCAGCTTGGTAGCTCGTCGGGCTCATAACCCGAAGGCCGTCGGTTCAAATCCGGCCCCCGCAACCAATTGAAACCGCACTTGTGGTTTTAATCGAAGCCAGATGTAACGGGGCTTTACTTTCGATTACGTTAGTAAAACCGGTTCAAGCCTATGAAGCCCCGATATGGGGTTTTTTTGTGCAACAATTTTGACTGTTCAGCCGGTGCTGGACAATGAAAATGGGCGATTAGCCCTTTTTTTATATCTTATTTTTTTCGTGTGTTATCTCAATCGGGGGTTGTCTTGGCAACATTGGAACAAAAAATACAGGAACTGGTGCTGGATTCTGTCGAAGCACTCAACTGTGAATTAGTCGGCATTGAATGTCAGCGCAGCGGACGTTTTTTGACCGTGCGCGTTTATATTGATAAAGACGGTGGCGTGAGTGTCGATGATTGTGCCGATGTCAGCCGTGAGGTGAGCGCGATTATGGACGTGGAAGACTTAATCGCCGACAAATATAACTTGGAGGTTTCCTCCCCCGGCTTGGATCGACCGCTGTTTACCTTAGAACACTATCAGCGTTTTATCGGGCGGCAAGTGGCGGTGCATTTGCGCGTGCCGGTGTTGGATCGCCGTAAATGGAGCGGCAAGTTGGAAAGTGTCGCAGGCGATATGATAACCCTGACAGTTGATGGCAATCCGCAGGTTTTTGCCTTTGGTAATATCCAAAAAGGCAACATTATTTATCAATTTAAGAATTGACGCAGCACGGCAGGCGACGCTTGCATTGATGAAAACGAGATTTTATTTAGAGGCAAAAATGAGTAAAGAAATTTTAATGGCGGCGGAAGCCGTTTCAAACGAAAGATTGTTACCACGCGAGAAAATTTTTGAAGCGTTGGAAAATGCGTTGGCGATTTCGACCAAGAAAAAGCGTGAAATGGATATTGATGTCCGCGTATCCATTGACCGCAAAACCGGCGATTTCGAAACCTTCCGCCGTTGGTTAGTGGTGGAAGAAGTGACCGCGCCGACCAAAGAGATTACACTGGAGGCGGCGCGCTACGAAGATCCGGAAATTCAATTAGGCGATTATGTTGAAGACGAAATCGAGTCGATTGCCTTCGACCGTATCACCATGCAAACCGCACGCCAAGTGATTAGCAGCAAAATCCGTGAAGCGGAACGCAACAAAGTATTGGAGCAATTCCGCAGCCAAGAAGGTGAAATCGTGACCGGCGTGGTGAAAAAAGTCAGCCGTGATGTGATCCAGCTTGATTTGGGCAACCAAGCGGAAGCGGTGATCATGAAAGAAGATATGTTGCCGCGTGAAAATTTCCGCCCGGGCGACCGAGTGCGTGGCGTGCTGTATCAAATCAAGCCGGAATCGAAAGGGGCGCAATTGTTTGTAACCCGGGCCAAACCGGAAATGATTATCGAGCTGTTCCGTATCGAAGTGCCGGAAATCGGCGAAGAGCTGATCGAAATCAAAGGCGCGGCGCGTGATCCGGGGTCGCGTGCCAAAATTGCGGTGAAAAGCAATGACCGCCGCATTGATCCGGTCGGCGCATGTGTCGGTATGCGCGGTGCGCGCGTGCAGGCGATCACCAACGAATTAGGCGGTGAGCGTGTCGATATTGTGTTGTGGGACGATAATCCGGCGCAGTTTGTGATTAATGCCATGGCACCTGCCGATGTCAGTTCAATCGTGGTGGACGAAGATAAACATGCGATGGACATCGCAGTGGAAGCGGCGAATTTAGCGCAAGCAATCGGACGCAACGGTCAAAACGTGCGTTTGGCAACCCAATTGACCGGCTGGACGCTGAATGTGATGACCACCGATGAATTAGCGGAAAAACACCAAGCGGAAACCGGTAAGTCGTTGAATCTGTTTGTACAACATTTGGATATCGATGAAGATTTCGCCGGGTTGTTGGTGGATGAAGGCTTCAGCAGTTTAGAGCAAATCGCGTATGTGCCGAGCGAAGATCTGTTAGAAATCGACGGCATGGATGAAGATTTAGTCGAAGAGTTGCGCAACCGTGCCAAAAACGCGCTGACAACCATCGCTTTGACCGAGCAGGAAAAATTGACCCAGTCCAATATTCAGCCCGAGCTGTTGGAATTGGACGGCATGGATCGTCATTTAGCCTTTAAATTAGCGGAAAAAGGTATTACCGACCTGGAAGAATTGGCAGAGCAAAGTGTTGATGACCTGTCGGATATTGAAGAATTAAGCGCGGAGAAAGCGGCAGATTTAATTATGGCGGCGCGCAATATCTGCTGGTTCAACAATGCGGAATAATTAGGGGAAAAATATGAGTAAAACAGTTAAACAACTTGCTAACGAGATTAGCACCCCGCTTGAACAGTTATTAAAACAACTTGCCGATGCCGGTATTAATAAAAAAGAAAGCGATCCGATTACGCTGGAAGAAGAAGGTCAGTTACTGAAATCGCTGAGCGGTGAAAGCGTAAAACCGAAAAAATTAACCTTACAGCGCAAAGAACGCAGCACCTTGAAAATTGCCGGCACTGGCGGCAAAAGCAAAGAAGTGCAAGTGGAAGTGCGCAAAAAACGCGTGATCAGCCCGACTTCAACCGAAGATCTCGCCAAGAAAAAAGCGGAAGAACAAGCGCGTTTAGAAGCGGAAGCACAAGCCAAGCGTGCGGCGGAAGAAAAAGCCAAAGCGGAAGCCGAAGCGAAGGCAAAACGTGAAGTGGAAGAAAAAGCTAAGCGCGAAGCCCGGCAAAAAGCGTCGTCAAGTGCGGTTAAAGCCGAAACGGAAAGTAAAAAAGCCGATCCGGAAAAAGAGAAGTTAAAAGCCGAAGAAGCGGAATTGCGTCGTAAAGCGGAAGAATTAGCGGCACAAAAAGCGGAGGAAAAAGCCCGTCAAGCAGCAGAAGAGGCACGCCGCTTAGCCGAAATGAGCGCAAGCAAAGAAGAGCCGGCAAAAGCGGATGATTCTGTGGTGGTGGATGCACATTTGACTTCACGTTATGCGCAAGAAGCAGAGGACGAAGAAACCCGTCGCACCGAAGGGCGTGGCCGTAATAATAAGAAAATCAATAAAGCCAAAAAAGGCGGACGTGATGACGACACCAATAAAACCGAGCGTGAAGCCAACCGTCGTAACCAGAAAAATATCCGCGGCGGTAAAAACCAGAAACGCGGCAGCTCGTTACAGCAAGAATTCACCAAACCGGCACAACCGGTGAACCGTGAAGTGGTGATCGGCGAAACCATTACGGTCGGCGAATTGGCGGCGAAAATGGCGGTGAAAGCGACCGAAGTGATCAAAACCATGATGGGTATGGGCGCAATGGCAACCATTAACCAAGTGATCGATCAAGAAACCGCACAATTGGTTGCGGAAGAAATGGGACACAAAGTGGTGTTGCGCCGTGAGAACGAATTGGAAGAATCCCTGTTGAGCGATCGCGATAATAATGCGGTTGAAGTGACGCGCGCGCCGGTGGTGACCATTATGGGACACGTTGACCACGGAAAAACCTCGTTATTGGATTACATTCGTAAAAGTAAGGTGGCTTCCGGCGAGGCGGGCGGCATTACCCAGCATATCGGTGCTTACCACGTTGAAACCGATAATGGCATGATTACGTTCTTGGATACCCCGGGACACGCCGCCTTTACTTCCATGCGCGCGCGCGGGGCGAAAGCGACGGACATCGTGGTATTGGTGGTGGCTGCCGATGACGGTGTAATGCCGCAAACCATCGAAGCGATCCAACACGCCAAAGCGGCACAAGTGCCGTTGGTGGTGGCGGTGAATAAAATCGATAAACCGGAAGCCGATCCGGATCGTGTGAAAAATGAATTGTCGCAATACGATGTGATTTCAGAAGAGTGGGGCGGTGATACCCAGTTTATTCACGTTTCCGCCAAACAAGGTTTGGGAATTGATGAGCTGTTGGAAGCGATTTTGATTCAATCCGAAGTCTTGGAGTTGACCGCGGTTACCGACGCAATGGCGAGCGGGGTGGTGATCGAGTCTTATTTGGATAAAGGACGCGGTCCGGTAGCGACGGTCTTAATCCAATCCGGTACGTTGCGTCGCGGTGATATTGTATTGTGCGGCTTGGAATATGGCCGTGTGCGTGCAATGCGTGATGAAAACGGTAAAGAAATCGAGCAAGCCGGCCCTTCAATTCCGGTGGAAATTTTAGGACTTTCCGGTGTACCGGCTGCCGGTGATGAGGCGACGGTGGTGCGTGATGAGAAGAAAGCGCGTGAAGTGGCATTACATCGTCAAGGTAAATTCCGCGAAGTCAAACTGGCGCGTCAGCAAAAAGCCAAACTGGAAAATATGTTCACCAACATGACCGAAGGCGATGTTGCGGAAGTGAATATCGTGGTCAAAGCCGATGTTCAAGGCTCGGTGGAAGCGATTTGCCAATCGTTGGTCGAGTTGTCAACCGACGAAGTGAAAGTGAAAATCGTTGGTTCCGGCGTGGGCGGTATCTCTGAGACCGACGCGACCTTGGCCGCGGCGTCAAATGCGATTTTGGTCGGCTTTAACGTGCGTGCCGACGCCTCGGCGCGCCGTGTGATTGAAGCGGAAAATATCGATTTGCGTTACTACTCGGTGATCTATGACCTGATCAACGAAGTGAAAGCGGCAATGAGCGGTATGCTGGCGCCGGAATTCAAGCAACAAATTATCGGCTTGGCGGAAGTGCGTGATGTGTTCCGTTCACCGAAACTGGGCGCAATCGCCGGTTGTATGGTGACCGAGGGTGTGGTGAAACGTAACAACCCGATCCGTGTGTTGCGCGATAACGTGGTGATTTACGAGGGCGAATTGGAATCCCTGCGCCGCTTTAAAGACGATGTCAACGAAGTGCGTAACGGCATGGAGTGCGGTATCGGCGTGAAAAACTACAATGACGTGCGGGTCGGCGACCAAATCGAGGTGTTTGAAACCATCGAGATTAAACGCAGTATTTAATCGCAAGGTTAGATTGCCGTGCACGTTTTTCAGCGTACACGGTTAAACACAGATGAGGGGCTTTGCCCCTGCCGAATCGGTTTGTCAGCAATGTAAGGGCGGATTAGATATCCGCCCGTTTACCAAGTGCGGTATAAACACTTAATCTACAATGGAAAAATGCGATGTGCAGCTTGGGCGGATATCTAATCCGCCCCTACTTTATTCGAAAACACCGCACTTTCGCTATGATGGAAAAATAAAATGGCAAGAGAATTCAGCCGCTCGCAAAGAGTGGCGCAAGAGATAAAAAAAGAGATCGCGTTGATTTTGCAACGCGAAGTCAAAGATCCGCGTATCGGCATGGTAACCGTGTCCGACGTAGAACTGTCGCGCGATTTGGTGTACGCCAAGGTATTCGTGACCTTCCTGTTTGACCAAGACGAGCAAGCGGTGCAACAAGGTATGGACGGTTTGCATAAGGCTTCGGGCTATATCCGTTCGTTATTGGGTAAAGCCATGCGCTTGCGTATCGTGCCGGAACTGCGTTTTGAGTATGATAATTCGCTGGTCGAAGGCATGCGGATGTCGAATCTGGTCAGCAAAGTGTTGAGCGAAGACAAAGCAAAACACAAAAATGACAAAGACGACAAGAACGAAGAAGACGGGCAGGACTAACAGCGTGTCAAAACCAAGAAAACGCGGGCGCGATATTGACGGCGTGGTGTTGTTGGACAAACCGCAAGGCTTCAGCTCCAACGACTTATTGCAAAAAGTAAAACGCCTGTATCAAGCCAATAAAGCCGGGCATACGGGGGCGCTGGATCCGTTGGCGACCGGGATGTTGCCGATCTGTTTAGGCGAAGCCACCAAGTTTTCGCAGTTTTTGCTGGATGCCGATAAACGCTATCGGGTTACGGCAAAATTGGGCGAGCGCACCGACACCTCCGATGCCGAGGGGCAGGTTGTCGAGGTGCGTGAGGTCAAGTGCGGTTTGGATGCGATTTTAGCTGCGCTACCGCACTTTCGCGGTGAATTGCAACAAGTACCGACCATGTTTTCCGCGTTGAAACATCAGGGCAAACCGTTGTATGAATATGCACGCGCCGGGATTACGGTGGCGCGCGAAGCACGTCCGATTACCATTTTTGCGTTGGAATTGATCGACTACCAAGCGCCGTTTTTAACCTTGGATGTACATTGTTCAAAAGGAACTTATATCCGCACCTTGGTTGATGATTTAGGCGAATATCTCGGTTGCGGCGCACATGTCACTGCGCTGCGCCGAAGTGTGGTCGCCGATTATCCGACTGAGGCGATGATGACCCTCGAACAGCTGCAACAGCTTGCCGAACAGCAGGATCTTGCTTTATTGGATCGGCATTTACTGCCAAGCGACACCGCCGTCGGCAAACTGCCGAAATTGGAACTGAATGCAGAACAAAGCGCGGCGATTGGTTTCGGGCAGCGCGTACGTTTTGATAATCCGCAAGGCTTGAGCGGGCAAGTGCGGTTATATAGTGCAAACCAACAATTTTTAGGCGTTGCCGAAATTCGCGATGATGTTATTCATCCGAAACGGTTGGTTAACCTATAACGTATAAAAAGCGTATTGATTAAATACGCTTCAGGCGGATGACAAAGTCTCTTTCTTTAATCATTTCCCTCCCTCCGCACGCGGAGGGAGAGAAGTCAGTTTGTCAGCAATCTCACGCGTATTGATTGAATCAATACGCTTCATGGGTTAAACCGCACTTTTACTGGTTAAACCGATATACACGCAGAATGCAAAACCGATGGCGATTGCATAAGGCGCCAGTTGCGTGATCCCCGCCGGGCTGCTTGCCAAGCTAAAGTTATGCGCAACCGCCGCGCCGACTAACATGCCGAGCAGAAAAACCGCCGAATCGTTATCGCCTTCGCCCAAATGTGCCAGCTGTTTGCCCGGGCAGCCGCCGCCGAGGGCGAAGCACAATCCCGATAGCGCCATTCCTAAGAAATTCCACAGATAGTCATTATGCGCAATCGGTTGATCAGCGAAGCCGAGTTTGAATTGCCCTAATAATACATTAGTTAACAGTGTGAAAAACACCAATGCGATAATCCCGTTTAACAGATAACTGTCACGGAATAGCACAAAATTGCGCACCGAACCGATAGAGCAAAAACGCGAACGCTGCATGACGATACCGACCAACACCCCGGCACCGAGCGAGAGCCATACGTCGGCGTGTTGTGCCGCCGGACCTTTTTCTGAGAAGAAGATCGGCAGGTTTTCGCCGACGCTGAATTTTGTCAGCAAGAAGAATAATAACAGCAAGGCGAAAATGGTCGGCAGCAGCCCGGCGGCTTTACTAATCGGATTGGCTTTGCCCAAGGAGAAACCGCGTTTAACGAAAATCAATGAAAACAGAATCCCGGCGATTAAACCTAAAATTCCGGCGATCGCGGTTAAATCGCCACCGCCAAGCCGCAGATAAGCGCGCCAAGGGCAACCGAGAAACACCAACGCGCCGAACATGGCAAAAATGCCAAGGGAAAAGCGGATTAAAGGGGAAGAACCGCCTTGCGGTTTGAATTCTTTCGCCAGCACCGCACTTGCCAAGGCGCCAAAGACTAAACCGATCAGTTCGGGACGAATATATTGAACCACCGCCGCACGATGAAAACCGAGTGCGCCGGCAGTGTCGCGGAGGAAGCAAGCCGCACAGAACCCCATATTGCCGGGATTACCGAAATGGACGAGAATGGGAGCAATGATACCAAGTGCAGCACCTGCAACCACAGGCCAAGTGAATAATTTCATGATTGAACCTTTGTGATATCAGAAGTTTAACGGATTGTATGTGAGCAAAAACAGACTGCTCGGTGGAGCCGGTTTCATTCTACAAAATAGAAACCTTAGATAAAATCAGGAAACTTCGGATTTGTGAGCTAAATCAGGATAAACCGGCGTTTCCGGTTAAAAATCCTTGATCTAGCCCAAAGAATTCACATAAAGTAGTGGTATCCGTTGGCAGAGGGTGTAAGATGTAACAATTTCATAACAATAGATTTAACGAATGTCTGTTATTAGCCTAAATACAAACCAAGCACGATTTACTCTACTTATTACTCACAATCATGATGACGAGGTGTAATGATGTCCGATTTCTTAACTACTTATCGAGCCCATGTCGCAGAACGGGCGCAACAAGGGGTTGTTGCCAAGCCGTTAGACGCGGAACAAACCGCACAGTTGGTGGAATTACTCAAAAAACCGCTGCCCGGTGAAGACGATTTTCTGCTGGAATTATTCGAAAATCGGGTGCCTGCCGGGGTGGATGAAGCGGCGTATGTCAAAGCCTCGTTTTTGTCGGCATTGGTGAGCGGCGATGTCAGTTCGCCGTTGATTTCGGCGGAAAGAGCGGTCGAGCTGCTCGGCACAATGCAGGGCGGCTATAATATCGAGCCGTTGTTGAAAGCATTGGATAATGAAAAATTGGCGCCGATTGCCGCAACCGCACTTTCATTCACTTTGTTGATGTTTGATAATTTTCATGATGTAGTGGAAAAAGCCAAAGGCGGTAATGCCTATGCCCAACAAGTGTTGCAATCATGGGCGGAGGCGGAGTGGTATCTGTCGCGCCCGAAACTCGCCGAAAAAATCACCGTTACGGTGTTTAAAGTCAGCGGCGAAACCAACACCGATGACCTCTCGCCGGCGCAAGACGCTTGGTCGCGTCCGGATATTCCGTTGCACGCGCTGTCGATGTTGAAAAATGAACGGGAAGGCATTCGGCCGGATCAAGCCGGTACAATCGGACCGATTAAGCAAATTAACGAATTGAAACAAAAAGGCTTTCCACTGGCGTATGTCGGCGATGTGGTCGGCACCGGTTCTTCACGCAAATCCGCCACCAACTCGGTGTTGTGGTTTATGGGCGACGACATTCCGTTTGTGCCGAACAAACGCGCCGGGGGCGTGGTGTTGGGCGGCAAAATCGCACCGATTTTCTTTAATACCTTGGAAGACGCCGGCGCGTTGCCGATTGAGGTTGATGTGAACAATCTGAATATGGGCGATGTGATCGATATTTATCCTTATCAAGGCAAAATTTGCCGTCACGACAACGGCGAATTAATCGCGGAATTCCGCTTAAAAACCAATGTGTTACTGGACGAAGTGCGCGCAGGCGGGCGGATTCCGCTGATTATCGGACGCGGTTTGACCCATAAGGCGCGTTGCGAATTGGGCTTACCGGAAAACGAGGTGTTTGCCAAACCGAAAGCCACCGAGCAGAGCAGCAAGGGCTTCACTTTGGCACAAAAAATGGTTGGGCGCGCCTGTGGCGTGGACGGCATTCGCCCGGGACAATATTGCGAACCGCGCATGACTTCGGTAGGCTCGCAAGATACCACCGGTCCGATGACCCGTGACGAGTTGAAAGATCTGGCGTGTTTAGGCTTTTCGACCGACTTGGTCATGCAATCGTTCTGTCACACCGCAGCCTATCCGAAGCCGGTCGATGTTACCACCCACCACACCTTGCCCGATTTTATTATGAACCGCGGCGGCGTGTCGTTGCGCCCGGGCGACGGTATTATCCACTCATGGCTGAACCGGATGTTGTTGCCGGATACCGTCGGCACCGGCGGCGATTCGCATACCCGCTTTCCAATCGGCATTTCCTTTCCGGCGGGTTCGGGTTTGGTCGCCTTTGCCGCCGCAACCGGCGTAATGCCGCTGGATATGCCGGAATCGGTGTTGGTGCGTTTCAGCGGCACAATGCAGCCGGGCATTACCCTGCGCGATTTGGTGCATGCGATTCCGTATTATGCCATTCAACAGGGGCTGCTGACGGTGGAGAAAAAAGGCAAGAAAAACATTTTCTCCGGGCGGATTTTGGAAATCGAAGGCTTGGAACAGCTGAAAATCGAACAGGCGTTTGAGCTGTCCGATGCGTCGGCGGAGCGTTCGGCGGCGGCGTGTACGATTAAGCTGGATAAAGAACCGATTATCGAATACCTCAACTCGAATATCACCTTGTTAAAATGGATGATTGCCGAAGGCTATGGTGATGTGCGTACGCTGGAACGTCGGATTAAAGGCATGCAAGCGTGGTTGGCCGAACCGCACTTGCTGCAAGCCGATGACGATGCGGAATATGCGGCGGTGATCGAGATTAACTTGGATGAGATCAAAGAGCCGATTTTGTGCGCGCCGAACGATCCGGACGACGCACGCAAACTGTCGGAAGTCGCAGGCGATAAAATCGACGAGGTGTTTATCGGTTCGTGTATGACCAATATCGGGCATTTCCGCGCGGCGGGCAAACTGTTGGATAAATTCAAAGAGGTGATTCCGACCCGTTTATGGGTTGCACCGCCAACCAAAATGGACGCGGCATTGTTGACCGAAGAGGGTTATTACAGCATTTTCGGCAAGAGCGGGGCGCGTATGGAAATGCCGGGCTGCTCGTTATGTATGGGCAATCAGGCGCGGGTGGCAAGCGGCGCGACGGTGGTGTCGACCTCAACCCGCAACTTCCCGAACCGTTTGGGACAAGGTGCGAATGTGTATCTTGCCTCGGCGGAATTGTCTGCAGTCGCTGCATTATTGGGGCGTTTGCCGACAGTGGAAGAATATTTAGCGTATGCCGCCGATCTGCAAAGCGACAAAGCGGATACTTACCGTTATATGAATTTTGACCAGATTAACAGCTACGTGAAAAAAGCCGATGAGGTGATTTTTCAAACCGCAGTGTAAAAGTGCGGTGTAAAATTCATCGTTAAGTCATATTTAGTCGTTATAATGCAATCCTCCGATTTGGGTCGGAGGATTTTTCTTTTTTGAAGCATTTTGGAGAGCAAATAATGCCAGCACGCTATTTAATTATCTTCGCGGTTGTGATTTTCACCGCACAACTGTTTATTTATGTTACCAACCGCGGCTTGCGTTGGTATCTCAAACCCTATATCGGGCAAAAGTGCGGTTTGATGTTGAGCATGCTGTTGTGGCTTGCGCCCAATATTTTAATGGTGATCACCGCCACGCGCGTTTTGCCGCAATTTAGAATCACCGCTTTTGTACTGTTTCTGCTGGCTTATGCCTTTATGCTCACACTTGGGTTATGGCTGATTCGTGGGTTGGTAAAACGTGTTATCGATCAAACCCGACTTGACCGCACTTTGCGTCTGAGCGCACCGTTGCTGTATCTGGCGATTATGGGTTTGGGCTTATACAATGCCTACACGCCGTATGTACGGCATTATGCGATTCAGAGTGACAAATTACAGGGCAGCTTGCGTATCGGCTTGGTGAGTGATTTACATTTGGGGCAGTTGTTCGGCGCGAAACAGTTAGACAAACTCGCCGAGATTATGCAGCAGCAACAAGTCGATATTATCTTAATGCCGGGCGATATTATGGACGATAATCTCGATTATTATTTAGCTGAGAATATGCAACCGCACTTGCAAAAATTGCAAGCGCCACAGGGAGTTTATGCTACGCTCGGCAACCATGATTTTTTCGGTGCGCAGCGGCAAATTCGGCAGGCATTACAAGCCGCCGGCGTGAATGTCTTAGCGGATGAAGCGGTCTTGATTGATGATCGTTTTGTGATCGTCGGACGCAACGATCATCTGGATAAAACTCGCTTGCCGCTTGATCAATTGTTGGCTTATTTACCTGAAGATAACAAATTGCGTATTTTACTTGATCACCGCCCGGACGATATTCGCGCCAACAGCGAGTTATCACTGGATCTGCAAGTCTCAGGGCACGCCCACAAAGGACAGGTTTTTCCGGCAAATTTGATTACCCGCATGATTTATCCGCTGGATCACGGCTACCTGAATTTAAATGACCGTCATTTTGTGGTCACTTCCGGTTATGGTTTTTGGGGCATTCCGTTCCGTATCGGCTCACAATCGGAAGTCGTGGTGGTTGATATAAATCGTTAGACATAAAAAAGTGCGATCATATTGACTGCACTTTTAGATTATTGACAAACTTACTTCTCTCCCTCCGCGTGCGGAGGGAGTACCATTTTTCGCAAGAAAAATGGGGAGGGAAATGATTAGAGAAAGAGACTTTGTCGTCAGCACTGAAGTGCAGTCAATTGTTATTGACCGCACTTTGTCTTTTTGAAATCAGCCTTATTCTTCAATTTGTGCTTCGGCTAATTCAGAATTTTCTTCGTCTTCATCCAAATCACAAATCGTTTCCAAGCTCACCACATGTTCATCTTCGGCGGTGCGGATCAGGCGCACGCCTTGGGTGTTGCGTCCGACGGTGCTGACCTCGCTGACGCGGGTGCGCACAAGCGTGCCGGCATCGGTGATCAGCATGATTTGATCGTTGTCTTCCACCTGCACCGCTGCTACCACTTTGCCGTTGCGCTCGCTGACTTTAATCGAGATCACGCCTTTGGTGTTACGCGATTTCGCCGGATATTCATCCAGTTTAGTACGTTTACCGTAACCGTTTTGGGTGGCGGTTAGAATTGCGCCGTCGTTTTTCGGCACAACCAACGACACCACTTTGTCGATATTCAGGTCAAGTGCGGTTTCCAAATCGTCATTGGCGCTGTCATCGTTATCCGTTTCATCATCGCTTAGGTCGTTAGTTAAGGCTAGCTTGATTCCACGCACACCGGTTGCCGTCCGTCCCATGGCACGCACCGCTTCTTCGCTGAAACGCACCACGCGCCCTTGTGAGGAGAACAACATGATTTCGTTGTCGCCTTCGGTGATATCCACCCCGATCAATTCATCGTTATCACGCAGGTTAATCGCAATCAAACCGTTGGCACGCGGGCGGCTGAACTCGGTCAGGGCTGTTTTCTTGACCGTACCGCTGGCGGTTGCCATAAAGATAAATTTGTTTTCCGCATATTCCGCGACCGGCAGAATGGCGGTGATCCGCTCATCAGGTTGCAACGGCAGAATATTGACAATCGGGCGACCACGCGCCCCGCGGCTGGCTTGCGGCAATTGGAACACACGCAGCCAATACAGGCGGCCACGGCTGGAAAAACAGAGAATGGTATCGTGGGTGTTGGCGACCAACAAGCGCTCGATAAAATCTTCTTCTTTCATTTTGGTAGCGGATTTGCCTTTGCCGCCGCGACGTTGGGCTTCGTAATCGGACAGCGGTTGATATTTAACATAGCCTTCGTGGGAAAGCGTGACCACCACATCTTCCGGCGCAATCAAATCTTCCAAATTAATATCAGCCGAACTGGCGGTGATTTCGGTACGGCGCGGATCGTTAAACTGGGTTTTGATCTCGTTTAATTCTTCGCGGATCACTTCCATCAAACGCTCAGGATTGTTCAGGATAAACAGCAATTCGCCGATAATATCCAACAAGCCTTTATATTCGTCGAGCAGTTTTTCATGTTCCAAGCCGGTCAGTTTTTGCAGGCGTAAATCCAAAATCGCTTGTGCTTGCACTTCGGTCAGGTAATACAAATTATCGCGAATGCCGTATTCGACCGCCAAATCTTCTGGACGCGCGGCATCGACACCGGCGGCTTCCAACATTTGCGCCACGTTGCCTAATTGCCACGCTTGCGACAATAAGCCCTCTTTTGCCACAGCCGGCGTTGGCGCACGGCGGATTAATTCGATAATCGGATCGATATTGGCGAGCGCAATCGCCAAGCCTTCTAAAATATGCGCACGTTCGCGCGCTTTGCGCAATTCGAACACGGTGCGGCGTGTCACCACTTCGCGGCGGTGCAGCACAAAGGCTTCGATTAATTGTTTTAAATTTAATAGTTTAGGCTGACCGTGATCCAACGCCACGGTGTTAATTCCGAAAGTAACCTGTAGCTGGGTTAAAGAATAGAGGTTATTCAGCACCACTTCGCCGACCGCATCACGTTTGATTTCAATTACGATCCGCATGCCGTCTTTGTCGGATTCGTCGCGCAATGCGCTGATACCTTCGACTTTTTTCTCTTTCACCAAATCGGCGATTTTTTCGATTAGGCGTGCCTTGTTCACCTGATACGGAATTTCATGCACGATAATGGTTTCTTTGCCTTTGCCGTCGGTTTCCACTTCGGCACGGGCGCGCACATAAATTTTACCGCGTCCGGTTTTGTAGGCGTCTTCAATCCCTTTGCGTCCGTTGATAATCGCCGCCGTCGGGAAGTCAGGTCCGGGAATGTAGGTCATCAACTCGTCAATGGTGATGTCGCTGTTGTCGATATAGGCCAAACAGCCGTCGATTACTTCGCCCAAATTGTGCGGCGGAATATTGGTCGCCATTCCGACCGCAATTCCGCTTGAACCATTGACCAACAACGCCGGAATGCGTGTCGGCAGCACTTCGGGAATTTGCTCCGAGCCGTCGTAATTCGGCACGAAATCGACGGTTTCTTTTTCCAAATCAGCTAATAACGAATGAGCGATTTTGGTCATGCGCACTTCGGTATAACGCATTGCCGCCGCAGAGTCGCCGTCAATCGAACCGAAGTTCCCTTGTCCGTCCACTAACATATAACGCAACGAGAACGGTTGTGCCATGCGCACGATGGTGTCGTAAACCGCACTATCGCCGTGCGGGTGGTATTTACCGATCACGTCGCCGACTACACGGGCGGATTTGCGATAAGGCTTATTGTAGTCGTAACCGCCGACATTCATGGCGAATAACACGCGACGATGTACCGGCTTTAAGCCGTCACGTACATCGGGCAAGGCACGCCCGACAATCACTGACATGGCATAATCGAGGTAGGAGGATTTTAATTCTTCTTCAATGTTGATAGGCGTGATGTCACTTGCTAATTCGCTCATTCAAAGTTTTCCTAATTGACTGAATGTAAAGCTCAAAAGCGATTCAAATAATTCTAAAACAACAGCTGAAATCGCAGATGAAAAGTGGGCGAATTATAGCATAAAACCGCCTTTTTCCCTAATTTTTATAGTGAATTTTCTGCAAGAATTCTGCATAATAAAAAATCGTTTGCACACGCCTGAGCAGGGGTAAAGTGCGGTTATCAGCAGAATAAAAAATAGGCAATTTTATGCAACATGCAAGCCAGCAAAATGTCGATCAACACGAAATCGAAAAGTTCGCCAAAATGGCACACAGTTGGTGGGATCCTGAGGGCGATTTCAAACCGATCCATCGTTTGAATCCGCTGCGTTTGGATTATATTTTGCGCCAAGCCAACGGCTTATTCGGCAAGCGTGTGCTTGATGTCGGCTGTGGCGGCGGGATTTTGTCGGAAAGTATGGCACGGCAGGGCGCACAGGTCACCGGAATAGATATGTCGCCGCAACCGTTGCAAATCGCACGCGAACATGCGGCGCAAAGCGGCTTGCAGCTTGATTACCGCCAAACCACGATTGAGGATTTTTTAGCAGAGATACAGCAAACGCAAGCGGAAAAATTTGATGTGATCACCTGCATGGAAATGTTGGAACACGTGCCGGATCCAAGTGCGGTGGTGGCAAGTTGTCAAGCTTTGCTGAAAGACGATGGCGTGCTGTTTTTCTCGACGATAAACCGCACGTTGAAAGCCTGGACGTTAGTGGTGGTCGGGGCGGAATATGTGTTGAAAATGCTGCCGAAAGGCACGCACGATTACGACAAGTTTATCAAACCGGCAGAGCTGATGGCGTGGTGCGACGAGGCGGATTTAAGTTGTTTTGACAGCGTGGGTTATCACTATAATCCGTTAAGCGGACGTTTTTGCTTGAATAATGACGTGAGTGCGAATTATATGGTGGCGGTTCGGAAGAAATAGATACTAAACAAGCGAATAAAAAACCGCACTTTTAAGTGCGGTTTGACGAGTTTATTTGGCTTCTGACTTACTTTTTATTCGGCTCGTCACAATTTTTGATATTGTTGCATTTGCCGTACAAATATAAGCTGTGGTTTTCCAGTTGGATACCGAACTCTTTGCTGATCTCTTTTTGGCGTTTTTCGATCACGTCGTCGCTGAATTCAATCACTTTGCCGCAATCCATACAGATAATGTGATCGTGGTGATCGACCGGCGCGAGCTCAAATACCGATTTATTGCCTTCGAAGTTGTGACGGGTCAGAATATTGGCTTCATCAAACTGGTTTAACACGCGGTAAACCGTTGCCAAGCCGATTTCTTCGCCTTGCTCCAACAGCATTTTATAGATGTCTTCGGCAGAGAAATGTTGGTATTCGGTGTTGTGGTTGCTTTGCATCAACGCCAAAATTTTTAAGCGCGGTTCGGTAATTTTTAAACCGGCTTTTTTTAATAGTTTCATGTTCTCTTCAGACATAATAACCTCGTGTTGACTAACGGTTGGATATTGAATTTAACAAAATTATAACATAAATAATTCTATTTGATTCAACTTTATTCCTTATATTCTATGTGGAATACTTCTCAATTGCAAATAGTGGTCTAAAATATTACCGATAGGTTTTAACGATTAAACCAGTTCGGCCAGATACATTTCAGCATAAATTTGTTTGACCCAATCGCTGACGCGTTGCTCGGTCAGTTCCGGCTGGCGGTCTTCGTCGATACACAAGCCGACAAATTTATCGCCGTCCACCAGCGCTTGCGAAGCTTCAAAGTTATAGCCGTCGGTCGGCCAATGCCCGACAATGGTGGCGCCGTGCGGTTCGATAATGTCGCGCACCGTGCCCATTGCGTCGCAGAAATATTCGGCATAGTCTTCTTGGTCGCCGCAACCGAAAATGCCGACGATTTTATCGCTGAAGTCGATCTCTTCCAGCGTCGGGAAAAAGTCGTCCCAGTCCGCTTGCGCTTCGCCGTAGTACCAAGTCGGAATACCGATTAAAATAAAATCATAGGCTTCAATGTCTTCTTTGCTACTTTTGGCAATATCACGAATATCGACGATGTTATCACCCAATTTCTTTTGGATCATTTTTGCGATATTTTCGGTGTTGCCGGTGTCGCTGCCATAAAATAAACCCACAAGTGCCATGTTTTGTATCCTATTTTTGTTGTTTTAATGCGAAATATTCGTTCAAAATATTCTCAATTAATTGCGCGCGATTGATTGCCTGCTGTTGCGCCAGTTGCTGTAAGCGTTCAATCAGATCGGTATGCAATTTCAATTCAACCCGCTTTAAACCGGAGGCTTTGTCGCGCCGCAGTTGATTGCGTTTATTGATACGGGCTTGTTGTTCTCTACTCAGCGGATTGGTTTTAGGTCTGCCGACTTTGGGTAGATTATGGAATAAATCCAATGTTATGCAATCTGCTTCTTGTTTTGCCATAAGCCTGTCGTCATCAACTGATCAAAAGAGTAACTTAATTGAGAATGATAAGCCACTTACTATAGCATAATTTTTTTTAAAGATAAATCGTCCGCCTCGGTATCAATCCAGTGCCAAAAAGCGATTAATCGCACTGATGACGGCACTTGGGTGTTCTGCGTGAATCCAGTGCGAACCTTGGGCGATTAAAAACGAAGTCGCGCGCGGTAATTGTGCCAAGATGGTTGCGCGGTGTTCGGCAAGAATATAATTGGATTTGCCGCCTTTGATAAATAAGGTCGCAACATCGCACTGAATCGGCTGCCAATCCATTAAATGCGGATAGTTTTGATAAAGTGCGGTCAGGTTGAACAAAAACGACTGCTCGTCTTTTGCCGAGAAAGATTTCAAGATGAATTGTTGTACGCCTTCGTTTTGGATGTAACGGTTGAGGAGCGGTTTGGCCTGCTGTCGGCTGGCGGGGCGCGCCTCTTTCACTGCAAATAAGGCGGCGAAGACATTATCATGGTGATGTTCGCCGTAGGCAACCGGCGCGATATCCAGCACCACCAGCTTTTCCACCCGCTGCGGAATCTGTGCCGCCACGCGCATTGCCGTTTTGCCGCCCATCGAATGCCCGATCAAAATCACGTTTTGCAACTGTAAATGATCTAACAGGCGGATCACGTCGTCCGCCATTAATTCATAATTCATTTCTTCGCTGTGAAAACTGTGTCCGTGGTTGCGCAAATCAATCCGCAAGGTGGGAAATTGCCCGCTGTAGGCGCGGGCGATCACGCCTAAATTATTCATATCTCCGAACAGCCCGTGCAGAAAAACGAAGGTGGGCAACGTGCGCTTATCCGCGGGTGCTGACGGTTGTTCGAATCGGTAGTTTAACTGTTGTTTCGGTAATGGATTTTCATTCATTGGCTATTGCGATGTCTCGGTTTAATGTTGATGATTAATGTTGCCGAAATGGGTATAATGTGCCAAATTAGCAGGCGAATCAAGCTGTCCGTTAAATTCGGAGAGTGAAAACAGGGTTTGCAGCGCGACGGACAAAGTAAAAGAAGGAGAGCACGATGAAAATTATTGAAGTTGATGAAGAACTTTATCAGTATATTGCCGCCAATACGCAATCAATTGGAGAAAGCGCGTCTGATATTTTACGTCGCCTTTTGAATTTTTCGTCGTCGAATACACATCCGCAGTCAAAAGAAGAACCGTTGCCGGCGGTAGAAACAGGAATATCTACAGATAAAGCGCAAGCGCCTGCGAAAACGGCGAATGGGCACGAAACGACACCTCCGCCGCCGAAGAAACAATCTGACGAAGCGATTCAACGGGTGGTGGCGCGCCTGACCAATGTGTTGCAGTCCGATGATTTCCAGCAGGAAAGCAAGGGGGTGGTGCGCTTTTTAATGATTCTGACCGCACTTTATCGTGCCAATCCGGAAAGTTTCGCCCAAGCCGCCGAATCGCTGCAAGGCCGCACCCGAATTTACTTTGCCCGTGACGAAGCCACTTTATTGCAGGCGGGCAACCACACCAAACCGCGGCAAATTCCGGAAAGTCCGTATTGGGTGATCACCAACACCAACAGTCAACGCAAAATGCTAATGTTGGAGGGGGCGATGAATTCAATGCATTTGCCGCCGGAATTGGTGGATGAAGTGAGAAGTTATTTTGCAGTCTAGATGATGGAACAAATTGTCACTGCGTTGGCTCGTTTAACCGTAAATGAAGCGTGCGCGATTGAATATTCGCCGACTAGCCTGCCGCTAAAAGCAAGCCGGAGTGGAGTTTGTGAAAACTTGGATTCCGACTTGCTTTTGTCGTCTCTCGCAACGGCAACGGGCGCAACGCAAACCGCACTTGAGTTAAGCTGGCGGCAGGTTTTTTGTGCGGTGGATCAGTTGGCGGATCAACTGGCGGCGCAAGGGATACGGCCCGGTGACGGGATCGGGCTGATTGGTAAAAACAGCTTGCCGCAATTGTTATTGTATCTGGCAGGGTTGTCGCTTGGCGCGCGGGTGATGGCGGTGAATCCGCAATTTCCGGCGGAAAAAATCGAACGGCTTTTCCAACAAAATCATATTGGTTATTACTTTTCCCCGTGCACTGCCGCTTTTTCTTGCCGGCGTATCGTACTGAATGCGCTGGGATTTGAAGCGGATTATCGGCGTCAAACCGCACTTTTATGGCAGCGGGGTTACAGCATGACCCTGACTTCCGGCTCCGGCGGAGAGCCGAAAGCAGTGGTACACGATATTCGGGCGCATTGGCAAAATGCGTTGGGCGTGAATGAATTTTTAGCATTTACACATGACAACGCATGGCTGCTGTCGCTGCCGTTATATCATGTTTCGGGGCAGGGCATTGTGTGGCGTTGGCTGGGTGCGGCAGCGTGTTTACACTTTGGCGCCGCGGATTTTTACCAAGCTATCGGCAAAGTCAGCCATGTCTCGTTAGTGCCGACCCAATTGCAACGCTATTTGGATTATTTATCCGACCGCAATCTGCCGCCGCAAACGGTTCGAACCGAAGCGATTTTATTGGGCGGAGCGCATATTGATCCTGAACTGTGCCGTCGGGCATACGCCGCCGGGCTAAAAACCTTCAGCGGCTACGGCATGACAGAAATGGCGTCGACCGTTTTTGTGCGCAGAAATGATCCGCAACAGGCTGAAGTGCGGTTATTGCGGGGGCGCGAGCTGTGTATTCGTGACGGCGAAATTTGGTTGCGCGGCGCCGGGCTGGCGGCGGGGTATTGGCAACAGGGAAAAATTATGCCGTTGTTGAACGCTGAAGGCTGGTATCAGACTAAGGATAGAGGACATTGGCAAAACGGCGAATTACAGGTGCTGGGGCGGATTGACAATTTGTTTATTTCCGGCGGTGAAAATATTCAGCCGGAAGAGATTGAAAGTGTGTTGCAACAGTTTCCGTTGATTGAACAAGTGGTGGTGCTGCCGCTTGCCGATATGGAATTCGGCGCGCGTCCGGTTGCGATGCTCCGTTTTAACCAACCGTTTTCAACCGTATTAGTGGCGCAAGTGCGGTCTTGGTTACAAACGAGAATCGAACGGTTTAAGCAGCCGATAGCCTATTATCCGTTGCCGCGGAACGATGATCCGAATCAAATCAAAATTTCACGTAAGCGGTTATTACAGGATTTACAACAACAGTTGCAATCTACGCAACCGTCAGAATGAGCAGGATATAATGAAAAAACGTTTTTGGATTTTATTTTCGATTTTTAGTCTACTGTTTGCCGGTCAGATAGCGGCTGCCGCCACAGAATCACCGCTACCGACCAAGCCTGAGCTTGAAGCGGCAATCAGTGCGGCGGAAAGTAATGAGAACAAAACCCCGGACAATGCGTTATTGCTGAATAATCTGCGCGATACCGTCAGCTTGTTGGAACAAATTGAACAGCAAAAAAGCCTGATTGGTACGCTGCAAAAAACCATCGACGGGGCGGATCAGGCTATTGCCGCCAGTCAGGATAATCTGAATCGATTGAATCAGAGTGACGGCATTGAAGTGAGTTCAAAAAAATGGAACGAGATGTCTCTGGCCGAGTTGAATCAAATACAGAGTGAAAACGAGCAGCAATTACAACAAATCCAAAGCGATTTAAGCAATTTAAACGGCTTGTTGGTGGCGCAGCGTTCGGTGCCGGAGCGGGTGCAAACCGCACTTGCCGATAATTTGGCACGCAGTCAACAGCTGAATAAATTGCTGTTCAGCGCCCAAGTCAGCCCCTCTTTGGCGAATAAATATCACGCCGAGTTACGTTTGATTGAATTGAAAAATCAATATAATCAATTGAGTTTAAATGGTAATTCTAAACTGACTTCGCTCTATGAATCGGAAGTGGCGGAAAAAACGCTGGAGCAAAAACAGCAACAAGAGCTCCAAGCGGCGCTGGCGGAAAAAATCAGTGCATTGCGGCTACAACAATCACAGCGGCAAGTAGCCGAATTGGAACAAAGCAGCAGTGGCGGTAATGACGATGGTAATCAATGGTTGCGCCAAGAAGCGGCGATCAATACGCAAGTCAGCCAATTTTTATTAACGCAGACTAATAATCATAACCAGTTGGTACAAGACGGGCTGCGTATTCGCAATACCTTGGATAATTTGCTGCAAACTCAGCGCAATATTGATGAACAAATCAGCGCGTTGCAAGGTACGTTGGTGCTGTCACGCATTATTAACAAGCAGCGGCAGGCACTGCCGAAAGATAGTCTGATCAGCGGCTTGGCAAAGCGGATCACCGATTTGCGGGTGCAGATTTTTGATATGAACGAACGGCGTGATGCACTATACAATACTGCCGATTATATCGCCAATTTGGAATGGGATCATAAGACCCGCTTCACCGACGCAGAAAAAGCGCAACTGACCACGATTTTGCAAGATCGACGTAAATTGCTGACCGATGTGATTACCGAGCTGAATGCGCAACTCAACCAATCGATCAATATTGATTTGAATCAACAGCAGGTGATTAGTATCAGTAACGAGCTGCAAAATAAATTGGAACAGCAGAGTTTTTGGGTGAAAAGTAATAATCCGATTGATTTTGATTGGTTTGCCCGTTTTTCAGGGGGAGTCAAAATGCAATTGGCGCAAATTGTCAAATTGCTGGATTTCAGCAATTGGCGCGATTACCTCTTGCCTATCGGTTCGTTGGTCGGTTTTTTATTGTTATTGGCGGCGGGGATTAACTGGCGCAAAACTTGGTTCAAACGTGAAATCAGCTGGCATAACAGTAAAGTCAACACCTTGAGCGGCGATAATCAATGGCGTACGTTGATTGTGTTGTTTTACACCTTGATCTTAGCGCTACCGAGCACCTTGTTATTTTTGTCAACGCTGATTTTAATCATCTATTTCTGTTTCCATCATCCACTGGGATTGTTACCGTGGGCGTTAAAAATGGCGGCGTTTTGGTTCTTTATTGCCTTTACCTTGTCGTTATTGCGTCCAAACGGAATTGCACACCGTCATTTTAATTTTTCCGCGACGACTAATGCGTTGTTCCGCAATACGCTGCGCCGTTCGATCCCGATTCTGGCGGTATTGTTGAACGCTTCGATTTTCACCTCTCTGGATACCGGCATTGCAAATGATATGCTAGGGGAAACATTGGTGATCACTGCGCTGTTACTGTTTTTATTCCAAATCAGACCCGGCTTCAGCAGTGCTATCGACAGTGTTAATCGTGAGGCGTCTGAGGATAACGGGCAAGAGCGGACGACATACCCGAAACTGTTTAAATTTCTGAGAATCTTGCTGGTGCTGCTGCCGATTATCTTGATTGTCTTAATCGGTTTGGGTTATTACTACACGGCATTGATCTTGATTCGGCATATCATTTCCACCTATGTAGTGCTGATTCTTTGGGTGAATTTGCGCGAAATGACGCACCGTGCGATTCGGGTTTCCGCCCGCCAACTTGCTTACCGCCGCCTGAAAGAAAAACGGCAACAGCAGCAAAACAAAGAAGAGAATGCGGAAAACACCGTGCATGGCGAAGATCTGGTGATTGATGCGCAAGATGAAAAAATTGCCTTGGCGACGGTCAACCAGCAAGTGACTAAAATTACGGATATTGCCCTGTGGTTGTTACTAATCGGATTGTTTTATTGGGTATGGGCGGATTTGCTCGGGGTGGCGGTTTATCTGGATAACATCAGTTTGTGGCAGCAGACTTCGACTGACGCCAATGGTACAACGGTGCTGGAGTCGGTTACTTTACTTAATTTCTTGACCTCGATAGTGATTTTATGGGGAACCTATTTGGTCGTCCGCAATTTGAACGGGGTGTTGGAGATCCTGATTTTTTCCCGGGTGCAATTGTCGCAAGGCTCGCCTTATGCGATTACCACCATTCTCAGTTATTTATTCGTCGCCCTCGGTGCCGGAACCGCATTTTCGACCTTAGGCATGTCGTGGAGTAAATTACAGTGGCTGTTTGCCGCCTTGTCGGTCGGTTTAGGCTTTGGTTTACAGGAGATTTTCGCCAACTTTGTTTCGGGGATTATCATTTTGTTCGAACGCCCGGTACGGATTGGGGATTTGGTGACGATTGGCGAATTCAGCGGTACGGTATCGAAAATCCGCATTCGCGCCACGACGATTGTGGATTTTGACGGTAAAGAAGTGATTGTGCCGAATAAAGCGTTTGTAACCGAGCGCTTGACCAACTGGTCATTGAGCAATACCACCACACGAATAGTATTGAAAATCGGCGTTGCCTACGGTTCCGATGTGGAATTAACCAAAACATTATTATTGCAAGCGGCGGACGAATCGCCTTATGCCTTGAAAGACCCGGCGCCGGTGGTGTACTTCCTGGCATTTGGCGCCAGCACCCTGGATCATGAATTGCGGGTTTATGTGAATAAAACCAACGAACGTAATCCGACCATCGATTTTCTGAATCGCAGGATTGATCAATTATTTACGGAAAACAAGATTGATATCGCCTTTAATCAGCTCGATGTGTATATTAAAAATTTGGATAACGGGCAACAGTTGCCAATTAAAACGGATAATCAATAAGGAAACAGTATGGCGGGAAACAGCATTGGACAACTGTTCAAAGTCACCACTTTCGGTGAATCCCACGGCATTGCGCTGGGGTGTATTATCGACGGCGTGCCGCCGGGCATGGATTTGACGGAAGCGGATATTCAGCCGGATTTGGATCGGCGCAAACCGGGAACTTCACGCTACACCACGCCACGGCGCGAAGATGACGAAGTGCAGATTTTGTCTGGCGTATTCGAGGGCAAAACCACCGGCACAAGCATTGGCATGATCATCAAAAACGGCGATCAGCGCTCTCAGGATTATGGTGAGATCAAAGATCGTTTCCGTCCGGGGCACGCCGATTATACTTACCAGCAGAAATATGGCGTGCGCGATTATCGCGGCGGCGGGCGTTCCTCTGCGCGTGAAACTGCCATGCGCGTGGCTGCCGGTGCGGTGGCAAAAAAATATTTGCGTGAACGGTTCGGCGTGGAAGTGCGCGGTTTTCTCAGCCAAATCGGCGCGGTCAAAATTGCCGAACAGCCGTTGGAGCAAATTGACTGGGCGCAGGTCAACAGCAATCCGTTTTTCTGCCCGGATCCAAGTGCGGTCGAGCGGTTTGACGAATTGATCCGCGAGCTGAAAAAAGAGGGGAACTCGATTGGGGCGAAATTGACGGTAGTTGCCGAAAACGTGCCGGTCGGTTTGGGCGAGCCGGTATTTGACCGTTTGGATGCGGATTTAGCCCATGCTTTAATGGGGATTAATGCGGTTAAAGGCGTGGAAATTGGCGACGGCTTTGCGGTGGTGGAACAGAAAGGCACCGATCACCGTGATGAAATGACCCCCGAGGGGTTTTGTTCCAACCATGCCGGCGGCATTCTCGGCGGGATCAGTAACGGGCAGCCGATAGTGGCGCAAATTGCGCTGAAACCGACTTCCAGTATCACCATTCCGGGCAGGAGCGTCAATTTGGATAACCAAGCAGTGGAAGTGGTGACGCGCGGACGGCACGATCCGTGCGTTGGTATTCGTGCGGTGCCGATTGCCGAAGCGATGGTGGCGATTGTGTTACTCGATCATTTATTGCGCCAACGTGCGCAAAACGGAGTCAAAGATGTGGTGTCATAAGATTATCAGCGGACTTTTATTGTCGTTCGTCAGCCTGACCGCACTTGCCTCGCCGTGGGAACAAATTAAAGCGCCGGTGCAGGGCGAAGCCAATCCGGTCGGCGGCTACAGCAACGGCTGTATTATCGGTGCGCAACCGCTGGCATTACGCGGTGAGGGTTACCAAGTGATTCGCGCCGGTAAAAACCGCTATTACGGTCATCCCGAATTAGTGGATTACTTGACCCGTTTAGGGAAAAAAGCCAAACAAGCCGGTTTGCAAAATGTATTGGTCGGCGATATGGGCATGCCGGCGGGCGGGCGTTTTGCCAGCGGACACGCCAGCCACCAAACCGGTTTGGACGCGGATATTTGGCTGCGTTTCGGGCCTCTCAGCGACAAACAGGCGTTGAATCCGACGGCAACCTTAATGGTGAATCGCAAAGCCCAGCGAGTCGATGAAAAAGTCTGGACCGCGGATCAAACCACGTTGATTCGCTTGGCGGCACAAGATCCGAAAGTCGATCGGATTTTCCTCAATCCGGCAATTAAGTTGAAATTATGCCAGACGGTGCAGGGGGACCGCACTTGGCTGCGCAAAATCCGTCCGTGGTTCGGACACGACGCCCATTTGCACGTACGCTTAACCTGTCCGCAAGGCGCGAGTTATTGCGAGGCACAAGCGCCGGTGCCGAGCGGCGAAGGCTGCGGCGCCGAATTGATGTCGTGGTTTGAGCCGCCGAAACCGGGTTCACAAGCCAACAAACCGAAAACGCCACCGCCAATGCCGCAGCTGTGCCAAATGGTGTTATCACAACACGGTCAAAGTTAATCGGCAGGATAAAAAATGGAATTAGGCTTGGAAATGTACGCTTTGCTGTTTGGCGTGGCGTTATTGGCGGGTTTTATTGATGCGATTGCCGGTGGCGGAGGGCTGATTACCATTCCGGCACTGTTGGCAACCGGCATGCCGCCGGCGTTGGCATTGGGCACCAATAAACTGCAAGCTTGCGGCGGTTCCTTTTCCGCCAGTTGGTATTTTATCCGACGTAAGGCGGTCAATCTGCGTGAAATCGCAGTATTGATTGGCATGACCTTTCTCGGCGCGGTGTTAGGCACGGTTTTAGTCCAGCAGATGAATGCGGATTTTTTGAAAAAAATTCTGCCGTTTCTGATTTTTGCAATTGGAATCTATTTCTTGTTAACGCCGAAATTGGGCGAAAGCGATAAACAAAAACGGGTGTCTTATCTGGTTTTTGCCGTAACTGCCGGTTTCGCTATCGGCTTTTATGACGGCTTTTTCGGACCGGGCACGGGCTCGTTTCTCAGCTTGGCGTTTGTGATGTTGCTCGGTTTTAATTTGGCAAAAGCCACTGCCCACGCGAAAGTGCTGAATTTCACCTCGAATATCGCCTCGCTGCTGTTCTTTTTAATCGGCGGACAAGTGGCCTGGACGTTGGGCTTGGTGATGTTGGCAGGGCAATTTATCGGTGCCAGAATGGGCGCGCGAATGGTGTTAACCAAGGGGCAGAAATTGATTCGCCCGATGGTCGTGGTGGTGGCATTTGTAATGGCGAGCAAATTGGCATTTGATTATGGTTGGTTCGGCTGAACCAACGATTTGTTTTAATTAAGGTTTGATTGATGACAGAACAGAACAGACGCATAACCGCGCGCGTCGGTTATGAACCGCACTTTTCATGGCGTTACCTGTTGCCGCAATATTGGGGTGTTTGGTTAGGCATTTTCGGCTTGTTGTTGCTTGCCTATCTGCCGTACCGCTGGCGTGATCGTTTGGCGGCGAAACTGGGCGTGATTATTGCACGCAAGGCAAAAAAGCAGCGCCATCGCGCACGGGTGAATCTGTCCTATTGTTTTCCGGACTGGAGCAATGACAAAAAAGAGCAGGTGATTGATCAAATGTTTATCACCGTCACCCAAGTGATGTTGGCGATTGGCGAAGTGGCAATCCGTTCGAAAGCGCATTTACAGCAACGTACCGAATTTTTGGGGCTTGAACATATCCGTCGAGCGCGCGCCGACGGTAAGAATGTGATTTTGCTGGTGCCGCACACTTGGGCGATTGACGCTTCGGGCATTATTCTGCATACGCAGGGCATGCCGATGACGGCAATGTATAATCCGCACCGTAATCCGCTGGTGGATTGGCTGTGGAACCGCACGCGCGAACGTTTCGGCGGCAAAATGCACGCCCGTCAGAACGGGATTAAACCGTTTTTAAATACGGTGCGACGCGGCGAATTGGGTTATTATTTACCCGATGAAGATTATGGCGCAGAGCTGAGTGTATATGCCGATTTTTTTGCTACCTATAAAGCAACGCTGCCGGGCTTAAACAAAATGGCGAAAGTGGCGAAAGCGGTGGTGATTCCGATGTTCCCGCGTTATAACGCCGGGCTGGGCAAATATCAGTTGGACATTCATCCGCCCATGGCGCTGAGTGATAACGATGAAGAAATGGCACGGTTGATGAATCGGGAAATCGAATCTTATGTGACCGAGACGCCTGAGCAGTATGTCTGGATTTTGCGGTTGTTAAAAACCCGCAAAGACGGGCAGGATATTTATCGGCTTTAACAACAACCGTCACAAAAAAGCGAAGAAAGGATTTGCAGCCGACTTGAGTTTTGTTATTCTTATCTGCTTGCCGTGTTGCGAAAGATTGCGCAACACATCTCCTGAAAAGTTTATTTAGGTTTTTTAGCTATGAACCAGACATTAGAATTAGTGAAAGCGTCGATTAAATCTATTCCGGATTACCCGAAACAAGGGATTATTTTCCGTGATATCACCAGCTTGTTGGAAGTGCCGGCGGCATTCCAAGCAACGGTGGATTTGATCGTTGCGCAATATAAAGAAAAAGGCATTACCAAAGTGGTCGGCACCGAGTCCCGCGGTTTTATTTTCGGTGCGCCGGTGGCATTGGCGCTGGGTTTGCCGTTTGTCTTGGTGCGCAAACCGCGTAAATTGCCGCGCGAAACCATTGCGCAAAACTACCAATTGGAATATGGCGAAGATACGTTGGAAATTCATATTGACGCGATAAATGCCGATGATAACGTATTGATTATCGACGATTTATTAGCAACCGGCGGTACAGTGGAAGCAACGGTTAAACTGATTCGTCGTTTGGGCGGTAAAGTGGAGAATGCCGCGTTTATCATCAGCTTGCCGGAACTGGGCGGCGCAGAGCGTCTGAAAAAATCCGGTATCACTAGCTTCCATTTGGTTAGTTTCGACGAACATTAATTTTTCAACAACGGGTTGCGCATGAGCTATCAGGTACTTGCCAGAAAATGGCGGCCACAACGGTTTTCGCAGGTTGTCGGACAAGAACACGTTCTGACCGCACTTGCTAACGGTTTAGAGAATAATCGGCTGCACCATGCCTATCTCTTTTCCGGAACGCGCGGAGTAGGAAAAACCTCGATAGCCCGTTTGTTCGCCAAAGGCTTGAATTGTGAGCGGGGCGTCACCGCCGAACCGTGCGGCAAGTGTGAAAACTGCCGTGCGATTGAAGACGGGCGTTTTATTGATTTATTGGAAATCGACGCCGCCTCTCGCACCAAAGTGGAAGATACCCGAGAGTTACTCGACAACGTTCAGTATAAACCGGTGCAAGGGCGCTATAAAATCTACCTGATCGACGAAGTGCATATGTTGTCGCGCCACAGTTTCAATGCGTTGTTGAAAACGTTGGAAGAACCGCCGGAATATGTCAAATTCCTATTGGCAACCACCGATCCGCACAAACTGCCGATTACCATTTTATCCCGCTGTATTCAATTTCATCTGAAAGCGTTAGAGCCGAAACAGATTGCCAACCATCTGGAATATCTTCTGCAACAGGAAAAAATTCCCTATGAATTTTCCGCCTTGGAGCAGCTGGCAAAAGCGGCACGCGGCAGTATCCGTGACTCGCTCAGTCTGACCGATCAGGCGATTGCGATGAGCAACGGCAATATCAGCACGCAAATCGTACATCAAATGCTGGGCACACTCGACAGCGAACAATCGTTGGATATTATTCAGGCGTTACAGCTGGCGGACGGCGAAGCGTTAATGCGTAGCGTGCAGCAGGTGGCGGAGAAAGGCGTGGAGTGGGATCAACTGCTGCAAGAAGTGGCAAGCAACCTACACCAGATTGCGATGCGGCAACTGTTAAAAGCAAGCGAAAAAAGCAGTGATCGACTGGATTTCCTGGCGCGTAATTTACCGCCGGAAGATGTGCAATTTTATTATCAATTAATCCTGAACGGGCGCAAAGAGTTGCCGTTTGCGCCGGATCAACGCAGCGGGGTGGAAATGACCCTGTTGCGCGCCTTGGCATTTCATCCTAAGTTATTGCAACGGGATACATCGCTGTCAGCCCCGCAAACCACGACGGAAAAACAACTGGAGCAGGCGGAAAATACCGAACATCAGTTGCAGCGCATTCGCCAACGGTTGCCGAAGCACGAAGCTGAACCGCACTTTACACCCGAAAGCATAACTGCGCCAACGCCAAGTGCGGTGCAGCGTAAACGTATTGCGGCGCAAACAAACGAATCCGCCGCACAGTCCGATGACGCTCAGGCGCTTTCTCCGGCGTTGAAAGCGCTGCAAGCACGACAGCAGCTGCAAAATTCGCAAAAAAAAAACAGTAAACCCATCGTAACTGCCACGGATAATCGGTTGGAAACAGTGCCGACGGCAACACAAAACCATGACACCGGGGTGGAAAAATCGCTGGGCTTAATGGAACGCCTCAACCGTATCAGTGCCGCCAAAACCCCGCCGGCAAACCCGCCGCTGCCGGCTGCCGCAGCCGAACCGCCTCCGCTATCAGACGACGAAAGCGAAAATGAACAGAGTGATACGATTGGCGAAGATTACCATTGGCAATGGCTAAATCCGGAATTGGAAAACGAAGAGAGCAACCGTTTGCGTCCGTCGGATATCAAACAGGCGATTTTACAGGAAAGGACGCCGGAGCTAGTGGCAAAAGTGCTGAAACTCAGTGCGGAACGCGATCGTTGGTCGGCAATGTTAGAACAGTTGGAATTGAGCGGGATGGTCAAGCAGTTAGGGCTTAATGCCTTGCTATTGGCGGAAAATGATGAGGCGGTGACATTGGGTTTGCGCCCGGATCAGTCCAATTTGAATAATGCCCGTTATATCGAGGCATTACAGCAGCAATTGAGCAAATTTTATCAACATGAAGTGCGGTTAAACGTGGTGTTGGAAAGCGATAAGACGCGTCTGACGCCGCTGGAACAACGGCGCCAAATCTATAGCGAACTGAGCGAACAAGCCAAACACGCGTTACGGCAAGATCCGCAAATCGCGTTATTACAACAAGCGTTTGACGCGACCTTGGATTTGGACAGTATCCGTGCGGTGGGCTAGCGGCAGATTGATTGCGGCTTTGCAGCTTGGCAAATTTAAGCTAGAATGAGCGCCTATTTTTTGAATTATTTTAAAGAAAAAGAGAGAAAACTATGTTTGGAAAAGGTGGATTGGGCAACTTAATGAAACAAGCCCAACAAATGCAAGAACGCATGCAAAAAATGCAGGAAGAAGTGGCGCAATTGGAAGTGACCGGCGAATCCGGGGCGGGGTTGGTGAAAATTACCGTCAATGGTGCACACAACTGCCGTCGTATCGAAATCGATCCATCGTTAATGGAAGACGATAAAGAGATGTTGGAAGATTTAATCGCCGCGGCGTTTAACGACGCGGTACGCCGTGCCGAAGAGTTGCAAAAAGAAAAAATGGCTTCCGTAACCTCCGGTATGCAGTTGCCACCGGGTTTTAAAATGCCGTTTTAATCGGGCTGTTAAATCTGTTCTAACCGCACTTTAAGTGCGGTTCAGACTGATGACAAAGTCTCTTTCTCGAATAATTTCCCTCCCGCCGTATACGGCGGGAGGTGTCCGAAGAACAGAAGGAGGCATAAATTATTTTAAAAATAAATATGTTGCATTTTCATATTTCCCCTCCCTCCCCATTTTTCTTGCGAAAAATGGTATTCCCTCCGCGCGCGGAGGGAGAGAAGTCAGTTTGTCAGCAATCTCGGTTTTGTTTATTAAAGAGAGAGAATTCATGCAAATCAGCCCATTACTGGAACACTTGATGGAAGCGTTGCGCTGCTTGCCCGGCGTCGGACCGAAATCGGCGCAGCGGATGGCATATCATTTGCTCCAGCGCAACCGTAGCGGCGGTGTCAATTTAGCCCAAGCCTTGCAGGAAGCAATGAGCAAAATCGGACATTGCAGCCAATGCCGAACCTTTACCGAAGAAGAAAGCTGTGCAATTTGCCGCAACCCGCGCCGCCAACAAAATAAACAACTGTGCGTGGTGGAAATGCCGTCGGATATCCAAGCCTTAGAGTTGACAGGGCAATATTCGGGGCGTTACTTTGTGTTGATGGGACATCTATCGCCGCTTGACGGGATCGGGCCGCGCGATATTGGGCTGGATTTGTTACAACAACGTTTGCAGCAGGAAACCTTCGAAGAAGTGATTCTCGCCACCAATCCGACGGTGGAAGGCGACGCCACTGCCAATTATATCGCGGAATTATGCCGACAATTCGCCATACCGGTGACACGTATCGCCCACGGTATTCCGGTTGGCGGCGAGCTGGAAAATGTGGACGGAACCACGTTATCCCACTCGTTTTTAGGGCGGCGGCAAATTCAATAACCTCACTTAGCCAGTGCGGCGTTTTCTTCTATCGATATAGTGTGTTTGCCGCAATTTGCAAGTGATCCAACATGTCATAACGTTTGCGGTACATGCTGCGTTTTTTACTTTGTACCTCTTCAAGGCTTTTGCGTTCAAGTGCGGTCGAAAGCTGCCAATATTGGCTTTTGACATCGAACTCGGCTCCGTTTTCAGCCCAAAACTGATCATAATTAAATAATAGGCGCGAATGATCGTTCCAACGGTATTTTGCTTGGTTTTTATGTTTAATACCGAGCAGTTTACAACCCCATGTCTCAGCCAACATTTTTATGATCGTTATCAGCATATGTGAAGGGCGCACGCCGTGTAGTTGTTTGGTCAATTTACGCACCAAATCCTGTGCCATTTCTCCGCTCGGGCCTTGCAACGAAGTGATCAGTAAACGGCTTTCCGGAATAAAGGCAAAAGAGAGATCATAAAGCCGCTGCTGATTTTCATCCTGTAAATTAATTGAGAAAAAGCCTTCAAGCGGATCGATTTTATTGATATTTAAATATGCCGAAATGCCGTTGGCTAAGGTCGTAATGAGTACGGAATCATGTTTAACCAGATCACGGCACAGGGTTTCGCCGAATACGGTTTCGGCGAAGGCAAAATTATATTGCAGTGCGGCTAAACGCTGTTTGGGGCCGAAACGCTTATCGCAAAAACGGTATAAAATGCTATTAAAGCGGTAAGGATTTTCACGGAAGAGTGTTTGCCACAGAGCGTGGTTATTCAGAAAACAGACGAATTTATTACAATATTTGGCACTGCGCGCATAGCGTAAGTAATAACGAGAACGTATCAGTGCCAATTTTGAGCGTTTTTTATTGGTCGCGGGAAACATTGTTTTCGCTGTCGGGAAGGTAATCGTATTCTTCATAGGCGCTCTTTTTCAAATAAAAATAAAGCTGTAAATTCTATTTGATCACCAGGCTTAAGTAAATATTCCGCTCGATAATTTATCGGATTTTACTCCGCCGTTTCCAATTCTTTCAAATATTGGAAAATTTCACGATAACACTTCGGTGGTTTTTGTGCGGCACGTTCTTTTTGTGCGGCACGGATCAGGTTGCGCAGGTGTTGAATATCCAGTTCCGGATATTGGGCAATCAGATTGGACAGCACCTGATTATTATCACTTGCTAATAATTGATCACGTAAGTGTTCCAAACGGTGGAAAGCCGCTTGTTGTTGGTTATGTTTGTTTTCCAGTTTGTCTAATGCTTCTTGCAGTGGCTCGACATCGGTGTTGCGTAATAGCTTGCCGATATATTGCAGTTGACGGCGCAGGGCACCGCGTTGTGAACGTTGCGCCAGTTCAATGGCATCAGCCAGTTTTTCATCAAGTGGAATTTTTTCCAGATTCGCCGGAGTCAGTGCGACTAATTTGGCGCCGAATTTTTTCAAGGCTTCGGCATCACGCTTAATTTCGCTTTTGCTGACCCAAATAATCTCGTCGTCTTGTGCTTCATCGTCGAGTAAAAAATCGACTTCTTGATCTTTCTTCATGCTGTTTTATCTTGTGGCTAGGGAATCAAGTGAATAATAATAGCATAAATTCGGAGGTGGTGCGGCAGGGAATTTGAGGAGGGCGGATAATCGGTTTTTGCTCCCTTCGCAGACGGAAGGGAACAAAAGGGTTAACAAACGCCGAAAGGTTCAGCCAATTTGTATAGGCTCAATTCCTCGGCTTGATAGGTTTTGGTATAGATTTTTTCATTTTCTTCCCATTGGCAGATAACGCCTTCGGCAGTTATCGCAGCGACTTGCATTTTGCGCCCGCCGATTTTCGGTTGTACTTCATCCCCTAAATTGAATTCCATCATCATCTCCTTTAACTGTGGTTTTAATCGTAATGATTATAGTGGACTAATCTCACCTAAACGTGTGGTTTTATCCTAAAATATTGCCGTCACGTCTTAGGCTGTCTTTGCTAATTAGCGTTGGCAAAAAAGCGGCAAAATAGGCTAGAATGTGGCTTAACTAAAATGCATGAGATAACAACAAGATGACAAGGCAAACTCAGGATTTATTAAAATTACAGCAGCAGGATTTATTGGCGGCGGCGGAATTGGCATTAAAGTTGGCGGCGCAAGCAGGTGCTGCGGCGCAAGTTGGGGCAACCAAAAGTACCGGGCTGTCGGTTTCGACCCGTTTAGAGCAAGTGGAAAATATTGAATTTAATAATGACGGCGCATTAGGCATTTCCGTTTATTTGGGGGAGCGCAAGGGCAATGCGTCAACCTCGGATCTTTCGCCGCAAGCGGTGCAAAGTGCGGTCGAAGCGGCGTTGAGTATTGCCAAATACACCTCGGAAGATCCCTATAACGGTTTGCCTGAAAAGGAATTACTGGCATTCAATCCGCCGGATCTGGATCTGTATCATCCGGCAGAGATCAGCGTCGATCAGGCGGTGGAATTGGCATTGGCAGCCGAGCAAACCGCACTGGCAGCCGACGCGCGCATTGTAAACAGTGAGGGCGCGAGTTTTAATGCCCACAGCGGCATTCGGGTGTATGGTAACAGCTACGGCGTGCTGAACAGCTATCTTTCCAGCCGTTATTCTTTGTCTTGTAGCGTGATTGGCGCAGCGGAGCAACAGATGGAACGGGAATACGAATACACCGTTTCGCGCCGTTTTCAAGGGTTGGAGTCGCCGGAGTGGGTGGGGGAACAGTGTGCACAAAAAACCGTGGCGCGTTTATCGGCACAAAAATTAGCCACCCAAACCGCACCGGTGATTTTTCTGAATGATGTGGCGACCGGTTTGGTCGGCAGCTTGGTCGGGGCGGCGAGCGGCAGTAGCATTTATCGTAAATCCAGTTTTTTGCTGGATAAACTCGGTTGCCAAATTTTGCCGACTTGGTTTGAGATCAGCGAACAACCGCACTTACGCGGGCGTTTGGCGTCGTCGCCGTTTGACAGCGAAGGGGTGAAAACCGAAAATCGGCAAATTGTCGAACAGGGCATTTTGCAGACCTATTTATTAACCACTTACAGCGCAAAAAAATTAGGCTTGCAAAGCACCGGACACGCTGGCGGTATTCACAATTGGTTGGTGAAAGCCAACGTGAACGGTGGCTTGACCGCACTTTTAAAGCAAATGGGAACCGGCTTGTTGGTCACCGATTTAATGGGGCAAGGGGTGAATTTAGTCACCGGCGACTATTCGCGCGGCGCAGCCGGTTTCTGGGTGGAAAACGGTGAAATCCAATATCCGGTGCATGAAATCACCATTGCCGGACAGTTGCAAACGATGTTGGCGAATATCGTGGCGGTGGCGGACGATGTCGAGCACCGCTCGAATATTCAAACCGGTTCGATTTTATTGGACGAGATGAAAATCTCGGGGAACTGAATTATTTTATCATAAATAAGAATAATTATCATTGACAAGATTATCGAGTCTGTTATGATGATTGCCAGTTGCAGGAGTGCAACCAAGTCCGCAAAGATTGTGAAAGCAGTCGAGCAGATGTAGAGTAAAAAGTAAATTCGTTAGGGTCATCGGCTGGAGCTTGCTCCAGCCTTTGTTTTTTGGCTGGCATAGGCGAGAGGCTGAAAATCCTTTTTTATCTGAATCGTTTTTTAAGTCATGCGCGATTATGTTATGATGGCGCGGTTTAAATGGATAAAGTCAAATATAGCTTGGATAAAGGTCGCTTTAATGAAAAAACATTATGTTGAAACGTTAATTCCAACGGCAGAAATTGCCTCACGCATACAGGAACTGGGCGCAGAAATCAGCCGTTTCTATCAACACCAAAATGCGGAAAAAATCGTGGTGGTCGGGTTGTTGAAAGGGTCGTTTATGTTTATGGCGGATTTAGTGCGCAGCATTGATTTGCCGACCGAAATTGACTTTATGACCACCACCAGTTATGGCTCGGGGATGTATTCCAACCATGACGTGAAAATTTCCAAAGATTTGGACGGCGATATCAAAGATAAGCACGTGTTAATCGTAGAAGATATTATCGACACCGGCTACACCTTAGACAAAGTACGCAAAATTTTATTACTGCGCGAACCGGCTTCGATCACGATTTGCACCTTATTGGATAAACCGTCACGACGCGAGGTGGAAGTGCCGGTCGATTGGGTTGGTTTTGCCATTCCGGATGAATTTGTGGTCGGTTTCGGCATTGATTATGCACAACAATACCGGAATTTGGGGTATATCGGTAAAGTGGTGTTGCAACAAGAATAAAGATAAATTTTCGTTCTCGCCTCTCTCCGTCATGCGGACATCTCCCTCCGCGCACGGAGGGAGAAAAAGAGAACCAAGTGCGGTTTGGGTTACCCGACAATCTCACCCCATAAATCATATTCATCGGCATTGTGGATTTTGGCTTGTACAATGTCACCGACTTTGACCGCACTTTGTGTTGGGTTCTCTAAATAAACCAAGCCGTCGATTTCCGGCGCGTCTGCCATTGAGCGCCCTATAATGCCTTGTTCGTCGATTTCGTCGATAATTACGGCTAACGTTTTGCCGATTTTTTGTTGCAGCCGTTGTGCGGAGATTTGCTGCTGCAACTGCATGAAACGGTGGAAACGTTCTTCTTTCACCTCTTCCGGCACTTGATCCGCCATCTCGGTGGCAGGTGCGCCGTCAACCGGGCTGAATTTGAAACAGCCGACGCGATCCAGTTGCGCTTCTTGCAAAAAGTCTAATAACAGTTGGAAATCTTGTTCGGTTTCGCCCGGGAAGCCGACGATAAAAGTCGAACGCAGGGTCAATTCCGGGCAAATATCGCGCCAGTTTTTGATCCGCTCTAAAGTGCGGTCAATCGAGCCGGGGCGTTTCATCGCTTTCAGAATTTTCGGGCTGGCGTGTTGCAGCGGAATATCCAAATAGGGCAGAATTTTGCCTTCCGCCATCAGCGGAATCAGTTTATCCACGTGCGGATAGGGATACACATAGTGCAAGCGCACCCAAATATTCAGTTTTGCCAGTTGCTCACACAACGATAGCAGATCGTTGCGGATCGGCATACCGTTCCAGAACGCGATATTGTTTTTGTCTTTTTTAGTTTTGTCTAAGGTGTAAGCCGAGGTATCTTGCGACACCACCAACAGCTCTTTCACTCCGGCATCGGCGAGGCGTTTGGCTTCGTCCAACACATTGCCAATCGGGCGGCTGTCGAGATCGCCGCGCATTGACGGAATAATGCAGAACGTACAACGGTGATCACAACCTTCGGAAATTTTCAGATAGGCATAGTGCTTCGGCGTCAGTTTCACCCCTTGTTTCGGCACCAGATTGACAAACGGGTTGTATTCCGGTTTCGGCACATATTTATGTACTTGTTTCAGCACGGTTTCATAGCTGTGCGGACCACTGACTTCCAACACTTTTGGGTGCACTTCGCGGATCTGATCTTCTTTCGCGCCCAAACAGCCGGTGACGATCACCTTGCCGTTTTCCGCCAAGGCTTCGCCGATCGCTTCCAACGACTCTTGCACCGCGCTGTCGATAAAGCCGCAGGTGTTGACGATTACCAAATCGGCGTTGTCATAGCTCGGCACGATGTTATAACCATCGGTGCGCAGTTCGGTCAGAATACGTTCGGAATCGACCAGGTTTTTCGGACAGCCGAGGCTTAAAAAACCAATATTCGGGGGGTGGATCATAATCTTCTCAATATTTCAAAATAGAACAAGTACGGACAAACCGCACTTTGCTGTTTGTCCGCGATAAAAATTGCGCTGATTGTATAGAATTTAGGATTAAAAGGCTAGTTGTCAGTGCCGGGATGAAGAAAAAGGCAAGCGTCCGGCATAACGTCGATCGCTTAGCATGCGCAATAATACAATGGCAGTGAGTGAAATCGTTAAAAATAGTGAAATAAGTAAAATGAGTGACGGTTCATAATCGATAAAGCCTAAATATTTTAGGAATTCGATAGAACCAAGAAGCAGGCTTATGCTTAATACGATATTGAGCAATGCGACATATTTTGCCTTAGTGAAAAGGGTATTGATAATACTGCGAACAAATAGAATAAATCCTAAATAAATCGTAATAGACAGAACGCTGCTAATAATCACATACGGTACTAAATATAATAATAGTAGGAAAATGGCGATAAAATAAAAACTATAGCGTTCTAATGGCGTGAACCGTTGCAAGGTGAAGTCGCGCAGAAAGAGATTAAAGACAAAAGTAAAGCTAATCAAAAAGGTAAGGCTTAATTTTGATGGCGGAATCCCATTATAAAATAAGGATAGATCAGGGGTTAACAAACTGTAAATAAACGTTAGCCAGGCGATTGCGGCTATGGCGCACCAAATAAAATATTTTTCCTTTGCGCTGATAAAATAACAACAGGCGCAGACGATAACCAGAATAAGCAAACTAATGACATTTATCTGGAAAAGATGATAATTGATACAAATACTCAAATTATTGGCGGTTGCAATCATACTATATCAATCCGATTTTACGTGCTTTACTGATCGCTTTAGTACGGTTACACACGGTGAGCTTGCGGTAAATATGGCGGATATGCGTTTCAATAGTATAGCGTGATAAATATAATTGATCGGCAATTTCCTGGTTGCTTAATCCGTTGGCGATGTGTTTCAAAATTTCATTTTCTCGCGTGGTCAGGCAGATATTATTGTTTTCTTCCTTAATTTGTTGGTCAAAATGAGTAAATTTATTGCAGAGTGGTAATAAATTGATTATATGTTTGGTGATAAACGGATCGATCACCACACCGCCTTGCAAAACATTGCGAATGGCGCTCAACAATTCAAAATCCTCCCTTTCTTTCAGAATATATGCCGTTACGCCGGCCTGTATCGCATTGATGATGGTCGTTTCACGATGACTTGAGGAAAGCACCAACATTGGCGGTTTATTATCTGAGGTGTTTAACGCATTGATGATACTTAACCCGTTTCCATCGGATAGATCCAAGTCGATAATCGCAAAAGCGATATTTGTTAAGTTAATGCCAATCGTGCTGCTAATGGATTCGGTAAAAATTAAATCGGATGATTTATACCCAAGATTTAACAGCAATGCATGCAATCGCTGTTGTATCTGTATGTCGCTTTCTACAATAAGCAGGGGAGCAAGTAAATTCAGCATAAGTTTTTCCTAACAACCTGTTTTTATTTTTAGTATTTTTAATAACTTAATCAAATGCGGGGCAAATGATGATAAAGGAAATGATTTCAAACATATAAAAAGAGCCGTGATAATATAGTAAATAACGCATTTTTACTATCACAAAAATTAGCTATATCCGTATTGTCTCTATATTTGTAACTTGCCGGTTTTCAGCAACTCCATTATTACCGTTACATAAATTTTACTTGCATTGTTTTTAATTTAATATTTGTGGGGTATTTAAAATCACAGGATTTTGTTATATGCGCTTGCTTGTAACTATGTTCTAATCAAATAATTATAATTCTCAATGTTGAGTGGGAAATGAAAGTTTTAATCGGCGTGATAGCCTTGCTAATTGTTGCCGTGCTGGCGGTTTTTATCCTCGGGGCGATTAAAGATAGCATTTTTATCCATTTTAATGGTAACCCATATGATGAATGATTGTGATGGATTTAATTAAAAAATCACTAGATTTCTTAAACGAAAATCACGGAGTCTAGTGATGTTTTTGAATATTGTTTTGTTGTCTAATGCTTGGCGGATATTTGTTTTTAATTTGAAAATAGATTTATCCGTTGGTTATTTCTATAAGCTTAATTAATAACGTGCGTAATTAATTTAATCGTAAAGGAACAATGCATTATGAAACATTTTAAAAAACTCACAATTTCCAGTTTGGTATTATCTGTGTTATCTGTAGGCGCTTATGCTGAAACAACTTTTAAGACTGATACGGAAACCGTTTCGGCTAATGAAATTATTATTACATCCGGTAATGAGGATAGTACCAGAGTTACACTTAGAAGTGATAATAAGACAGCTTATCTTGAAATTGAAGCGTCGACCCCGCCTCTTCGTTATACGACGAAAAACATTGGAGAATATCTCCGACAAGACCAATTCAATGCAACAGATGATGTGGTTTTGATTGGCTCAAAAGGGGTGACGAGCGCTGGCGTAACAATTCATAATGTTGCAGGCGGACAATTGGATAAAGATAGCAAACAAGCCGTCAATGGCGCTCAATTATTTGAGGTGAAAAAAGATTTGGCTGAAACGGAAGATCAACGAAAAACCATGGCAATTAACCTGAATGGCAATAACGTCAAAATCGGTAACCTGGAAGAACAAGCACAAAAACACAAGGGGCAGCTCACTCAATTGGAAAAACGCGCCGGCGAGGCCGACAGCAAATTCGAAGAAGTGCGCCGAGGTTTTGAAACGGTGAGTAACACTTTTGCAGCCAATGATAAGGCAATCAAAGAAGGTTTTACCCGCGTTGGCGAAGCAATCCGAGAGAACGAAGAAAAAACTCAGCAGGGCTTTGCGCGTGTCGGTGAAGTGATCCAAGCAAACGAAGAAAAAAACGAACAAGGCTTTGCGGCTGTGGGCAAACGGCTTGAAGCAACTGACAAAAAAGTTGAAGTGGTCACCAAAGCATTTGACGGTTTGAATAAAGCGCAGCAAGAGGCACAAAAAGAAAACGGCGAGAAATTTGTTGCTTTGGATAAACGTGTTGGTGCCGCCAATGTTGAATTAGGCAAAATATCTGCCTCACTAAACAAACAATTGGAGAATGCCACTGGACGTATCGGCGCTTTAGCCAACCAAGTCCAACACCATGATACGCAACTGAAATCCTTGGATAAAAAAGTATCGCAAGTGGACAGAAAAGCCCAACAAGGTATCGCGGCGGCATTGGCGGTGGCGGCAATTCCGCAAGCCGTGTTGCCAAATGAAAACGTGATCGCTTTCGCTGCCGGTAACTGGAGAAGTGCAAACGGGATGGCGATCGGTTTCTCTCATGCGTCCGGCAACGGCAAATGGTTGTTCAAAGTCGGTGCGGTTAATGCCGGCAATAATTATGGCGCCAATGCCGGTATCGGTTACAGATGGTAACACCGGTTTGCAACCGCACTTGATATTGTCACAGCCCGTTATTAAAGCAAATAACGGGCTTTTTTGTGTTTGTTAAACGGAGCGTTCGACGGCAACCTCCCGTTTTCCTCAACATAATTGAGTATTTTTATAAAAAAAGTTGAGTAATTGAGAGATATTTTTAAGGAAGGGATTAATATTTGCCTGATTTTGAGCTATATTAGATAAGATAATTTTTAGCATTTTTATTACAAATTCTTAAAGAAACAGGGTAAGTTTTAAAATTCCTTTGTTTTTAGCTAGTTAGTTTTTAGCGGCTTGGTTTTTTATCGCTTACTTGGCTTTGGGGGATTTGGCAGCAATGCCGATTCTCAATGTTTTTTCATCAACAAAAAGGAAATGACCATGTCCGAAACAGTTAAAAATGACGTGGATGCAGTTGAAACCAATGATTGGCTGTTGGCAATCGATTCTGTAATCCGTGAAGAGGGGGTTGAACGCGCCCAATTTATCATTGAACAAATCATGCAACGTGCCAGAGCCAACAGCGTTTCTCTGCCGAGCGGCGTGACCACCGACTATATCAATACGATTCCGACCAGTGAAGAACCTAACTATCCGGGCAATTTGGATTTAGAACGCCGTATCCGTGGCGCGATCCGTTGGAATGCGATGATGATGGTGTTGCGTGCGTCGAAAAAAGATTTGGAGCTGGGCGGGCACATGGCGTCTTTCCAATCGTCGGCAACCATTTATGAAGTCTGCTTTAACCATTTCTTCAAAGCGGCGACAGAGAAAAACGGCGGCGATTTGGTGTTCTTCCAAGGTCATATTTCTCCGGGGATTTATTCGCGTGCGTTCTTAGAAGGGCGTTTGACCGAAGAGCAACTGGATAATTTCCGCCAAGAAGTCCACGGTAAAGGCATTTCCTCTTATCCGCACCCGAAATTAATGCCGGAATTCTGGCAGTTCCCGACGGTTTCTATGGGCTTAGGGCCAATCAATGCGATTTACCAAGCGCGTTTCTTAAAATATTTGCACAACCGTGGTTTGAAAGATACTGCCGATCAAACCGTTTATGCCTTCTTAGGTGACGGTGAAATGGACGAAGTGGAATCACGCGGTGCGATCTCGTTTGCGGCACGGGAGAAACTGGATAACTTGGTGTTTGTGATCAACTGTAACCTGCAACGTTTGGATGGTCCGGTTACCGGCAACGGTAAAATTATCCAAGAATTGGAAGGTCTGTTCACCGGCGCAGGATGGGAAGTGATCAAAGTGATTTGGGGGCGTCGTTGGGATCGTCTGTTACAACGTGATACCTCCGGTAAATTACTGAAATTAATGATGGAAGTGGTTGACGGCGATTACCAAACCTTTAAATCAAAAGACGGTGCCTATGTGCGTAAATACTTCTTCGGCCGTTATCCGGAAACCGAAGCCTTGGTTGCCGATATGACTGATGATGAAATTTGGGCGCTGAACCGTGGCGGTCACGATCCGATTAAAGTGTTCGCCGCATTCAATAAAGCGAAAAAAGTCCAAGACAAACCGGTGGTATTGTTGGTGAAAACCATCAAAGGCTACGGCATGGGCGAAGCGGCGGAAGGTAAAAATATCGCGCACCAAGTGAAGAAAATGGATATGTCCGGTGTGCGTCATGTGCGTGACCAATTCTCTATCGAATTGAGCGATGAAGAAGTCGAAAAACTGCCGTATATCAAATTTGCCGAAGGCTCGGAAGAGTACAAATACCTGCACCAACACCGTCAAGCGTTGAACGGTTATTTGCCGAAGCGTTCGCCACGTTTCACAGTCGAGCTGCAAGTGCCTGAATTGGAAGAGTTCGCACAATTATTTGAAGCGCAAGCGCGTCCGATTTCAACCACCATGGCATTCGTGCGTTCATTAAACGTATTGTTGAAAAATAAATCCGTTGGCAAACACATTGTGCCGATTATTGCCGATGAAGCGCGTACTTTCGGGATGGAAGGCTTATTCCGTCAAATCGGGATCTACAATCCGCACGGTCAAAACTATACTCCGCAAGATCGCGAGCAAGTTTCTTACTACCGTGAAGCGATTGACGGGCAAGTGTTGCAAGAAGGGATCAACGAGCTGGGCGCAACCTCATCTTGGTTAGCCGCGGCAACTTCTTACAGCACCAACAATATGCCGATGATTCCGTTCTTCGTTTACTATTCGATGTTCGGTTTCCAACGTGTCGGTGACTTAATGTGGGCGGCGGGCGACCAACAAGCACGCGGCTTTATGATCGGCGGTACTTCCGGTCGTACTACGCTGAACGGCGAAGGTCTGCAACATGAAGACGGACACAGCCACATTCAGTCGCTGACTATTCCGAACTGTATCTCTTATGATCCGGCGTTCGCTTATGAAGTCGCCGTGATTATGCAAGACGGGGTGCGTCGTATGTACGGGCCTGAACAAGAGAACGTTTACTACTACATCACGACCCTGAACGAAACTTACGACCAACCGGCAATGCCGAAAGGCGCGGAAGAAGGCATCCGTAAAGGGATCTACAAATTTGAAACCGTCACCGGTCAAGGCAAAGGCAAAGTGCAATTGCTGGGTTCAGGCGCGATTTTACGCCATGTACGTGAAGCGGCGAAACTGTTGGCTGACGAATACGGCGTAACCTCCGATGTGTATAGCGTACCGTCATTTACCGAAGTGGCGCGTGAAGGTGCGGATGTTGATCGTTGGAATCTGTTGCACCCGACCGAAAAAGCACGCTTACCATACATTGCGCAAGTGATGAACGACGCGCCGGCAATTGCGGCAACCGATTACATGAAACTGTTCGCAGAACAAGTCCGTCCGTTTATTCCGGCACAAAGCTACCGCGTGTTGGGTACCGATGGTTTCGGACGTTCCGACAGCCGTGAAAACCTGCGTGAACACTTTGAAGTGAATGCACACTATGTCGTGGTTGCTGCGCTGAGCGAATTGGCGAAACAAGGTGTGGTTGAGGGCAAAGTCGTCGCTGACGCCATCAAGAAATATGGCATTGACGCAGAAAAAATGAATCCGCTGTATGCTTAATTGTCATTAGAGAAAGGAAAAATTATGTCTAAACAAATTCAAGTACCGGATATCGGTAGTGATGAAGTCACGGTAACCGAGATTATGGTCAGCGTTGGCGACAGCGTTGAAGTTGAGCAAAGTTTGATTAATGTTGAGGGCGACAAAGCCTCAATGGAAGTGCCGTCACCTGAAAAAGGGGTGGTCAAGGAAATTTTAGTTAAAGTCGGCGATAAGGTCTCTACGGGGTCGCCAATGATGGTGTTTGAAGATGCGGCGGCAGTTGCTGCACCTGAAGCCAAAGCGGAAGCGGCGCCTGTTGCCGCACCTGGGGCGGCAAGTGCGGTTGTCGATGTCGTTGTGCCGGATATCGGCAGTGATGAAGTTAACGTCACCGAAATTATGGTCGGCGTGGGCGACAGTGTCAGCGAAGAACAATCACTCTTGACCGTTGAAGGCGATAAAGCCTCAATGGAAGTGCCGGCGCCGTTTGCCGGCGTAGTGAAAGAAATTTTGGTTGTGGCGGGTGATAAAGTTTCAACCGGCTCTTTGATTATGCGCTTTGAAACCGCGGCAAGCGACGTGCCTGCCGTAGCCGAAAGTGCGGTTGCGGCTGCGCCTGTGGCGAGTTCAGCACCGTCAATCGTTGATGTCAATGTGCCTGATATCGGCGGTGATGAAGTTAACGTCACCGAAATCATGGTCAGCGTCGGCGATACTATTGCCGAAGAACAATCCTTGATTACCGTGGAAGGCGACAAAGCTTCGATGGAAGTACCGGCACCGTTCGCCGGTGTACTGAAAGAAATTTTGGTTAAAGCCGGTGATAAAGTCTCAACCGGTTCCTTGATTATGCGTTTTGAAGTTGCGGGTGCAGCCCCTGCACAAGCGGCAGCGCCTGCGGCGGCGCCGGCGAAAGCGGAAAGCGCCCCGGTGCCGGTAACAGCGCAAGCAGCGGCTTCTCAGCAAGATGTGACCGCAAGTGCGGTTTTTGCCCATGCAACGCCGGTGGTTCGCCGTTTGGCACGCGAATTCGGTGTCAACCTGGATAAAGTCAAAGGTAGCGGACGTAAAGGACGTATCCTGAAAGAAGACGTGCAGGCGTATGTCAAAAATGCCATCAAACTGGTTGAGTCCGGTTCGGTTGCGGCAGCAGCAGGTGCGGCGCCAGCGGGAGCCGGTTTGGGCTTGTTGCCTTGGCCGAAAGTGGATTTCAGCAAATTCGGCGAAACCGAAGAAGTGGAATTGGGCCGTATCCAAAAAATTTCCGGTGCCAACCTGCACCGCAACTGGGTGATGATTCCACACGTAACCCAATGGGACAAAGCGGATATCACCGATTTGGAAGCATTCCGCAAAGAGCAAAACGTGTTGGCTGAAAAACAAAAACTGGATGTGAAAATCACGCCGTTGGTGTTTATCATGAAAGCCGTTGCCAAAGCCCTGGAAGCTTATCCGCGCTTTAACAGCTCAATCTCCGAAGACGCCCAGCGTTTGACCCTGAAAAAATACATCAATATCGGCGTGGCGGTAGATACGCCGAACGGTTTGGTTGTCCCGGTATTTAAAGACGTAAACAAAAAAGGCATTATCGAATTGTCACGCGAATTAGCGGAAATCTCGAAAAAAGCCCGTGCAGGTAAACTGACCGCGTCTGATATGCAAGGCGGCTGTTTCACCATTTCCAGCTTGGGCGGTATCGGCGGCACGCACTTTACGCCAATCGTAAATGCACCGGAAGTGGCGATTTTGGGCGTATCTAAATCGGAAATGACGCCGGTTTGGAACGGTAAAGAGTTCACCCCTCGCTTGATGTTACCGTTGTCATTGTCTTATGACCACCGCGTGATTGACGGCGCAGACGGCGCGCGATTCGTCACCTTTATTAACGGCGTATTGTCCGATTTACGCCGCTTGGTGATGTAAGCACTATTTTCGCCTCTCTGCACAGCGGTAACGTAAGAGAGGCGTGATTGAATTCGTGTTAAAGTGCGGTTTGCGCACTCAACCAATAAAAGAGGTTATCATGAGTAAAGAGATTAAAACGCAAGTTGTGGTATTAGGGGCGGGGCCTGCCGGTTACTCGGCGGCTTTCCGTTGTGCCGATTTAGGTTTGGATACGGTGATCGTCGAGCGTTATTCCACGCTGGGCGGGGTTTGCCTGAATGTCGGTTGTATTCCGTCTAAAGCGTTATTGCACGTTGCCAAAGTAATTGAAGAAGCCAAAGCGTTGGCAGAACACGGGATCGTATTTGGCGAGCCGAGCACCGATGTGGAAAAAATCCGCGGTTGGAAAGAAAAAGTGATCAACCAATTAACCGGCGGCTTGGCAGGCATGGCGAAAATGCGTAAAGTGCAAGTGGTGAACGGTTACGGCAAATTCTCCGGCGCTAACTCCTTGATCGTTGCCGGTGAAGAAGGCGATGTGACGATTAAATTTGATAATGCGATTATCGCCGCGGGCTCTCGTCCGATTCAATTACCCTTCATTCCACATGAAGATCCGCGTATTTGGGATTCGACGGACGCGTTGAAATTGAAAACCGTACCGGAAAATCTGTTGATTATGGGCGGCGGGATTATCGGTTTGGAAATGGGAACGGTTTATCACGCGTTAGGTTCAAAAATTGACGTAGTCGAGATGTTCGACCAAGTGATTCCAGCGGCGGATAAAGATATCGTTAAGATTTATACCAAACGTATCGAGAAGAAATTCAACCTGTTGCTAGAAACCAAAGTGACCGCGGTGGAAGCGAAAGATGACGGGATCTATGTTTCGATGGAGGGCAAAGCCGCCAATGAAACCCGCCGTTATGACGCGGTATTGGTCGCAATCGGCCGTACGCCGAACGGTAAATTGATTGACGCCGGTGTTGCCGGGGTTGAAGTGGATGAGCGCGGCTTTATCCGCACCGACAAACAAATGCGCACCAATGTCGATCATATTTTTGCGATTGGTGATGTGGTTGGTCAACCGATGTTGGCACACAAAGGCGTACACGAAGGACACGTTGCCGCGGAAGTGATCGCGGGCAAAAAACACTACTTCGATCCGAAAGTGATTCCGTCGATCGCTTACACCGAGCCGGAAGTGGCGTGGGTTGGTAAAACCGAGAAAGAGTGTAAGGCCGAGGGGAGCAATTACGAAGTGGCAACCTTCCCATGGGCGGCTTCCGGTCGTGCGATTGCCTCTGACTGTTCCGACGGGATGACCAAACTGATTTTCGATAAAGATTCACACCGTGTTATCGGCGGCGCAATCGTCGGTACTAACGGTGGCGAACTGTTAGGTGAAATCGGCTTGGCAATCGAAATGGGCTGTGATGCGGAAGATCTTGCCTTGACCATTCACGCGCACCCGACCCTGCACGAATCCGTGGGTTTGGCGGCAGAAGTGTTCGAAGGTACCGTAACCGATTTACCGAACGCCAAAGCGAAAAAGAAAAAATAGTTGAGGTCATCAACTAATCTCATTGAAAACCGTAGATCCTCTTTGATCTGACCCCACAAAGTTGGACTGCTTAATGAACGGATTGAGTTCGATATTGTATCGGGCTTAATCCTTTTAATTTTCCCTGAATTCTTTCAGTATTGTAATACTCAATATATTGATGAACCGCCTGCTCAATGTCATCTGCCGTATCAAATTGCCGAACATAAAAACATTCTGTCTTCAGCCTGCCGAAAAAACTTTCCATTGCGCCATTATCCAAACAATTTCCCTTTCTCGACATACTGATTTGAATCTGATTATCTGCCAATATCTTGCGATAAGACGGCATTTGATACTGCCAACCTTGGTCTGAATGTAATATCGGCATTGCCTCCTTCGGTAACTTATTCACGGCTTGTTGTCCTTTGGGCTTATCAATCAGTCCATTTATGCCAAATTTATTGAACCGTTGCAACCATTGATAAACAACACTGCCGTTTGATACGCCCAATTTCAGTGCAATTTGGTCAAAGGTCAGTTCGGTGTGTTGTAAATATTCAATGGCTTTCAGCTTATCTTCAAGCCTATATTTTCGTGGTATATGTAGGACGGCTAGCCCATCAAGACCGGAATATTGATATTGTGCAACCCAGTGACGAATACAGCGTGGTGCAACTTGAACGTGTTTTGATGTTTGACTGAGAGATTGAGCATGTTGAAAGTAATATTCAACGATTTGTTGTTTCAATACTTGGGTATATTTAGTCATAAAAATCTGCACCTTAGTCAGTTGGTTTTGCAGTCCAACTTTTGGGGTGCAGATCAGATTTGATATGCAAGGGATTTTTATTAGAAGCTATTTTTTAAATGTTCAGGCTAATCTTCTAACCCGAGAATTTGATTAACTTCACTCTTATACAACACCGCTTTGGCGCCAAAAATCGCTTGGATACCGCCGCCGACTTCGAGTACATCAATTGCACCAATCTTTTTCAAGCCGGCTTTATCCACTTTTTTCACGTCTTTGAGCGCCACGCGTAACCGAGTGATACAGGCGTCTACGTGTTCGATATTCTCTTTTTCGCCAAGTGCGGTGATAATTTTCACTGCATTCTCATGTAAGTCACTGTTGGCTGAAACCGCACTTTGGTTTTCTTCGCTTTGGCTGTCATCATCACGTCCCGGGGTCATCACATTGAATTTGATGATTAAGAAGCGGAAGGTAAAATAATACAGCGCCGCCCAGGGCAAGCCGACCAACACCACCCGAATCCAGTTGGTTTTATCGTCACCTTGCAAAATCCCGAACAACAGGAAGTCGATAAAGCCGCCGGAGAAGGTGTTACCAATAGAAATATTCAGAATATCAGCGATGTAGAATGATACCCCGTCGAAAAACGCATGGATCACATATAACCACGGCGCAACGAACAGGAACATAAATTCAATCGGTTCGGTGATCCCGGTTAAGAATGAGGTCAAAGCAACGCCTAAGAACAAACCGCCGAACAGTTTACGCCGTACTTTCGGTACGCAATGGTACATTGCCAAACAAGCCGCCGGCAAACCGAACATCATGGTGTCAAAACGCCCGGCAAAGAAACGCGTACCTTCGGTAAACAACCCCTGATGATTTGGATCAGCTAATTGGGCAAAGAAGATTTTTTGCGCTCCGGCAATCGCACTACCTGCGACTTGTTCCACGCCACCCAGTTCGGTGTACCAAAACAGCGGATAAATCATGTGGTGCAAGCCGATCGCACCGGACAAGCGCATTAAGAAACCGTAGAAAAATGTGCCGATTGCGCCCATTTTTGCAATTCCTTCCCCGGCACTGACCAGCCAACCTTGGAATGTCGGCCAGACTAAGAAAAAGAACACACCGACAAAAATTGCGGCAAATGCAGTCACAATCGGTACAAAGCGGGAACCGCCGAAGAAGCCGAGCATTTGCGGCAATTGGATATTGTGGTAACGGTTATGCAGCCATACCGCCAGCAAGCCCATCACCAACGAGCCGATCACCCCGGTGTCAATACCACTCGCCTCAGGAGTAAAAATCGCTAACAATGCGCTGATGGTACCGGTCATAATCAAATAACCGACCACCGCCGCCAATGCTGCCGTACCTTTATCACGGTTAGCTAAACCAATGCCCAAACCGATACACAATAACAGCGCAAGATTGGCAAAAACCACGGTTCCTGCCGCCGCCATCACTTTAAAGATACTCTGCAAGAAATCGTTATCCAAAATCGGATAAGCTAAAATCGTGGTTTGGTTCGACAGTGCGCCGCCAATCCCGAGCAACAAACCGGCAGCCGGTAAAATAGCAATCGGCAGCATAAAGGCTTTACCGACTTTTTGTAGTGTTTTAAACATATAAGCCTCCTTTTTACTTACAAATAAAAAAGATGAACCGCTCGACTATTCATCGTTGAGTCCATCTTTGATTTTTAAAAAACGTGAATTATATCCGCAAGTGCGGTATGCGGTAACTTACAGATAGTTGGCTTTCAATTCTTTTGCAACGGCTACTTGTTCCGCGGTTAATTCTTTGGTCATCGGTTCGCGGCAATAACCTGCGTCTACGCCATCCAGCTTCAACAACTCTTTGATGGTCAGATATAAACCGTTGCCCAAAATACCTTCGATTAAATCATTGGTAACGTGTTGGATTTCTAACGCTTCCTCGATCTGTCCGGCTTGCGCTTTTTCAAAGATTTGACGCGCACGGATACCGTTGACGTTGAAGGTACTGCCGATTGCGCCGTCCACGCCCAATACCGCGGCAGGTAACATCATTTCGTCGAAGCCCGCCCAGATTAAGTGGTTCGGATAGGCTTTTTTCAAGCGCTCCAACAGATAGAAGTCACCTGCGGTGAATTTTACGCCGATGATTTTTTCGTTTTCATACAATTCGCCGAATTGCGCTACGCCGATATTCACGCCCGTTAAGAACGGAATGGAGTACACGATCATGCGGTTGCCGGTGGCTTCGATAATAGTGTTATAGAAGTGTTTGATTTCGGCAAAGCTGAATTTGTAGTAGAACGGTGTCACCGCAGACAAACAGTCATAGCCTAATTCCGTGGCATATTTACCCAATTCAACCGCTTCTTTCAAATTCACGCTGCCCACTTGTGCAATCAACGCGATTTGATCTTTGGCTTCATCTTTGGCAATGCGGAAAATTTCTTTTTTCTCTTCGGTGGACAACATAAAGTTTTCACCGGTGCTGCCGCCGACATACAAACCGTCCACTTTCATTTTATCAATGTTATGGCGCACGATTTGACGCAAGCCTTTTTCATTAATGGTTCCGTCCTCATTGAATGAAACCAGCAATGCGCTGAAAATACCTTTTAAATCTTTCATGAAATCTCCTAAAAATTAGATTATTTAATACGTTGTTCAAGAATAACGTTTAATGTTTTTTGTTTTTTACTCATCGAATTATCCGGCTCTGCTTGTACCAACAGGGCGTAGATTAAATCCATGACAAATAACTGGGAAATTTTGGTACCGATGGAGTCGCCTTGCAGTTGCCCTTGTCGATTGCCGTTAATCAGCACATAATCCGCAACTTCAGTAATCGGCGAACGTAGATTATGGGTAATCGCAATGGTTTTTGCCCCATTGGCTTTGGCGATTTTTAATGCTTGTGTGGTTTCGATTGAATAACCCGAATGGCTGATACCGATCACAATATCCTGATCATTCATCAAGGAAGCCTGCATATACATAAAATGGTTGTTGGTGAGTGCATCCACCTGCAAGCCGATACGCAAGAATTTATGTTTGGCATCTTCCGCGGTCAAACCGGACGAACCGACACCGAACACGAAAATCCGTTTTGAACGGCGAATGGCCTCGACCGCTCTTTCCAATTCATTGAAATCCAATAAATTGATAGTTTCGCTAATCACATTCGACAGCACGCTTTGCAGTTTCAGCGCAATTTCACTCGGCTCATCCTCACCGCCAATTTGAGTGTCTAACAGCGAACCGTTCTCTTTGTTTTGGGTTGCCAACTCAATTGCCAAATCCAATTTAAAATCGGTATAGCCTTTAAAGCCTAAGGTACGACAAAAACGAATAAAAGTGGCTTCACCAACATCCAGTTTCGCTGCGACTTCAGATAATGAACATTGATTTAGTAAATCCGGAGAGGTCAGAATCGCGGACGCAATTCGTTTTTCCGTCTTTGTCAAACTGCTTTGCAATGCACCTATGGTATCTAAAATTTTTCCACCTTGATTCATGACATACTCCTATCGATCAAATTTTATAATAATGTATAAGGAATTTTGACAACCAGTTTTTTCACCTTATGGCTTTGTCCCGCCACATTACAGCCCGGTTTATGCGGCTCATACGGGAAAAATACGGCAAACATTTTCGGTTGCAATACAATACTGTTTTTATTCTCAATTTCTACCGCTGTCAATTGGTAATCATCATCTTCGTGATAAGCTTCATAATTACTCAGATCCGGATTGCCGACGCCGAATTCTATTTGCTCCGTACCGGAGATTAACACTTGTACATCCAGATAACGGTGGTGCAATTCCGCTTTTTTACTCGCCGCCTCTGCCGTGTCAAATTCCATCACGTTCATGAAAATATCGGCAGTGATGTCGTGGCGTCCCAATTCCAACGCCGCCAAATCTTGTCGGTTTAAATAATCGCACACGTCTGCAATTACCGCCGGCAACCCAAGATTTACCTGTTCTTTCGTCAAATCAGCCAAAATCATATTTCAGTCCTTACCTTTTGTTTTTTAAACTAGCCTGCATCCAAAGTGCGGCGCCTACCAAGCCGGCGTCTTGCCCGCAAACCGCGGGTACGACATCGGTGTGATAAAAGTGCGGTAACCGCCGTAGATATTCGCGCACTAACGGTAGATAACCGTCGGCCAAACCGACGCTGCCGCCCACGGCAACCCGCTGAATATCATTACTAATCACTAAATCGGCAATCAGATTGGCAATTGCCAGCGCCGAACGCTGCACCACCGCAACCGCTTCAGGCACGCCTTGACGGAAACGTTCGAACACTTCTTTCGGTTCGCACGGATTTTCCCACTGTGCCGCCGTGGCTTCAATCGCCCTGCCGGCGGCAACCGCCTCCACACAACCCCGTCTGCCGCAGCCGCAAACCGGACCGTTCGGATCCGCCAACGTATGCCCGATATGACCCGCCACCCCATTTGGACCGATTTGCAATTCGCGGTTCAGAATCATACCACCGCCGACACCGGTCGAAACCGTGATAAAAACAAAATTATCCACTTTTTCATCCAGTAATGCATATTCTGCATAAGCGGCTGCCTGCACGTCATTTAGCAAACCTATCGGATGGCGGGTGTGTTTTGCGATAGTGTCACGCAACGGGAACTCCGCCAAACCGCCCAAATTTTTCGGATTAAGTGCGGTCAGGACACCGTTATTGATAATCCCGGTCGAAGCAACGGCAACCGCGTCAAACATCCCGTTATAATGCCGTAATAATTCGGACAGCACATTTGCCATACCTTCGGCTGATTTATCCTGCGGCGTTTTTATCTGTCGGCGCTGTTCAACGACCTTGCCCGTCACCAACGCGCTGGCAATCTTAGTTCCGCCAATATCTATCGCCAAACAACATCTCATCTTTTCCGAACCCCTACTCTTTGCGCGTTATTTTACCGCATTGATTTTATTCACGAACCAGCTGACGATATGCTCCAAACGGGTCAATGCCGAACCGACCGTCACGGAAAATGCGCCGTTTTCGATTGCCAACGCCGCCAATTCCGGTGTGTTGTAACGCCCTTCCGCCATAACGCGGCAACCGGACGCTTTCAGATCTTGCACCAATTTAATATCAGGATCTTTCGGAATTGCGCCGCCGGTATAGCCCGACATCGTACTGCCGATTAAATCCACGCCTAAATTCTGGCAATACATCCCTTCTTCGTAATTGGAGCAATCCGCCATTGACAAACACCCCAATTCCTTAATTTTGGCAACCAATACGTCACGCGTTTCAGGGCGCACGCGATCGGTGCCGTCAAAGGCGATAATATCCGCCCCGGCCGCCGCCAGCGCTTCCACATCATGTAAAAACGGCGTAATCCGCACCGGGCTGTCATCCAGATCACGTTTCACAATGCCGATAATCGGCACATTCACCTTGCTGCGCGTGGCTTTTAAATTCTCGATACCTTCAATGCGCAAGCCTGCCGCGCCGCCGTTCACCGAAGCTTGCGCCATTGCCGCCACGATTTCCGGCGAATCCATCGGCCCATCATCGACCGGTTGGCAAGACGCAATTAATCCCTGTTCAAGTGTTGCCAAGATTTGTTGTTTTGTAAGTTTTGACATTTTAACTCCATGCATTATAGTGCCAAAGAAGATTAACTTCATTGAACATAGAGTAATACTTCATTTCAAACAGAACAAGAGAAATCGTTGCAAAATGAGATCTAAGTCAAATTTAACTTCCAGAAAACATTTTGCTTGTATGGTTAAAAAAAGAAAACCGCAATTGACCGCACTTTTTCCGTTAAAAAGACTTATACTATATTTTCTTTTTTCGCTACGGCCTCAAGCAACCCCATGAACAAAAAATCTATCTATATTGCCTATACCGGCGGTACCATCGGGATGAAACCGTCGAAATACGGCTATGTGCCGCAGCCGGGCTTTATGACCAGCTATCTGGCCGCATTGCCGGAACTGCAACGTCCGGAAATACCGCACTTTACCGTACACGAATATCCCGAATTGATCGATTCCGCCAATATGACTCCGGCACACTGGCAGCAAATTGCCGACGATATCAAAAAACACTACGGCCGCTATGACGCGTTTATCATTCTGCACGGCACGGATACCATGGCGTACACCGCTTCGGCACTCTCTTTTATGTTTGAAAATCTGACCAAACCGGTGATTATCACCGGCTCGCAAATCCCCATTTCCGGGTTGCGCTCCGACGGTTTAAGTAATTTGCTGAATTCATTGTATCTGGCGGCACATTATCCAATCAGCGAAGTCACATTGTTTTTTAACAACCGCCTGTTGCGCGGCAACCGTAGCACCAAAAGCCACGCCGACGGTTTCGACGCCTTTTCTTCTCCCAATTATCCGGCATTGATTGAAGCGGGAATCACGATTTCCGTCAATAACGCCGCATTAAATCTGTTACCGCGCGGCGAATTTAAATTGCGCACCATCACGCCGCAACCGATTGGGATTGTGATGTTATATCCGGGAATCTCCCCGGAGGTGATTCGCAATGTCTTGCAGCAACCGGTGAATGGCTTAATTTTACTGACTTTCGGTATCGGCAATGCGCCGAATACGCCGGAAATTCTGTCGCTACTGCAACAGGCCTATGATGACGGCATTATCGTGTTGAACCTCACACAGTGTTATGCCGGGAAAGTCAATATGGAGAGTTATGCCACCGGTAATGCCTTGGCGAATGTCGGGGTGATCAGCGGTTATGATATGACGGTCGAAACCGCACTTGCCAAGTTACACTACCTCCTCAGCCAAGATCTCAGTATTGATGAGGTGCGGCATTATTTACGCCAAAATTTACGGGGAGAGCTCACACTTTAGTAATCTGTTTATGGGGAAAGTGCGGTTTACAATTGACATCTAACCGCACTTTGCTAGTATTTTCAGCGCGAAAGCTTATTCCATTTTATTATTACAACACTAACAGGAAAACAACGGACTAACGTTATGGACTATATCCAAGCACTCTTTAATATTATCGACACCCTGACTTGGGGCTGGGCGTTGATTCCAATGCTGATTATTTTCGGCCTATTTTTTACTATTATCGGTGATTTTGCGCAGTTTAAATACTTTAAACGGATGTTTAAATTTCTGCGTAATGAGCCGAATAAACACGGCAAAAACCAAATCAGCGGCCGCCAAGCGCTATTCGTATCTATCGGCGGACGCGTCGGCGGCGGCAATATCGCCGGGGTGGCGGTTGCCATCTCCATCGGCGGCCCGGGTGCGGTTTTCTGGATGTGGGTTGTGGCCCTCGTCGGCATGATGACCAGTATCGTCGAATGCACCCTAGCCCAATTATATAAACACAAAACCGCTGACGGACATTTCCGTGGCGGTTCGGCGCGTTTTATTCTGCACGGATTGGGCGCGAAATACCGTTGGATGGCGATCGCTTATTCGATCTGCTTAATGCTTTCTTTCTCGATCGGTTTCAACGCATTCCAAGGCAATACCGTCGCCGGCGCGGTGCTGGACAGCTTGCAAATTGATCGGATGTGGACAGGGATTCTGCTGGCGATTGTCGGCGGTGCGATTATCTTTGGCGGGATCACCCGGATCTCTAAAGTCTCGGACGTGATTATTCCGATTATGGCATTTGCTTATATCTTTATGGCATTAACCGTGATCGTGATGAACATCGGCGAAATTCCCGCGTTAATCATGACGATTGTTAAAAATGCCTTCGGCATTGATTCCGTGGTCGGCGGCGGCATGGGGATTGCGATTGCGCAAGGTATGCGCCGCGGATTATTCTCGAACGAAGCAGGCTTAGGCTCTGTGCCGAACGTTGCTGCTACGGCGCACGTCAGCCACCCGGTCAGCCAAGGGATTGCCCAATCATTATCGGTGTTTATCGACACCATCATTATCTGTAGCTGCACCGCTTTCATTATTTTATTGGGTAACGTTTACGTACCGGGTGCGGAAATCGACGGCGTAGTATTAACCCAACAATCCCTTGTCAGCCACTTCGGCGAATGGGCGAAATATTTATTAACCTTCTCGATTTTGTTGTTTTCGTTCAGCACCATTATCTACAACTATTACTTAGGCGAAAACGCACTGAGCTTCCTGTTCTACGGCAAAAAGGAGCAGCTGCCGATTCTCATCCTACGTTGTGTCGTGATTGTCGTATTGTTCCTCGGCGCAACCGCACCGGGAGCAACTTCGGTCTTCTTCTTCTCTGATCCACTGATGGGTTTGTTAGCCCTATTGAACTTGCTGGCGTTGATCATGCTGTTCCCACAAGTGGTACGCTTGATGAACGACTACCGCCGACAGCTAAAACAAGGCGTGGAAGAACCGGTCTTCAACCCTGAGCAATTCTCGGATTTGGATATTGATCGCGAAGCATGGAAAGTACAAAAATAACGTTCCTTGCGAAATAAAATAAGAGTAAAGTGCGGTTTGGCGGTGATGATCATCATGAGCCGACCGCACTTTTCAATGGTTAACAGATAAGAGGAGAATAACATGAATAACGTCACAATTTATCACAACCCGGAATGCGGCACCTCGCGCAATGTCTTGGCTTTGCTCCGCCATTGCGGCATTGAGCCGACGATTATCCATTATTTGGAAAATCCGCCCGATGAAACCGAACTGCGTAATTTACTGGAGCAGATAGCTATCAGCCCGCACGAATTATTGCGCCGTAACGTTGCGCCATATCACGATTTGGGACTGGATAAAGATAATGTCAGCGACGAACAAATTATTGCGGCAATGCTGCAAGCGCCGATTTTGATTAACCGCCCGATTGTCATCACGGAGAAGGGCTGTAAGTTATGCCGCCCGTCCGAAGCGGTGTTAGACATCCTGCCTATCGCCTTGCCTACTGTCTTCTACAAAGAAGATGGCGAAGCGGTTCATCCATTATAAGGCCGGCATAATCGCAAAAATAAAAAACCGTACAAGGGATTTGAGATTGCTGACAAACTGACTTCTCTCCCTCCGCGTGCGGAGGGAGTACCGTTTTTCGCAAGAAAAATGGGGAGGGAGGGGTAATATGAAAATGCAACATATTACTTTTTAACATTCTTTATGCCTCCCTCCGTCCTTCGGACACCTCCCTCCGTATACGGAGGGAGGGAAATGATTAGAGCAAGAGACTTTATCATCCGCCTGAAATCCCTTGTAGATCAATACAAGGGATTTGTTTTTTATAACAGGATGTGTATTACGCAAACGGATCACGTAAAATCATGGTCTCGACACGATCAGGGCCGGTGGACAGAATATCAACCGGTACGCCGGTTACTTCTTCAATCCGTTTGATATAATCGCGCGCGGTTTGTGGCAACTGATTAATATCGGTAACGCCGAACGTATTTTCCGACCAACCCGGTAAGGTTTCATAGATTGGCTCGACATTTTCCCAGTTTTCCGCCGCTGTCGGCGCATATTCCACGATGGAGCCGTCCGGCATTTTGTAGGCAACGCAGATTTTCAGTTGCTCAAATCCGTCCAAGACGTCTAATTTGGTCATGCAGAAACCGGAGATCGAATTGAGTTGAATCGCACGGCGTACTGCAACCGCGTCAAACCAACCGCAACGACGCGGGCGCCCGGTAACCGCCCCGAATTCATTGCCTTTTTTGGCAATTTCCACCCCAATTTCGTCAAACAGTTCGGTGGTGAACGGACCGCCGCCGACACGGGTGCAGTAGGCTTTGATGATCCCTAATACATAATCCAAGTGACGCGGCCCGTAACCGGCGCCTGTCGCCACACCGCCCGCGGTGGTGTTGGAACTGGTCACATACGGATAAGTACCGTGGTCGATGTCCAACATTGTGCCTTGCGCCCCTTCAAACAGGATATTGTCACCGTTTAAGCGCGCTTTGTCTAAAATGGTCGGAATATCGGCAACCATTGCAGTGATGATGTCGGCAATGGCAAAAATCTCAGTTAGGGTTTTGTCGTAATCAACCGGCTCGACTTTGTAATAATTGACTAATTGGAAGTTATAGTATTCCAAGATGTTTTTCAATTTTTCAGCGAAGGTTTCACGGTTGAACAGATCGCCGACACGCAAGCCGCGACGGGCGACTTTATCTTCGTAAGCCGGACCGATACCGCGACCGGTCGTCCCGATGGCTTTTTTGCCCAGCGCCGCTTCACGGGCATGATCCATCGCAACATGGTAAGGTAAAATCAGCGGACAGGCTTCGGAAATCAGCAAGCGTTCGCGCACCTTGACACCGCGGCTTTCCAGTTCGCCCATTTCTTGCATTAATGCCGCAGGGGAGAGCACCACGCCGTTGCCGATCAGGCAGGTGACGTTATCGCGCAGAATACCGGACGGAATCAGGCGCAAGACGGTTTTTTCACCGTTGATAATCAAGGTATGACCGGCATTGTGGCCGCCTTGATAGCGCACCACATATTTGACGCGATCAGTCAGTAGATCAACAATTTTCCCTTTTCCTTCGTCGCCCCATTGCGCGCCGAGGATTACAACACTTTTCCCCATAATAATTTTACCTTTTAAGATGTACGGATTCGCAACTGTTTACTTTACTATTTTCCGTTATTAACTACAATCAAAGTGCGGTATTTTCTTGTATTTTTTAAGTAAAAAACAACAGGTAAAAATAAAAGCCCTAGCGGCGGCTAGGGCTTGTTTAGTGCTGACATTCGTTTTAGTTTTCCGGTTGCATATAGCGGAAGAAATCGCTGCCCGGTTTTAGAATCATCATATTACCGGCGTTTTTAAAGCTCTTTTCATAGGCTTTCAGGCTGCGTACAAAGCTGAAAAATTCCGGTTCGTTGCGGAATGCGTCAGAATAGACTTTGGCTGCGGTGGCGTCGCCGCTACCGCGTAATTCTTGTGCCGTTTTATTGGCGTTTGCCAAAATCACCGTCACGCGACGATCAACATCGGCTTGGATAAACGCCGATTTCTCACGCCCTTGCGAACGGTGTTCCCGTGCGACCGCATCCCGTTCGGCGCGCATACGCTGATAAATTGATGTTGATACCTCTTGTGGCAGATTGATTTGTTTCACGCGCACATCAACCACTTGAATCCCTAAATCCGAAGCGCTGTCCGCCCCGCTGTTTAAGGCGTTCAAGGCACCGGTCATCAACTCGCCGCGCGTGCCGGAGACAATGTCTTTAATCGTTCTGGAACCGATTTCCGAACGCAAACGGTCATTGACTTTACGCCGTAACAAGTTGTCGGCATAGGTGTAATCGCCACCGCCGGTACTGGTGTAGAAACGCCCGAAATCGCTGATCCGCCATTTCACATAAGAATCGACCAACAAATCTTTTTTCTCGACGGTGACGAAGCGATCCGCTTGTCCGTCTTGGGTTTGGATTTTGGCATCCAGCACTTTGATATTGTCGATAAACGGCACTTTAAAGTGAATGCCCGGATTATAGATAGTGACCTTGTTATCGGCGTCACGCAGCACTTTGTTAAAGCGCAACATAATCCCGCGCGATCCTTCGTTGATCACCACAATACTGGAATACAGAATAGCCGCCAGTAGAATAATGACCGGCAATAAAAACTTACGCATTATTCGAATCTCCCTTGGCGAGTGCTGTTTTCATAGCGTTCTTCTTGTTGTGAGCCTATATAGCTGTTTTCATTATTGGTTGAAGCGGCAGGCGACGGCGTGCGAACCGGCGTATTTCGGTTTGCCGCACTACCCAGTGCGGTATTGGTATTCGCCCCTTTTGCTTGTGGCGCGTCTGTCTTTTCGACCGCACTTTCAGCCGCTTTTTTCTGATTCAACATTTGTTCCAACGGTAACACGGTCAGATTGTTGCCGCCGGTGGAATCCAACATCATTTTCGGGGTTTCCGCCATAATGTTTTCCATTGCTTGAATATACAGCCGTTCACGCAATAATTCCGGTGCGGCTTTATATTCCGGTAGCAGTTGTTGGAAGCGTTCCACTTCCCCTTGTGCGTCCAATACCACTTGTTCTTTATACGCGGTGGCTTGCTCGACGATACGCTGTGCGTCCCCGCGCGCAATCGGCTCGGCTTCACGGGCATAGGCTTCCGCTTGGCGGATAAAGCGTTGTTCGTCTTCTTGGGCTTTGATCGCGTCGTCAAACGCGTCTTTCACTTGCTCCGGCGGACGGGCGGACTGGAAGTTGACATCAATCACCTCTAAGCCCATGTCGTACGGCTTGATGACATTTTCCAGATAACGCCAAGTGTCTTCACGTACTACCGAACGCCCGGTGGTCAAAATATCGTCCATCGTCATGTGGCCGATCACATAACGCAGCGCGCTGTCGGTGGCTTGCGACAGGCTGTTTTCCGGATTGGTGACACTGAACAGGAATTTTTCCGGATTATTGACCCGATATTGCACCGTCATTTCCACCACGACCATGTTTTCATCTTGAGTCAGCATGCTGCCTTGGGTTTTCAGTTCGCTGATTTTTTCGATATTCACCGGACGGACTTGATCGATAAAGGTCGGTTTCCAGTTCAAACCCGGTTGCACAATCGAATTGACTTTGCCGAAACGCAACACCACGCCGCGCTCGGCTTCTTTCACGGTGTAAAAACCGCTGACGCCCCACACGATTGCGCCGATCACCGCCGCAACCGGTAACAGTTTACCGAAATTGAACGCCGGTGCATTATTGTTGGATTGACGGTTATTGTTTCCTCCACCGCCCATTTTTTTCAGCAGATTATTGAAAATATCTTCTAAATCCGGCGGACCTTGTTGTTTATTGCGTTGCGAATGTGGCTGTTGCTCGGGTTCAGGATTGTTTTGCCAATCTTGTTGCCCCGAATTGTTATCGGGCTTTTTTTGCCCGCTTTGCCCCGGTTTGCCCCAAGGGTCTTGATCTGAATTATGGTTGTTATCCGAACCATTCCACGACATAGTTGCGATTTCTCCGTCAGTTAAAAATAAGCGGCGTAACAAAAAATTGTAACAATCCGCTAACTCAAGCAGTTTTCGATTGTATCATTTACGCATAGGATTGCCAGTCTTTTTGCTGTAAGGGTTTTATTCATCGCGCCAACACAGCTCGGCAGGGATAATTTTATTTTGCACCGTTTTCTTATCCAGCAATTTCAGAATGGAAGCAAACAGTTGGTTGGCGATCTGTTGATGATCTTGTCGAATCGAATTGATATGAAACGGCAGGCAATTCAGCAGTTCATAGTCATCAAATGTCGCGAGGTGTAAGCGCCTTGAGCTAAGGTGATCCAACAGGTTTTTTTCGTTCAAAAAACGCAACACGCCGACCAGCAAGCCGTAAGAGGCAACAAAAATCGCCTGCGGTAAGCGGCCTAAATCGTGCAACAGTTCCGCCATCATTTGATAGCCCGATTCGGAATGATAATCGCGATGTTTTATCCAGTCATCTTGCAAGGTTAAACCGCCTTGTCGTAAACCGCACTTGAAGCCTTGCAAGCGCGCTTCGCTCGGTGTGAGCCGCAACAGACCGCCGAGATAATAAAACTCGCTTAAGCCGTGTTTTTTGATCATGCCGCTGACCATTTGCGTGACCGCACTTTGGTCATCTGTAATCACATAGGGCACATCGGCATCTCGGATAAAACGGTCTAACTGAATTGTCGGAATCGTGCCTAAGTGCGGATAGTGTCGTTTGCTTTGCTGAATCGGCGTGGTGATTAATAAATCGATTTGCCGTTCCAACAGGTTTTCAATCGCTTTGCTTTCCAAGTGCGGTTGCTCATCAGAACAGCTGATAATCAGTTGTAAGCCGTGGTTACGGCACAGTTTTTCCAAAATGCGGCTGGTTTGGGCAAAGCCGAAGTTGGAAAAATCGGGAATCACCAAACCGATGGTGTTCGTGCGCTGTGATTGCAACGCTTTGGCATAAATATTGGCGCGATAGTGATGTTGTTGCGCAATATCCAAAATTTTTTGCCGGGTTTCGTCTTTAATCCGAAACTCGTCGGCACGTCCGTTCAGCACCATGCTGACGGTGGTTTTGGAAACACCGCTGAGTTCGGCAATATCGTTCAGCGTACAGCGTTTGGGTTTAGCGATCATGTTTTCTTTATTGGTATAAACCGTAATTTCGTAGGGGCGGATGATATATCCGCCCGAACGGAATATTGCGTTTTTCTTTTGTTGATGAAATGCTTATACCGCACTTCGTACTCGGGCGGATATATCATCCGCCCCTACTTTATTTCATTCACTTGTAGCGTAATTATCAGATTTTGATTACTCCGCCAAATACGTAATCGGCTCTAATACCGCACTTTCAATTTCTAACCGGCGCGAACTTTGCAGCGTGTTTTGTCGATTTTTAATAAAAAAGCGCGAAGTTAGGGCTTTTTCGCCGCCGTTTAAGAAAATTTCGATCACCGAACGGTCAATAAAAATGTCCACCTGTTGTAAATCTGCAATCGCACAATAACGCTGTTCGCCCAAGCTCAACATACTTTCCGTTTGTTCGGTTGCGCGGCGATCCAAACAGAACACGTCGTTTTGATAACTTAACGTTAGATGTTGCCCTTCGGCATTATCAAACAGTTGCAAGCTAAAATCGCTGTTTTGCGGGTTAAATGTTAGATAACGGCAATCCAAATCCGCCAATTCCGTGGCTTGTTGCAACGAAAGTGCGGTCAGGTTTTGCGGATAATACTGTTCGAGCGGGGTTTGATAAATCCGATTATTTTTCAAGGTCAAACGGCGCGGCATGGTGAGGGTGGAATGCCAGCCGTATTCATCGCTCGGATACTGTAAATCCGGCAACCCAACCCAGCCGAGCATGACCGCACTTTGGCTGTTATCCAATCCGGCAAAGGTTTGCGGTGCGTAAAAGTCGAAACCGTAATCCAATTCGGCAAAGGCTTCCACTTCAAAATCCAACTTATCCAGTTTGCCGATCACATAGGTGGAATGGTAGTTATTTTGGAACTGCCGTGCTTCACGTTGTTTGCCTTGCGGTGACCAAATAAACAGATCTTTGTCGCCGATTTTCAGCAGATCAGGGCATTCCCACATAAAAATATGGCGGTTGTCGAAATCCGATAGGGTCAGTTCGCCCAACAGTTGCGGCGGCGTGTTGATATTGTCCATTTCAAACACGATTGCCGTGCCGCTTAAATCCTCACGTTGCGCACCGCAAATAAACCGCACTTTGCCGTCGGCAGTGAAATACGGCTTCGGATCACGCACGTGTTCGCTGTAACCGGTCGGGGCGCAGGTCACCAAGGGGTATTTATCCAGCAATTTTCCCTCTTTGCTGAACACGGCGATATTTTGGTACGGAATGCGTGCGTTATCACTGCTGCGGCGGGTGTTGCCGGTGTAAAACGCGGCGATGTAATCTCCTAACGGCAATGCGCCGCCGGAATAACAACCGTGTGATTCGAACATTTCGGTCGGAATCAGCGGATCGGCGAGGGTAAAGTGTCGGAAGTCAGGCGTGGTATAGTGCAGCCAGTGTTTCATACCGTGCATGGCACTGTAAGGATACCATTGGTAAAAAATGTGGTATTTCTCACCGTCGAACACCAAGCCGTTCGGATCATTGATTAAGCCGAACGGCGCGGTCAAATGGTAATCAGGGCGGAAATCCTGATCAGCGGCAACCTGTGCCGCCACCGTATCGAGTTCGCCCTCTTCGGCGGCAAGCAGACTTTTATATTTTCCCTGATTGAAAATCAACATCGGATTTCCCCTTTCTGTTAATTAAGCCGATTGCGCCAAATAATCGGCTAACTGTTGCTGATTCGGCAATGCCGCCATTGCGCCTTTGGCGGTGGTGGCTAGTGCGCCGCAAGCATTGGCTTGGCGGATAATCGGCACAAGATTCTCCCATTGCTGCCAGTTTTCGGTTTGCGATAAGCCGGCAAGCAAACCGCCGACAAAAGCGTCGCCTGCGCCGGTGGTGTCCACCGCTTGCACCGCTTTGCCGCTAATCAGTTGCTGTTCACCATTCAAATGCACCAACGCCCCGGCTTTGCCCTTGGTAACAATAATCAGTTTTTGCGGATAATAGGCGGTGATGGTTGCCAAAGCCTGTTCTAAGGTCTCTTTTTCGGTCAGCAGGGTGAGTTCTTCTTCGGAAAATTTCAGCACATCCGCCAACTCAACTGCCTGCATGACAGTCATGCGCATAATGTCCTCATTTTCCCACAGCGAAAGACGCAAATTCGGGTCGAACGACACCATGCCGCCGATTTGTTTGACTTGCTGCATTGCATTCAGCGTCGCTTGTTGTGACGGGTTATTCAACAACGCAATCGAACAGCAATGCAACCACTCGCCACGGTTAAACTGCGGTACATCGTCGCTTTGCAGAAACTGATCCGCACTGGGATTGACCATAAAGGTGAAACTGCGCTCGCCGTCGTCGTCCAAATCGACCACCACCGTCGACGTGCGGTTTTGCGGATCAAGCAGCATGAAATCGGTGTTGACGTTTTCTTGCTGTAAGACGTTTTTCATAAAACGCCCGAGCGGATCATCGCCCACCCGCCCGATAAACGCGCTTCTTCCGCCCAGTCTGGCAATCCCGACGGCAACATTGGCAGGCGCGCCGCCGGGCGCTTTAATATAGTGATTCTCTCCCTCGGGAATCAAATCCACCACCGCGTCACCTAATACCCATACTTTTTGTCTCATACTGTTACCTTTCTACTTGCTGGAAGATTTGGCTAAAATTTTAGCTAAAACGGTTTAGGTAGGCAAGGAAAGTGCGGTTTTTCTTGAAAGTAGGACTGGAAAATGTGATCTGGATCTAAAAAGTGCGGTCGTGAAACCGCACTTTGGTGATTAAAATGTCTTTTCAAAAATCAGATTGGCATTTTTCTGCGTATAGGAATACATCGACGGCAGGTTGCTGGCTTGTTTTTTCCAGTTGAAATGCAGCTTCGGCGTAATGCCCCAAACGTGCCAGTCGCGTTTCCACAGGGTTAAATTCACGTTATAAATCTTATCGTTGCGCACTTTACCGAGCGGAATCATCTCGCCCAATTTGGCTTGGTCTTTGTAGTGGCGTTGGGCGTAAGACAAGCCCAAACGCGAGGAAGTGCCCCACTGCCACTCTTGCCCCCAACCAAGGCGCAGAGTGCGAGTATTGTTGCTGTATTGCCACACACGGGTTTGTTCCCGATTGTAATCGCTACCAAAATAGAAAAATTGGCGCGGGCTGCGTAACCACAGCAGGGTGGCGGAAGCCAGTTGGCTATGTCCGTTCAGGTTTTGGTTGTCATAATAATGCTGTTCGGCGTGTTCCAGTGCGGTTGAAAGTTGCCAGTTGGCGTTTAGCCAGCGGCGATATTCGCCCCGCACCCCGTTCGCCCACTTATACGATTGATTGCCGTACCAGCGTTTTTCATAAAACGGCAACACGGAAAGCGTTTGCAGCGCACTTTTATGGCTGTAACCGAGGTAAGTGCGGTGATAAATGTCATCGTAAGCGTGATTATCCCAAAAATTCTTACCGAACAGTTCCGTGCCAAAATGCAGATAATGGGCGGCGCTCAGGTTGAAATCCCGCTCCAGACTGAATGAGTAGGCAATGCCGTGTGCCGACTGCGGCAGCATACGCTCGTCTTTGACAAAGCCGGTGTTCTCGATTTCACGGTTGGACGAGGTGTTATTGACATTGCCGTCACGCAAGTAATAGGCACTGAAACGGCTTTGCCAGCCGCTGCGTTGCTGCAATGCGTCCAGATAGGAATCAATCAGCTTGACCACCGGCGCAGGCACGCCGACCGCACTTTTGGCTTTTTCAAACTGATCGCGTGCCGCATTGTCTTGTCGATCTTGAAACAGGCTTTTTGCTAATTCAATGCGCACCGGATTGAGGTCGGGATTGACGGCGAGGATTTCACGAAAACGGCTAATCGCCAGCGGATAATCTTGCGCCAGTTGCGCAAGAGTGGCTTCGGCAAATTGAATTAAAATTGGATCATGCTGCGCAAAAGTGCGGTAAATCGCCAGCAATTCTTGAATCAATTCAGGGTTGCGTTGCTGCAAAGCAAGATTGAGCCAATCTTGGGTTAATTGCGGACTTGCCAACAATTGCGCCCGACTCACCCGCAACGGCGGCACCGCACTTGGCGTTGAATCGTCCAGGGTTTTCAATGGCGCAGTTGGCAACGCGATATTTTGAATGCTGTCAGGTTGCGTTGTTTGCTGAATCGGAGTCGAGGTTTCTGCTACCGCACTTAACGCACAAAGTGCGGTTAGGCTTGTTACTAAAAGAGATTTTTTCATGTTTTTTCTTAAAAAGAGAGGCGCAGGTGCGCCTCAATTAATTTGTTATACAACCTAAATAATTATTTGGCAGCATTAAACACGGCTTTGGTTTCATATCCCCATCGATCGGTTAATGTTGCTGAACCAGCCACTTCAGCTGCACCACGTCCCATAAATTTTCCTTCATAAGTACCGGAAAGTGGCATATCCATTAGACCTTTATCGGTGGTTTTAGCATTACCTGTAAAAGTGATTTCGCCATTTTTAGCGGTAATTGCTGTTTTGGAGAGTTCAGTTTCTCGCCAAATATTTTCGAAGTGCATTTGAGTTATATCACCAGAAATGGTTTTTTTATCAAAGTCAGCATTGAGTGTAACCGTACCTTCTGAAATATTGTCAGTAATGGCGATATAACTTGTTCCTTGATATTTAGCAGAGCCTTTTAACGTTTCTAATTCATTGGCGTTTGTTGCTCGTCCGGAGTAGATTACCATCGCATCGTTGGCATTACGTCCATTGACTGTGCCAGTAGCTGAAACACCGGCAATACCGGAGTCATTTAGGTTATTGCTGTAAGTATCATAAGCTGCTTCGATGTTTAATACTTTACCGTTAGTCACGGAACTACTGCTTACGGATTGGCTAGATCTTCCTTTGCCGGAGCCATCCGCAGCGACTAATTTGGCTAAACCATCTTCATTTGTCCAAGTGTCTTTTTTAATAGGCTCTAAAATGTCGCTGTTATTTAAAGATGTTGCGGTATAAACATAGGCGTTGGGTTCAGTACGCGCTAATTCGGCTAAACGAGCTTCTTCAGCTTTACGGGCTTCTTCGGCTTTACGGGCTTCTTCGGCTTTACGGGCTTCTTCGGCTTTGCGCACTTCTTCAGCTTTACGGGCTTCTTCGGCTTTGCGAGCTTCTTCGGCTTTACGCGCTTCTTCGGCTTTACGGGCTTCTTCGGTTTTACGCGCTTCTTCAGCTTTACGCGCTTTTTCGGCGGTGGAATTATCGGTAGCCGGTGTCACTGTTGTTGATGTATTGGTGTTTGCGGCAGGTTTATTGTTTGATCCGCCACCCGACGATCCGCAAGCGACTGCGCCGAGAGAGATTAAAATAGCCAAAGCAGTGGTTTTTATTGTGGGTTTCATAAAATATTCCTTATGGTTTACGCTTAGAAAAATGTAAATAAAATTCACAGTTAATGATTTCTTCACTCCAAAACAGATAAAAAATCATTAAACTTTCTCAGTTTAAAAAAAAAAAAAAAAAAACAAGGCTTTAGCGATCTTTATGCGGAAACTTTGATCTTTGTCACATTAGAAATAAAAATGGAGTAAAATTTCAAAAAAGAGAGGGGGAAGTTCAGAGAAAAAATAGAAACGCGCTATCGGTAGAAGAGCGGATAGCGCGTTGAAAAAGAAGTGAATTAGTAAATCACGTTGTTGTGATAACGCGACAGAATCGCTTGGATATGATCCATTTTTTCTTTGCTTGGCGGCAGTACGTCTTCCAGCTCGTATTTTTCGCCCATCGCTTCCCATTTGTGTTGTCCCAAACGGTGATAAGGCAGCAGTTCGATTTTTTCGATGTTTTGCATATCTTTGATAAATTCGCCGAGCAGAGTGACGGAGTGATCGTCGTCGGTGTAGCCCGGCACGACCACATAACGAACCCATGTGCGTTGGTTGCGTTTTTGCAGGTAGCGGGCGAATTCGAGGGTGCGCTTGTTCGGCACGCCGATCAGGTTGTGGTGAATGGTATCGTCAAGCTGTTTCAAATCCAGTAGCACCAAATCAGTGACATCAAGCAGCTCGTCAATCACGTTGTCGTAACGGCGCACAAAACCGTTGGTATCCAGACAGGTGTGAATGCCTTGTTCTTTACAGGCGCGGAACCAATCGCGCACAAATTCCGCCTGCAAAATCGCTTCGCCGCCGGACGCGGTTACGCCGCCACCGGACGCGTTCATAAAATGACGGTAGGTCACCACTTCTTTCATCAGCTCTTCAACCGTGATTTCTTTGCCGCCGTCTAAATCCCAAGTGTCGCGGTTGTGGCAGTATTTACAGCGCATTAAACAGCCTTGTAAAAACAGGATAAACCGAATCCCCGGCCCGTCCACCGTACCACAGGATTCGAAAGAGTGAATGCGTGCTTTAATCGTCATAGCAGTACCAAAAATGCAAAATTAGAGAGTAAAAGTGCGGTCAATTTTACCTGAAACAACCGCACTTTGCGATAGAAAGTCTGATTTGAATGTGGTTAGGTGTATTTTTCAAGGAATTGGGCTGGGGTTAAAATTTCAAGTGGCAGGTATGTTAATGCTACAAAATCTTTATCACCGGTGATTAATATATCAACATTTTCTAAAAGTGCGGTCGCAATCACCGGATAGTCTTTTTCATCTCGAATATAAACATCCAAATTAAATTTGGTTGGTGTATAGACTAATTCATAGCTGATGATAGAAAGTAAGCGATCAATAACCTCTAATTTATGGGGGAATTTTCGTTCCATAACGGTTTGTAATTCATTTGCAACGTAAGATGCAAGTACCATTGTGTTTTCAACAGCAACGACTTCGATTAAGCGGGTTCATTCGCGCTGACGGAAAAAGCAATGCAGATAGTAATACATTAGTATCTAACATGATTCGCATTAGCTTGCTTTCCTTAGCATTTTGATTAATTCAACTACATCATCTTCAGAGTACAGCCCGGCTTTTTCCGCTTCGCCTTGGAAAGCTCGCTGTGCTTCTTTTATGGCTAACATCGTGGAATTCAGAATTTCAACTTTGCCGTTGTTTTCAACAAATAATAATTTATCGCCTTCTTTCAAATTTAATTTTTTGCGAATAGCGATAGGAATGGTGATTTGCCCTTTTGAGGTGATTTTTGCAAGTTCCATGATATACTCCTTTCATTCCTTACTATTCAGGAATTCTTTTTTTTGGGATTGTGACACAGTTTGATCTAGCGTGCAAGCAACAAAAAACCCCGCCAATCGGCGGGGCTTGGGAGTGAGATTAAACCCGAATTACATGGTTTGGGTAAAGGTACGGGTAATCACGTCTTTTTGTTGTTCTTTGGTCAGCGAGTTGAAACGTACCGCGTAGCCGGAAACACGGATGGTTAATTGCGGATATTTTTCCGGGTTTTCCATCGCGTCTAACAACATTTCACGGTTCATCACGTTAACGTTCAGGTGCTGTCCGCCTTCGATCGTCGCTTCGTGGTGGAAGTAACCGTCCATTAAACCTGCCAAGTTGCGTTTTTGCGCTTCGTAATCTTTACCTAACGCATTCGGTACGATAGAGAAGGTGTAAGAGATCCCGTCTTTGGCGTAGGCAAACGGCAGTTTGGCAACCGAAGTCAGGGAAGCCACCGCACCTTTTTGGTCACGGCCATGCATTGGGTTCGCTCCCGGTCCGAACGGCGCACCGGCACGGCGACCGTCCGGAGTGTTACCGGTTTTTTTGCCGTAAACCACGTTAGAGGTGATGGTCAATACCGATTGGGTTGGCACTGCATTACGATAGGTTTTCAGTTTTTGAATTTTCTTCATGAAACGTTCAACCAAGTCACAGGCGATATCGTCAACACGGCTGTCGTTGTTACCGAATTGCGGATATTCGCCTTCGATTTCGAAGTCAACCGCAATACCGTCTTCATCACGAATCGGTTTCACTTTGGCATATTTAATTGCGGACAAGGAGTCGGCGGCAACAGACAGACCGGCGATACCACACGCCATGGTGCGATACACATCACGATCATGCAATGCCATCAGTGAGGCTTCGTAGCTGTATTTGTCGTGCATGTAGTGAATGATGTTAAGTGCGGTCACATATTGTGTCGCCAACCAGTCCATAAAGCTGTCTAAGCGGTTCATCACATCATCGTAATCCAAATATTCGCTGGTGACTTTATCGGTTTTCGGACCGACTTGCATTTTCAGTTTTTCATCAATACCGCCGTTGATTGCGTATAACATGGTTTTTGCCAAGTTCGCACGGGCACCGAAGAACTGCATTTGTTTACCGACGATCATCGGGCTGACGCAGCAGGCGATGGCGTAGTCATCGTTGTTGAAATCAGGACGCATTAAGTCATCGTTTTCGTACTGTACGGAAGAGGTGTCGATAGACACTTTGGCACAGTAACGTTTGAAACCGTCAGGCAGTTTTTCAGACCACAGAATCGTCATATTCGGTTCCGGAGACGGCCCCATGGTGTAGAGCGTGTTCAAGAAACGGAAGCTGTTTTTGGTGACCAGGGTGCGACCGTCCAAGCCCATACCGGCTAAAGATTCGGTTGCCCAGATTGGATCGCCGGAGAACAGTTGATCGTATTCCGGGGTGCGCAGGAAACGCACCATACGCAGTTTCATCACCAAATGGTCGATTAATTCTTGCGCTTGTTCTTCGGTGATTTTGCCGGCTTGCAGATCACGCTCGATATAAATATCCAAGAAAGAGGATACGCGACCGAATGACATCGCCGCACCGTTTTGTGATTTCACCGCCGCCAAATAAGCGAAGTAAGTCCATTGCACCGCTTCTTGTGCGTTAGTCGCAGGGCCGGAGATATCGTAGCCGTAGCTCGCTGCCATTTGTTTGATTTGACCTAAAGCGCGGTGTTGTTCGGCAATTTCTTCACGCAATTGGATTGTCATTTGCAAATCTTCGCCTTTTTCCAAGCGTTCTTGCAACGAACCGAATTGTTTGAATTTGTCTGCCATTAAGAAATCAATTCCGTACAGCGCGACACGGCGGTAGTCACCAATGATACGCCCGCGACCGTAAGCGTCCGGTAAACCGGTTAACACCCCGGATTTACGGCAGCGCAGAATGTCAGGAGTGTAAACGTCGAACACGCCTTGGTTGTGGGTTTTACGGTATTCGGTGAAGATTTTTTTCACTTGCGGATCCAGTTCGCGACCGTAAACTTGGCAAGAACCTTCCACCATTTTGATCCCACCGAATGGAATGATCGCACGTTTTAATGGCGCATCGGTTTGCAAACCGACGATTTTTTCCAAATCTTGTTGGATATAACCTGCCGCATGGGAGGTGATGGTGGAGATGATGGAGGTATCGAAATCATACGGTTCGTGGGTTTTGTTTTCCACTTTGATCCCTTCCATCACTTTTTCCCATAATACGTCGGTCGCAGGAGTCGCGCCGGCGAGGAAAGCTTCGTCACCTTCATACGGGGTGTAGTTCAATTGGATAAAATCGCGTACATTGACATTTTGCTGCCAGTCGCCGCCTTTAAATCCCGCCCAAGCCTGTTGCTGAAGTTCAGTTAATTGTGTCATAGCAATACATTCCTTAATTTAGAAGAAATTAAAACGATTATACCGACAGCACCGCACTTTATCCGTAGAGATAAAACCATCGATACGTTAAACCAGTTAGTGGTGTTCGCGAGTCAAATACCACTGCATTAAGGCGATACACACCGCACCGCCCACGATATTCCCTAGTGTCACCGGGATTAAATTTTTAACAATAAAATGCGCCGCATCCAAATCGGCATATTGTGCCGTATTAAGACCAAGTGTCTGCCAAAATTCAGGGCTGCTGTAGTGTGCAGTTACAATCCCCATCGGGATCATAAACATATTGGCAACACAGTGCTCGAAGCCGGAGGCGACAAACATCGAAATCGGCAGAATCGCCGCCAGTGTTTTATCCGTCAGGGTTTTACCGGCATACGCCATCCACACCGCGATACACACCATAATGTTACAAAAAATACCCAGACTAAAGGCTTCGACCCAGGTGTGGTGGATTTTGTGCTGAGCAGTATTCAAAATCACCAAGCCCCATTTGCCGTCCGCCGCCATCGTTTGTCCGCCGAACCAAACCAGCGCGACGATAAACAGACTGCCGACAAAATTTCCGGCATAAACCGCACCCCAGTTACGCAACATTTGGAAGGTGCTGATTTTCTTCTCCACCCGAGCCAAAACCGTCATGGTTGAGGAGGTGAACAGCTCGTTACCGCAGACAATCACCATGATAATCCCGAGTGAAAACACTATGCCGCCGACAAATTTCGCCATGCCCCAAGCGACATCGGCTGCGCCGGTTTGCGTGGTGGCATAAAAGACAAAGGCAATCGCGATAAACGCCCCCGCCGGAATTGCCGACATAAAAGAAAGAAACTGATTTTTTTGTGCCTTATACGCCCCGGCATTCACCGCCACCGTGGTAATCTGCGCCGGATTCAACATATTGGAGGAGTTATTTGTATCTGTGCTCATCTTTGATTGTTTCCCTCGAAACTAAACATTTTTTTAAGATTTATTATTTTTTTTTAGCATTATAATTTTTTGCTGATACACAAACAAATCATTTTGAGACGCTATTCTATGTTATCTCACAAACTGTGATATAGATCAAATCAGGCTGTTAAGGCAGGGTTAAGATGTTATTTTATGGTTAAATTTGTGTTTTGATATTTAACGGAAAAGTGCTGATTGTGTAAACAAAGAGATTATAGTTTGGGATTATTTAGTAGGTGAAATAGCGTTCATGTTATTTTCTTGAACTCCTCTCATTTGTTGGTAGCATACTGGGATTTTTGCGCAATAGCAACTTGCCAAAAACCGTTAACTTCATTATTCTGGCTTCAATTTGTAGCAGATAATAAGGATAGCAGAATGACAACGACAGCCGCGCCGCAAGAAACGATTTTCAGTAAAATTATCCGTCGTGAAATTCCGGCGGATGTGGTGTATCAAGATGAATTGGTGACCGCATTTCGTGATATTTCGCCCCAAGCCCCGACCCATATTTTGATTATTCCGAATAAGCTGATTCCGACCGTCAATGCGGTGACGGCCGAAGACGAACAGGCTTTGGGGCGTCTGTTTGTGGTGGCGGCGAAAATCGCGCAGCAAGAGGGCATTGCCACAGAGGGCTATCGCTTAATTGTGAATTGTAACCGGCACGGCGGGCAAGAGGTGTTTCATTTGCATATGCACTTGGTCGGCGGCAAAAAACTGGGCGCAATGTTGGCAAAATAGGAATCATTGATGAAACGTTTTCTTCTTATTATGTTCGGCAGTGCCATGTTAGCGGCGTGTTCCAGTGCGCCGCCGCGTTATTTAGCTGACAGCGAGCCGATTGTGAATATCGACGCCGGCGTAGCCGCGGCAATTGAGGTGAAAGCCGGCGCCGAGCAGGTGGGGTTGACCAATATTAGCCAACGGCTGTTGGCATTACAGTATCAAATCACGTGGTATGATAAAGATGGCGTGACTCAGCTCAAAGACTGGTCGCAATTGCCGCAATGGGTGCAATTGGCGTTACCGCCGCAGCAACGTGAAATCATTGGTTTGGAAAAACCGACCCGGAACAGCAGTAATTATCGTATTTATATTAAAGGGCATTAGATAAGCCGTGTCATTATCCTCGATTCTGAATGCCGATTTTTGGACGGCAAAAGTCGTTTCTTGCCAGCCATTGGCGGGCGCGAGCGGCGATTCTTACGGCGTGCAACTGGAGAATCGGCAACGGTTTCTGCTGCGTCGGCAAAATGAGACGTTGCAACGCTTGGGAGCCGGGCGCGAATTTGAGGCGGATCTGCTATTCAGCCTGCAACTGTTGCCGTTTGTGCCATCGGTTTTTCATCAGGGGAATGATTTTCTGGTGCAACATTGGGTCGAAGGCGAACCGTTGGCGCAATGGAACGAACCGCACTTGGCGCAATTGGCGCTGAATTTACAGCAGTTACACCATTTTTCGGTGCTGCATTCGGCGGAAATCAATACGTTGCCACAGTTGGATCTGATTCGGCGGATTTTTTCCTTGTTGCAACAACTGCCGTCAGAACAGCATGGCGGTTGGCTAATGCAATTGGATCAATTAACCCCTTTTGTTGAAAGTGAGATTCAAGTGATTGCCCACCATGATCTTCATCCGCACAATATTATCGTACAGCCGGATGGCAGTTTCAAACTCCTCGATTGGGAATATGCGGCATGGTCCGAACCCGCCTTGGAAATGGCGTTTTTATTGGCGAATAACGAATTAAGCCAGGATCAGCAGCGCTATTTATTGCAATATTATTTGCAGGGAAACACTTTGTTGCAAAAAGAATGGGCGTTCGGTCAGGCGATTGCGAGTTATTTGCCGTGGGTGAAATTGCTCAACCGTTTGTGGTGGCAAGTGCGGCAAACGCTTGCGTCCGAATCTGTCGCGCAATAGACAAAATATAATCGCAAACACGTATAACAGGAAATTTTATGTCGACACTACTTATTGACTTGCAAGCCTATGAATTAACTACGGAAGAAGTGGAATTGTTGCAACATCCGCTTGTCGCAGGGGTGATTTTATTCAGCCGTAACTTTCACGATCGCCAACAACTGCAAGGCTTAATTCAATCGGTGCGGCAGCGGGTGAACAAGCCGCTGTTAATCACGGTTGATCAAGAGGGTGGTCGGGTGCAGCGTTTCCGGGACGGTTTTAGCTGTTTACCGGCAATGCAAGCCTTCGCCGCACTTGAAAGCGATGTTTTAAAACAACGACAACTGGCACAACAAGCCGGTTGGTTAATGGCGGCGGAAATGACCGCATTGGATATTGACCTCAGTTTTGCACCGGTGTTGGATTTAGGACATCAAAGCAAAGCCATTGGCGATCGCAGTTTCGGGGATGAAGTGCGGTCGGTGAGTGCGCTGGCGGAGGCATTTATCGACGGCATGGCGCAAGCCGGCATGGCGGCAACCGGCAAACATTTTCCGGGGCACGGACACGTTATCGCCGATTCGCATTTGGAAACGCCGATTGACGGGCGTGCCAAAGAGATGATTTTTGCCCACGATATCCAGCCGTTTGCCGAGTTGATTCAGCGGGGCAAATTACAAGCGGTAATGCCGGCACATGTGATTTACAGCCAATGTGACAGCCAACCGGCGAGCGGTTCGGCGTATTGGCTGAAAACGGTATTGCGCCAACAGCTCGGTTTCGACGGCGCGATTTTCTCCGATGATCTGGGCATGAAAGGCGCTGGTTTTATGGGGGATTTTGTGGAACGCTGTCAAGCCTCGCTTAACGCCGGTTGCGATCTGTTATTGCTGTGCAATAAACGCGAGGGCGTGATTCAGGTGTTGGATAATCTGCAACATCAAGCCGACCCGGAAAGCCAAGTGCGGTTAAACCGTTTGTTTAAACGGAAAACCATCGAATGGAACAGCCTGCAAGCCACAAGCCGTTGGGTTGAGGCAAACCGCACTTTAGAGCAATTGCAACAATGCTGGTTGGAGCAAAAAGCTGCATTTGTAAAATAAGCATTTGCTATGTTGAATGCAAGGTCGGATTAGGTATCCGCCCGAACCGCACTTTGCATTTTTCCATTATAGATTAAATGCTTATACCGCACTTCGTAAACGAGCGGATATCTAATCCGCCCCTATTTTTGTTACCAAATAAATTTACCGATTGGAAAGATAATAAATAATAATGAACCGTTTAACCTGCCTTTATCATCAACAGCGACAATGCGATTCCTGTCAGTGGTTGAATTTGGATTACGACCAACAGTTGGCGAAAAAACAGCAGCATTTGCAGCAGCAACTGGCGAAGTTGGATTTAACCGGTGCAGAATGGTTTGTGCCGTTTGCCTCGCCGCTCAGCGGTTTTCGTAATAAAGCGAAAATGGTGGTCAGCGGCAGTGTCGAGCGGCCGATTTTGGGCATTATCAATGATCCCGATGATCCGCAAAGTGCGGTTGATCTCTGCGGCTGCCCACTGTATCCCGCCAGCATTCAAGCGGTGTTTCCGCAGTTGAAAGATTTTATCGCCCGCGCCGGATTAGTGCCGTATAACCTGTTGAAACGTAAAGGCGAGCTGAAATATATTCTGCTGACGGAAAGCCGTTACAGCGGCAAACTGCTGCTGCGTTTTGTGCTGCGCAGTGAAGCCAAGTTGGCGTTAATTCGGCGCGAATTAGCCGGTTTATTACAGCGTTTGCCGAAGCTGGCGGTGGTGTCGGTCAATATTCAAGCGCAGCACGCGGCAATTTTAGAGGGCGAACAGGAAATTTTTCTGACCGGGCTACAGGTGTTGGAAGAGCGGTTTAACGGCATTCCGCTGTTTATCCGTCCGCAGGGTTTTTTCCAAACCAATCCGACGGTGGCGAGTGCGTTGTACCGGCAAGCGCAAGAATGGATAGAAAATCTGCCGATTTCCCATGTGTGGGATCTGTTTTGCGGCGTCGGTGGTTTCGGACTGCACTGTTTATCGGCTTTGAAAGCTCGGCAATCGGATATTTTTACCCGCTTAACCGGGATTGAAATCTCCGCTTCGGCAATTGCCAGCGCCAAGTTATCGGCAGCACGGTTGGGCTTGACGCAAGGGCAAAGTGCGGTTGAATTCCGTTCGTTAGATTCCGCCGCATTTGCGGCTCGGGAAACGCAACGGCAAAAACCGCAATTAGTGATTGTCAATCCGCCACGGCGCGGCATCGGCAAACCTTTAGCCGGGTTTTTGAATGAGTTTGCACCGCACTTTATCCTGTATTCCAGTTGCAATGCGAGCAGCATGGCAAAGGATTTGGCGTTATTGACGGATTATCGGATAATCAAAATCCGTCTGTTTGATATGTTCCCGCACACGGCGCACCTCGAGACGCTCGTATTACTTGTCAAGGAAATAGACCAATAACAGAAAAAGCGAATCAGGAAGACACTAAGAAGCCTGTCGTGCCGGCCGTGATGACGTGCCGCTGTGATTACAATGCCAAACCGAGACGGTTTAATGCTCAATCGGATTATTGTCAATAATCACCGTAGCATTGGCGCGTCTGGTATAAGGATCGTTTGACCGGGTTTGTAATTGCTGTTCCTGTATTTTCTGTTTTTCTTGTGCAATAACAGCAACTTCCTCACACTCTATATTGAAATCGGTGATGTTCACCCGGTTAACTTCTTTGGTGTAGTCCGGTCTGGCTATCGCTTGCTGACAAAGCATTGATACAAGCAACAGATAAAATATATTTCTCATTTTTTGCTACTCATATAAGTGTTGATGATGGAATGGAATAAATTTTGGCTAACAATATCTGAGTGGAATAAGTTTACTTTTCCGCTTAATGCTTTTTGATATAGCGTATTCTTAACATTATGGTAATTCATGCTAATTTGCGTCAGGAAGGGCGGTTGAATCTGATGAAAAAAGAGAAAAAAACACTGTCCAAACCAATCGAATGGGCTAAAATCTTGCTTGCTTGCTTGCTTGCTTGCTTGCTTGCTTGCTTGCTTGCTTGCTTGCTTGCTTGCTTGCTTGCTTGGCGAAAGAAGGAAAAATATTCATGTCAGTATTGATCTGTCTATGTAAAAAATCAGCCATATTAAAACATTTTTTTACAACAAAAGCTATTGTTGTTATGTTAATTTCCCTATTTTCTCTAACAATTGTGCTAAAATCTGCTTTTAATGCCTATTATTGTAAATAATTGCATATTTATCTTATATCAATAACGCAAGTGTTTGGGATTAACGTATTCAATTCCTCGATCCAGATAACCGATTCTTTCCAATTGTAGTAAGTGGCGTTTCGCCGGTAATCCGCCGCCAAATCCGGTCAACGCCAGATTTTTGCCTAAAATGCGGTGGCAAGGAATGATAATGCTGATTGGATTGCGCCCGACTGCACCGCCTACGGCACGCACCGCTTTCGGATTGCCGATTTGTTGTGCCAACTCGCCGTAACTGCTGAATTTGCCATAAGGAATTTGACGCAAGGCGTGCCACACTTGTTGTTGGAACGTCGTGCCTTGCGGGGCGAGCGGCAAATCGGAAAAGGTTTCAGCTTCGCCGTTAAAATAACGGCTAAGTGCGGTTTTGGTTGCGCTCAAAACCGCACTTTGTTCATCTTCTATCCAGTCGGTTGGTACGTTTGTTTGTTCTTGTTCGAATTCAACAGCGATCAGCGCTTGGTTTTTCTCTAATAACAATAAGTTACCAATAGGAGACGGGTAAAAACAGTAACGAATAGACATAAATGACCTCCGAAAATAAAAAAGACGCACCGATTACAGCACGCCTTTTGATTATAGGGCGGTTTGCCCTAATTAGAAGCGGTAATTTAAATTTAAACCGTAAATATTCGCAGTAGATTTGGCGGTAAATGTTGCTGGTAATTTACCCGCTTCAGCTTCTCTAAAGGTATTTTTGCTGGCACGTAAATGGGCATAGCCGACATCTACTGATAAATCGTCAGTGAAGCGATAAGTTGCCCCTAAGCTATACCAAGTGCGGTCTGCGTCAGGAATTGAAATTGAAAAATAGCCTTCTTGAACCGGGGTTTCATCATAGGCAATACCGGCACGCAGTGTTAAAGCCGTGTCTACGTCATAACTTACCCCTAAGGCGATACGAGAGGAATCTTTGAATTTTTCTTGTTTTTCAAAGAGCAGTTCGCCGGCGCTTCCGCTGGCATGTAATTCTTGAAAACGGCTCCAACGGGTTAATTTATAGCTGTAGTGCATGGCAAATTTATCGGTCATTTTATGATAACCGGCAACTTCCCAGTAGGCAGGCAGATTTAAGGTCAAAGAACCCGGAATGGTTTCACCGCCGGTTGCATTTAGTCCCGGTCTGACGGCATTTAAAATTGTTGGCAGTTGATTGGAATATTTTCCGTTAAAATCAATATCAACGTGTGAGTGGTAGGCAATACCGATACGGTTACGCTCGTTAAATTCGTAGACTAAACCGGCATTCCAGCCGTAACCCCACTCTTTTCCTTCCAAGCGGGCTGCCGTTGTCGACGGAGTTAGCCCTAAAGCAGGCAGGAATGCGGCACTGGTCGCACCGAGGTGGCGCTCAATTAAGGCATCGGCATACACCGCATTGAAACCTAAACCGACACTCCAGTTTTGGTTTAAACGATAGGCGCCGCTAAGGTTAAAGTTAATCGCGGTTAAGTCGGTTTTTCCGGCATAAAAACCTGCTTCATAGCTGTCTGGAAACTCTGTCATGAGACCGTAGTTCACATTTATGCCGCCACCGACAGAAAATTTTTCGTTGAGCGGGTGAACATAATAAAGAGTGGGAATGATGGCATTCGGGGCGATATTATTTTGGTTGGCAGGAATATCACCCTTTTGAGTGTGTAGCACGCCTTCCAAATTAACATTCGGATCGATATAAATCCCACCAACCGAAATTTCCGCCCGTTTAAATTGGGTCATTAATGCCGGATTCACCGCCACAACCGAGGCATTTTCCGCAATTGCTGCATCGCCGGCATAGGCGCGACCCAAACCGGAAGTGGAAACTTCCACTAGTTGGAAGGCGGCGGCGGAAGCGGCACCGGCGGAAAGCGTTAGTGTCGTGGTTAATAGAATTTGATTGATTTTGTTTAATTTAAACATAGTAAGGTTCCATTAAAAATAAAAAACAATGCGCTGTTGTAAAAATGTTAATGATTCTAATCAATCATGATCCCGATGGCAAATGTTTTCGTTTATTTATGTGATATTAACGCATATTTATTACTTTTTATGCGTTTGTCGGTGGGACAGTAACAACCATTTTGCTTTTTCTGTGATAAAATACCGTCACAATTTTAATTATATTTGGAGAAAAAAATGACTACGGAACAAAAATGCAAAGCGGAAGAAAGTAAAGTATGCTGCTGTGTCGATGTCGGCACGATTATTGATAATGAAGATTGTGGCGTGCAGTTTGAGCAGGTTTATGCCAGCGAGGCGCTTGCCCAAGAAGCATTGGCTTATTTAACCGAAAAAGCGCGGGCTGCGGAAAGCGATCCGGCAATCATTAATAGCAGTATCAGCCAAGTTGACGGCGGCTATTTACTGAAAGCGGATTTTGAATTCAGTTGCCAAGCGGAAAGCATGATTTTCCAATTGTCGACGCGCTAATTGCCGTTGTGCTCAGTCGGAGTTGGGCGCGACCATGCCCATCTCCAAGCCGAATACCGCACTTTGAGCGGCGCGGTTAACATTGGCGTTTATGCTTGCCTAATCTTGATCAAAATTGGCTTCCCAAGCCGAATTATCCAATCCATGCCCGAAGTGGCTTTCAACTAAACGCCGGGTGAAATCATTGCTCGGTTCGGTCAGCACGTCGCGCGTGCTGCCGTATTCCACCATGTGTCCTTCTTTCATCACCAACATATAATCGGAAATATGTTTGATAATTCCAACGTGTTGCCCCAAATAGATATAAGACAACCCCAACTGTTTTTGCAAATTCAGTAGCAGATTTAATAATTGGGTTTTCACCGAGGTGTCCATCGAGGCTAAGGCATTATCCAGAATCAGGATTTCCGGCTCCAGAATAACCGCGCGTGCCAGCGCCACCCGCTGTTTTTGGCTTTGCGACAAGGTGTAAATCGGAATATTGGCATGATCCGGATATAACCCGACCAAACGTAGGGTTTGATAGATTTTTTTGTTGCGCTGCGCTTCGTCCCAATTGGTGGTTAAACGCAGCGGGGTGTCGAGAATCTGCCCGATATTCAAGTGCGGTATCAGGCTGTTGTCGGGATCCTGCGACACCATACGGATGTGGCGGCAGCGGGATTGATAATCGCCGAATTGCAATTCCCGTCCTTTAAAACAAATTCTGCCTTTGCTGGGTTTGGTGATCCCGCCGATCATTTTTGCCAAGGTTGATTTGCCCGCGCCGTTTGCTCCGACGATAGCCAAGGTTGTCCCTTTTTCCAAACTGAAACTGATGTCGGTTACGGCGGCAAAAAGCCCCGAACGCCAGAAACTGTTATGATCGCGGAAGGATTTGCTGAGATCTTCCACTAACAGCAGAGAAGGGGAAGAATTAGTTTGCGTCGCCATAAGGTTTCTCGCTTTGAATGGTGAGTGGCGTAAAGGCTTTTTGGCTTTGCGGCTGCTCATGTTCACGGATATTCAACGGAAAATGGCAGGCGAATTCGTGCTGTTTAATCCGCTTTAACATCGGTTTTTGCACACAGCGTTTTTGTGCGAACGGGCAGCGTGGGCCCAGACGGCAGCCGACCGGTAAGTTATTCAGCAGTGGCACGCTGCCGCGCAACGTATTTAAGCGGCTTTTTAACGGCAACGGTTGGCTGAAATCCGGTATCGAATTCAGCAAAGATACGGTGTAAGGATGGTGTGGTTTTTCTAAAATAGCTTGCTTACTTGCACTTTCCACGGTTTGTCCGCAGTATAAGATCGTGAAATGGTCACACCATTCGCTGACGGTTTTAATATCGTTACTGGTTAGCAGGATGGTGGTATTCAAATTTTGGTTCATACTGGCGAGCAGACGGAAAACCTGTAGCTGCGTGGTTGCTTCCAATGCATGGGTCGGTTCGTCCGCCACTAATAAGCGGGGTTGGTTGACCACCGCCATTGCCACCACCACTTTTTGCGCTTCGCCTTCGGTGATCTCAAACGGATAACTGCTCATAATATCTTTATGATCTTTTATCCCGATTCGGTGCAACAGTTCGATGACCCGCCGTTTTTTCCAACCGAACCATTTCCACCACGGGCCTTTATAGGAAAATACCGGAATGGCGTTTATCAATTGTTTGCCGATTTTTCGGCTGGGGTCAAGGCAAGACAACGGATCTTGAAACACCATCGCAATCTCTTTACCGACCAGTTTGCGCCGTTTCGTCGGATTGAGTTTCAGCAATTCAACATCATTAAAGCGGAAGCGATCCGCACTGATTTTCCAAGACGGTTTGGCGGAATTACAGATGATTTTCGCCACCAAACTCTTGCCTGAGCCGGATTCGCCGATTAAGCCGCACACATCGCCCTCGTTGACCGTCAAATTCATATTGTCGATTATTTTGACTTTGCCTTGCGGGGTGTTCACTTCCACCGTCAGATTGCGTATATCCAGTAATGCCATATTAATTCCTTTAGCCTTTTGTATTCACGCTTACACTTAGCTCTTGCGAAAGTAGCGTTCGATCGCTTTCGCCAAACCGTCACTGAATAACAAGACGATCAAAATCACCGACATCAAAAGCAAACCGGGCAAAATAGGCAGCCAAGGCGCTAAGTAGATCAAGTCAATATATTCGCGAATCAACGCCCCCCATTCCGGCTGCGGCGGCTGTGCACCGAGGGCGATGAAGCTCAGGGCGCTGATATCCAAGATCGCCAGCGTAAAAATCCGCCCGGTTAAACGGATAAACATCGGCAGCAGATTCGGCAACATCACTTTGTTAATCAGATAGCTTTTCGAAGCGCCGTCAAGACGTAGCATTAAGACATATTCTTTGTGCATTTCCGTTTGCAGTGCCAGATAAACCTGGTGGATAAAATAGGGCAGAGAAGCCAAAAAAATGGCAAGCATGGCATTTAACAAGCTAGGCTGCATTAACGTGGCGATTATTATCGCCAATAATAGAATCGGAATCGACAAAAACGCATCCAAAAAGTGTCCCAAAATATCCGACTTTATACCTTGGCCTGTGCCGGCGATTACCCCCAACAGACTGCCGATTAATAAGGTGAGCAACGCAACGAGCATTGCACCGCCGAAGGTATAACGCAAGCCGTGAATCAAACGGCTGAACAGATCGCGTCCCAATTCATCGGTGCCGAAGAAAAAAGCGATTTTGCCTTGGTTATTCCACGATGGCGGCAACAGTTCCTGCCCGACAAATTGCATATTGTCTTGATAAGGGGCAACCAACGGCGATAACACGGTCACGAGAATGAATCCCAGCAACAAATAGCCGCAGAATAACGCGGGTTTATTGCGCTGAAACAGCTGCCAAATTTCCTGTAACGGAGAGGTGAAACGAAATTCGTCCGGTTCTTTATCTAACATACCACCCCTTACGATTAAACGGATCCGAGAGAAACATCAAAAAACCGCTGAACAAATTAATCAAAATAATGACCAAACCGATAATCAGCATACCGGCGGAAATGGCGTTGTAATCCTGCTGTTCCACTGCGTTAATCAACCATTGCCCGATACCCGGCCAACTGAAAATATTTTCCACTAACATACACATTGCCACCAGCATGGTGAAGCTACGGGTCAGTTGCGGAATCAGCGGCGGCAGAGTATTGCGAATTAACATCAACCGCGCAATCTTCAGTTTTGACCAGCCGCGTGTTTCCACGACCTTCACATAATTTTCGCGCAGGATTTTTTCTGCCTGGTTCTGGGTTAATTGAATGATTTCCATCAGCGGGGCGATCATTAACACCAGCACCGGCAGTGCCAAATGTTGGAACACGTTTTGAATGATTTTGAGCTGGTAGGGGTGATCGCCAAACCACACATCAATCACGGCAAAACCGGTGATCGGCTCGATTTGATATAGCGGATAATATTGCCCGATGGCGGAAATTTCCCATTGATAACTCGCGGCGAGATAGAGCACAATCGGCGCAATCCAGAAAATCGGCAGCGAAATGCCGAATGACGAACCGAAACGAATGGCTTTGCCGAGCCATTGTTTGGAATAAAACGCACCAAGGAAACCGAGCGGCAACCCGAAGAGAATGGCGAAGAACAGGGCAAAAATACAGAGTTCAATCGTTGCGGGCAGCACGGCTAAAATTTGCCCTAACAGCGGTTGTCCGTCCAGATAGCTGATACCGAAATCACCGTAAAACAGGCGCTGTACGTAACCGATATAGCCGGAGTAAAAGTGCGGTTTGGCTAAAATCGCATTGAGGGGATCGCGCATTAAAATGTGGTAGCTGATCAGTGACAGAACCACTAATGTCATCAAGGTTAATAACGCGCGGCGCAGAATAAACAGCATTTATTGTGCCTCCCGTTGCAATTTTAAATCGGCAAAGCGAATGGTGCCGAGCGGTGACATTTTAACCCGTTGCACTTGTTTGTTGTAAATCATCATGCGTTTGACACTGGCAATCGGGATCAAGGGGACTTGGTTCAAGACATATTGTTGTGCTATGTCATAATCCAGTGCCCGCGACAGTTGTATCGGCGTGCGTAACGCCCGATCCATCACTTGGTCAAACTCCGGATAGCACCAGTTGGCGATATTGGTATGGGCGTTATTGGTGTGGCAACTCAGAATCGGGCGCAAGAAACCGTCGGGATCGAGACTGCCTGCCAACCAACCGCCTAAAATCAGGTGATAGTCATCTTGTCCGGACAGCAATAAGTGCTCCAACTCACTGCGTTGTAAATATTTCATCTTCACCTTGATCCCCGCCTGTTCCAGATCAAAGCGGATCATTTCCGCCGTTTTCACCGGGCTGGGATTATAGACCTGATTATCGGTCAGCACCCAGAAATTCAGCGTCAGATCCTTATCGGCAAAAAAGATTTTCGCGCTTTCCGGCTGATAGTTATAGGCGAACGAGCGCATATTGAATTGTGATGCCCACGAGCTTTTAGGAATAATGGTGTTGGCAACCTCGGCGGTATCGAAATAGATTTGGCGAACAATCCGTTCACGGTTGATCGCCTGTGCCAAGGTGCGGCGCAAGACCGGGCTTTGCACCGCCGCTTGGTTCATGTTAAACGCCAGAAACGATAGGTTCATCCCATCGACCGAGGTTGCGCCAAACCGCGCTTGGTTACGCAGTAAGTTGTTGACTTGGCTGGCTTCGGGAAAAGCCATAATATCGCACTCTTGATTCATCATTTTTTCCAAACGGCCGGAACGGCTGCTCGACAGATCAACCACGATATGTTTAATCTCGCTTTTTTTATTCCAATAGGTATCGTTGCGCTGTAAGCGTACGTATTGGTTGCGGAAATAATCGCCGATTTTATACGCCCCGGTGCCAATCGGCAGGGTGTCCAGCTGGGCGATGTTATCATCGGCACTGAGTTGCAGTGCATATTCTTGCGATAAAATCACGGCGTATTGGCTGGCAAGGTGATCTAAAATGGACGAGTCAGGCGCATTTAATTCGATTTTGACCTGATAAGGCGAAACCGCGCTGACATTGGCTATTTTACCGTTAAAGTCAATGCTGTCGAAATAAGGATAACGGTTTTGCCGCGCCAAATCGTAATAGATTTGATATTGCGGATTATGCTGCCGAGAGGGTTGTTCCTGTTCCGGCGTCGGATAGGAATGTAAACGTCCTAATACGCGGTTAAGCGAAAACACCACATCATCGGCATTCATGTCACGGCTTGGGGTAAACCAAGCGGTTTGATGGAATTTAACCCCTTTGCGCAGGTTGATCAGCAACGTTTTGCGATCACGGGAAAGGATGTAACCCGTCGCCAACGAGGGAACAATTTTTTTACTTTTATCATTTTTTATATCAAACAGCTTGTTATAGATCTGTTCCGCCACCACATTCATACTCGTGCCGACATCAACCGTTTGCGGATTAAACGAGAAGCCTGTAGAGTGAGTGCAGTAAATCAAGCCGTTGTCCAACAGTTCCTCGGGAATGCGCGGCGCAGCCGACAGACTCTGCGGCAGGACGGCAGAGAATAAAAAAAACGTGACAGATAACAGGGGTTTGTTAAATAACAACATTGCACTTATTAATCTGATCTGAGTAATATAAGGTTAAATTGTAGTTTATCCGTCGGCATAATGCCATTTTCTTTTCGTGGATTGCGTGAAATCAGGAGAATATCATGTTTTGGAGTATTGTTTTATTGTCAATCGCCGCCTTTATTTTTTGTTTGCTGGTGCTGCCGTTTTGGGTGTATATGCACTACAAAAGTAAGCGGCAAATGGGCGCCGGTTTGAGTATGGAAGATAAGGCGAAAATTCACCAATTGAATGAACAGGCAAAGGCATTGCGTCGGCGGGTGGAGCAATTGGAAGCGATATTGGATTATCAGCAACCGCAATGGCGTCAGGCGAACAAGCCGCAATAGGGGGACAAGATGATTTACCGTTATCCGCAACAAGGAATGCTGGCCGGCGTTTGCGCCGGGCTGGCAAAAGCCACCGGCTTGGAAACTTGGGTCGTGCGCTTGGTCACGGTGTCGCTATTTTTATTCGGCGGTTATTTCGTGATTTTGATTGCCTATATCGCCGCGGCAATGCTGTTGGATAAAGCGCCGTCGGGCGATTATCAGTCGGATTTTTACCAAAAAATCTTTGATCCAACGCCGTTAAAGGAAAAAACCTGGCGCGCCGGGGTGAGCGCCAATCAGAAATTGATTGATTTGGATATGGAATTCACGTTGCTGGCCAAGCGTATCACTCAAATTGAAGATTATGTCGGCACACCGGGCAGCCGTAACCAATAGAAGAATCGAAACATGTTGAATTCGTTACAAAAATCCTTACGCCGCGAAGTGACTGATCTGGTTAACCGCGGTTTTGACCGCACTTTGCGCCTTGCGGTAACCGGTTTGAGCCAAAGCGGAAAAACGGCGTTTATCACCAGTTTGGTCAATCAACTTTTGACAATTGATCGTGAGGATAACAGCCATTTGCCGTTTTTTTCCGCTGCCCGTCAACGCCATATTTTGGCCGTCAAGCGGGTTGAACAGGAAAACTGGAGCATTCCGCGTTTTGATTATGAAGCGAATCTAACCGCACTTAAACAAAATCCGCCGCAATGGGGGCAATCGACCCGTGGCGTGGGGGAAATTCGTTTGGCGATCCGTTACCGCCACAGCAGCGGCTTAATGCGGCATTTAAAACAAGAAAGCACGCTGTATCTGGATATTTTCGATTATCCGGGCGAGTGGTTGCTGGATTTACCGTTATTGGAGACTGGCTTTAAACAATGGTCGCAAAGCCTGCAAAAGCTCAATATCGGCGTGCGTGCGGAGTTGGCGCAAGCGTGGTTGCAACAGGTTGGCGCCCTTGATCTCAGCGCGACCGCAGACGAAGAGATCTTGGCAAACTTAGCCAAACGCTACACCGAGTATCTGTTCGTTTGCAAAGTGCAAGGATTGCAATTTATTCAACCGGGGCACTTTGTGTTGCCCGGTGAATATGCCGGTGCGCCGGCGCTGCAATTTTTCCCGCTTTTGCATTTGGACGAACAACAATGGCAGGCGCTGGAACAACACAGCGCGCGCGACAGCTATTACCGTGTGTTAAAAAAACGTTACTACTACTACCGTGAAAAAATCGTCAAACGTTTCTATGAAAATTATTTCAGCAAGTTTGATCGTCAGATCATTTTGGCGGACTGCCTGACGCCGTTAAATTACAGCCGCCAAGCCTTTGAAGAAACCAAAGAGAGCCTGCGCCAACTGTTTAAAAATTTTCACTATGGCAACCGCACGTTACTGCACCGTCTGTTTGCACCGAAAATTGATAAATTGCTGTTTGTGGCAAGTAAAGCAGATCATGTTACCGCGGATCAACTGCCGAATTTGATCAGCTTAATGCGCCGGCTGGTGCAAGAGGGCGGACAGCACGTTAATTTTGCCGGGGTGGAGAACGAATACAGCGCAATTGCCTCGATTCGCGCCACCAAAGCGGTCACCGTGAATGACAACGGGCAAAGGATCAAAGCGCTGCAAGGCGTGCGCAGCAAGGATAAAAAATTTGTCACCGTTTTTCCCGGCAGCGTGCCAAGCCGTTTACCGACAGCCGATTTTTGGCAGCAAAACCGATTTGAATTCGATCAGTTTGAGCCGCTGCCACTGGATGAAGACGAACGGATACCGCACTTACGCATGGACAGCGTACTGCAATTTTTATTAGCGGATAAGTTGGATTAATCATAGGATCAATTGATGAAGAAAACCTATTTCGAAACAGAACAGACCGCACTTGAGCCGGAAAACGAATTACAACCGAAAAAAGAATTTGTCGATGTTGAGGCACTTGAAATAGCCGAGGATCCGGAAACCGCAAACGAATTAGAACGGCGTTTCGTGCAAGCGGTTGAACCCAAACCCCGCTGGTGGAAAAAAGCCTTAGCCGCAACCGCACTTTTGTTTTTGACCGCACTGGTGGCACAATCAATCCAATGGCTACTCGACAGCTGGCGCGATAATCAATGGATCACCTTTGCTTTTGCCTTAGTCGGTTTTTCTTTGGTTTTGCTCGGAATTGGCGCACTAATCAAAGAATTATACCGTCTGCGCAGCTTAAAACGCCGTTTGGTTTTACAACAGCAAAGTGCGCTTTTCTCTTCGCGGCACGACTCTGCGCGGCAAGATGGTGAAGCGGCGCGTCAGCTCTGTTTGAGCATTGCGGATAATATGCGGCTGGATAAGCGGGATATCCGCCTGCAAGCTTGGCAGAAACAGATCAACGACAGCCACAATGCGCAGGAAGTCGGTTATTTGTTCAGTCAAAACGTGTTGAGCGAGATTGACAAAAAAGCCCGCCGTTTGGTCAGCAAAAGCGCCGGCGAAGCGGCAATTGTGGTCGGTATCAGCCCGCTGGCGCTGGTGGATCTGTTTTTTGTCGCTTGGCGCAATCTTGCCTTAATCAACAAAATCGCCGCATTGTACGGCATTGAATTAGGCTATTTCAGCCGTATTCGTTTATTGCGCATGGTGTTGGTGAATATGGCATTTGCCGGCGCAACTGAGCTGATTCATGACATCGGCATGGAATGGCTTTCCAAAGATTTAATGGCAAAACTGTCGGCAAGAGCCGCGCAAGGGCTCGGTGTCGGCTTGCTCACCGCCCGTTTAGGCATCAAAACCATGGAATTTTGCCGCCCGCTCGTCTTTCAACAAGATGAAAAACCCCGCCTCAGCCAAATTCACCAAGAGTTATTAGCCACGCTAAAATCAAGTTTGTTGGGGAAAACGGTAGTCGAGGAAAAAGTGAAGTAGGTTGGAGTGAACAAATGTGAAACCCAACCTACCAAACATAACCAAAGTGCGGTCAGCACGTTTTAATCCGCTCAAATCCGTGTTCCAGATCGGCGATCAAATCGTCGACATCTTCCAAACCGATGTGAACGCGGATGAGTGTTCCGCTCAGCTTGCGCTCGATATTCGGGCGGATGTTGGCGATCTCTTCCGGTTGGTTATATAAAATCAGCGATTCAAAGCCGCCCCAGGAATATGCCATGGTAAACAAACGGAAGTGATCAAAAAACGCTTCTAATTGCGTTTGGTTCAGTTTTTGCTTCAATTCAAATGAAAACAGACCGCTGCTGCCACTGAAATCCCGTTGGAAAAATGCATGTCCCGGGCAGCTTGGCAACGCCGGGTGGAACACTGACCGCACTTCAGCGCGTGTCGCTAGCCATTGAGCGACTTTGAGGCTGCTGGCGTGGTGTTGCTTCATACGCACGCCTAAACTGCGAATGCCTCTGGCGGCAGTGTAGGCGGTGTCGGCATCGACCATTTGCCCCATTAAATAGGAGTGTTCGCGCAATTGATCCCAACAACGGGCGTTTGCCACGGCGGTGCCGATCATGGCGTCGGAATGCCCGACCAAATATTTTGTGCCGGCTTGAATCGAAATATCAATATCCTGTTCTAACGCCTTGAACAACAAACCGCCGCTCCAAGTGTTATCAATCATCATCACAATATCAGGATTGACTGCGCGCGCGGCTTTGACAATCGCCGGCACGTCGGGCACTTCCATGGTGAGCGAACTTGGCGCTTCTAAAAATAAGACTTTGGTATTGGGACGCACCAAATCAGCGATTGCCGCACCGATCAGCGGATCATAATATGTCGTTTCCACATTAAATTTGGTCAGTAGGTTATTACAAAAATCCTGCGTCGGCTCATAGGCTGCACCGGTCATCAAAATATGATCACCGCTTGCCACAAACGACAAGATCGCATTGGTGACTGCCGCCGCGCCGCAAGGATAGAGCGCGCAACCGGCTCCGCCTTCCAAATCGCACATTGCGTCTTGCAAGGCAAAGTGAGTCAGCGTGCCACGCCGCCCGTAGAACAATGCCCCCTTGGCACGGTTGATCGTGGCTTGTTTTTTTTCTTTTAAATTGTCAAAAATCAATGATGAGGCGCGTTGAATCACCGGATTCACGCCATGTTGTGTATAACGGCTTTGGCGCCCGGCGTGAACTAAACGGGTGGCGGCAGTGAATTTATGGTTGGAATCTGACATAAAAATCCTTGTGCTTAACATAAAAAGTGCGGTAATGATGAGACTTAAGATAATCGTTATCAACGCGGGAAGCAACCGCTTCCGCCGATATGGCAAAACAAATAGATTTAACCTATTTCTTAAATAGTGTGATATGAATCACGACTTTTGAATATTTATTGAGTATACTAACGGCACTAAAACGACAGTTGTTGGGATTTTAAACAAGATTGACTCAGATGGTTGTTTTAGCACCTTCACCCATTTTTTATTAGGAGATATATTATGGTATTAGTAACTCGTCAAGCCCCTGATTTCTCAGCTTCTGCGGTATTAGGCAACGGTGAAATCGTTGATAACTTCAACTTCAAACGTCATGTCGCCGGCAAAACCTCCGTTGTGTTTTTCTGGCCTTTAGACTTCACTTTTGTCTGCCCGTCCGAACTGATTGCATTCGATCACCGTTATAAAGAATTCCAAGAACGTGGTGTGGAAGTGGTTGGCGTGTCTATCGACTCTCAATTCACTCACAATGCATGGCGTAAAACCCCTGTGGATAACGGCGGTATCGGCGAAGTGCAATATGCAATGGTTGCAGACGTGAAACACGACATCGCCAAAGCCTACGGTATCGAACACCCGGAAGCCGGCGTTGCGTTGCGTGCTTCTTTCTTAATCGACAAACACGGTGTGGTACGCCACCAAATCGTAAATGATTTGCCGTTGGGTCGTAACATCGACGAAATGCTGCGTTTAGTTGATGCGTTGCAATTCCACGAAGAACACGGCGAAGTTTGCCCGGCACAATGGGAAAAAGGCAAAGAAGGCATGAAAGACAGCCCTGAAGGCGTTGCCAGCTACCTGAAGAAAAATGCAGATTCTCTGTAATTTTCATTAAATGATAAAAAACCATGCCGAGAAGCATGGTTTTTTATTGCGTAAAATCAAGCTTGTTTTTTCGCCAACCATTCCGTCGCTTATAGACTTGGTCGCTTGATTCCTCTATAATCTCGATTCTTTGTCAAAACCGCACTTTGCCCCCATAGCTCAGTCGGTTAGAGCAGTCGACTCATAATCGATTGGTCACAGGTTCAAGTCCTGTTGGGGGCACCACCGATTTTTTATAAACCAAACGAAAATCCTTTACTCTTCCATTTTGTTTCCGATTTTTCCACTGTCCGAGTCTGTTTTTCGTTCGGGGTGTCTTTTAACACCTCGGTTGTTTTGTGGCTAGTGGTATGCCGTTGTGTGCTGCCTTCGCTATAAATTTTGCGTACTTGTTCTGGCAATTCTTTTTGCCAAATATTCGGCGCGTTTGCCGGGGTCGCTGCGGATGGCGTTTTCGGCTTATAGTCGCTGCCGTTCAGCAGGATATCGTTAGGCGGTGCCGCGCCATTGATCGTCTTCCCGCTCATCACTTGCTTATGGTATTCTTCAACGGTTTTCATGTCTTTTGTCGGCATATTAGCTGTCGGGTGCCATGTCGGTTGCACGCAAGCGCTCAGTGCCAGCGGTAATAAAATGATTAAATAGTTTTTCATGTTTTCCCTCTAATAGAAAGAAACCGCACTTTGTTTGATCTGCACCTTAGTCAGTTGGTTTTGCAGTCCAACTTTTGGGGTGCAGATCAGAATCAAAGTGCGGTTTTGCAGATTAAATTCGGGCGCTAATCTACAGGGTTTTCATTTCGTCCGCAATGATTTCCGCTTCAGGTCCTAAAATAACTTGTAAAGCATTGTCACCTAATTTTACGTTACCTTTTGAGCCTAACGCTTTTAGTTGATTTTCATTGATTTTTTTACGGTCAACCAACACTAGACGCAGGCGGGTGATACAAGCATCAATGCTGGCGATATTTTCTTTTCCGCCTAGCGCCGCCATAAATTGGCTTGCTCTTTCGCGGTTATTGCCTGCTTTCACCGTTGCTGCCGACGCTACGCTTTTTTCTTCCAAGCTGTCTTCACGTCCAGGCGTTTTTAATCTGAACATTTTGATACTTGCGGTAAAAATAACGTAGTAGATAACCGAGAACACCAGACCTTGGATAATCAGCATATACCAGTTTTGTGCCAATGGATTTTGTGAAGACAATACCAGATCGACTAAACCGGCACTGAAGCCGAAACCGGCAATCCATTGCATTGAAGCGGCGAAGAAGACGGAAATACCGGTCAATAATGCATGGATTACATACAAAATCGGCGCAACAAACATAAAGGAGAATTCCAGCGGCTCGGTGATTCCGGTGAAGAATGAAGCGAGTGCCGCCGCAATCATCAAGGAAGCAACTTTGGTTTTGTTTTCCGGTTTTGCCATGTGGTACATCGCTAAGGCGGCGCCCGGTAAACCAAACATCATAATCGGGAAGAAACCTGCTTGGTACATTCCGGTGATCCCCAATACGGCACGCCCTTCAGCTAGGGATTGCGCACCACCAAGGAAGTTAGGAATATCGTTAATTCCGGCTACGTCAAACCAGAAGACGGAGTTCAAAGCATGGTGTAAGCCGATAGGAATTAATAAACGGTTGAAGAAACCATAGATACCGGCGCCGACCGCACCCATATCTTTGATTGATTCGCCGAAGCTGACTAAGCCGCCGAAAATGATCGGCCAGACATACAATAAGATGAAAGAGAGGACGATGGCTGCAACGGAAACTAAAATGGGTACTAAACGTTTACCACTGAAGAATGCCAAGGCGTTGGGTAATTCGACTTTGTAATAACGGTTATACAGCGCCGCGGAAATTGCGCCGACTAAAATCCCGACAAATTGGTTATTGATTTTGCCGAATGCTGCCGGCACTTGCTCGATGGCAATGCCTTCCAACTGTGCCACTGTACCCGGGGAAAGCAATGTTGTGACAACCAGAAAACCGACTAAGCCGGATAATGCAGCCGAACCGTGTTTATCTTCCGACATTCCGAAGGCGACACCGACGGCGAATAACAGTGACATATTGTCGATAATGGCGGCACCGGATTTGATGAGCAGGGCAGCTAACTGGCTATCCGCTCCCCAACCGTTAGGATCTAACCAGTAGCCGATCCCCATCAATATAGCTGCTGCCGGTAGCGCAGCAACAGGTACCATTAAAGCTCTACCGATTCGTTGCAAATAACCTAGGACAGACATAAGTTACCTCTCTAATTTAAGTAATGAGTATTTATTTTTTGATAAAAAATATCTTGCGGTCAAGACGGTATTATACTGGCTTAAATTTGATATTTTTGCAAGATTTTTTCCTTTTTAAGCGTTTTGAAACTCATCTTGATTTTTTATAAAAAAAATGATTAAATCAATTCAGTTTTATCTACCGAGTGTGAACAACGTTATAAAGGAGAACTAACATGAGATTAATTCCATTAAAAAGCGCCGAACAAGTAAGCCGTTGGGCGGCTAATTATATTGTCAATAAAATTAATGCATTTCAGCCGAGCGCTGAAAAACCGTTTGTTTTAGGGCTGCCGACCGGTAGCACTCCGTTACAAACGTATAAAGAACTGATTAAACTCTACCAACAAGGCAAAGTCAGCTTTAAACATGTGGTGACATTCAATATGGACGAGTATGTGGGGTTGCCGCAAGATCACGAACAAAGCTATCACACTTTTATGTGGGAAAATTTCTTTAACCACGTTGATGTGCAGGCGCAAAATGTGAATATTTTGAATGGCAATACCGCAGATCACGATCAAGAATGCCGTCAATACGAAGAAAAAATCCGTTTTTACGGCAAAATCCACCTGTTTATGGGAGGGGTCGGCAGTGACGGACATATTGCGTTTAATGAACCGGGCTCTTCTCTCAGCTCAAGAACACGGATTAAAACATTGACCGAAGATACTTTGATCGCCAATTCGCGTTTCTTTGATAACGATCTCACCAAAGTACCGAAATATGCCTTGACTATCGGGGTTGCCACCTTATTGGATGCGGAGGAAGTATTGATTTTGGCAACGGGACATAATAAAGCCTTGGCGTTACAAGCGGGTGTTGAAGGCTGTGTCAACCACTTATGGACAATCAGTGCGCTGCAAATGCACACCAAAGCCGTTTTGGTGTGTGACGAACCGGCAACGCAAGAATTGAAAGTCAAAACCGTGAAATATTTCACCAATCTGGAAGCGGCTGAAATTGCCAGTGTGGCGTAGGAGGTAAGGTTATGCGTTATGCGTTAACCAACGGCGTGGTTTATACCGCCGATAAGGTGTTGTATCAGCACGCGGTCATCGTTAATGAAGGCATTATTGAAGCACTATTGCCGGAACAAGATCTTACGGCTGATATTGAACGTGTTGATTTGGCTGGGAAAAATTTAACTGCGGGGTTTATCGATCTTCAATTGAACGGCGCGGGCGGGGTGATGTTTAACCTTGATACCACGCTTGAAACCCTGCATACCATGCAACAAACCAACATGCGCTACGGCTGTACCAGCTATTTGCCGACCTTTATCACAGCGCCGGACGAAGGCATGAAAAGTGCGGTAGCGGTTATGCGGGAATATTTGCAAGATCCGAATAACGCCAATCAAGCGTTGGGGCTGCATTTGGAAGGACCATATCTCAGCCTTGAGAAAAAAGGCGTACACCGTCCGCAATATATCCGCCAAATTTCGCCGGAAATGGTCGAGTTTTTATGCGCTAACGGCGATGTGATCACCAAATTGACAATCGCAGCGGAAAATGAAGCCGGCAATTATGTGAAGCGGTTTACCGAGAGCGGTATTTTAGTGTCGATCGGGCATTCCAATGCCAGCTATGATGTTGCCAAACAACGGATTAGCGACGGAATCGGTTTTGCCACCCATTTGCATAATGCGATGTCGCCGATCAGTTCCGGGCGTGACATGGGTGTGGTCGGCGCAGTGTTGGATTCGGATATTTATAGCGGCATTATTGTGGACGGTTTGCACGTCACTTGGTCGAATATCCGTTTTGCCAAGAAATTGAAAGGCGAAAAACTGGTGGTGGTGACCGACGCAACCGCCGCTGCCGGAGCCGATATCGACTGGTTTGATTTTGTCGGCACCAAAGTGATTGTGAAAGACGGCAAATGTTACGACGAAAAAACCGGCAGTCTCGGCGGTTCGGCGATTACGATGATTGAATCGGTGCAAAACTTGGTGGAACAAGTCGGTATCGAGTTGCCGGACGCATTGAGAATGTGTTCACTCTATCCCGCCCGCGCGATTGGGGTTGACCGCACTTTGGGTTCAATTGAAGCCGGAAAAGTGGCGAACCTGACCGTATTCGATCACCGCTTTAAGGTGAGTGCGACAGCGGTTAACGGTGTATTGCACCACTATGCGTAGTCAGTGGCTTAGGCATTAAGCTTTTCGCTTCGAATCAAATCAAGTGCGGTGCATGGTGTACCGCACTTTTTTTGGCGTTGCCAGAAAAGTGTAAATATTTTACAGTGTGTGTTTATAAATCATAAAAAAGAGAAGCCAAGGATAAGAATGAACAACCAGATACAAATCGTTAATGTCGATTTCGTCAAACAAGCCAATGGTGCGTTGGTATACCGTTTGATTGACCAATTCGGACCGATTTCCCGGATTCAAGTGTCGGAAATGAGCGGTTTGGCGGCGGCGAGCGTAACCAAAATCACCCGTAATCTATTGCGTTTCGGGCTGATTAAAGAAGTCGAGCAGCAAGAGTCCACCGGCGGGCGGCGGGCGATTTCGATTGTCGCGGAACGGAAAAATTTTGTCACGATTTTAATCCGTTTGGGGCGAACCAGCGTCACCGTTGCCGCGATGAATCTGGCGACCGAGGTGTTGTTCAAACAAAAATATCAACTCAAAACCAAACAATCGGTCACACAGCTAGAACAAAGGTTGCTGGAGTTGATTCAACGGGCAGTGATGGAATTGACCAAATCATCTCATCAAGTTATCGCTTGCGGTATTACCGTTCCCGGTTTTGTCGATCAAAAAACAAACACCATTGATTTTATGCCGCAATTTAATCTGAAAAAACCGTGGAAATTAGCGGAAAAGATTCGACAAATCATTCATCTGCCGGTATTTATCGGGCATGATGTGCGGGCTTTGGCGTTGGCGGAATCTTATTTTGGCAAAACCAAAACCTGTAGCGATTCCATTTTATTGCGGATTCACCGCGGTGTTGCCGCCGGAATCATCTTAAATAAAGCGTTATTTAGCGGCAGTAAAAATAATGTGGGCGAAATTGGACACACGCAAGTCGATCCGCTGGGGAAACCTTGTAAGTGCGGTAATTTCGGCTGCTTGGAAACGTTAGTCAGTCAGCAGGCGATTGAGGAGCGGGTCAAACAGTTGTTACGGCAAGGGCATAAAAGCCGCTTGCTCAGTGTGGAACAATGTGACTTGGAGACAATTTGCGAGGCGGTGAATCAAGGTGATCCATTATTAGTCGAATTGTTTCAGCAACTCGGAAGGCATATCGGGCAGGTTTTGGCGATGTGTGTCAATGTGCTTAATCCGGAAAAAATTATTTTATCCGGCAAAATCGCACAAGCGCAGAAAGTCTTGTTTCCGGCTATTGAAAAGACACTACAGTCAATGGCGTTGTCCGATTTTGTGAAAAGTACCGCACTTGAGGCTTCGGAACTGCCCGATGACGATATTATCGGCGCATTTGCCTTGATTAAACGAGCGCTGTGGAACGGCGAATTATTGGTGCAATTATTGGAAGAATAATCGCGGACGCAAATGCCGGACGGCATCGGTTGAATATTTTTGGTTGTAAATTGTGCGGCAAGCGATTAAACTGGTCAATCTGTGTCCGAATAGATAAAAAAAGCGTTTTTTTCATAAAAAACGGTTGACGAGTAGGGCTGATATTAGCATAATGCACCTCGCAAAACCGATGAGGTGAACGCAGAAAATAAATGAATGGCTATGTAGCTCAGTTGGTTAGAGCACAACACTCATAATGTTGGGGTCACAGGTTCGAATCCCGTCATAGCCACCATATTTTCGCGCGGGAATGGCGAAATTGGTAGACGCACCAGATTTAGGTTCTGGCGCCGCGAGGTGTGTGGGTTCAAGTCCCTCTTCCCGCACCATTCATCAGCTTTGCAATGTCATAGATTGGGGTATCGCCAAGCGGTAAGGCACTGGGTTTTGATCTCAGCATTCCTAGGTTCGAATCCTAGTACCCCAGCCATCGACTTATCTATTCTGATTTAATTGAATTTCTTATTTTGGGGTATCGCCAAGCGGTAAGGCACTGGGTTTTGATCTCAGCATTCCTAGGTTCGAATCCTAGTACCCCAGCCATCAAATAGGGTATTCAAACAGTTGCGGAAGTGGCGAAATTGGTAGACGCGCTAGGTTCAGGTCTTAGAGCCTTAACGGGTGTGGGGGTTCAAGTCCCCCCTTCCGCACCATCATCTTATATATAGTATTCTTTCTGATTTAAATCCTCCTATTAAAAAGTATTTTAGCACTTTCAATGTATTTATTTTTCGTTTCACGGGCTTAATTTGCGCGCTGATCTCACATTTTCTTAAAATAACGCTTGCCTAATACATAAAAAAAGTTCAAATTATCTATAATCCATTTTTTGTAGCATATACTTTTTATTTTGTGAAAGGTGAACCAAGACGATGTGTGAAAAAGAATTTGAATTAAAACAAGCAGGCAAGCTGGCAAGGCTGACAAACCGCACTTTTAAGTTTGATCAACGGATCAAAGAAGGTTGGTTTTCGGCGGTTTATTTTTTGAAAACCACTAAAATTGTAGCAAATCGTATTCCTAAACAGACGGTTACCATGCAATTTTTCCAAAAAAACGAAGCGGTAGTGTGTGGTATGGACGAAGCGATCGCATTGTTGCATACCTTTGCCGCCAATCCGCAAAATCTGAAGATTTGGGCGTTAAATGACGGTGATAAAATTTCGCCGTTTGAGACCGTGCTAATGATCGAAGGTTATTACGAAGATTTCGGTTATTTGGAAGGGATTATCGATGGCATTTTGGCGAGGCGCACCTCGGTGGCAACCCATGTGTATAATGTGGTGCAGGCGGCAGGCGAGAAACAGGTGATTTTTATGGGCGACCGCGATGATCACTATTCGCAACAGGCGGGTGACGGCTATGCGGCATATATCGGCGGCATGAGTGCGCAGGCGACCTATGCGATGAACGAATGGTGGGGCACGGAAGGTGTGGGCACCATGCCGCACGCCTTAATCCAATTGTTCAACGGTGATTTGATCCAAGCCTGTGAAGCCTATTTAGCCACTTTCCCGCATGATAATTTGGTCGCATTGGTGGATTATAATAATGATGTGATTGAGGATTCGCTCAAGGTCGCACGCCATTTCGGCAATAAATTATACGGTGTGCGGGTGGACACCTCCGCTAATATGGTTGATCAATATTTTCTGAAAAATCAGCATGAATTCGGACGTTATGATTTGCGTGGCACCAATCCGCGTTTAATTAAACTGCTGCGCCGCCATTTAGATGCGGAAGGCTTTGAGCACGTTAAAATCATTGTTAGTGGTGGTTTTGATTCGGCAAAAATCAAGTTGTTTGAGCAATTGGATACGCCGGTGGATTCCTACGGTGTGGGTTCTAACTTATTGAAAGTGAATATTGGCTTTACCGGCGATTGCGTGAGGTTAAACGGTGTGGAGCAAGCGAAACAAGGTCGCCGTTACAGCTTTAATCCGCGTTTGCAGGCGGTAGCGTATGTCGCAACACGGGAGAGCTAAGATGGATTTGCAACAATATGTTGATTATCTGGTGGAATGGCTGGAACAGCAACGCCAATTTTACGGCGCAAAAGGTTATGTGATCGGCATTAGCGGCGGCATTGATTCTGCGGTGGTGGTCAATCTGCTGATGAAAACCGGCGCACCGGTGCAGGGCTTGATTTTGCCGTCGGAAACCACCTCGCCACAAGATATTCAAGATGCCTACGCGGTGGCAGAAAGTGCCGGTTGCGCAGTGTTGGAAATACCGATTATCGACACCTACCGCACTTTTATGCACAGTGCGCAGCCTCTGTTTCGCGAACAAGCCGAACGGCAACACGTGATCGCCGGCAATGTGCAGGCACGTTTGCGCATGACGATGTTATACGCAGCGGCGCAAAATCAGCAGGCGATTGTGGTCGGTACGGATAATGCGGCGGAATGGCACACCGGTTATTTCACCAAATACGGCGACGGCGGCGTTGATGTTGTGCCGTTGGTGCAGTTGCGCAAAGAACAAGTCTTTGCCTTAGGACGGTTGTTGAATGTACCGCAAGCGGTGTTGGATAAAGCGCCAAGTGCGGGGTTGTGGCAAGGGCAGACCGACGAAGATGAAATGGGCGTGAGTTATGCGGAAATTGATGCTTTCCTGCGCGGCGAAACCGTGTCGGAACAGGCGCAACGCCAAATTGATTTTTGGCATAACCGCTCGCACCATAAGCGAATGTTAGCACCCGTACCGCCGAAAAGGGTGGCATAACGTAATAAAAAATGTAAATTTCCTCCCTCCCTTGCGGCAGGATATGCCCGAAGGGCGGCGGGAGGGGCACTTGGAATTATAAGCCCGCTTTATATTGCGCCGTTGCTTGTTCGAAACCTTTCACGACCTCGGTTTCCGGTTTCCCGCTAAGCAGCGAGACCACGACAATCGCAACTGACGACAATAAGAAACCCGGGATCATTTCGTAAATGCCGCTGTTTGGTAACAGTTGCTTCCAAAAAGTCACCACTAATGCGCCGGTCAGCATACCTGCCATTGCACCGTTGGAATTGGTGCGTTTCCAGAATAACGAAAACAGTACTAAGGGTCCAAACGAGCTGCCGAAACCTGCCCAAGCGTGTTCGACCAGTTTCAAAACCTGGCTTTCCGGATTTTGTGCGATCGCAATTGCGATCACGGCGATCAGCAACACCATTACGCGCCCGAGCCAAACCAGTTCTTTATCACTGGCATTCGGTTTGATAAAACCACGGTAAAAATCTTCGGTGATTGCGCTGGAGGAGATCAATAATTGGCAACTTAAGGTACTCATCACCGCGGCTAAAATCGCCGATAACAAAACGCCGGCGATCCACGGGTTAAACAGGTGGCGTGCCAGTTCGATAAAAATCTGTTCGCGGTTGCTATTGACCGCACTTGCCAGTTGCGGATTAGCGTAGAAATAGGCGATACCGAAAAAGCCGACCGCCACTGCGCCGAGTAAGCAGAAAATCATCCATGACATGCCGATACGGCGCGCACTGGTGAGTGAGCGTACATTTTCCGCCGCCATAAAACGCGCCAAAATATGCGGTTGCCCGAAATAGCCCAAGCCCCATGCGGATAGACTCAATAAGCCAATCAATGATGTGCCCGTCCACATATCGGTGAAGTTTTTGCCCAAATCCTTGCCGGCGGCTTCTAACACGACAGGCAGATCATCAATGCCGCCAATGGCAAACAGCGCCATCACAGGGGTGATAATCAAGGCGAGAACCATTAAGCCCGCTTGCACGGTGTCGGTCCAACTGACTGCGAGAAAGCCACCGATAAAGGTATAAATAATGGTGGCAAGTGCGCCATACCAAAGTGCGGTTTGGTAGGGCGTGCCGAATAGATTTTCAAACAGACGCGCCCCGGCAACCACCCCCGCCGAGCAGTAAATGGTGAAGAAAAACAGAATCACACTGGCAGCGACAATTTTCAGCATGTTGTGTTTTGCGCCGAAACGGGCTTGGAAATATTCCGGTAAGGTCAGGGCGTTGGCGTGGGTTTCGGTGAATACGCGCAGCCGCCCGGCGACCAAATACCAGTTCAGCCATGCGCCAACCGTCAAGCCGATTGCAATCCAGCCTTCGACCAACCCCGCGGCGTAGATCGCACCGGGCAAGCCCATCAACAACCAGCCGGACATATCCGACGCGCCGGCAGACATCCCGGTCACAAAACCGCCCAAGCTGCGCCCGCCGAGAATATAATCGGATAAATTATTGGTGTAACGGTATGCCAACACGCCAATCAGCAGCATACCAAAAATATAAATGGTAAATGTAATAATTGTTGGATCGTAGCCAAACATAAACAGACCCTATCAATAAATGGAAAAAAGAGGCGGAGTATAGTACGAATCGGCGCGGCGTTTTAATTTCTTGCGCCGAAAATTGCCGTGCCGATCCGCACTTGGGTTGAGCCGCATTGGATTGCCATCGCCATATCGCCGCTCATACCGAGTGATAAGGTGTCGATTTGCTGCTGCGGCAGGGCAAGTCGGAGCTGATTAAACAACTGCTGCATTCGGCTGAACGCCTGTTGCTGCACCGTCGGATCATCGCTGTCTTGCGGAATTGCCATTAAGCCGCGCAAGCGCAAATTTGGCAGCGCGGCGATTTGTGTGGCAAGCGGCAGTAACTCGCTCGGCGCAATGCCTGATTTTGAGCTTTCATCGCTGATATTAATTTGAATCAACACATTCAACGGCACAAGTGCGGTCGGGCGTTGTTGGCTGAGGCGTTCGGCGATTTTCACACGATCTACGGTTTCAATCCAAGCAAAATGTTCCGCCACTAAACGGCTTTTATTCGATTGCAACGGACCGATAAAATGCCATTCCAACTGAACGCCTTGTGCTTGAAAATGCTGTATTTTTTCAACGCCCTCTTGCACATAATTTTCCCCGAACGCACGTTGTCCGGCTTGAATCGCCTCTTCAATTGCGGCAATGGATTTGGTTTTACTGACCGCCAATAAGTTTACACTGCCTAAAGTGCGGTTTGCTTGTTGGCAACAATCAGCGATTTGCTGACGAATAGCGGAAAGGTTTTGTTGAATTGACATGGATTGTAGTGCTTAGGTTAAAAATCATCAAGTGCGGTTATTTTAGCGTGGAATCGGGAGGCTGTCTAAAAAAGCGTTGATGATTTATTTGTATCTATTTCAAACTTTTCATTGACAACCCAAACGAAATTCTGTATTTCTATCACATCAATTTTTTTGAAAAATTAACCAAATTATGCAAAACAACACTATCACTATGACCACCATGATTATTACCATGCGCAAGTACGTGGCGGGTTAGTGTTGCATAACGAAATCAAGAGAACCCGCACCGGCAAGTGCGGGTTTTTTAGTATTTAAGAAAAATATTTAAAATCAACATATTAGAAAACCAGGAGAAGATTATGCGAGTGCTTAAATTTGGGGGAACGTCGTTGGCGAATCCGGAACGCTTTTTACAGGCTGCCGGGCTGATCGAACAGGCGCATTTAAAGGATCAGGCGGCGGGCGTGCTGTCCGCACCGGCGAAAATCACCAATTATCTGGTGGCGTTGGTGGAAAAAGCGGTTGCCGGAGAAGCCTTTGAACATGATTTTAACGAAGCCCTGCAAATTTTCTATCGCATTATTGACGGTCTTTACCTCGCCAATCCCAAACTCGACAAAATCGCTCTTCTGCACGTTATTGATAACGAATTCACACAACTGAAAACCATATTAACCGATATTCAGCGCAACAAACGCTGCCCTGACAGCATTAATGCCACCATTTTATGCCGTGGTGAAAAACTCTCGATTGCGATGATGAAAGCGTGGTTCGAGGCTAAAGGCTATCAAGTCACGCAAATCGATCCGGTGGAAAAACTGGTGGCGAAAGGCACTTATTTGGAGTCGTCGGTCAGTATCAGCAAATCCAAGCCGCGCGTTGACGCCGCTTCGATTCCGAAACAGCATATCGTGTTAATGGCAGGTTTCACCGCCGGTAACGAGCAAGGCGAATTGGTGCTGTTGGGGCGCAACGGTTCGGATTATTCCGCGGCGGTGCTGGCGGCGTGTTTAGATGCCGATTATTGCGAAATTTGGACCGACGTAGATGGCGTTTACACCTGCGATCCGCGCTTGGTGCACGACGCACGCCTGTTAGACAGCCTGTCTTATCAAGAAGCAATGGAGCTTTCTTATTTCGGTGCGAAAGTGATCCACCCGCGCACAATCGGACCTTTGGTGCGTTGCAGTATTCCGTGCGTGATTAAAAATACCGCCAATCCGGACGCACCGGGTACATACATCAACAATGACGTAAAATCCGACAGTTTGCAGGTGAAAGGGATCACCAATCTGGACAACGTCAGTATGTTCAATATTTCAGGGCCGGGTATGCAGGGCATGGTCGGCATGGCGGCACGGGTGTTCTCGACCATGTCGAACGCCGGCATTTCGGTGATTTTGATCACCCAATCCTCGTCCGAATACAGCATTAGTTTCTGCGTGCCGGGCAAATCGGTGGCAGTGGCGAAAACCGCACTTGAGCAAGAATTCGCCTATGAATTGGAACATAAACAGTTAGAACCGTTGGAAGTCACCGATAATCTGTCGATTGTCTCCGTGGTCGGTGACGGCATGAAGAAAGCCAAAGGCGTGGCGGCGCGTTTCTTTACCGCACTTGCCAAAGCCAATATCAATATTGTGGCGATTGCGCAAGGCTCTTCCGAACGCTCGATTTCGACCGTTGTGCCGCAAAACAAATCGGTGCAAGCGGTGAAAGCGACCCACCGCGCGCTGTTCACCCATCATCAAGTGGTTGACGTGTTTGTGGTCGGCACAGGCGGCGTAGGCGGCGAGTTGGTCGATCAAATCCAGCGCCAAACCGAGTATCTGGAAAAGAAAAATATTGCGATCCGAGTGTATGCCTTGGCGAACTCGAAACATTTATTATTAAGCGAACAGCCGTTGGATTTAACAAACTGGCGTGAACAACAGGCACAAGCCGACGGCGAATATTCGGTTGAGCGTTTGGTGAAATTTGTACAGGATAACAATATCGTCAATCCGGTGCTGGTGGATTGCACCTCTAGCCAAGAGATTGCCAATCAATATGTCAGTTATTTGAGGGCCGGTTTCCATGTGGTGACGCCGAACAAAAAAGCCAACACCTCCGATGTGGATTACTACCTGCGCCTCAGAGCGGTGGCGGCGCAGAATCAGCGCAAATTTATGTACGACACCAATGTCGGCGCCGGTTTGCCGGTGATTGATAATCTGCAAAAATTGCTGGCGGCGGGGGACGAAGTGCTGCAATTTGACGGCATTTTGTCCGGCTCGCTGTCATTTATTTTTGGTAAATTAGAGGAAGGCTTGAGCCTGTCGCAAGCGACCGCACTTGCCAAAGAAAAAGGCTTCACCGAGCCTGATCCGCGTGATGATCTGTCGGGCAGCGATGTGGCGCGTAAGTTGTTGATTATCGCCCGTGAAAACGGTTTAATGCTGGAACTGGACGATGTCGAAGTGGAAGGCGTGTTGCCCAAAGGCTTTGCCGACGGCAAAAACGTCGCGGAGTTTATGGCGCAGTTGCCAGAACTGGACGCAGAATTTGCGCAACGGGTTGCCGAAGCGGCGGCAAATGGGCAAGTGTTGCGCTATGTCGGGCGCTTAGACAACGGCAAATGTAAAGTCTCAATTACCGCGGTGGACGGGGATAATCCGTTGTACAAAGTAAAAAACGGCGAGAATGCGCTAGCGTTTTACACCCGTTATTACAACCCGATTCCGTTGTTGTTGCGCGGTTACGGCGCAGGTAACGATGTGACCGCGGCAGGGATCTTTGCCGATATTCTGCGTACCTTACAAAACGGAGGCGGCAACTAATGACGCAGGAATTGTTGAGAGTATATGCCCCGGCGTCGAGTGCCAATGTCAGCGTCGGCTTTGATACCTTAGGCGCGGCGATTTCGCCGATTGACGGCTCGTTATTGGGCGACGTGGTGCAAATTGAGGCGATAGCCAGCGGGTTTGAATTGGAAAGCGCCGGTTATTTCGTACGTAAGCTGCCGAAAGAGCCGCAAAAAAATATCGTCTATCAAGCCTATGTATTGTTCAGCGAACGCTTGAAACTGCGCAACAGAAAAGTGCGGTCGCTGCGTTTAACGCTGGAAAAAAATATGCCGATCGGCTCGGGTTTAGGCTCAAGTGCCTGTTCGATCGTGGCGGCATTGGTGGCGTTGAATAAATTTCACCAAGAGCCGTTTTCCAAAATGGAATTGTTGGAAATGATGGGCGAACTGGAAGGGCGGATTTCCGGTTCGATTCACTATGACAACGTTGCGCCGTGCTTTTTGGGCGGCGTGCAACTGATGGTGCAGTCATTGGGCAATATCAGTCAAACCTTGCCGTTTTTTGACCAATGGTATTGGGTGCTGGCTTATCCGGGGATCGAAGTATCCACTGCGGAAGCGCGCGCGATTTTGCCGAAAAGTTACAGCCGTCAAGACGTGATCGATCACGGGCGTTATTTGGGCAGTTTCGTGCATGCTTGCCACACCCAGCAGGAAAGTCTTGCCGCGTTGATGATGAAAGACGTGATCGCCGAGCCGTATCGCGAGCAGTTATTGCCGAATTACGATAACGTGAAACAAGGCTGCCGCGATCTGGGCGCATTGGCAACCGGCATTTCCGGTTCGGGCCCGACCATTTTTGCGATTGCGCCGGATTTAACCACCGCCGGCAAAGTTTCAACCTATTTGGAAAACAATTACTTACAAAATAACGAAGGCTTTGTCCACGTTTGTCAGGTTGATAATCAAGGCGCAAGGCTGTTAGACTAGAGCGATTTCACTACTTTGGTATAGCAGATTTTATATACAAGGGGCGGATTATATATCCGCCTGTTTACGAAGTGCGGTATAAGCATTTATCAACAAAGGAAAAACATAAAGTGCGGTGCGGGCGGATATATAATGCGCCGCTACGTTGGCTAGGTTTAATCAGTGAACAGCAAATCATAATCAAAGGATTTTTTAATGAATTTATACAATATCAAGCACCCGGAAGAACAAGTCGGTTTCGCACAAGCGGTGCGCCAAGGGCTAGGCAAAAACCAAGGGTTGTTTTTCCCTGAGGTGATTCCGCAATTAGACAATGTCGAAGCCTTGCTGGATCTGCCGCTGGTCGAGCGCAGCCAAGCGATTTTATCGGCACTGATCGGTGCCGAACTGCCAAGTGCGGTCTTGAACCAAATCATCAGCGACGCGTTCACATTCCCGGCGCCATTGGTAAAAGTGGCGGAAAATATCTATGCCTTGGAACTGTTCCACGGTCCGACCTTAGCCTTTAAAGATTTCGGCGGACGTTTTATGGCGCGCACACTGGCGGCGATTCGTGGCGAGGGCAAAATCACCATTTTAACCGCCACCTCAGGCGATACCGGTGCAGCCGTGGCGCACGCGTTTCATGGGTTAGATAATATTGAAGTGGTAATTCTCTATCCAAAAGGCAAAATCAGCCCGTTGCAAGAAAAACTGTTTTGCACCTTGGGCGGCAATATCCGCACCGTGGCGATCAACGGCGATTTTGACGATTGCCAAGCGTTAGTCAAAAAGGCGTTTGACGATCAAGAATTGCGCGAAGCGATTGGTTTAAATTCCGCAAATTCGATTAATATCAGCCGCTTACTGGCGCAAGTGTGTTATTACTTTGAAGCGGTGGCGCAACTGCCGCAAGAAAAACGCAGCAATGTGGTGGTGTCCGTGCCGAGCGGCAATTTTGGTAACTTAACCGCAGGCTTGATCGCCAAGTGGTTAGGCTTGCCGATTAAACGGTTTATCGCCTCAACCAACGCCAACGACACCGTGCCGCGCTATTTGCAAAGCGGAGAATGGCAGCCGCATGCCACCGTGGCAACCTTATCCAATGCGATGGACGTGAGCCGCCCGAACAACTGGCCACGGGTGGAGGAAATCTTTAAACGCAATCACTGGCATTTAAGCGAACTGCATGCCTACGCACGCAGCGATGTGGAAACCGAAACCGCACTTCAAGCCATGAAAGCCAAAGGTTATTTATGCGAACCGCACGGCGCAATTGCTTATGATACCCTAACTGCGGATTTACAAGCCGATGAAACCGGGATTTTCCTTTGCACCGCCCACCCGGCGAAATTCAAAGAGAGCGTGGATCGCATTCTAAAATTGGATCTGCCGTTGCCGCAAGCCTTGGATAAACACAACAAACTGCCGCTGTTGTCTGATGAAATGGAGAATGATTTTGCGCGGTTGCGGGCGTATTTATTGAGGCATAGTAGACAAAAAGGTTGGTAATTTTTTAGACACTATGCTCTATTGGACAAAAAGGTTGGTTTTGGTGATTTCGTTGCCAAAATCAACTCCTTATATTCAAAAAATCCTGAATAAACATAATTTTATTTCGCCTATTCAACCCATTATGTACCGATAATTTTTGCTTTAAGTCTTGGAATAAGCCCTCTAATCGATTTGTCGTTTTTTCTATCCGTAATTCAGGGTATTTCTCAAAAGTAAACAGGTAGTCCATGTAACATTTAATACTGGCGTAAGCCCCTCTCAGTTTGCGATGTTTGTAGGATATTTTCCCTTGTTATCGGCGATTTCAGACCGTTATTCCAAGTAGGCTTTATGCCGTAACAACCAGTGATGTAAGCGGATATAAAATGTATTTTTGTGACTATTTTTCAGCGTTTTCACCACGACTTTCAGCTCTTTTCCGGCAACTGATTTAGGGTTTCTCGTTAATTTTCTGATGACCATAACAACCAAGTGAAATTGGCACATTTGGGGCGGGGTATCAAAAATATCTTTCAATAATCCACGCCATCCGTTGCAAGTAATAGAACGTGAAAATGCGTTGGCAATCGTTGCATTTATATCTCTGAATTTCGGCTTTGAATCCGTATTTATGGTAAGTGTAACTACTGCAAAAAAGCACTTTTTTTAGTCATTTTTGTAAAACTCACTCAAAGCCTTATACTGTAAGGCTTCAAGTGAGTTTTGACCAACCTTTTTGTCTACTATTCCTATTTTTAAACCGTGACTTTCCGGTTCTGCTCCGTTTCCGGCTCAAGATCCAGTTTTGCCATCAGCAGTTGATCGCCGTCTTCTTCGGGATTGCCGGTAACCAACAGCTTATCGCCATAGAAAATCGAGTTTGCGCCTGCCATAAAACACATCGCCTGCATACTTTCCGACATCCCCTGACGACCGGCGGAGAGACGCACATAACTCTGCGGCATGGTGATACGGGCGACGGCGATGGTGCGCACGAATTCGGTCCAATCCAGTTCTTCCGCATCCATTAACGGCGTGCCTTCGACTTTGACTAATTGGTTAATCGGCACCGATTCCGGTTGCGGATCCAGATTGGCGAGGCTGGCGATTAAACCGGCGCGTTCTTTGCGGGTTTCATTCATACCGACAATGCCGCCGCAGCAGACTTTCAGCCCCGCAGACCGCACTTTACCAAGGGTATTGATGCGATCGTCAAAGCGGCGAGTGCCGATCACTTCATGATAATGTTCCGGTGCGGTGTCGAGGTTGTGGTTGTAGTAATCCAAACCGGCGTCTTTTAATTGTTCCGCCATGCCGTCTTGCAATAAGCCGAACGTGCCGCAGGTTTCCATGCCCAATGCTTTCACCGCTTTGATGATTTCGGTGATTTTCGTCACGTCTTTCGGTTTCGGACCGCGCCACGCCGCGCCCATGCAAAATCGCCCGGCACCACGTGATTTGGCGATTTTGGCTTTTTCCACGATTTCCTCAATCTCTAATAATTGCTGGTTTTGCACCCCGGTTTGGTAACGCGCCGATTGCGGGCAATAGCTGCAATCTTCCGGACATCCGCCGGTTTTAATCGACAACAGGGTTGAAAGTTGAATCGCTTGCGGATTGAAATGTTCGCGGTGCACTTGTGCCGCTCGATAAACTAACTCTAAAAATGGGGTTTCAAACAAGGCTTCGACTTTGCACACCGACCAATATTCCAAACTTGGATGCGGTGTCAGTCGGCTGAGTTCAACTTGTTGAATAGTCATAAGATATCCTTTACTTGATTGATATATTTTAAGCCAAAGATAGTAACGGAAAACAACGAATAAGTTCAACCGCTTTACGGTTTTTCAATCAACCGCACTTTGCTTGACAATTTGCCCGTTCGCCACGGTTAAAGTGCGGTCGACAAAGTGCGCTACTTCTTGCGGTTGGTGGGTGACCATCAGCAAGGTGGTGTTTTTCCGTTGGCAAATTTGTTGTAACAGTTGCAACATCTCACCCCGCAGCGTACTGTCGAGGGCGGAAAACGGTTCGTCTAATAGCAAGATCGGTTTATCACGCAACAAACAACGGGCGAGTGCCACCCGTTGTTTTTGCCCGCCGGACAGTTGATCCGGCAGCCGCTTGAGAAAATCGGTTAATCCGACTTGCTCGGCAATTAACCGCACTTGTTGTTGCTGTTGCGGATTAATTGTTAAATTCGGCTGTAAACCCAAAATAATATTTTGTTCCACGCTTAAATGGTTAAACAGATTATTTTCCTGAAACAACATCGACACCGGGCGCAGGTGCGGTTGGCTGTGCGTGTGATCTTCACCATTCAGCCGAATCATGCCGCTGTCGGCAAATTCAAACCCGGCGATTAAATTTAACAATGTGCTTTTGCCGGCACCGCTGGCACCGATAATCGCCACCTTTTCCCCCGCGGCAACGCTTAAGTCAAACTGCATTGGCATTGCTTGATAATTAAAGGTCAATTGGTTGAGATGAATCATGGTCTTTCTCGATAAATAAAAATGTTAGCGCACAGAGTATCAGTAATACCAAGGCGGTCACCGCCGCTTCTTGTGAACGGTAGTGCCCCAATTGTTGGTATAACAGCCGTGGCAGCGAGCTGAAATCTTGGTTGCCAAACAGCGCAATGGCGGTGAAATCGCCCAGTGAGAGGGTGAAGGCATAGGCATAAGCGCTGCGAATCGGTTGGCGTAATTGTTGCCATTCGATGATTTTCCAACGTGTCCAACCGCGAATGCCTAGCGATTGGCACAGTTTTTCGTAATACAGCATATTGTTTTGAAACGGCGCGGCTAAAATCCGTAGTACGAACGGCATGGCGATCAGCGCATTACACAGGGCGACAATCAAAAACAGGTGAAGAGTGGAAAAATCGATCGTTTGCAGCAATAAAAACAGCCCGATTGCCAATACTAAAGTGGGAATCGCTAAGATCATCATGCCGATATTCAGCATGCTATCCGCACTTTTGCGGTAGTAGTGCCAACGCAGTTGGCGCACGGTCAACAGCAGGGCGACACTCAAACTCACGGCAATCAACGCGGCGACCGGGGCAAGCGTGAGCGAATAACCGAGGGCTTGCCATAATTGTGCGCTTTGCCACACTTGCCATAATGCCGGCGAGCGTAAACCGCTATACACAATATTCAGCAGCGGCAGGGCGATAAACAAGACAACCAGTAACAAAATCAGCGCATGGAGAAACTGAAAAGTGCGGTTGAAGGCTTGCGGTTGATAGCGGTATTGCGCTTTACTGAGCACAGTGGCGGTATGGCGGCTGAAATAGGCGTTAGTTTGAAACAGTACAAAACATAAAGCGAATTGAACCAGTGCCAGAGTTGCCGCTTTGCCCAAATCAAAATCAAAGGTGATGGCTTGAAAAATCGCCACTTCCAAGGTGGTGTATTTCGGCCCGCCGCCGAGGGTTAATACAATCGCAAAACTGGTGAAGCACAGCATAAAAATCAAGGCAAACACCGGCAATAGCTGTTGGCGCAGATAGGGAAATTCGATTAAGCGGAAAAAATCCAGATTGCGGATATTGAGTTGCGCCGCCAATTGCCGTTGTTGAACGGGAATGCTGTGCAGCGCTTGTAGGAATATTTTACTGGCGAGCGGTAAATTAAAGAACAAATGGGCAATCAAAATGCCGCTTAAACCATAAAAGTGCGGTTGCCAATCCAGTTGCAGCCATGCCAGCAGCTGATTGAACCAGCCGGACAAGCCGTAAACGCCGATTAAGCCGAACACCGCCACCAGCACCGGCAGAACAAAGGTCAGCGATAAAATCTTCAATAGCCGATTTTTACCGATAAAGGTGCGGTGAAACAGCGCATGGGCGGTGAGCAAGCCGCCGGCGAGCGACAACAGCGCCGACAACAGCGCTTGCCACAAACTGAATTTGAGGATATGCCAAAAGTAACTGTCTTGCCACAGGCTGTGCCAGGTGTCGGGCAGACTGTACTGTAACAATTGCCACAAGCTGTTGGCATAAAACAAGAGTAAAAAACTCACCACGGCCAAACCGGGCAGGCAAGTGGCGAGTGTTAACCGATGGTTGATCATCGCGTGTTTATTGGCTTAGCGCCTGTTGCCAGACTTGAATTTGCGCTTTGCCGTTCTCTTTTTCCGGGAATGGCACGGCAAGGGTTTTAAACGGTGCGAATTGATCGAAGTGCGGTTCGACTTCGGTGTTGATCACCGGCAACATAATATTATGCAAAGCAATGGTTTTTTGTGCCTCAGGGCTGATTAAAAAGGCTAAAAACTGATCGGCAAGGGCGGGGTGTTTGCTGTTTTTCAGCTTTGCCGCCAGTTCGATTTGCACAATATGCCCTTCGCTGAATTCCGCTGCGGTATAATTGTCTTTTTGTTCATGGATTTGGTGATACAGTGGCGAGGTGTTATAACTCAGCACCAGATCCGCTTCGCCTTTCAAAAACGCGCCGTAGGTTTCCGACCAGCCTTTGCCGACGGTCACGGTGTGTTTTGCCAGAGTTTGCCACGCTTGCGCGACCTGTTCCTGCGGATAAACCGCATTCACCCAAGCCAATAAACCCCGTCCGACGGTGCTGGTGCGCGGATCTTGGTAAATCACTTTCAGATCTTGCCGTTCGATCAATTCCGTTAAGCTGCTTGGCGGATTCGCCAATGTTTCGCGATCATAAATAAAAGCATATTGCCCGTAGTCATACGGTAGGAAAGTGCGGTCTTGCCATTCGATCGGCAATGATAAGGCGGCTAAATCAACGTTATTTTCAGCAAACAATTCGGATTGACGTGCTTCCGGCAGCAAGTTGTTATCCAAACCGATAATCACATCGGCTTTACTGTTTTTGCCCTCTAAACGTAAACGGTTAAACAGGGTGACGCCGTCCTCAAACGGCACAAATTTCAGCTCGCATTGGCATTGCTGTTCAAACAGCGGTTTTAATTTTGGTGCCGGCCCCCAGTCGGAGGTGAACGAATCATAACTGTAAACCGTCAAAACCGGCTTATCGGCTGCCAAGGCAACACTGCCGAGACCGGCAAGTGCCAGCGTAAAAATGGTTTTTTGAATGTTTTTGCTGAAATAAGACATGTGGAAATCCTTTTTATATATATCAATGATAAAAAAGGATCGGAGGAGAGTGCTTGCGCGGAAACACAATCTCAAATCCCTTCGCTGCTACTAATCAGATCAGGTTCAATGGGTATTTCTCAGCCTTATCATTGTGGTAGAACAAATAGATAATGCACCCCATGAGAGTGCGTTTATCTTATCTAAAAGAAAATAGAAAGAAAAGGGATTATTCGACGGTTTTCGGCCAGCCGGCGGTATCGACTTGCGGATATTGCATTTCCAGCTTGCGCAGGGTTTCCAATAAGATTTTCATGATAATCACATTGCGTCCGGACTTAGAATCCGCCGGAATCACATACCAAGGAGCATAATCGGTTGAGGTTTGATTGATCACTTTTTCATACTGTTTTTGGAAATCGCCCCACAGCCTGCGATCATCTAAATCGCCCAGATTAAATTTCCAATTCTTTTCCGGGTTATCCAAACGTTCTTGCAAGCGCTCTTTTTGTTCATCTTTGGAGATGTGTAAGAAAAATTTTAAGATGACGGTGCCGGTTTCACTCAGCAAACGCTCGAAATCACGGATATGCCGTAAGCGGCGTTGCTCTTCTTCGTCACTGATCCAACCTTTGACTTTCGTCACCAGCACATCTTCATAGTGGCTGCGGTTAAAAATCACCATTTCACCACGGCGCGGCACCACATTATGCACCCGCCACAGATAATCCCGATCCAACTCGTTCGCCGTCGGGGCTTTGAAATAAGCGGTGCGCACCGCCAGCGGATCGACACTTTGAAACACCGCACGAATGGTGCCGTCTTTGCCGGAGGTATCCATGCCTTGCAGCACGATCAACACTTTGCGTTGATGTTCGGCATATAATAAATCTTGCAGCTGATCCAATTCCGGCGAAAGTGCGGTCAGAATCGCATTGCGCTCTTCTTTGCTTGCGGCAATGTCTTTTTTACCGTTGGTCGAAAAGGTTTTGATGTCTAATTTATTTTTCTCGTCAATCCGGTAATTTTTTACATCAAACGCCATCGGCGGCTCCTTAGTTAACCATGCTATGATTGATTTGCTGTTGATTGAAATGCCGGGCAAACAATTCAGGTTGTTTTAATACGTCACTCAGGCGATATTGTGAAAGATATTGATAAAAGGCCTCAAGTGCCAAATTAAAAATCGAGGGCAGTTGGCAGGCCGGGGTGATACAGCAGGCAACGCCATGATCGCGGCAGCGCACCAGGGAGTCGTCTCCCTCCGCGTTACGGATGACTTCCGATAAATTAATTTCATTAGGGGGACGGGCAAGCTGAATCCCCCCGCCTTTGCCACGGCGTGACAAAATAGTTTGCTGTTTCGCCAGATGATGGATCACCTTCATCAAATGATTTTCCGAAATTTGATAGGCACTGGCGATTTCTTGAATGGTGCACAAGCGATCGTTGTGCAACGCCAAATAGATTAAAACCCTCAGATTGTAATCGGTAAATTTGCTTAGTTTCATGCTGTTAATTATCTTCAGTAAAAATATTATAAAGATTCTAACATAACTCAAATTGTTACGGTTGATCATTATCAAGCATAAGCGGAGAAAAGTAATATTGCCATATGGGAAAGTGGCGAGTCAGAAAAAGGGCGGATCAAAATCTGATCTGCCCTTGTGTTGTGTTTATAATCCACCCATCAAAATCATCATCAAGGTTTGGGCGATGGCTTCTTCGGGGATGACTTCACCGTTGAATTTCAATTCGCCGTTTTCCAGAATCAATTTGGACTGATAGGTTGCGCCGTTGTCGTCGGTGGTCAACGCATTCTGCGCGACAGCCTCTTGCAAGGCGGCATCCAGTTCGGCTTTGGCAGCGGCTTCGGGATTTTCAACGCCGTCCAGTTTGGAGATACTGGTGCTGAAAACCTCAGCGGATTGGCGGTTGATATTGGCATTCATTTCCAGTTTGTCAAACAGCGACAAAAACTTGCCTTGCATTAATGCGGCTTGTTGATCGACCTTGGCGAAAGCCAGATCAAAAGTCAGTTGATTTTCGCCGGCGCTGTTTTTCAATTTAAACAGTTGAATCGAAAAGGTCGGTTGATGTTGTAATAAGCTTAAACCTGCCGCGGTCACTTGCTCTTCTTGCTGTTTTGGATTCGGGTTAGTAAAGGCTTCAATCCCTTGGTTTAAATATTCCGCCGATAAATGACCTAAATTCAGGTTAAGATCAATTTGTCCGAAGTTTTCCCCTTGTGCCGTTAAGGATTCAATGCTGTTATTTATACGGTAATCAACAAAATCATTATTGAGTGTGGTATTGTAATCCAAACGTACATTTTTTAATTGGGTGTTGGCGGGGGTGTAACCTTCAACCGCTTCGTCCGCTTCGTCGTTGATATTCACCAAGCCGATATTAAACAGCTGCTTTCCGTTCGGAATATATTTCCAATTCGTCGGTTTCAGATCCGAATCCAGCGTGACATTTTCAAACGTGAGCGTGCGTTTCACACTGATTTTTTCATAATTGTCGTTGTATTCAGTCGCCGGTACAGTAGAAACCCATTTATCCAATTGCAGTTTAATTAAACCGATACCGTCTTGATTGGTGTCGCTTTCGATATGGATCGGCGTGCTGTTAACGGAAATTTGCTCATTATTATAGTCAAATGCGGCAATGGTCGATGTTTGTTGGATTTGCCCACCGTAACTAATACTGAAATTGCCGCTATACGGTGCTACGCCTTTACTGGCTTTGAACAGTTCGCTGATTGACGGATTTTCAGCCAATTCGGAGCGGGCAGCTGTCAACACCGGCGTTAATTTCAGGCTACTCAAACGCGAGAGTGGCAACGGTCCGTGTTCGGCAGTCGTTTTGAATGGAAAAATGTATTGTTTATTTTCTTCTAAATCAGTAACGATTAAGTGATCTTCAATCTCAGTGGAGAAGAAGTTGCGCTCCAATTTGACATTTTTAACTTCAAAGCGGTAAATACCATGAAACGCCACGTTGTAATTGGCAGCAACTTTCTCATTGTTATTTCTGATGTATTCAGGATATTTTTCTTGCAAGACTTTGCCGGAATACCAAGCGCCGCCAGCCCAAGCTGCAACGAGAACGGCAACGGTAGCGAGAGCGAAAGAAGATTTTTTCATCATTTTTCTCCTGTGAAGATGAAGTTGTCAATTGACTCGATTTTAGTGCACTTCGACAGTATATCGGCAATGGCTAAAAAATACCATAGTTAACCCTCCGGGTTATACTCTCTCTTTAACATCTTAAGCGGAAAAACTATTTTTGCGCAAAACCGCACTTTGCCTCTTGAAGTTTATTTTTTCGGTCTTATTTATTGACACAAGCGTGAGCGGGACGGGGATTTGAGTCGGGTTAAAAAATTGCAGAAATTTTTTAAAACAGAGTTGAAATCCGGTTTTTAGTCCGCATCTTAAAAGCATCGAAGTAATTCGTTTGCTTTGCAGAGAACAAATTTCAGATTTAACAGGAGAAACAAAATGGGAAAAATTATTGGTATTGACTTAGGAACAACAAACTCATGTGTGGCAGTGATGGACGGTGACAAACCGCGCGTGATCGAGAATGCGGAAGGGGATCGTACCACGCCATCGATCATTGCTTATACCCAAGACGGTGAAACCTTAGTCGGGCAGCCGGCAAAACGCCAAGCGGTAACCAACCCGAAAAACACACTGTTTGCAATCAAACGTTTGATTGGTCGTCGTTTTACCGATGAAGAAGTACAGCGTGACGTTAACATCATGCCGTTTGATATTGTAAAAGCCGACAATGGCGATGCTTGGGTTTCCGTCAAAGGCGAAAAAATGGCGCCGCCGCAAATTTCTGCGGAAGTGTTGAAAAAAATGAAGAAAACCGCCGAAGATTTCTTGGGCGAGAAAGTGACCGAAGCGGTTATCACTGTGCCGGCATACTTCAACGACGCGCAACGTCAGGCAACCAAAGATGCCGGCCGTATCGCAGGCTTAGAAGTCAAACGTATCATCAACGAACCGACGGCGGCAGCGTTGGCATATGGCTTGGATAAAGACAAAGGCAACCACACCATCGCGGTTTATGACTTGGGGGGCGGCACCTTTGACTTGTCTATCATCGAAATCGACGATGTGGACGGCGAGAAAACCTTTGAAGTGTTGGCGACCAACGGCGATACCCACTTAGGCGGGGAAGACTTCGATAACCGTGTGATCAACTACTTGGTTGACGAGTTCAAAAAAGAGCAAGGTATTGATCTGCGCAACGATCCGTTGGCAATGCAACGTTTGAAAGAAGCCGGAGAGAAAGCGAAAATCGAATTGTCTTCCGCACAACAAACCGATGTGAATCTGCCGTATATCACTGCGGACGCAACCGGCCCGAAACACTTGAACATCAAGCTGACCCGTGCCAAATTGGAATCGCTGGTGGAAGATTTGGTGCAACGCTCATTAGAGCCGGTGCGTATTGCGCTGAAAGATGCGGATTTAAGCGTGTCTGAAATCGACGATGTGATTTTGGTCGGCGGTCAAACCCGTATGCCGTTGGTGCAGCAAAAAGTGGCTGAATTCTTCGGCAAAGAACCGCGTAAAGACGTGAACCCAGACGAAGCGGTCGCGATTGGTGCGGCGGTGCAAGGAGGCGTGTTGGCGGGTGATGTAAAAGACGTGTTGTTGCTTGACGTTACTCCGTTGTCATTGGGTATCGAAACCATGGGCGGCGTGATGACCAAACTGATCGAGAAAAACACCACGATCCCAACCAAGCACAGCCAAGTGTTCTCCACTGCGGAAGACAACCAAAGTGCGGTAACCATTCATGTGTTGCAAGGGGAGCGTAAACGTGCCGGTGACAACAAATCATTGGGACAGTTTAACCTAGAAGGTATCCAAGCTGCGCCACGCGGCATGCCGCAAATCGAAGTGACCTTTGACATTGACGCAGACGGGATCTTACACGTTTCGGCGAAAGACAAAGGCACGGGTAAAGAGCAAAAAATCACGATTAAAGCCTCTTCCGGTCTGAGTGATGACGAAATCCAACAAATGGTACGTGATGCGGAAGCGAATGCGGAAGCGGATCGCAAATTTGAAGAGTTGGTGCAAGCGCGCAACCAAGCGGATCATCTTGTTCACTCAACCCGTAAACAACTGGAAGAAGCCGGTGAAGCCCTGAGCGGCGAAGATCGCGCCGCAATTGAAAGTGCGGTCAGCGAGTTGGAAACCGCGGCCAAAGGCGAAAACAAAGACGTGATCGAAGCGAAAACCCAAACTTTGATTCAGGCTTCTGAAAAATTAATCGCAGCGGCACAGCAGCAAGCCCAAGCCGGTCAGCAGCAAGCGCAAACCCAAGCGGAGCAAGGCAAAGGCGGCGATGATGTGGTCGATGCGGAATTTGAAGAAGTGAAAGACAAGTAAGCAAATGCGCAGTAAAGAAAGTCAAATTTTCTTTCTTTAAAACAGGTTAGGGCGATGAGTAATCTTCGCCCTTTTGCACATATAACAGAAAAAGACAGTAATAGAAGTAACAAGCGAACGGGAAGACTATGTCAAAGCGTGATTATTATGAAGTGTTAGGCGTTGCGCGCAATGCCGAAGAAAAAGAGATCAAAAAAGCGTATAAACGCTTGGCGATGAAATATCACCCTGACCGCAATCCGGATAACAAAGATACCGAGGCGCAGTTCAAAGAGGTCAAAGAAGCCTATGAAGTGTTGACCGATTCGCAAAAACGTGCCGCCTATGATCAATACGGACACGCCGCATTTGAGCAAGGCGGTTTCGGCGGCAACGGAGGCGGCTTTGGCGGTGCGGATTTCGGCGATATTTTCGGCGATATTTTCAGCGATATGTTCGGCGGCGGTCGTGGTCGCCAGCGTGTGGTACGTGGCGACGATTTGCGCTATGATCTGGAAATTACGCTGGAAGAAGCGGTTAAAGGTACAAGCAAAGATATTAAAATCAATACTTTGGCGGAATGCGACAGTTGCCACGGCAGCGGCGCGCAGGACGGCTCGAAAGTGGAAACCTGCCCGACCTGCCACGGCGCAGGGCGCGTGCGCCGCCAACAAGGCTTTTTCGTCACCGAACAAGCCTGCCCTACCTGTCATGGTTCAGGCAAGAAAATCGAAAAACCGTGTACCAAATGCCATGGCGACGGACGGGTGCATAAAGCCAAAAATCTGTCGGTCAAAATCCCGCCGGGGGTTGATAGCGGCAACCAATTACGTTTAAGTGGCGAAGGCGCAGCGGGCGAAAACGGCGCACCGGCAGGGGATTTATATGTTGTTATCCACGTGAAAGATCATCACATCTTTGAACGTGACGGCAACAACCTGTATTGCGAAGTGCCGATCAGTTTCACCATGGCAGCCTTGGGCGGCGAAATCGAAGTGCCGACCTTAGACGGACGGGTGAAACTGAAAATCCCGGCGGAAACCCAAACCGGTAAACTGTTCAGAATGCGCGGTAAAGGCGTGACTTCGACCCGCAGCCACTACGCCGGTGATTTAATCTGTAAAGTGATTATCGAAACGCCGGTCAAACTCAACGACGAACAAAAAGAGCTGTTGAAACAACTGGAACAAAGTTTGGAGGGCGCGAATTCCCATCGCCCGAAATCCTCCAGCTTTTTAGACGGCGTGAAGAAGTTCTTTGATGATTTGACCAAGTAGCTGAGTGGTTGATTTTGAAATGAAAGTGCGGTTAAGCGAAAGTGATCTGACTCCAAAAGTTTAACCGCCCTTTGTTTTTCAGCAAGGTTTATTTTTCACTAATATATCTCTCTCCGCATGCGGGCATATGCATAAGGAACAGTTTAATTCGCAAAATTTACCCACCATGATGTCATCAACTCAAAAAATCAAATTTCGTATGAAAATAAAGTGTGAATAAACAAAATGAAAATGCAAAAAAATAGAAAGTAATAATTGAAAAATAACCGAACCTATTGTTCGCACTCTTTTTGAATTTTTTAAAATAAGCAAGGTATCCATTGTTATACCAGCCGAGTAATTTTATATTGATTAAATGTGAAATGGCGATTGTAACAATAAAATGAATAGTCAAAAAGAGAGAATTATTTATCGCTATTTCTAAATAGACAATAAGATAAGAAAAAAGGCTCACGATTATTACCCAGGTGAGTGTCAAAAAAAATTTAAATACAAAACGGATATTAAAACCGCTCTCCATATCATCTAGCACCTTACGCCGGCTCCGATAACGTGCGGCGGCACTATGTTTAATTATTGGTATAAATTTTAGTATGCTTTCTAAGCCATACATTAATGGGCGTTCTATCAACATAAAACCAATTTTACAATGCAATCGCCAAGCAAAATAAAATAGGTAATTCCAAAAATATTTTATTTTATTCATATAATGAAATTTAATACCTCAACGCTTCCAACTTTTACAATAAAACTGTTTTCTTATCTAATAATCATAGTGGTAAAATTACGATAATAAATTTTTTTATCAATTCCTCACGAGTTTATAAAAGTGATAGTAATGCATTTATTTCTCCAATATACCATCAACCAAAAATTTGTATGATAATACAGACAAACCAATAAAAATGAATGTTAAGTATATTTTCCTTATGTTCTCTCTATATCTAAGTTTATTGAATGCAATTCTTATAACAATATTAATAGAAAGCAAGCAGAAAGAAGTTATGAAAATTAAAATGAGAAAAACAATTAAATAGAAATTCACTTTGTAGCTTGATTCATTTAAATAAGTTATCAAAACTAATAAAGTTGTAAAAATTAAAAATAACATCTTGTTTTTATAATGAAATTTGAATAGCATAGCCATAATTAGCATAAAACATAAAAATAATATCACTTAATGCTCCTGTTTTCTTTAAAAAGTAAATAGAGAAAAAGAACTTTGCTTAGCTCTAATGTGATGAGAAAGTAAAATGAATAAATGCTTACTAGATTAAAGAGCGATTTGAATGCGTAGATTGAATATGGAATAGAGGGTAGCAAACAGAAAATTCTAAGTGGAAGTTGGAACATGGCAAGATAAAATCCAAGCCATTTATCAGAGATGTAATAGTATATAGATAAAAATAATGATAAAAGTAAAATAGTGCTGGCGATAGGTAAAGTAATGGCTAAGCTACCCATCCTCTCCCATAATATAGATAAAGATAAAAGATCGCTATAAAAAGGGATTTTATTATCTTTGAAGGAATTCAAAAAATAAATGAATAAATAGAAAGTATCCAAAAGGGCAAGCATGGTGAGAATATATTTTTTCATACTTATTTACTTATCGGTTTAATCGTAGTTTTTAGGTATTTTTGATAAAATTGATAAAGTCCTATGAAATTAGTACCTTGTAGAATCATAATACTACAACACAAGCAAGCCCACGCACAAAACAATAATGCCATGCTTTTCATACGCCAAGAAAAAATAATAAAGACCAAAAATAAACTAATGAAAATCATCATACTGGTTAGAATTATTTTTATTCTATTTTTAAATTTATTATAAAATTCACGGGTGATAAAATTCTCTTCAATAGGAAGCGGTTTTATCTTGCTTATAACTCTTGTATAGAAAGTGTTAAACAAGATTGAGCAAAGTCCGATTACACTTAATGTTCCGACAGTCCAAAATATAAAATGATTATGAACTACCGTATTTAAAAAATTATCAACTTGTTTTAGAAAATAAAGTGAAATCACAACAGCAATATAATGCTTGCCGTTATTTAATTTGCTTAAACCAATATAACTACGATAGAATTTATCCGTATCAGAATTCCAGTAAGTCACATAGCCATTTTCTACTATTATTATGATGTGATTTTTCATATATGTAACTATTTAAAATTGAAATAACAGAATATAAAAACAACGATATTAATCAATGGATAACTCCTTTAACAAACATCATAAACAGAAAAAATAAAGTGAAAATATAAAAAATAGCAATAAAAATCCTTGTTCCGATTTCTTTGTTTTTCTCACTTATCCTCACTACTTTCATCATCAGCGGAGCCGCAACCATCAAGAATGTGTGTAAAAATAATAAAGCGAGCAACACTGTGATTGGATATATATCCTCTATCCGATTTTGAAAATACACACTATTCCGGCGTATGATCTCGACCGAAGCAAACAGCAGCAGCACCAAGATAAGCAATACAAGCCGTTTACGGTAAAAGTAACTGATTATCGATGCCGCAGCCCAAGCACAAAGAAAGTAAACTATCTCACTCATATTTATTGATTTCTCTAGGTTATTTTTCTCTTTCCTCAGCTCGTCGCTGTAGCTCTAGTCTGTTTTTTTCTGTTTTTTCTATAATTGCTCTCAGTCGTTCATTATTTTTTTGAACTTCAATATCTTGAAAAATATATTGTTTTTCAGATTGATAGACACGAAAAGCAAATAAGCTTAAGAGAAATATTACAATAAACCATACTCGATATCGCCCTTTGAGCTTAATCTCTTTGACCATTTGTTCGAGATAATAAGGCACAAAAGAAGACCAAAATGATTTTTTATCGAGTAATTTATTTCTGATTTCGAGTTGTTTAAAATAATCTTTCTCTTCATCATATTCCTTGGATTGTTTTAAAGCAATTACATGTTCAGTTGATTGGACGGATTGTAATCGGTATTTCTTCAAACAATTGCCACAATAGTACTGATTGTGTTTGATGAACAGTTGATTCAACACGCTCAGGCAATAAGGACAACGAATTTTATCTTGCATAATCATATCTATTAAAAACTCCCTAATGGGATTAAATAAAATAATGCCGACATTCTTTATATCGGCATTGAATAGTTCATTAGATAGCGGATTCTTGCTTGGCGTTATCGGTTAATTCTTTTTCGATAAGAGTGCGTAATATATCTAACGACGTGTCTTTTAATGGGCTGTTGGGTTCGGAAAATAGCTGATTGATAGCGGTTACACGTTCAGTGATATAACAATAAGTCGATTCGTCATAATTTGATGTCAAATTCCAATTTAAGAAGGTCACTAAATAAGAATAGCCGAGTTGTTCCCAACTTTCATAAGAGGTGGCAATAAATCGTGCTGCATTCCATAATGCGTTGCGTACGCTTTCTTCAGGGATATAGCCTAAAGTAAAACTTGAACGAGCAATATAAATAAAACGGATAATATCAAAACCGGCTGCATTAGTGTCTGTCTTGAAATTAACCGTTTTATAACCGAATTCCTGTACCGTTTTAGTATAAAGCACGCCTTTTTCAGAATCCAACAGATTATATTCTGCCGACTCTAAGGCGCTATGCCATAATGCGTCTATTTGCTCGAGTGCTGATGTTTTGCCGGTGATTCCCCAAGCATTTTCAAGAGGCACTTTTAAGCGATATTCCGCTTCTTTTTTGGTTAAATGGTGCATTCCCTCAATACTGTTAATAAATTGAGATCCTCCTCGTAGATCACCGTCTTTATCTAAACGGTAAGGGGGAATATAATTTGGGTTTTTAGCAAGTTCGCTTAAACTTTCTTTATCACCGATTAGTATTTGACTTGCTTCATAAAATGTGGAAGCTAAGAGTGCATACTCTTCTAATCCATTTTCAATTTTTACTTGTGGATTTTTATTGTTCAGCATGCCGAAAAAGCATTTTGACCGACTATTTTCTTTGGCGCTCAATATCCAAATGACACCCCAAAAGGTTTTCCAAGCAGCATATAAACAAAGAGCAGCGAATATACTGTAAAAAAACCAATGCGGTATATCAAAACCGAGTTTTTGTGAATAGAAGTCAAAATCAATCAACCCGTAAAAATACATAGCAAGTATGATAGCTACACCTATGAGTGGTTTGAAAGGGGCGAATTGTTTCCGATAAAGTTTGTTTTTTAAGCCCATAATATTTTCCTTAGGTCAAAATGGAAACGAGATAAGTAAGAAAAATCCCGCATAAATCGGGATTTTTCGTATCTTGCTATGAATTCGGTTTTTTATTATAGCTTGTACCAAATGCAATAAATCCGAGAATGCCGGCGAACCCTCCAAGATACATGGTTGTGTTACCCTCTCCTAAAACGAAAAAGAGGATAACTGTCGCAACAATTAAGCAACCCAAGGCAGCCAGCAATCCTTTAACAATATTGAATTTTTTATTCACGGTAGCTTGGCAGTGAGGGCAGGTTACTTCTTTGCGGTTGATGTTATTGAAGTTATTGATGAATCCCATTGATTTTTGGCAATTAGGGCAATTTAGATTTAACATGGTTTCCTCTTGTTTTAGGTTAGGTTATAGAATCAGGCTTACCAACAAAATTGTTGATCTGCATTATTTGCTTTTCGTTTGGCTCGAAATTCGGCAAGGTTTTTCGGATCTGCAAAATAAGCGTCTTGGTCTTTGAGTATATCGTCCAGTTCCTTTGCTGATTTTTTTAGGGCGGCTTGACGATCAGTATGCGGTGAAGGCAGTTCCTTCGAAAAGATTATTTGATAAGGATGTTCCCTTACCCAATTAATTGATTTTTGCTGAATTTCACGCTGTTTTTTGATATCGCAAAAAGCATAGGAGTTGATAAAACTACCTAACAGTTTAAGAAAACTGCCCATTGTTGTTCGGGTTTCAAAAAACATTTTATCCTTAATATCAACAACTTCCATTAAGGTGATATAGCGATAGCAAGGAAATTGTCATTGACAAATATTTTAATTAAATTCAATGTGTTGCCTTGCCTTGCCTTGCCTTGCCTTGCCTTGCCTTGCCTTGCCTTGCCTATAAAAATTACCTTTATTTACAAATGAAAAATCGATCTCTATCCGCACGCCGAGCAAGGAAAAGGGCATAGCAACACATCACCGAAGTGCGGTTAGGCGGGGAGTGATCAGGCTTTAACCGCACTTTGTTTTTTATCTGCGCTAAATCTGTTTTATCAATTTAGCAAAACGGAATTGGCTATTTTTCATCAGCCTATAAAATAAAAAATCATTCTCATTTGATTAAAATTTGTTGGATTTTTAGCACCTGTTATGATCAAAAGACGTTATCTGATATGCCTGTTATTGGTGCTATCGTTGTTTTCTCTGTTCATCGGTGTCAGCAGCCTAACCTTAGACGGCTTGTTGGGTTTTGATAGCGAACAGTGGCGGATCTTCACGCTGAGCCGTGTACCGCGTTTAATCAGTATTTTAATTGCTGGGGCGGGTTTGTCGGTGTGCGGCTTGGTAATGCAACAGTTGTCACGCAACCGTTTTGTGTCGCCGACCACCGCCGGCACCATGGATTCGGCACGTTTCGGCATTTTGCTTGCGATTATTCTGTTTCCGACAGCTTCAATGCTGACCAAAACCGCAATTGCGATTGCGGCAGCCTTTGCCGGTACACTGGTTTTTATTACGATTCTCTCCAAGCTTAAATTCAAAGATGTGATTTTTGTGCCGCTGGTCGGGATTATGTTCGGCAATATTATCAGTGCGGTGACGATTTTTCTGGCGATGAAAGAAGATTTATTACAAAACATTGCCGGTTGGTTGCAGGGCGATTTTTCGTTGGTGATGAGCGGACGTTATGAAATGTTGTATTTTAGTATTCCTGCGTTGTTATTGGTTTATCTGTTCGCCAACCGTTTTGCGATTGTCGGCATGGGAGAATCCTTTGCGGTCAATTTGGGCTTGAATTTTAAGCAGGTGCAATACATCGGTTTGGCGATTGCGGCGGTGGTCACCTCGATTATTATCGTCTCGGTCGGGGTGATTCCGTTTTTAGGGTTGATTATTCCGAATATCGTCACCCTGTATTTGGGCGATAACCTGAAAAATGTGCTGTCGCATACCGCACTTTTAGGCGCGCTGTTTGTGTTAGCATGCGATATTATCGGGCGCGTAGTGATTTATCCCTATGAAATTGCGATTAATTTAATCGTCGGGGTGATTGGCAGCGGGATTTTCTTGCTCTTGTTGTTTAAGCGGTTCCGTCATGTCTAATCGAATTAAACTCTTATTATTGCTGGTGCTAAGTGCGGTTTGTATCGGGCTGTTTTTGGGATACAACCTGCCGAACCGCTGGCAGTATGCCCTGAATTACCGCTTGATTACGCTGGCGGCGATTGTGCTGACGGCGGTGGCGATTGCGGTTTCGAGCATGATTTTCCAAACCTTGGTGAATAACCGTATTCTCACGCCAAGTATTTTAGGTTTGGATTCGCTCTATATTTTAATCCAACTGACGATCATTTTTTCGTTTGGCTCGCTGACGCTGTTGCAACTTGATCCGCAACTGGATTTTTTGCTGTCGGGCGGGATTATGACGCTGTTTTCTCTCTCGTTTTATTATTTCCTGTTTAAACGCGAACGGGAAAATCTATTTTTCCTGTTGTTGGTCGGCATTATTTTCGGCACTTTTTTCCAAAGCGCCAGCACTTTTATGGAAGTGTTGATCGACCCGAATGAGTTCCAGATTGTACAGGACGCCAGTTTTGCCAGTTTCAATAAAGTGAATCGCGACATTTTATGGCTTGCCGCTGCGCTGCTGCTGGCGGTGTTAGCCTATGCGGCACGTTATCTGTATCAGTTGGATGTATTGGCGTTGGGGCGCGATCAGGCGATCAATCTCGGTTTGGATTACCGCGCGCTAAGCAAGCGGCTGCTGATTATCGTGGCGGTTTTGACCTCCATTGCCACCGCATTGGTCGGACCGATCACCTTTTTGGGTTTATTGGTTATGAATTTGGCATTTGAGTTTATGAAAAGCCACCACTACCGTGTGCTGATTCCGGCGGCGGTGCTGATTGCCATCGTCACCTTGGTCGGCGGACAATTTATTGTCTCGCAGTTATTGAATTTTAATGCCACGCTCAGTGTGATTATCAATTTTATCGGTGGTATTTATTTTATTTATTTGTTATTGCGGAGAAGTCAGGCATGAGTCTTGAAATACAACATATCAGTAAAAAATACGGTGATAAAATCATTTTGAATGATATTTCGCTCACCATTCCGCAGGGTAAAATCACCTCGTTTATCGGTCCGAACGGGGCGGGCAAAAGCACGTTGTTGGCGATCATCAGCCGTCTGCTCACCGCCGATAGCGGCAAAGTGCGGTTAAACGGCAAAGACATCAGTGACATTCCCAATCAATAAATTGCGCAACAGTTATCGATTTTAAAACAGAGCAACCATTTGGATTTGCGCCTGACGGTGGAAGATTTGGTGGCGTTCGGGCGTTTTCCGTATAGCAAAGGGCGGTTGCGTGCCGAAGATCAGCACTATATCGAACAAGCGCTGGACTATATGAATCTGCAAAAAATCCGTAAGGTGTTTATCAACGAACTGAGCGGCGGGCAGCGGCAGCGCACCTATATTGCGATGACGTTGGCGCAGGACACCGATTATATTTTGCTTGATGAACCCTTGAATAATCTGGACATGAAACATTCGGTGCAGATTATGAAAGTATTGCGCCAGCTGACCGATGAATTGGGCAAAACCGTCGTGATTGTGATCCACGATATTAATTTTGCTTCGTGTTATTCCGATTATATTGTCGCTTTGAAAAACGGCTGTTTGGTGCGGCAGGGCGAAGTCGGGCAGATTATGCAAACCGAAGCATTGCAACAAATTTATGGCATGCAGATTCCGATTCATACCATTGATGACAATAAAATTGCCGTTTTCTTTAGAAATTAACTTAACAAACAGGAGAATTTATGCGTAAAACATTTCGTCGTTTCGCCGTCACCCTATTGGCAACATTAACCGTTGCTGTGGCGCAGGCAGCAGATATTAAACTGGCGACGACCATTGGCGAGCTGGACGTACCGAAAGATCCGAAAAGCATTGCGATTTTTGATTTTCCGGCTTTGGATATTTTAGACACACTCGGCAGTGAAAACGTGGCCGCGGTGCCGAAATCCACGCCATTACCGATTTATCTGAAAAAATATGAAGATAAAAAATATGCGGATATTGGCGGCTTAATGGAACCGAATTTCGAGCGTCTGAATGAAGTGGAGCCGGCATTGACCATTATTTCCGCCCGCCAAAACCAATTGGTTGATCGTTTTAAAGAGATTTCGCCGATCTATTTCAGCGACATTAAATATTTGGAATTCTATCCGTCGTTCCAACAAAATGTGCGCAATATCGCACAAATTATCGGTAAAAGCGAACAAGCCGAAACCGAGTTAAAAACGATTGATCAAGATTTGGCAACGATTGCGGCAAAAGCCAAGGGCAAAAATGCGTTGGTGTTATTGGCGAACGAAAGTAATATCAGCACTTTTGGCCCGAATTCGCGCTACGGCATGATCTACCAGGATTACGGCTTCGCCCAAGCCGATCCGAATATCCAAGAATCCCGCCACGGCATGAAGGTCACCTTTGAATACGTATTGGATAAAAATCCGGATTATATCTTCGTGATTGACCGTACCGCAGCGATCACCAAAAAAGCCGGCAATGCGGAAAAGGTATTTGATAACGCGTTAATCAAAGGTTCGAAAGCCTATCAAAACGGCAATATTGTGTTCTTGGACTCGGTGAACTGGTATTTAGTGATGGGCGGCTTGCAGTCGATGAAAGCCATGAATCAGGAAATGCTGAAAGCGGTCGAGTGATTGGCGTTTAAAGAGTAAAAACCATGCCTAGGGCATGGTTTTTTAACAAATAGAACAATATTGGTAGCTTAGCCCAAAATCTCGGCTAATTTTTCACTCACCGTTTCAACGGCTTGCGTGCCGTCCAAACGGAAATATTGGGTGTTGCCGTTTTTCGCTTCGGTTTGGTAATAATCCACCAACGGTTTGGTGGTGTTGTGGTAGATACTTAAGCGATCCAACACGGTTTCCGGTTTGTCATCGGCGCGGATAATCAACTCTTCGCCGGTTACGTCGTCTTTGCCTTCTTCTTTCGGCGGGTTGTAAACCACATGATAAACCCGACCGGAAGCCGGGTGCACGCGGCGTCCGCTCATGCGCTCGACAATCACTTCGTCGGCAACGTCAAATTCCAACACGAAATCAATCGCAATATTCGCTTCTTTTAATGCGTCCGCCTGCGGAATGGTGCGTGGGAAGCCGTCCAGCAAAAAACCGTTGGCGGCGTCAGCTTGCGCCACACGTTCTTTCACCAAGGCAATAATCAGATCATCCGGCACTAATTTGCCCTCGTCCATTAATTGCTTGGCTTGTTTGCCTAACTCGCTGCCCGTCTTGATTGCTGCACGCAGCATATCGCCGGTGGAAATTTGCGGAATATTGTATTTGTTCATAATGAACTGGGCTTGTGTGCCTTTGCCCGCGCCCGGTGCGCCTAATAAAATGATTTTCATAATTACCTCTTAAATAAAACAACGCTATAACATACCTTTCTGGCGGTAGAAACTCAAGGTTTGATTGGTAATAATCTGGTTTTTGTGACATATTTCCATAAAAACGGCATAAAGTGCGGTTTGGATAAAATTAAGAAAAATTGTTATCGATCATGATTTTGTTTTATAAACCGACATACAATACAAGCGTAATTTAAATTTGATTGCACATTAGGGGATAAGAACATGTCGATACCATTTCAACAGCGTGAAAAATTACTGGAGCGTTTTTTCCACTATATTACCTTTGATACGCAATCAAAGCCGGACGCGCAAAAATCACCGAGTTCTATCGGGCAATTTCATTTGGCGGAACAGCTCGTTGAGGAGCTGGAATTATTAGGATTAAGCGAAATTAAACTCAGCCGCCACAGCGTGCTGACCGCACTTTTGCCTTCCAATTGCGGCAGCACCCGCACCATTGGTTTTATCACCCACCTCGACACTTCGCCGCAAATGAGCGGTAAAAACGTCAAAGCCGAGTTGATCCAAGAATATCGCGGCGGCGATATTGCATTAGGCAAAGGCGACGACTATATCAGCCCGGTCGATTACCATTTTCTACATCAACTGGTCGGGCAATCGTTAATCGTGACGGATGGCAATACCTTGCTGGGGGCGGATAATAAAGCCGGCATTGCGGAGATCATGACCGCACTTGAGCAACTGATCCACAGTAAAATTCCGCATGCCAATATCCGTATCGCCTTTACCCCGGATGAAGAAATCGGTTTAGGTATGGATTTTTTCCCATTGGCGGATTTTCAATGTGATTGGGCTTACACCATTGACGGCGGCGAGTTGGGCGAGTTGCAAGCGGAGAATTTTAATGCGGCGTCGGCGGAAATTCGGATTCAAGGGCATTCCGTCCACCCCGGCACAGCCAAGGGTAAATTAATTAATGCACTGGCATTGGCGTGCGATTTTCATCAGTGTTTGCCGAAAGAAGACGTGCCGGAAAAAACGGAGGCGCGCGAAGGTTTCTTCCATTTGGATAGTATTGAGGGCGATATCGAACAGGCGAAAATGCACTATTTAATTCGTGAGTTTGACACCGAACGCTTTACACAGCGAAAGCAGCAGTTTCGCCAATGGGCGGACGAATTTGCACGGAAACATCATCTGCAACAGCGTTTACAGTGCGACATTCGCGATCATTATCAGAATATGTATGAAGTCATCCGCCGCACGCCGCAAGCGTTGGCATTGGCAAAAAAAGCGATGAAAAATTGCGGCATTACGCCGTTGGAAAAACCGATTCGCGGCGGCACTGACGGCGCCAAATTGGCGGCAGTGGGCATTGCTTGTCCGAATATTTTCACCGGCGGCTATAATTTCCATAGTAAATATGAACTTGCCTGTGTGCAGAGTATGCAAAGTGCGGTTGATGTGATTGTCAATATTGCCGCCAATGCACAAAATATCTAATGAGGTGACCATGCAGCCGCAATATTATATCGGACTGATGTCCGGCACCAGTTTGGACGGGGTGGATTTGGCGTTGGTTGATTTTCAGCAACCGGATACACCGCACTTGCTTGCCGCCGATTTTATGCCAATGCCCGAGGAATTACGCAACCGGCTGTCGGCGTTGTTCAGCAGCGGACAAACCAGCTTGCAACAACTTGGCGAATTGGATCATCGTTTGGCGTTATTGTATGCCGAAGTAGTCAATCGGTTTGTGGCGGAACAGCAATTAGCCGCCGATCAGATTCAGGCGATCGGTTGCCACGGGCAAACCATTTGGCATTCGCCGGACAGTGAGTATCCGTTTACCATGCAAATCGGCGACGCTAATTTATTGGCGGCAAAAACCGGCATTAGCGTGGTGGCGGATTTCCGGCGCAAAGATATGGCATTCGGCGGACAGGGCGCGCCGTTAGTGCCGGCATTTCATCAGGCGATCTTCAGTGAAACGGATCGGATTAATGTGGTGTTGAATATCGGTGGGATCAGCAATATTTCCGTGTTAGTGCCGGGACAAACGGTGATTGGCTACGATACCGGGCCGGGTAATGCGTTATTGGATGTGTGGATTGAACGCCATCTAGGCAAGCGCTACGACAAAGACGGCGCATGGGCAAAGTGCGGTCAGGTCGATCAGGCACTGCTGGAGAGTTTGTTAGACGAACCGTTTTTCAGTTTGCCGCCGCCGAAAAGCACCGGACGCGAGTTATTTAATTTGGCTTGGCTGCAACAAAAAATGCAAGCGTTACCCGCCATTGCCGCCGAAGATGTGCAAGCGACCTTGCTTGAATTGACCGTGCAAAGTATCGTACGGCAATTACTGCCGATCGCGGCACAAGCAGGCTTGCCGTGCCGCTTACTGGTGTGTGGCGGCGGTGCAAGAAATCCGTTAATCATACAGCGCTTAACCGCACTTTTAACCGATTGGCAGGTGTTGACGACCACGGAAGTTGGCTTAAATGTCGACGATGTCGAAGCTGCGGCATTTGCTTGGCTTGCTTATCAACGCATGCACAATTTGGCAGGCAATCTGCCGAGCGTCACCGGGGCGCAAAGTGCGGTCTCGCTCGGGGCGATTTATCCGGCGGAGAGATGATTAAGGGTTTAAAAGCGTAAAAAAGTAAGGGCGGATTATATATTTCTCTCCCTCCGTATACGGAGGGAGGTGTCCGAAGGACGGAGGGAGGCATAAAGAATGTTAAAAATGAATATGTTGCATTTTCATATTCCCCCTCCCTCTCCATTTTTCTTGCGAAAAATGGTACTCCCTCCGCACGCGGAGGGAGAAGTCAGTTTGTCAACAATCTCGGGCGGATATCTAATCCGCCCCTACTATACCGGTAACTTTTATCAATAATCTAATACGCGCCCTGATTCCAGAATTTAGAATCCGGCGGCAATTGTTGTTGCAACAGGAAACGTTGTTTGGCTTTGGCGGCAGGTTGCACTACCGTACCGGACGGCGTGCCGAAGGTGATACCGCCTTTCAGGAATTGCTGCACGCTGCCGGTTTCGAATTCAAACCCTTGCAAACCAAAACCGAAACTGTAACCGGAGGTGATCCAAAATTGCGAATTTTGCCGCACCAAATGCTTATATTTATCACTGATAATAATATCGACCAACACCCGATCACCCAGTTCGTTCAACCGGATTTTTTGCACTAAGCCCACTTCTACCCCGCGGTATTGCACCGGTGAATCTTCACTTAAATTGAAGGCGCTGGAGGTTTCCAAAATCAGCGGCATACCGTTGGCAAATTTGGTGGCATTGCTCATTTCTTTAATCAGGCGGAAGGTCTTGCTGGTTTCGCCTTTGCCGACCTCTACGTCAATATATGGCTGCAATAAGCTGTCGATATTATCGATCGCACCGGCGGAAATGCGCGGCGAAATCAGTTTAAAGCGGCTGCCTTTTTTGCTGATCAGCGCATAGTAATTCGGTTGGATTAATGCCTTGCTGCGGATACGGTTATTTTTCTGATCGAGATCGATCGACACCACTTCACCGATAGTCACGCCCATATAGCGAATCGGCATGCCTTTGCTCAGATCGCGTGCGTCGGTTGAGGTTAGAATAATTTCATTGCCCGCCGAGCGCGCTGCAATTTCCGAGCTGTAGAGTTGCTTGCTGTTTGACGCCGCACCAAAATTTTCAAAGCTGATCGCGCCTTTTAAGGTGCGCATGACCGGTGCGGCTTGAATGGTCACGCCTTTCGGGCTGATGTCAACCTGCGCCGCACTCTCGCTCCAGAATTTACTGCGCGCAGTCAATAAATTACGATATTGATTGTTAATAAACACATCAATCTGAAAATCTTTATCGGTCGGGCGCACGGCGATGATTTGTCCGACCGGATATTGTTTATACAGCACCAGCGAGCCGCTTTCGATTCCCGGCAAGGCGGCGGAACTGAGGGTGATATTCGGTTGCAGGTTGTCTCCGGTGATCCCGGCGGCGGCATTGCTCAGATCCTTATACAGCGGATAAGCGGACAGCGGTTTGCCTTCGCCTTGGCGGTTGACGGCGACCCGAATTCCGCCTTGCAGCCAGCGTTCCGGGGCGGCGGCTTCAAACTGAATCCCGTCCACGCCGATATTGACATTTAAATTAGCAGCGGCGACAAATTTGGTATTGGCATAAATCAGATGGCGATATTCGCCGGCAATCGCAATTTTGAATTCGACCCCGTCCACCGAAACCTGCCGTTGTGCGATTTCACCGATACGAATGCCGTTATAAAAAATCCCTTGTCCGACATTGACATTATAGGTTTCCGGCGCAGATAGCTGGAGCACGAGGGTATCGGGCAGACTTAGCAATAATTCCGATTGGGTCAGTACAGTAAATTCGGTTTGTGGATCGCCACTGCCGGCGACAAGGGTGAAGAAAGGACCTGCCAGCAGTTTTTCCAAATTGCTCAGGTCATCTGTCGCCAAACTGTTTTCGTTAATGGTGATCTTACTGCCGCTGCGCAACAGATTGCGCATATTGTCATTGACTAATAATTTGCCTTGCACGGTATTGTTGATTTCGCCCTCAAGATTGACATTGAGTGCCGACAGCGTGCCGATTTTGAAACCTTGATAATAGAGCGGCGTGGTATTGACTTTTAAACCGCGGATATTCGGCAGGGTAATATCGACTTCAATCCCGCGCTGTGCCGATTTCTCGTCTTTAAACAGCATATAACTTTCGCCGCTGACCGCACTTGGGCTGTCGTCCGGCGAGTCAAAGGAAACGCCACCGATCACCAACGAGGTCAAGCTGTCCATATCGACGGAAATCCCGCTCAGACTGATGTCGGTTTGCAAGCCGCTGCTGTTCCAAAAGCGGGAATCCTTTTTGACTAAATGGGCGTAGGATTTTTGGATCACCACATCAATTTCCACTTTTTGAAGCGCTTCTTTAAAACGGTAATCGGAAATCGAACCGACCGGAATTTTACGATAAGTGACGGACGCGCCTGCCGAAATCGAGCCTAAATTATCGGCTAACAGATGGACTAAAATATCACCTTCGTCCATTTGCGCCATCGGACCTTCCGATTCGGCGACAAATTCATCGGCACTGTCGCCGTCGCCCGGCGCAAGGGTGATATAGTTGCCGGAAACCAACGCATCCAAACCGGAAATCCCGGCAAGCGAGGCGCTCGGCTGCACCAACCAGAATTTGGTGTTCTCGCGTAATACGGCTTTCGCTTCCGGATTAATGCTGGCGGTGACGCGGATCTGTTTCAGATCTTCGGTAAATTGAACCTTTCTGACCACCCCGATTTGCAGCCCTTGATAGCGCACCGGCGTTTTATCGGCACTAATTCCCGCACCATTGGTGAAATAAATGGTAATGCTTTCGCCTTGTTCGTCCAAAATTTTGGCAAACAGGGTCAAACCGATAATCAGGGCGACAATCGGCAGTAACCAGAACGGCGAGATACTTTTTAAACGTTTCAGCGTGGCATTGTGTACTTTTTCCGGCTTAAATCCGGCTGCGGGCGGATTATTTGGCGTGTTGCTTGTCATATAATTTCCAAAGTAAACGGCTGTCAAATTGCTCGGCGGCAATCATGGTAAGAAAAACGGCGGCGCCGAAATAAAAGGCGGCGGGGCCGACTGAAAAATTAATCAATTGTCCGCGTGTCACCAACGACATCATCAGTGAGAGCACGAACAAGTCCAACATTGACCAACGTCCAACAAAATGCACCAAATGCAGCAACTTCATTTTTTTATGAATATTGCCGATTTTTTTGCGTTGTACGCTGATTAATAGATAAATCATAGCGAAAATTTTGCTGAACGGCACAAAAATACTGGCGGTAAACACCACGAAAGCCACGAAATAGCTGCCCATGCCGACGAACGTGATGACCCCGGAAATCAGGGTGTCGCCACTCGGTACGCCGTTAAGGTAAACATAAGAAATCGGCAGCAAATTTGCCGGAATCAGCATAATAATGCCGGCAATCAACGCCGCCCAAGTGCGCTGTAATTTGGCATTGTCATCAATATCCAACAGCGATTCGCAGCGCGGACAATACAGCCGCCCTTTGCTGTCGCGCGTACCATGCGCTTCGGCAAAGGTGTAGTTACATTGGTGGCAATGTTTGAGTGTCGTTTTTTCCTCTTCGTTCTTGGTCGGATAGCCGAATTGCGGATAAAATTCGTTCCATAAGGCAAGCGGATTAATCTTGATAAACAACAACGTGGTTAAAAGTGCGGTAAACACGAAAGCCAAAAAATAAATATCAATCGTCAGCGTGGCGTATTCGCGCACTTTAAACGCGGCGACACCCAAGCTGACCAGATAGACATCCAACATCACCCAAGGTTTGATATAACCCAGCATTAACAGCAGATTACGCGGACGATGCCGAAAGCGTTTGGCGATCCATAAAAACAGCACCAAACTGGCAAAACAGAGCGGCATGATAATCGCGCACAGCAACACCATAAAGGCGGTGTAAATATCATTGTTAGTGGCGATTTTCCATGCGCCTTCCCACACCGAGGCATAAACCGGCACGCCGAGCAATTCGATGCTGAGCAGCGGAAAGGTGAATGCAAACGGCATTAAAATCAGAATCGAGAGTGCAATGATTGCACAACGACGCAAACTCCAGCGATTGCCGGAGCGTAATTCGGCGCCGCATTGCGGGCAACAGGCAACCTGCCGTGAATGTAAACGCGGCACGCTGACCAGCGTATCGCATTCGTCACAGCGCAGTAAATGCTGTTGGCTGACTCGGGATAAGATTTTAATAATAACCGTTCCTGTAAAAATTGTGTTAATGGTCAATTATAATATAAAGCGGAATTGATGACTATAGCCGTGCCGGAAAGGAAAAACGGTGTAAATTCGAGAAAACAACGGGTTGTTATGCCAAATCACATGATTAAATGTTGTCAAGCAATCAAAAATTAAGCTAGACTATGCCCCTATCGACTTAGTTTCTTGCCGCGCATATCGGCTCGGCAAAAATTTGATAATACGATTCAGGAAGTAATAATTTCATGTCAGAACAACAAGTAGAACAACAGTTGGAACAACAACCAGTACAACAACAGCCTGAGTTACAAAAATTAGGCAACAGCAAAGAAGTGATTGCTTATCTTGCAGAAAAATTTCCGCTTTGTTTTAGTTTGGAAGGGGAAGCCAAACCGCTAAAAATCGGTATTTTTCAAGATTTGGCAACCGCACTTGAAGGTGATGAACGGGTCAGCAAAACCCAGCTGCGTCAAGCGTTGCGTCAATATACCTCTAACTGGCGTTATCTGCACGGCTGCAAGTTAGGTGCGGTGCGGGTCGATTTGGACGGTAATGCAAGCGGCGTATTAGAACAAGAACATGCCGATCATGCCGCCGAACAATTACAGCAAGCGAAAGCCAAAGTTGCGGAACGCAAAGCGCAAATGCGTGCGGCGTTAAAAGCCAAACAGGCGGATAAAAACGATAAAACGGAAAATGCGAGCAAAAAAACGGCAGCTAAAAAGGCGCAACGCCGTCCGGCTAAAGTCCATGTGAAGCACGAAAAAACTACCGGTGATAGCAACAAAGTGCGTAAACCCGAATTGAAATTGACGCCGATCAGTGTCGAAGGGTTGCAAAAAGGGCAAGCGGTGAAGGTAAAACTGGCGGAAAAAGCCAACTCGGCAACCGTGATCGAGGTGATGAAAGATTCTGTCAGAGTGCAGCTGCAAAGCGGCATGACCTTGAATGTGGCATTTGAACACTTATACCATGCAGAATAGCTTATTCGTATTTGTCGGCTAATCACATAAACATCGCGCTTGAGCAAAGTGCGGTGTTTTATTTATTTCGGGCTTCGGCTAACTACTAAACGTTTCTTTTAGGAATTGAGGATGAAGATAAAAAAATTACAATATGGTTTGTTTGCCGTGTTGTTTGCTTCCTTAACATTGACGGCACAACCGGTTCAAGCGGTGAAAGCGAATTTGAAATATGAAGATATTCAATTGCCGCAACCGGGAGAAACCCAGTCAACCGCGGTCAAACGCGTCACTGCACGCTTAACTCAATCGCATTACAGTAAATTTGCGATTGATCAGGCGTTTTTAGACAAAATGTTTACCCGTTATCTGAATTTCCTCGATTATAACCATAACACCTTTTTACAAAGCGATGTCGATACCCTGCGCGCCGAGGCGGACAAGGACTTACAGCAAAGCCTGTATGCCGGTGAGCTGAAATTGGCGTTCAAAGCCTATGAATTGATGACCAAACGCCGTTATGAACGTTATGTTTATCTGTTATCGCTACTGGATAAACAGCCGGATTTGAATGGTAATGATCAAATTGAGATCGACCGGTCCAAAATGACGACTTGGCCGAAAGATACTGCCGAGTTAGACAAACTTTGGTTACAACGCTTTAAAAACGATGTGATCAGCGAGCGTTTGAAAAACAGCAAATGGCCGGATATTAAGAAAAAACTGAGCAAACGCTATAATTTGGCGATTTTGCGTCTGAACCAAACCAAAGCGGACGATATTTCCCAGCTGTTCTTGAATGCGTTCGCCCGTGAAATTGATCCGCACACCAGTTATTTGTCGCCGCGCAATGCCAAAAGTTTTACCGAAGATATGAATTTGTCGCTTGAGGGAATCGGTGCCACCTTGCAATCGGAAGATGACGAAACCGTTATCCGTTCCTTGGTGCCGGGCGCACCGGCGGAGCGCAGCAAAAAACTGGCGGCAGGCGATAAAATCGTCGGGGTCGGACAAGGCGAAAAAGGCGAAATCGAAGATATTGTCGGCTGGCGTTTAGATGATGTGGTAGACAAAATCAAAGGCAAGAAAGGTTCGACCGTGCGCTTGGAAATCGAACCGGCGAAAGGCGGAAAAACCCGAATTATCAGCTTGGTACGCGATAAAGTGCGGATCGAAGACAATGCCGCTAAACTGGAAGTCAATAAGGTTGAAGGCAGTGAGATCGGCGTGATTAAAATTCCAAGTTTTTATCTGGGATTGACCGACGATGTGCGTAAGTTATTGGCACAGGCGCAACAGAAAAAAGTCCAAGCGCTGATTATCGATCTGCGTGAAAACGGCGGCGGTGCTTTGACCGAAGCCGTGTCATTGAGCGGCTTGTTTATTTCCGACGGTCCGATTGTGCAGGTGCGTGATGCCTATAACCGCATTCGTATTCATCAGGATCCGGATAGTGCGCAGGTGTATCCAGGTCCGCTGTTCGTGATGATTGATCGCTACAGTGCTTCCGCCTCCGAAATTTTTGCGGCGGCAATGCAGGATTATCAGCGCGCAATTATTTTAGGACAACAAACCTTTGGTAAAGGCACGGTACAGCAGAGCCGTCCGCTGAATTTTGTGTATGATATGGATCAGTCGCCATTGGGCTTTATTCAATACACCATCCAAAAATTCTACCGTATTAACGGCGGCAGCACCCAAATCAAAGGGGTTGATCCGGATATTACTTTCCCGTCGTTAATCGATGTGGATAAAGTCGGTGAAAGCAGTGAAGATAATGCTTTGCCGTGGGATAAAATACCGGCGGCGGATTACTCGGTGATGCCGGCGCAAAAAGCGAATATCGAACGTTTGATTCCGTTACATCAAAAACGGATTGCACAAGAGCGCGAATTTATCGCATTGGAAAAAGAGCTGGAAATTCAAAAAGAGCGGTCTGAGCGCAAGTTCTTGTCGTTAAACTTAAAAGACAGACAAGATGAAAACCGTACCGATGAAGCCCGCCGCTTGAAAGCGTTAAATGAGCGTTTTAAAGCCGAAGGCAAAAAACCGCTGAAAAATCTGGATGATTTGGCGAAAGATTATGAAGCTCCGGATTTCTTCTTGCGTGAAGCAGAAAAAGTTGCAGCGGATTATGTTGCGTTTACTAAGCAATAGTAAGCCGTCAATAAAGAAAATAAGACCCGTTGAAAATAATCAACGGGTTTTTATTACCGTTGCTCGCGTTTTAACAACGACAGGGTAAATAATCCCGAGGCGGCAAGCACCACCGAAGGACCTGCCGGGGTGTCATAAAGTGCGGATAGGCTCAATCCTAAACTGATGGCAAGGCAGCTAAACAGATATCCGATGACAACCATTTGCTCCGGTGTTTTGGCAAAGCGTCGTGCCGTAGCCGCCGGAATAATCAACAACGAGGTGATAATCAAAGCCCCGACAAATTTCATGCTCAGGGCAATGGTCAAAGCCGTCATTAGCATTAGGATCATTTGCATTCCGCGGGTGTTAATGCCTTCGACTTGTGCCAATTCGGCGCTGATTGTGGTGGCGAGTAACGGTTTCCAAAACCGAATGAGCACCACTAACACGATTGCCGCCCCGCCGATAATCCAATACAGATCGTGGTAGTCCACTGCCAGAATATCGCCAAACAGGTAAGAAATCAGATCAACCCGCACATTATCCATTAACGCAATCGCCACCACCCCTAAGGACAAGGCGCTGTGTGCAATAATGCCGAGCAGGGTATCCGCCGAAAACGTGGTGTAATTTTCCAACCAAACTAATAGGCAAGCGAGCAGTAACACCATCGCGATAATTGCAAAATAGGGATTGATTTGCAGCAATAAGCCCAAAGCTACGCCCAACAGGGAGGCATGCGCCAGGGTATCGCCGAAATAGGACATTTTGCGCCAAACCACAAAAGCGCCGAGAGGCGAGGTCAGCAACGATAAAATCATGCCGCAGATCCAAGCGGGCAGGAGAATTTCAAACATGGGCTATATCCTAATTGTGGGTGTGGTGGCAATGGGCAGAAACGCTTTCATTGCTACAACAGACATCGCCGTGTAAATTGTGTTTATGATTATGGCGGTGAGTGTAAAGTGCGAAGCTTTGTGCAAATTGATCACCGAAATATTGAATAAATTCAGGATGTTCGGATACTATTTCCGGCGTGCCGGCGCAGCACAAATGTTGGTTAATGCACAATACTTGGTCGGTGTTTGCCATCACCAAATGCAAATCATGCGATACCATTAGCACCGCACAGTGAATTCTGCTTTTACTTTGGTTAATAAGCTGATACAGTTCCGCCTGACCGGCAATATCGACGCCTTGCACCGGTTCGTCCAACACTAATAATTCCGGTTGGTTGAGTAACGCGCGCGCTAACAATACGCGCTGCATTTCACCGCCGGAGAGTTTGTGCATGCTTTGTTGTGCCAGACGTTGAATCGAAAGCTGCTGCAAAATTTGTTGTAGTTGCTCGGCTTGCACGCCTTGTTTAAGGGATAAAAATTTTGCTACGGTCAACGGCAAGGTATGATCGAGATACATTTTTTGCGGTACATAGCCGATCCGTAGCTTGGCTTTGGATTTCACCGTGCCGCTATTCGGGCGGATTAACTTGAGCAAGACCTTCAATAGGGTCGATTTGCCGCCGCCGTTAGGGCCGACAATGGTCGTCACCGAATCGGGATAAAGTTGTAGATTGATTTTATCCAAAATAGGTTTGGAATCGAAGCTGACACAGATATTTTGTAGTTCGATAAGCGGTTGTTGCTGACGGTCGATCACAAGGTTGCCTTTGCTGCTGATAAAGAGTAGCAGAATAGCGGATTTTACCGAGGCACACAATATGCAACCGCAATACGTCCGCAATAGGCATGAAAAAGCGCTTGAACTTTTCTGATTGCCGTTTTAATCGGCAGATGAACGGCGAACCAAGAACTTTTTGAACTTTTTCAGTGTCTCACAACCATGCTTTATTTTATCTTTATCCGCCGTCTTCGGCGATGGAAATGTTTAAGAATTAATTATTGTGAAAAGTGTTATTTTAGCCAGGGACAGAAAAAGGCGTGTCCGCAATCGAAAAATATTGTTTCTGACAATATTCGTGTTGTTATGGGCTGTGGCGCTGTATTTTTTGTTGCCTAAAGACGGCAATGTGACACCGGATCCGCGGCTGGAGTCGTTGCCGAGCCAAACGGAAGCCGAAAGCGCTTATCAACACATTCAATCCGAATCTCCGGCGGCGGTTACCACGACGGAATCCGGCGTTTCGGAATCGGCAGGGACAGAACAGGAATCGGAACCGAAATCAAGCTCGACAACAGCGCTTAATTCGAGTGAGCAGACGAAAGCCCAACCGGCAGACAGCGCGCCGGCTGCAAACGAAGAAGATCCGAATGCCACCTCTTATGATGACGAATTGACCGCCGAGGACGATGAGGTCGAACCGGGTTCGGTCGTAGACGGTGAAGCGCAAGATACCGATTATTTACCGGACGAAGCGCAGAGCGCGCTGGACATTTTGTTGGATGCTGCCGACCAAGCATGGCGAATCAGCAATCAGTTCAGTGAAACGGTGGTGAAAGGGCAAAAACTGAAAGATATTCTCGATCAATCCGGTTTGGAGCCGTCGGTCAGCGCGGCATTGATTAAAGCCTATCCGGACTTGAATAATCTCAAAGCCGGGCAGCAATTTTACTGGATCTTAAATAAAGACGATCAGCTGCAATATATGAACTGGCTGGTATCGGATAAAGAAGAGCGGATTTACGAACGGCAAGCGAACGGCAGCTATACACAACAAGTGTTGAAAAAGAAAAGCGTTTGGAAAAGCGAGGTGATTAAAGGGCAAATTCAAGGTTCCTTATCTAACAGCCTCACCCGGCACGGCATTTCCGCGCGCCAGATTAATCAATTGGCGACCGCACTTCAGTGGCAAGTCAGTATTAAAGCCTTGCGCAAAGGGGATAAGTTCGCCATTTTAATGGACAGAGAATATTTGGGCGATAAACTCACCGGACAAGCACGGGTTGATGCGATTCACATTGTACACCGCGGTAAAAGCTATTATGCGATTCAGGCGGCGAACGGGGCGTATTTTAATGTCAACGGCGAGACCTTAGGACGTGGTTTCGCCCGCTATCCGCTGACGCGCCAGCCGAAGATTTCATCCCATTTTAATCCGGCACGCCGTCATCCGGTCACTAAACGGATTAGCCCGCATAGAGGGGTCGATTTTGCTTTGCCGACAGGCACGCCGATTATCGCCCCATCTGATGGCGAAGTGGTGAAAGTCGCTTATCAGGCGAACGGTGCCGGGCGTTATATTGTGCTACGGCATGGGCGCAATTATAAAACCGTGTATATGCACTTGAGTAAAACGCTAGTCAAACCGGGACAAAAGGTGAAACGCGGCGAACGGATCGCACTTTCCGGCAATACCGGCCGCTCCACCGGACCGCACTTGCACTATGAATTCCATATCAATGACCGCCCGGTCAATCCGATGACAGTGAAGCTGCCGGGCAGCAACACCGGATTACCGGCGAAAGAACGCAAGGCATTTTTAGCCAAATCGAAAGAAGTCGTGCGAAAATTGAAACTATAGCTCCAAACCCCGCCCGCCAGCGGGGTTTTGTGTAAATCGCTCGCTTAAGTCCGATTTTTTAGCCGTTTGGTGATGAAAATTGACCGCACTTTTAAGTGCGGTCAGGGGCGTGTTATAACAAAATCCAAGCCAGAATGGCGACGATGATAATCGTGACGATCCCTTGCACCAAGGTTGCCATGGTTTGCGATTTATAGGCGGTTTCAACGTCCATTTCACTAAATTCCGCCACCACCCAGAAGAAGCTGTCATTGGCATGGGAGACGGTCATGGCGCCGGCACCGATTGCCATAATGGCGAGCACCGAACCGATGGTGCTGTCTAAACCGAGCGGTTGCAGTAGCGGATAAATAATGGTGGACGTGACCACCAGTGCGGTGGTGGAGGAGCCTTGCGCGGTTTTTAGGGCGGCGGCAATAATAAACGGCACTAGAATACCTAAACTCATGCCTTGCAAGAGCGATCCGAGGTAATCGCCGATACCGCTGGCTTTTAATACCCCGCCTAAAGCGCCCCCGGCTGCGGTGATGATCAAAATACTGCCGGAATCTTTCACGCCTTGCCCGATCCAATCGGTTAAGGTGGTTTTGCTCCATTCCGGTAATAAGCGGGCGGCAAAGAATAAGCCGATCAACAGTGCGGTCACCGGTTCGCCGATAAAATAAAAGCACTTCAATACCGGATTATCCACGCCGACAAACAGCAGTTTTAAGAGTGAAGCAAAAGCAATCAATCCGATGGGGACGATAATCGGCAAGAATGCATTCAAGGTTGACGGAATTTGTTTATACAGCGCTTGAATCTCTTCGTCATCTATCAATTTGGGGAGATCATCCTGTGCGCAGCGATAACGTTTCCCCGCCCATTCGGCATAGAGATAACCCGCACCGACCGCAAACAGGGCAATAACCAGCCCGAACAAAATCACTAAACCTAAGTTACCGACGTGTAGGTTGCCTGCTGCGGCAATAGGCCCCGGGGTCGGCGGCACTAAGGTGTGAGTGGCGTATAAACCGGTTGCCAGGGCAACCGACATCGCCACCGCCGATTTTCCGGTTTGGCGAATCAGCGATTTTTTCAGCGAGGATAAAATCACAAAACCGGAATCACAAAAAACCGGAATGGAAACAATGTAGCCGATAATGCTCATTGCCAACACCGGGCGTTGGCGGCCGATTTTACCGAGGACAAAATCCGCCATTGCAATCGCAGCACCGGTTTTTTCTAAAATCGTGCCGATAATGGTTCCAAGCACAATCACGATCCCGATATACGCCAAGATACCGCCGAAGCCGGTGGTAATGGTTTTGACCGTATCGGCAATCGGCACGCCGGAAAACAGAGCGATAGCATACGCCGTGAGTAATAACGCAATAAAAGGGTGTAATTTGTATTTTGCGGTAGAAATAACGATAAACAAAATGCCCGCAATCAAGAGAATAACCAGTCCGAAACCACTCATAAAAACCTCCCGCCTATTTTGGAGAATTCATTTGACGACCTTGATAGCCTGCCGCTGACAGGCTACCTGCTTAACATATCAAGGGTTTCTTTTTTTGAATAGATTTTCTTCTCGGATTTGCGATAAACTTCAACTTCTTTTTTTAATCAGTAAGTCAATGCCGCGCTTAGAACCATTCCGCCAACCACAACCGCACTTTGAGCCCCCAGTAAGTGCTCAATCCACTGGTGGCAAATTCCATTTTGCCCTGATCAAAAATAATAATCGTCGGAGTGACGGCAACCTGCCATTGTTGCGCAATGGCGCCATTCGGATCATTGACGGTCAGAAATTGGTAATCGTGTTCAGCGAGATAGGCTTGCACCGTTGATTTATCGCCGGAACGCAAGGCAACAGTGGCAACCGGCACGCCGTCTTTGGCGAGCGAATCAATCGCAGGAGAAGTATAGCGGCAATAGCCGCACCAAGTGCCCCAAAAATAGAGAATTGCCGGGCGGTCTTGGCTGAGTTGCGCTAAAAAGAACGGCTGGTTTTGCAAATCGTAAAGTGCGGTGCTGTCCGCATTATTCGGCACTTGCGGTTTGCGCAGCCAATCAACGATCACGCTCATCACAATCAAGGTGAGCACCAGCGACAGCAGGTTCTTGGCGATTTTTTTTACATTGATTCTCATTGACTATCCTTGTACTTTGCCAACCATTTCAGCGGCGACATCCCGACTTTAGCCGTAAAAACGCGAGTGAAGGCGCTGGCGTATTGGTAACCGACTTCTTCCGCGGCGATTGCAATCGGTGTACCGGCGCGCAGTTTACGTTGCGCCAATGCCAAGCGCCACTGGGTCAAATAATCCAAGGCGGAAATGCCGATGACTTTTTTAAAATAAGCGGAAAAATTAGAGCGCGACATGGCAGCCAGTTCCGCCATTTCTTCCAATTGCCACGGATGTGCCGGGTTTTGATGAAGTGCGGTCAGCAGTTTACTCAATTTAGCGTCGCTTAACCCGTTTAAAAATCCGGTGGTTAATTGCCGTTTTTCCAAACCGTAGCGGATAATCCGAATCAAAAAATAGCTGCACAAGTGGTGAATCGCAAGGGCTTTTCCCAATTTATCGACTTGATATTCTTGATAAACCGCGTCACCGACCGCCAATAATTCGGGGCAAGCATTCAGCGGCATGATCACACATTCGTCCAAAGCTTGGTTCAGCGGATTTTTCACCCCTTCGCCAAAATCAAAACTGATACATGAAACGGTAATTCCACTTTCATCCAACGGATTAATGCGGTGTAAGGTGCTGTTAGGGCAGAAAATCACGCAAGGTTCGTTGATGCGCTTTTGCTGGTGGTTGTTTAATAATAAATCGAAGGCGCCGTCGTGGACAATATGCAAATAGCTTTTATTCGGTTCGTTAAACTCCCCTATCCGGCAGAGTAAGCTGCTAAAAAAAAGGTCACTTCTGAAATTAAAACGGGCAAAAAACTCGGTTAAAGAATCCATTGGTTTCCTCGGTTAAAAAATCCGGACGATCGGTCAACTTGCCGCATGATGTTTTTCTTATACTGACCCCGAAGCAACAAACAAGGGGTATTTCAGCGGCATGAATGAAATATTCTTCAATGTTAATTTTGAATAGTCAACTAAAAGGAGTGATTTCCATGAGTAATGAGAATAAAGAACAGCAAATTGATACAACACGTCGCCAAGTATTAGGCAGAGGTTCACAAATTGCAATGGCGGCAACGGCGTTGGGCGCAATGGGATTAAGCGCGGCGGCTTCGGCGAGTGAAAAGAAAGCCGCTGACCCATATGCCGAACCGGAACAATACGGTATGCCGCGTCACGGTATGAAATTGGATAAAAAACGCGTCGCCTTGGTTGTGGTTGATCCGCAAGTGGACTTTTTAAGCCCGAAAGGGATCAGCTGGGGCGTGATGGGCGAAAGCATTACCCGTAACAACACCGTGCCGAATATCGAAAGCCTGTTTAAAGCGGCGAAAGCGGCTGATATCCCGGTCGTGGTTTCGCCGCACTATTACTATCCGGTCGATCACAGCTGGAAATTCGGTGGCCCGGGCGAACACTTCATGCATGACAGCGGTATGTTTGCGCGTAAAGGACAATACACCATGGAAGGTTTCGAAGGTTCAGGCGCGGACTTTATGGAAGAGTACAAACCGTATATCTATGACGGCAAAACCATCATCGCCAACCCGCACAAAATCTTTGGGCCGGAAACCAACGATGTTGCCTTGCAATTACGCAAACAAGGCGTGGATCAAGTGATCTTGGCAGGGATGGCGGCAAACTTGTGTATCGAATCGCACTTGCGTGAATTGATCGAACAAGGCTTTGAAGTGACGGTGGTCAAAGACGCGACCGCAGGGCCGAAAATTCCTGAAGGCGACGGCTACTTAGCGGCATTGATTAACTTCCGTTTAATCGCTAACGATCTGTGGACCACGGAAGAAACCGTGAAAAAATTAGGCGTTAAAATCTAAGGTGAATAGCCTTTAACGAACCCCGGCAAACCGCACTTTTGAGATGAATTTTGTTGTTTCATTGAGAAAGTGCGGTTTTTTCTTCTTATTTTTCAATTCTGCGATCCCCATTCCAAAAAAATCCGACCGCACTTGGTATTTTTTGCCGTTTTTCTAAACTTGGCTTCCAAAAAGGAGGCGTGATGCGTAGCGGGTTTACTTTATTGGACGTGTTATTGGCGGTGTTTGTGTTGAGCGTATTGGCGACGGCAACACGTCCGCAATGGCAGGCGTTGTCGGATTATCAGGTGTTGCAGAAAGAGCAGAGAAAGTTGTTCGCCTTTTTGCGTCATATGCAGCTGCGGATTGAAAATTCACAGGAGATTTGGTTGTTGCTGATCAACCGCGATACCCACAAAAATTGGTGCGTAACGGTACAGCGCAAGGATAATCTGCTGTGCGATTGTTTTATTCCCGCCGGTTGTCCGGCACGCGTGCAGGCGCATTTTTATCAAGCGAGTTTTGCACCGCAAACCCAGATTATCAGTAAAAAATACTATCCGAGCGAAATCAGTCGCTTGAGCGGTGTACGAGACACCTTCTCGGCGGCGTGTTTCGTGTTGCAGGCAGGCAAACACCGCTCGATTTTTTCCTTGTTTAATGTCGGCAGTTTAAGGGTGAAAGATGACCAAGCGGCAAGTGCCTGTGTTAATGACAGCTAAGCGTTATAAAGCGGGTTTTACCCTGTTGGAATTGATGATTGCGGCGGCGGTCGGTTCGTTCCTTTTGTTGTTGATTGTCGGTTTTTTCAGCCGAGCCAGCGTGTTTAACCGCGAATTATTGCTGCGTTTGCAACTACAGCAGGAGGTGCAAAAAGTACTGCAACTGATGGCAAAAGATATTAGCCGCAGCGGTTTTGCTTACCTCGATCAACGGATTGAGCAAACGAACTTAGCGCTGTTTAACCACGCAGACGGCAGCTCAACCACGATCACGGCGGCAAACCGTGAAAGCGCAAACAGCTGTTTACTGTTTTGGTACGATTTGGATCACAGCGGTTGCGTCGGCGGCAATCATGGTCGACAGTGCCAAGTGGCGGGGCAAAATCGAACGCTGGACATTCAAAAAGAGCTGTTGGGTTATCGTTTAAAAAGCAAAATGGTGGAAACGCGCGCGATGTACAAAAGCGGCACAATTCAGCAGTGTGAGCGTGAACAATGCCATGCTTACTTGGCAAAAAACGGTTGCGATACGCGCGGTTGGGCGGATCTCTTGGACAGCGACATCTACCAGGTCAGCCGTTTGCACTTTTCATGGCTGGCACAACGGCGCGGAGTGTTAGTGCAAATTCAAGCCAATTATAAGCGCGAACCGCACATTCAATATCAAAGTGCGGTGGTGATTGCACTGCACAACCGTTTATTGGCAGGAGAATAATGTTAGCTTGGAAAAAGGGCATGGCGAGTTTGTGGGCGCTTTTGTTGCTGTCGTCGGTGTTGTGGCTGTTTCTGTTGGTCGATCATGATGTGTTGGGCTTACAGCGCGCCAATTTGGGCGAACGTATGCGTTATTTACAACAACGTGAGCCGTTGTTGGCACGGAGTTTATCGCCTGACGCCGATTCGGCTTGCCGACAAGCCGCAATAAACCGAGCCGAAAGTGATACTTTTCGTTTAACCTTTGCCGGCGCGGATAAGCAAACGCAGCGGCACTTTGTATTATGTCGCCAACTAAGCCTGTTTAAACAGTTGCCGCAACAGGCATTGGCAAGTAAAATAGGTGATTTTTTGAACGCCGAGGTGGAACAATTCACATTTTTAACCCTGCCGTTAAGTGCCGAAGATTACCAGCGCGGTGGCATATTGTGGCTGGTGGAAAACGCTGAATGGCAGTTGCAACAGGATTTTTATGGCGTGGTGATCACCGAGGGCGATCTCAGTTTAAACGGCGACGGCACACTGTTTGGCGCAGTCATTCATAACGGTAAAGTGCGGTTGGAACGGCAGGATCAGATTGTTTTTACCCCGCAAGTGATCGAAAAAACCGCTGCCGAGTATCAACAATGGCAGTATAGGCAGGGCAGTTGGCATGATTTTAACCCGTTATAAGCGAATGCGTTTTGCCTATCGGCGTGGTGCGGGCACGGCGGCGGTGCTGCTGACGTTAATGTTGTTCAGTTTCAGCCTGTTGGCAGTCTCCCGTTGGCTGACGGCACAACAGCGTGACGGTTTGCAGATTTATCAGCAATATCAGGCGCTGTTGCTGGCGCAAAACCAATTTGCACGCCAACGTTTGGGCTTGGGCTGTGAAACGCCGATCACACAAAATCAGATCCGCTTTGACGTGCAATGCCAAGCGCAACGGGTGAAAGTGCGGTTTCCGTTGGGCGAAATCAGCTTGAGTGCGGAAAATCGCTAAATCGGCTTGCAATCGTTAGCGCTCTTGTTGACAATGGCAACACATCTGCCAAGGAGAATGACCGTGCTGCACCTGTATTATTCCAACCATTTAGAGATTCAAAAAGCGATTTTAGTCAACTTAATGCAACGTAATCCGCTGCCTGATCCGTTCCGGAGCGAACAGATTTTGGTGCAAAGTCAGGGCATGGCGCAGTGGTTGAAATTACAGATTGCGGCGGAGTGCGGCGTTGCCGCCAACATCGATTTTCCGCTGCCGGCGAGTTTTATTTGGCAACAATATCACCGCACTTTGCCGAATGTGCCGCAGCAAAACGCCTTTCAAAAAGAGGCAATGTTGTGGCATTTGTTGGCGCTGATTCCCACGCTGCTGGCAGACAGCGATTTTACCCCATTGAAAAAATATCTCGGCGAGCCGTTAGAACAGGAAAAACTGTATCACTTGGCAAGCAAAATTGCCGATCTGTTCGACCAATATTTGGTCTATCGCCCCGAGTGGATCACCGCATGGGAACAGCAACGGGAACAGGATATTCTGCAACAATTACGGCGCGGCTTAAGCCAAAATAATCAAGAATTGTCGGCTTTATTGCAGCAAGATCTGCAAAGTGCGGTCAGCTGGCAGGGCAAATTGTGGCGGGCGTTGTATGCGCGGGTGGCGCAGCAAAGCGCAGAGCAGGGCGAACAGTGTTATCACCGTGCCAATTTGCATACGGCTTATTTGCAACAATTGGCAAAGCAAACGGCGGCATTGCCATCGCAACGGTTGTTTATTTTCGGTATTTCCGCCTTGCCGACCGCTTATCTGCAAACCTTTCAGGCGTTGGCACGGCAGAGTGAAGTCCACCTGTTTTTTAATAATCCGTGCCGTTATTACTGGGGCGATATTCTTGACCGCACTTTTCTGCAAAAGTTGCAATTGCGCCGGCGCCAAGCCTATTTGCAAGAAACATCCGAACAAGCAGACTCGCGCCCGTGGCTGAATGCGCAGCAACAGGCGCAAGCCACGCAGGACGATTGGCAAAATCCGCTCGGCTATCTGCAAAGCGGCAATCCGCTGTTGGCGGCATGGGGCAAAATGGGGCGCGATTTTTTATCATTATTAAGTCAAAGCGAAGCCAATGAAATTGACGCTTACGCCGCGATTGCGGGGAACGGCTTGTTGGCGCAACTGCAAAATGCGATTTTGGATTTGCAACCGCTGCAATCGCCGCCGCCGTTCGTTTGGCAGGCGCAGGATCAAAGCCTGACGATTCATGCTTGCCACAGCCCAATGCGCGAAGTGGAAATTTTACACGATCAACTATTACATTGGTTTCAACAAGACCGCACGTTGACGCCGAAAGACATCGTGGTGATGGTGGCGGACGTGGATAACTATGTGCCGTATATTCATGCGGTGTTTGCGCAATACGGTTACCAAGATCCGCATTTTATTCCCTACGAAATCGCCGACCGCAAACACAGTCACAGCGATGTGATTATCTCAACCTTTTTGGCGTTGTTGCAATTAAAAGAAAGCCCGTTCACCGCCGAAGCCGTGTTGGGGCTGCTTGACGTTGCCGAACTGCGTGAACGTTTTGCGATTGAACTCTCTGATTTGACAACATTGAAAAACTGGGTGGCGCAGAACGGCATTCGCTATGGCTTGCGCCGCGAGGGGGAAAGCGAGCCGAATTACAATTCATGGCAAAGTGGGCTGGAAAGAATGCTACTTGGCACGGCAATGCGCGAAGCGGACGGTGTTTGGCAAGAGACGGTGGCATTTGATTTTAGCTTCGGCTTGGATGCGCAATTGGTCGGCAAACTGGGCGAGTTTTTGCAACAATTGCAAGATTGGCATGCCTTGTTACAACAAACACACCGCATTGCTGATTGGCAACAGGCGTTACAAAATGCGTTACAGCAGTTTTTTATCGACAGCGACGACAGCCGCCACGCCCTGCTGTTTTTGGCGCAACGGATTGATGAGGTGTTTCAAACCGCACTTGAGACCCAATTTGAAGGCGAATTGAGCAGCGAGGTGGTGGCGGAACTGATGAACAGCCGTTTATCGGAAGAAGACAACAGTTTCAATTTTCTCAACGGCAAATTGAGTTTTTGCACCTTGCTGCCGATGCGCGCGATTCCGTTCAAGGTGGTGGCGTTGCTCGGCATGAACGAGGGCGATTATCCGCGCCGACATAATCCGAACAGCTTTGATTTAATGCAATATGCGCCGCAAAAAGGCGACCGCGTGCGGCGTGATGATGATCGCTATCTGTTTTTAGAGGCGATTTTATCGGCGCAACAAAAGCTGTATATCAGCTATGTCGGACGTTCATTGACCGATAATCAAGTGTTGCAACCGTCGGTGTTAGTCAGCCAGCTCGTCGATTATTTGGCGGAGCAAATCGCAACGGACAGCGGCGAAGTGCGCTCAAAATTGATCCAAACCCACCCGATGACCGTGTTCAGTGCCGAAAATTTCAAGCCGCACAATCCAAACCGCTCTTTTGCCAAAGGGTGGCTGGCGGCAACGCAGCAACAACATGACGTTAGCAATTTTGTGCAACCGCTGGCGGCAAATCCGCTGCAAAGTGCGGTGATAGAATTGGATCGTTTGATCCGTTTTGTGCAAGATCCGTTGCGTTATTTTTTTGAACAACAGCTTGGCGCGTATTTCCGCCAATATGACACCGCGTTGGAAGAGAGCGAAGTGTTTCAGTTGTCAAAACTGGAAAACTACCAATTAAAGGAACGGCTTTTACGGCAACCGGCAAGCGATTGGGGGCAACAATTCGACTACGCCAAATATAAAGGCGAATTGCCGCGCGCCGCCTTTGCTGAGATTGCCGAACAAAAAATCAGCGACGAGTTGCAACCGCTCAGTGCCGCGATTGCGCCGTATTTAAGCCAAACGGCGCAAACCCTGCCGATTGATTTAACGTTTGAGATTGACGGGCAAGATTACCGATTGCAAGGCGACATCACACAGCTGTATCAAGGGCGGCAAGTGCGCTGGCGCAGCGGCAGCGTGAAAGCGCAACATCAAATCGAAAGCTGGATCACCTATTTAGCCCAATGCGTGCAACGGCAACAAACCGCCGCAACACCGCACTTTTATGGGATTGAGAAAGGCAAGGTGAGCCGTTTGCAATTTGCGGAGATGAGCGTCGAACAAGCGCAACAACAGTTAGCTTGTTACGTTGCGGATTTCCTGCGCTCGGAACAGCAGTTGTTTGTGGTGCCAACCGCACTTTATCCGCTGTTTTTTGCCGATAAAGCGAAAACAGACGAGGAATTACGGCAGGAAATTCAAAACTTGGCACAAGACGGTTTCCATGAAAGCGACAAAGCCGATCCCTATTGGCAACGGCTGCTCAGCCAACAGCAACAGCTTGATTTGAATGCGATAAAAGAGAAAATGCAGCAGTGGTTTGGGCTGATGGCGCAAAGTGCGGTTGGGGAAAGTCAGTAAATCGTGATGATCCGCTTGCGACTTGTGGCAACAATCAATAAACTAGCAGGCTTAATTTTTATCATTGAGTGGGAAAAATGCAAGTTTCAGATTTTCATTTTGAGTTGCCGGACGAGCTGATTGCACGTTATCCGAAAGCGGAACGCAGCAGCAGCCGTTTGTTGTGCCTGAACGGACAAAGCGGCGAATTGCGGCACCGTCAATTTGCCGAGGTGTTGGATTTGGTCGACGCCGGCGATTTATTGGTGTTCAATAATACCCGTGTGATTCCGGCGCGCATGTTCGGACGCAAAAGCAGCGGTGGCAAATTAGAAGTGTTGGTTGAGCGGGTGTTGGGCGAACGCCGTTGTTTGGCACACGTGCGTGCCTCGAAAGCGCCGCAAGCCGGGGCGCAGATTATTCTGGGCGAAGACAAGTTAGGCGCGGGCAACGGCATTGCTTTTGTGATGAAAGCGCGCCACGATACCTTGTTTGAGTTGGAAGTGGTCGGCGATACGCCGTTGTTGGCGATTTTACAGCAAATCGGGCATATTCCGTTGCCGCCGTATATTGATCGCCCTGATGAAGAAATGGATCAGGAGCGTTATCAAACCGTGTATAATCAAGTGCCCGGCGCAGTTGCCGCGCCGACCGCCGGTTTGCATTTCGATCAGGCGTTGTTAGACAAATTGGCGGCAAAAGGCGTGAATTTTGCCTTTGTGACTTTGCACGTCGGCGCAGGCACATTCCAGCCGGTGCGGGTGGAAAAAGTGGAAGATCACCATATGCACGCCGAATATGTTGAAGTCGATGAGCAGACGGTGCAAGCGGTGTTAGCCACCAAAGCTGCCGGGAAACGGGTGATTGCGGTCGGCACGACCTCGGTGCGCGCCCTCGAAAGTGCGGCATTGGCAGCGGCGGAAACACCGTTGTCGCAACAACAACCGCACTTGCTTGCGCCTTATTTTTCCGACACTACGATTTTCCTTTATCCGGGCAAACCGTTTCGCGTGGTCGATGCGCTGATTACCAATTTCCATTTGCCGGAATCGACCTTGGTGATGTTGGTTTCTGCTTTTGCCGGTTACCGCCATACCATGCAGGCGTATCAAAGTGCGGTTGCCGAGCGGTACCGTTTCTTTAGTTACGGCGACGCGATGTTTATTAGCAAAAATCCTGATGTGAGCGGATTGGCTTGAGTTTTCAAATCAAGCTAATTACGATATTTTAAGTAGCCACGATATTTTAGGTAGCTGGAAGATTCTTTTCTCCCTTCCTCCCTGTGCGGAGGGAGTACCATTTTTCGCTAGAAAAATGGGGAGGGACATAAAGCAAAAGTACGGATCGCCGCACTTTTATTCTTTAAATAAGATCAATCTTCGGACTGTTTTTCCGTTGATAGGAGCAAAATATGAAATATGAATTACACAACACCGACGGACGCGCACGGCGCGGGCGTTTGACCTTTCAACGTCCGCAAGGGGAATTTAGCGTGGAAACGCCGGCGTTTATGCCGGTCGGGACGTACGGCACGGTGAAAGGCATGACCCCGGAAGAAGTGAAAGCCACCGGCGCGCAAATTTTGTTGGGCAACACCTTTCACCTGTGGCTGCGACCGGGGCAGGAAGTGATGAAACTGCACGGCGATCTGCATGATTTTATGCAGTGGCACGGGCCGATCTTGACCGATTCCGGCGGTTTCCAAGTGTTCAGCTTGGGCGATATTCGTAAAATCAAAGAAGAGGGCGTACATTTCCGTAATCCGATTAACGGCGAGAAAATTTTCTTATCGCCGGAAAAATCAATGGAAATTCAATATGATCTCGGTTCGGATATTGTGATGATTTTCGATGAATGCACGCCGTATCCCGCCGATTTTGATTATGCCAAAAATTCAATGGAAATGTCGCTGCGTTGGGCGAAACGCAGCCGTGATCGTTTCGATGAATTAGGCAACAAAAATGCGTTGTTCGGTATTATTCAAGGCGGCGTATATGAAGAATTGCGCAAGGTTTCGGTCGAGGGCTTGGTGGAAATCGGTTTTGACGGCTATGCGGTCGGCGGTTTGGCAGTGGGCGAGCCGAAAGAAGATATGCACCGCATTTTGGAATATATTTGTCCGCAAATTCCGCAGGATAAACCGCGTTATTTAATGGGCGTGGGCAAACCGGAGGATTTGGTGGAAGGCGTGCGCCGCGGGATTGATATGTTCGACTGCGTGATGCCGACCCGCAATGCGCGCAACGGACACTTGTTCACCGCAGACGGCGTGATTAAAATCCGTAACGCCAAATACCGCGACGATGTATCGCCATTGGAAGCGGAATGTGATTGTTATACCTGTAAAAATTACACCAAAGCCTATCTGTATCATTTGGACAAGTGCGGTGAAATTTTGGGTGCGAGACTGAATACCATTCACAACCTGCGTTATTATCAACGCTTGATGGCACAGTTGCGCACCGCGATTGAAAATGGCGAATTAGAACAGTTTGTCGCGCAGTTTTACGCCCGTATCGGCAAGCCGGTGCCGCCGTTGAATGAATACCACGCATTTGATGACGGAAAATAAGCCTGACAACAAGAAGATTTTCACTTTAGCCGTGTTTTATGCTATTTTGAACACCGCTATTACAGTCGGGGCGGTTATGTTGAACAAGCATGAGCGTCCTGTTTACTTAATTTAATCACTAACTTAAAAAGGATAAAAAAATGGACGCACAACAAGGCGGCGGAATGCAAATGATCTTTATTTTGGTAATCTTTGCCTTAATTTTCTATTTTATGATCTATCGTCCGCAAGCAAAACGTAACAAGGATCACCGCAATTTAATGGCGTCACTGGCGAAAGGCGAAGAAGTGCTGACCAGCGGCGGTTTAATCGGTAAAATCAGCAAAGCCTCTGCCGAAAGTGATTACATCGTGATTGCGTTAAATGACAATATCGAAGTGACCATCAAACGTGATTTCGTGGTGGCGGTGCTGCCAAAAGGTTCTTTGAAATCCCTGTAATTTTCCAATCTTCCAATTAACTTCCGAGTGAGGGGCATTAATTGTGTTAAATCGTTTCCCTTTATGGAAGAACCTGATGGTGATCATTTTGGTCGCCATCGGCATTTTATATGCTCTTCCAAATCTTTATGGTGAAGATCCTGCGGTGCAAATTTCCGGCACCCGCGGACAGCAGGCAGACAACACCACTTATCAACGAGTACAACAAGTCTTACAACAAAACCAATTAGCGGTGAAATCGTTACAATTGGAAAACGGTTCTGTGTTGGCAAAATTCGCCAATACCGATGATCAACTACTGGCGAAAGATAAACTGGCTGAAAATTTAGGCAAGGGTTATTCAGTGGCGTTGAATCTGGCGCCGGCAACCCCGGCGTGGTTGGAAGCGATTGGCGGCAGCCCGATGAAACTGGGATTGGATTTGCGCGGTGGGGTACGTTTCCTAATGCAGGTCGATATGAAGACCGCACTTGAGAAACTGGAAACCCAGCGCCAAGACAATTTGCGCACCGAATTGCGCAAAGCGCGGATTGCTTATACTAATATCCGTCAAGGTGAAAACTATTCCACCGTCATTACGCTGGGCGAACAAGCCTCCGAATCGGAAGCGCAAAGTTTAATTCGCCGCATTGATCCGAATTTACAACAAAGCCTTAACGGCAAAGTGATTACGCTTACCATGTCGGAAGCGGACTTGGCACAGGTGCGTGAACACGCGATTGAGCAAAACCTGACGATTTTGCGTAAACGGGTAAATGAATTAGGTGTGGCGGAACCGGTGGTGCAACGCCAAGGGGCCGAACGCATAGTGATTGAATTGCCGGGCGTGCAAGATACCGCGCGCGCCAAAGAAATTTTGGGTGCGACGGCGACCTTGGAATTCCGTCTGGTGAATACTAATGCGAGTGCCGATTTTGCTGCACGCGGCATGGTGCCGTCAGATTCCGAAGTGAAAAATGATCGCGAAGGCAATCCGGTAGTGCTGTATCGTCGCGTGATTCTTGGCGGCGAACATATCACAGGGGCAACGTCGGGCAGCGATCACACTACAGGTCGCCCAGAAGTGAATATTACCCTCGATAGCGAGGGCGGCAATTTGATGGCGGCGGCGACCCGCGATGCCATCGGCAAACCGATGGCAACCTTATACAGCGAGTATAAAGAGAGTGGTCGGGTTGATGACAAAGGCACGCCGATTCTGGAAAAACACGAAGAAGTGATTAACGTGGCGACCATTAACGATCGTCTCGGCAGCCGTTTCCGTATCAGCGGTATCGACAGCCCGGCTGAAGCGTTAAATTTATCGGTGCTGTTGCGTGCCGGGGCGTTGATTGCGCCGATTCAAATCGTAGAGGAACGCACGATCGGGCCGTCTTTAGGGGCGCAAAATATCGAACAAGGCATGGAAGCGAGTCTATACGGCTTAGGTTTCACCATTCTGTTTATGCTGTTTGTCTATCGTAAATTCGGCATGATAGCCAACCTTGCCTTAGTGCTGAATATCGTATTGCTGATTGGCGTGTTGTCTTTACTGCCGGGGGCAACCCTGACAATGCCGGGCATTGCCGGAATCGTGTTGGCGGTGGGCATGTCAGTCGATGCCAACGTGCTGATCTTTGAACGGATTAAGGAAGAGTTGCGCAACGGGCGCAGCGTGCAACAAGCGATTCACGAAGGCTACAACGGTGCCTTTTCCAGTATTTTCGACGCCAACTTAACCACGATTTTGGTCGCGATTATTTTGTATGCGGTCGGCACCGGACCGGTAAAAGGCTTTGCCATCACCTTGTCATTGGGCGTGGCGATTTCTATGTTCACCGCAATCACCGGCACGCGTGCGATTGTGAACTTCCTGTATGGCGGCAAACGCATTGATAAGTTGTCAATTTAGATTGAGGATTAAATGGTGAATGTAAAAGCAAAACAACCTATTGAAACCGAAAGCGGCATAAAACTGGCACGCAGTGTAATCCCGTTTATGAAATACCGCATTCCCGGCTATATTTTTTCGTTAGCGGTGATAGCCATCAGTTTATTCTTTGTGGTGACGAAGGGATTTAACTGGGGCTTGGATTTTACCGGTGGTACCGTGATCGAAGCCAGCTTCTCCCAACCGGCGGATTTACCGAAAGTGCGGTCTGCATTGGCGGAAAATGATTTCGGCAGTGCGGTGGTGCAGGCTTCCGGTGGCACGCGTGATGTGATGATCCGTTTACCGTCGGAAGACGGCGACACCACGATTGGACCGAAAGTGATCAATATTCTGCAAAGTATTGATGCTCAATCAACTGTGCGCAGTATTGAGTTTGTTGGTCCGAACGTAGGGAAAGAGCTGACCGAAGCGGCGATTTATGCCACGTTGGTAACCTTAATTATGTTGCTGTTGTATGTCGGTCTACGCTTTGAATGGCGTTTGGGAGCCGGCGGGATTTTAGCGTTAGCACATGATGTGATTGTAACCTTGGGCGTATTCGCTGCGTTACAGATTGAAATCGACTTGACTTTCGTGGCAGCGATTCTCTCGGTAATCGGTTATTCTCTGAATGATAGTATCGTGGTATTTGACCGAATCCGCGAAAACTTCCGTAAAATCCGCCGTACTGCGGCACAAGACATTATGGATATTTCTTTGACCCAAACCCTTGCCAGAACTTTGATGACCTCGGCAACCACCTTGGTCGTGGTATTGGCATTGTATATTTGGGGCGGGCCGAGTATTCATAACTTCTCACTTGCCTTATTAATCGGGATTGGTTTCGGTACGTATTCTTCGATTTATATCGCAACCGCACTTGCGCTGGATCTCGGCTTAACACGCGAACACATGCTGCCGCCGAAAGTTGAAAAAGAAGGCGAAGACCAAGAGGCGATTATGCCGTAGGCAGATTTTCGCGGCGATAGTAAAAGCCATATTTGTTCACAAATATGGCTTTCTGTTATATTGAATAAGAAAGGTTATGGCGTCATATTACTGCCGCTGACGCCTTTAAGCGGTTTGCCATCGGCACTGTTAATCAAAACTAAAATACCGAACAACGGGTGGTCAAAATACATCATTTGGTTATCCGTGTAACTGCTTTGGCTTTGATACTGGATAGTGTGCCGTGCCGAGGCGACGGCGGTTTCGGTTTCTTGCTCTTTATCGGAGACCGCGTCAATATCCGGTACAACGGTTGTCACATCTTGTCCGACACTGCCAAAAACCGGCATTAAGCGGGAGGCGCTTTTTTTGTCGTCGTAACTAAAAGCCAGATTGAAATTTAACTCGATTTTATCATCCTGCCACACCGTAAAACGCCCATCCAACGAGGGGAGACGATCCGCGGCTGATTGAATGTGAATCGGCACGGCCAAACTTTGTTGGTTTAGCGCTTGTGTCCAAGCTTGGTGATAAAACGGCACATAGGCATCGTGTTGTTCAAATTTCGTATAAATATCATTGAGCTGCATAGCACTGTCGGGCAATGCGCGTGCGTTGATTTGTGTTTCCGATGGTAAAATGGCATCGGCGGTCGGAATGACCGAGCTGAGTTCCGGGAATTGCTGGTTCAGACTATCGCCGTCTAGCAGGCGTTGGAATGCAATGATCTCCACATTAATTTGCGTGGCATACTCTTCAGCAGCAGTGGCGGATTGCGGCGGATTGTCCGTTGGAATGGCGGCGCTGACCGCACTTTGATGATCGGCGCTTGGGGTTTGTTCCGCATAAACTTGGCTTCCAATCAACATTAGGCTGAGAGATTTTGCAACCAGTGACAAAACGGTTCGGGGTAAACGCATAACAGAGACTCCCATCATAAAAATGCTATAAACAACAACGTCGAATTAACTGGCTTCTGCGCTTTCCGGTGTAGCAGGGACGGTGTCGGGCACCGTTGGCAGGATTAACGGATCCCGGCTTTCCTCTTCTACCGGGGCGGTTTCCAGTTGGCGCGCCGGCGGCGAATATTTGCTCGGTTGATCTTTATCGAGACCTAATAATTTACTTTGTAAGCGTTTAAAACTGCTTTGCGGTGACAACCAAATATCCAAAAACGCCTGATTAAACGCGTTGCCGAATTGCGGTTCCAATACGGTATCATTCAGCACAAAATAACCGGTATCTTCCAAAGCAATATAATTCAGCAAATCTTGCGGTTGAAAATCCGGTAAGCTTTGTTCTAATTTTGCCGCCCACTGGCTTTGTAACTCGGGAGAGACTTGCGGCGCAATATTGCTTAGCTCTTTTTTAATGGTAATCGCAAAGTTTTTGCCTTCGACCGGTTTGGCATAATTCAACGTCAGCATGAGCGGACGTTGGTTCGGTTGGTATTCGCCATTTTCGCTATACAGGGTAATGGTATAGATATGGAAAGGCCCCCAAGTATAGTCAACCGTACCGACCGGCAACCAAGTCGCCGAAGCCAGCTTGCTGAAAAGCAAAAGGAACAGGGGAGTGGCAATTTTTAATAATTTCATAATATAACCGATGAATTACTCGGACAACACAACTTAATGAGATTATAACATAAACGGTGATAAGGTCTAATTTAGCCGGGAATAAAAACGGGATCCGAAGATCCCGTTCTCATCGCGCCAGCGTTATTTTTTCAGGCTGCCGACCATATCTTCAGGACGAACCCACTCTTCAAATTGTTCAGCGGTAACCAAACCAAGGTTAATCGCTTCTTCTTTCAGGGTAGTGCCGTTTTTGTGGGCGGTTTTGGCGATTTTCGCCGCATTTTCGTAACCGATATGGGTATTCAGTGCGGTCACCAACATTAATGAATTTTGCAACTGCATTTGAATGCGAGGGTGATTCGGTTCAATACCAACCGCACAATGCTCGTCGAATGACACACAAGCGTCAGCCAACAGTTGCGCCGATTGCAGGAAGTTTGCCGCCATCACCGGTTTGAATACGTTCAGTTGGAAATGCCCTTGCGTACCGGCGAACGAGATGGTGGTGTCGTTGCCCAACACTTGTGCGCATACCATGGTCAAGGCTTCGCATTGGGTCGGATTGACTTTGCCCGGCATAATCGAGGAACCCGGCTCATTTTCAGGGATTAAAATTTCACCGATACCGGAGCGTGGACCCGACGCCAATAAACGAATATCGTTGGCGATTTTATACAGTGAGACCGCTAATTGTTTTAACGCACCATGGGTTTCCACAATCGCATCATGGGTTGCCAAGGCTTCGAATTTATTTTGCGCAGTCACGAACGGCAAGCCGGTGAATTTGGCGATATATTCCGCCACTTTGACATCATAACCTTGCGGCGTGTTTAAGCCTGTGCCGACCGCCGTGCCGCCTAGCGCCAATTCCGCCAAGTGCGGTAGCGTGTTTTTCAGCGCTTTTAAGCCGAAATCCAATTGCGCCGCATAGGCGGAAAATTCTTGCCCTAAGGTGAGCGGGGTTGCGTCCATTAAGTGGGTGCGTCCGATTTTCACCACATCGTTGAACGCCGCCGCTTTTTCGGCGAAGGTTTTTTGCAAACGCGCCACGCATGGAATGGTGGTTTCCACCACTTTTTTGTAAGCGGCGATGTGCATTGCAGTCGGGTAGGTGTCGTTGGAGGATTGGGATTTATTGACGTCATCATTCGGGTGGATCACGCTTTTTTCGCCCAGTTTACCGCCGTTAAGCACGTGCGCGCGGTTGGAAATCACTTCGTTGACGTTCATATTCGATTGCGTACCTGAACCGGTTTGCCAGATCACGAGTGGGAATTGATCATCCAGTTTATTCGCCAGAATTTCATCACAAGCCTGCCCGATCAGATCGCGTTTTTCCACTGGCAATACGCCTAAATCGGTGTTGGCAAACGCCGCGGCTTTTTTCAGGTAACCGAAAGCTTCGATGATTTCATGCGGCATAGAAGCGGCGGGACCGATTTTAAAATTATTGCGTGAACGCTCGGTTTGCGCCGCCCAATATTTGTCTGCCGGAACTTGAACTTCACCCATAGTGTCTTTTTCGATACGAAATGTCATAGTAATTTCCTCTATTAATAGAATTGGTAACGGAAAAATTTTAACATTACTACCTATTAAGTGGAATGCAAAGGCGATGATCTAAATCATGACAAATGAAGTTTTGTGAGACGAGTCACGAAGTTTGACAAATATTAGGGGGCAAAGGGCGTGTTGAACGCCCTTGCGTTAGCGGTTTGGAGCAGTGGGGCTTAGCGTTGGATTCGAATCACCGCTTGCACGCTTTCCCCTTGCGTCAATTTGCGGCTAATCCGCGACGTTTCAACACATAGCATGGTTTGATAGCCCTTCGGCGACATACTGCCGGTTTTTTTCTGCCACGGATTCCACACCACGATATCCGAGGCATTGATATGTTCAATTTCAATCATCCGCTGTTGGGCTTTATCTTCAATCCGGCTAATCGGATTTTCCGCTGAATAAATGCAATCGGTTTCCTGCGTGAATTGACGAGGCGAAGCGACATTTTCTTGCCGATTATTTAACGTATTAAGTGCGGTTTTCGGCAAGCCGTGTAACGTGGTTTGCGCAATATCGCCGACCTTGAAATAGCTGTGCAACGCCAGTTGCGCTTCTTGTTCGCCATAGTGCGTGAAAGTTAATACGCATTCGCTGCTAAACACCATTTTCAGCTCGGCTTCAACGAGATGATTGTTGTCATACAGCGTGAAGGTTAGCTCGGCTTTGTTATCGCTGACTTGCCATTGACTGAGTTGCCACAGGTTAATCCGTGCATAGCCGTGTGCCGGAGTGCCGTAATCTTTAAACCATGGATAACACACTGGAATTCCCCCGCGGATTGCCACACCCAGTTTAAACGGCTCGATTTCGCTTAACCACAAAAGATCTTCGGTGGCAAAGTGCGGTTGCCAGCTGAGCAAGTGTGCCCCTTGCAAGGCGATCACCGCTTTGCCAAGCGGGTGATCCAGCACGATAACCGGAATTTCATTAATTTGTTGCAGGGAAAGACTCGGGTGGATATGTTTCAGCAGTTGTATGGATTGAAATGACATAATGTAACCCTTTGGAATGGAAAGTAGTTGATATTCTACGCGGATTAAAAGGCTTGGCAATTGGATTTAGTTGTAACTCACATGCCGTTTGTATAATCTCATTTTTTGATTGGTAATTGTTGGAATTCAGCATTTTTTTAATAATGTTTTCCGATTGCTCATCTAAAGCGATATCAAATTTGTACTCCATGGATGACCTCGCTATGATGTTGATTTCAGCCAAGCCGGTTCGCTTGCCAACACCTTGGCATAAATCGGGCAATCCGTTTGGTGTGCGCCGGGCAAGTAGCCTGTGCTCATCAGAAATTCATTGACGATTTCGCCGCCGACGAATTTAAATTGCTTTTTGAATAACTTAACCCAATCGGCAAGGGCGCGAGGATGGTGGTGATCGAGCCAGTTTTTGAACGAACCATACTGCTGTTGTAATAATAAAATTTGCTGTGCGTTATGAATTGCGGCATTGACTTTCAGCCTGTTGCGCACGATACCGGCGTCATTCAACAACCGCACTTTGTCTTCTTCGCTGTAAGCGGCAACAGTGGCAATGTCGAATTGGGCGTAAGCGGCACGGAAATTCTGTTGTTTTTTCAGTATTAACGTCCAACGCAAACCGGCTTGATTGATTTCCAATACCAACCGCTCAAACAGCTCGTTGTCATCACTGATCGGATAACCGTAATGCTGATCGTGGTAGGTTTTATTCGGTTGCTCTTGCCCGGGGGTTAGATTGTTGACGTAATCACAATAACTCATGGTTTTTCCTTATAGTGTAAGGCTACATACAACCGCCACAGCTGCCGCAACGCCAATCTTCTTTATTGACGGCTTGATAGAAATAATGGAAATGTTCTTCGTCCAACGGCACATTCGAGGTGACAAACACGTCCGCCAACCAATCGGCGTTTTCAATAATCCACTCGTCTTCATACAGCCCTTCGCGAAACAGTTCTTCTTCCGGATCCATAAAACTATAGATACCGTTAGTCCCCATATCGTGTTCGCGTTTTTGTTCGGGCAACACCAGCGGCAGCCCTTGATAACTGATTTCCCAGTGCCCGAGGCAAAGCGTGTTGCCGACCGCCGTCCAACGGGCATGAAACGGATTAGACATAATATCGTACTCTTATCTAATAAAAATCAAGCAATATCTTACGCCTGCCAACGGGAATGTTAATGCCTCATAGTTGGTATTTTTATCAGCCGCATTACCTTATTTATTTGCCAAAATAACCGCTCTTTTCGGCGCAGGATAGCCCTCGATGGTTTTGCTGTGGTCGTTTGGATCGAGGAAGTCGATGAGCGATTCGTTTTCCAACCAGTCGGTTTTGCGTTGCTCTGCCAGCGAAGTGGCTGCCACATCAACACAGCGCACATTGCGGAAACCGCACTTTTCCAGCCAATTGATCAGTGCCGCCACCGACGGAATAAAATAGACGTTTTTCATTTTGGCGTAGCGATCTTGCGGCACTAATACACTATTGACATCGCCGTCGATCACCAGCGTTTCCAACACCAATTCGCCGCCTTTGACTAGCTGATCTTTCAGTTGGCTGAGGTGATCGAGCGGCGATTTGCGGTGATAGAGCACGCCCATTGAAAATACGCTGTCAAACGCGGCAAGCGGCTGCATTTGCTCAATGCCCAACGGAATTAAATGTGCACGGCGGTCATTATTCAGCAGTTTGCGCACCGCTTCGAACTGGCATAAAAACAGCTCGGTCGGATCGATTCCGACCACCATTTTTGCGCCCTCGCCGACCATGCGCCACATATGATAACCGCTGCCGCAGCCGACATCTAAAATCGTGCGATCCTGCAGCGGGGCTAAGTGCGGCAGCACCCGATCCCATTTAAAATCGGAACGCCATTCGCAATCAATATGAATGCCGTGCAAGTGATACGGACCTTTGCGCCACGGCATAAGTTGCTTCAAATGATACACAATCCGTTGCTGTTCGCCACCGGACAACGGCGCAGCCGCAACCGCTTCGACCGCACTTTTCAGGTTGATTTCGCCGGCGTTTAGCGCCGGCAAAAATTCAATCACTTTCGCCCATTTTGCATATTCGCCGTGCGCATTTTTTTGCCACCGGCTGAGTTGCAGCGGCAGGGTTTGCAGCCAATCCGACAAATTGGATTGGGCGATTTGTTGATAAAACGGGCGAAAATCAATCATCCTATTTCTCTCATTTTATTGTTTAATCGCTAACATAGAACCAAAATTAAAGCACTGAAACCATAATTCAACCTGCTCAAATCCCACTTCGCGCAACCGCACTTTATGTTGCGGAATCGAATCGGTGCGCATTACATTTTCAAGTGCAGTGCGTTTCTGGCTGACTTCCAACTCGCTATAACCGTTGGCACGCTTGAATTCATGGTGCAGATCGATTTGCAACTCGTTGATAATCGAATCATCAAAACGGAATTTTTCCGACAGCACCAACACGCCGCCGCGATTCAAACCGCGATAAATTTTTTGCAACAGCAAAGTGCGGTCAGCCGGTGGCAGGAATTGCAGGGTGAAATTCAAAATCACCATCGACGCATTTTCAATCTCGATATGGCGAATGTCATCGCACATAATTTCAACCGCACTTTCGCCGTGATAAGCCTCAATATGGCGGCGGCAACGCTCGATCATCGCCGGCGAATTATCCACCGCAATCAGTTTTACATTCGGCTGTTTAATATTGCGCCGCGCCGACAACGTCGCCGCCCCACGCGAACAACCGAGATCGTACACTTGCGTATTCGGCTGCACAAACCGCTGCGCCAGCATGCCAATCGCGGTGATGATATTGGAATAACCCGGCACGGAACGCTGGATCATATCGGGAAAGACTTCGGCAACCGCCTCGTCAAAGGTAAAATCACCGATTTTCTCAATCGGTGCGGAAAATAGCGTATCTTTGTTCATTTTATAGTCAAAATCAGTAAAAGTGCGGTTATTGTACGCAAAAGGCGCAAGGGCGACAAATGCTTTTGTGGGGCAATTTTTTTAGGGTTTGTTGATGTTTGTTTATATTTTGAGTTGTCGTTTAAAATTAGCGCAATCTAGGCGTAAGCCGAAACCAATAGCGAGACTATTGGTGAGGATGACAACGAGGAGTGGCTAATTTTAAACACAACCCGCAGGGCTATGACTCTTTTTCGCCACTACGGCGTTAAAAGCCGTTCGTTTAGAATAACTAAACTTCATGTTTTTTGCCTTGTATTGGCGAAAAATAGTCTAAGCACGGACCATTGCCGCTAAGTAACTTGGCTAAATTCAAGTTAAAACCGGTGCTGGCAGCGGGACAGACCGCACTTGGCAAAAATGAGCTGGTCGAGCCGTGGTTCGAACTGAGCAAAGCGCAAAATCCGCTGACCATTGATTTTAGCCTCGGTTACAACGATCGGGTTGTGTCGCAAATCCGGATTGCGGCGCTGGAATACCTTAAAACAATATCTCGTTCAGCATGAGCGAGGTGGTGATTGATTCCGACACCAACCTGCAAGGCATTGGTGATGTTAAGCTGAGTTGGGATCATCTTGCTCTCTCGGGAAAAGCGGATGATAAAAATTCGCTTAAAAACAATGAATTGAGAATAAGAGGAATAAAACTGGATAGCTTGTTGCAACCGACCCAGTGGCAAGATCTGGCAATCGGCACGCAAACTTTGGCGATCAAAGAAATGGCATTGGCGATTCAGTCGGATGAAGCGAGTGACAGCGTTCCGGTTGACGGACAAGCGACGCCTGAGCAGGATGAAAAAGCACAGCGTGCGGCGCTGACGATTCTAGCGAAAAAGCCGGAATTGCAGTTTTCACCGCTGGCGTGGAGCAACAGCGGCGGTATCAGCCGGTTAACGCTGGATTTGGGGATCAATTTTACCGAGTCAGATAGCGCGGATGAAACGGTAAACCCGGATCCTTTACGCTTTTTGTCCAAATTTGATTTTAATGCGGAAATCGACAAAAAAATGTTACAGCAATCGCTGACCCAGATTGCCAACGTTAAAAGTGAAACAGAACAGGAGAGGTTGACGCCGGAACAAATCACGCAAGAAGCAGATGAAGGCTATCAACATATGTTGCAATTGTTAACCGAAAACAGATCATTTATTGAAACCCCGGAGGCTTTTAGCGCAAAAGCCTTGTTGGAAAACGGGCAATTAAAATATAACGGGGAAGTCGTGCCGCAGGAAACGATCGAGCAAGTGTTTATGACCGCACTTTTTGCCTTGGGGCAGGCGTTTTATAGCGATGACGGTTTGGAATATGACGAGGACTACGCTAATTCGTTATACGATGAAACCGACAGCGAAGCGGCGGCATTTGGTGAAGATGACGACGAGTTGCTCTTACCGAGCGGCGAATACGATTTATCGATTCCGAATTTATCACCGTCGGATTTGCAAGGCTTGCCGCCGGCAATGCCGTAATAATCGTTTTACTCTCTCAGTGCGGTTGTTTGACCGCACTTTTGCTTTCATCTCGCCCAAGCGATAAAGCTGTTCATTCCGGCGTAAAATTCCGTTATAATCCGCCAGTTAATCTTCTCAACTTTTTTCCGTCTTGAGAATCGGGAATTCAATTTAAAATCAGCAAGGAACACAGATTATGATGCGTACACACTACTGCGGCTCGCTAAATCGTAGCCATATCGGACAAGAAGTAACACTGAGCGGTTGGATTCACCGCCGCCGTGATTTCGGGGCGATGATTTTTGTCGATTTGCGTGATCGCGAGGGCATTGTACAAGTGTTTTTTGATCCGGCACAGCAAGCGGCATTTGACGCGGCGGCTACGTTGCGCAATGAGTTTTGTGTGCAAATTCAAGGGGAAGTGATTGCGCGCACGGAAAAAAATATCAATCCGGATATGGCGACCGGCGAAGTGGAAGTGCTGGCGAAAGGGCTGAAAATTTACAATAACGCTGCCGTGTTGCCGTTGGATTTCAACCAAAACAACACCGAAGAACAGCGTTTGAAATACCGTTATTTGGATTTGCGCCGCCCGGAAATGGCGCAACGGATCAAAACCCGTGCCAAAATCACCAGTTTTGTACGCCGCTTTATGGACGAACACGGTTTCTTGGATATCGAAACCCCAATGCTGACCAAAGCCACGCCGGAGGGCGCGCGTGACTATTTAGTGCCGAGCCGGGTGCATAAAGGCAAATTCTACGCCCTGCCGCAATCGCCGCAACTGTTCAAACAATTGCTGATGATGTCCGGTTTCGACCGTTATTATCAAATCGTGAAATGTTTCCGCGATGAAGATTTGCGTGCCGACCGCCAACCTGAATTTACCCAAATCGATGTCGAAACCTCGTTTATGACCGCCGAAGAAGTCCGCGCGGTGATGGAGGAATTGGTACGCGGCTTATGGCAGCAGACTATCGGTGTGGATTTGGGCACGTTCCCGATTATGACTTACGCCGAAGCCATGCGTCGTTTTGGTTCGGACAAACCGGATTTGCGCAACCCGTTGGAGCTGGTCGATGTTGCCGATTTGCTGAAAGAGGTCGAATTTAAAGTGTTTAACGAACCGGCAAATGATCCGAAAGGGCGCGTTGCGGCGTTGCGCGTGCCGAACGGGGCGACGTTGACCCGCAAACAAATTGACGAATATACCCAGTTTGTTGCGATTTACGGCGCGAAAGGCTTGGCGTGGCTGAAAGTGAACGATATCGCCGCCGGCATTGACGGCGTGCAAAGCCCGATTGCCAAATTCTTATCGGCAGAGGTGCTAAGTGCGGTCTTGGCGCGTTTGGACGCGCAAAACGGCGACATTATTTTCTTCGGTTCGGATAGATACAATATCGTGACCGACTCGATGGGTGCGCTGCGTTTGAAAGTCGGCAAAGAGTTAGGCTTGACCCAAGCGGATCAATGGAAACCGCTGTGGGTGATCGATTTCCCAATGTTTGAAATGGGTGACGAGGGCGAATTGGCGGCAATGCACCATCCTTTCACTTCACCGAAAGATTTCACGCCGCAACAACTGGCAGCCGAGCCGACAAGTGCGGTCGCCAATGCTTATGACATGGTGATCAACGGCTACGAAGTGGGCGGCGGCTCGGTACGGATCTTCGATCAAAAAATGCAGCAAACCGTGTTCAATATCTTGGGCATTAACGAACAAGAGCAACAAGAAAAATTCGGCTTCTTGCTCGACGCGTTAAAATTCGGCACGCCACCGCACGCAGGCTTGGCATTCGGCTTGGATCGCCTAACTATGCTCTTGACCGGCACGGACAATATCCGCGACGTAATCGCATTCCCGAAAACCACTGCCGCCGCGTGCTTAATGACCGACGCGCCAAGTTTTGCCAATGAACAGGCGTTGAATGAGCTTGCCTTAACGGTAACGAAAGCGTAAATGTCACGATTTAAACGCCCCGAATCGGTGTTGGTGGTGATCTATGCCACCGATAGCCAACAAGTGCTGATGTTGCAACGTAATGATGATCCTGCGTTTTGGCAGTCGGTGTCGGGCAGTTTGGAGGCGGGCGAAACCGCACTTTGCGCCGCAAAGCGTGAAGTGGCGGAAGAAACAGGGCTAAGTGCGGTCGGTTTGGTCGATTGTCAACAATCCGTTGATTTTGAGATTTTTCCGCAGTTTCGTCATCGTTATGCGCGTGATGTTACCCATTGCCACGAACATTGGTTTTTGTTGCCGTTGGCGCAAGAGTGCGAAGTGCGGTTGAGTGAACATTCGGCGTATCGTTGGGTGACGGCAGAGCAGGCGGTGACGATGGCCAAATCGTGGAACAATGCGGCGGCGATTGAACAATTTTTACTAAAATAAACAAACAGTTAAAAATAAATAGCAAGAGGAAATCAAGATGGCAGGCCATAGTAAGTGGGCGAATATCAAACACCGCAAAGCGGCGCAGGACGCACAACGCGGCAAAATTTTTACCAAATTAATCCGTGAATTGGTGACAGCGGCGAAAATCGGCGGTGGTGACGCAGGCGCGAATCCGCGTTTGCGTGCGGCGGTGGATAAAGCGCTTGCCAGCAATATGACGCGCGACACCATTAACCGTGCGATTGAGCGCGGCGTGGGCGGCGGCGATGATACCAATATGGAGACCCGTGTATATGAGGGCTACGGTCCGGGCGGCACGGCGGTGATGGTGGAGTGTTTGAGCGATAATGCCAACCGCACCATTTCACAAGTGCGCCCGAGTTTCACCAAGTGCGGTGGCAACTTAGGTACGGAAGGCTCGGTCGGCTATCTGTTCAACAAAAAAGGCTTGATTTTGATTGCGCAAGGCGATGAAGACAGCTTAATCGAAGCGGCAATCGAAGCCGGTGCTGATGATGTGCAACCGCAAGATGACGGCAGTTTTGAAATCTATACCGCATGGGAAGAACTGGGCGCAGTGCGCGACGGCATTGAAGCGGCGGGTTTTAAAATTGAAAGTGCCGAAGTGTCGATGATTCCGTCAACCACAGTGGATTTAGATGCCGAAGCCGCACCGAAATTATTGCGCTTGATTGATATGCTGGAAGAGTGTGATGATGTGCAAAACGTGTATCACAACGGTGAAATCAGCGATGAAGTCGCGGCGTTGTTGTAGTTTAGATTTATTTTTTACTGTAATAATTAAATAATGCCCTGAAATCAGGGCATTGCTATATGGAGAAAAATATGGCAAATATTATTAATGCAATCATTAATTTAGTTAGAGAACCACAATTTAGATTGCGTGAATATGCAACAGGTCGAAATCGTGCAAATAACATGGGTGAATCTTTAGAAGAATATATTAAAGATTTATTTGCTGATACGGTAAATGAAAATAACGAACAGATAAGAACTGAAAAAATTTCTTCAACTTTCAGTTACTTAGGTAATCAGAATAATCCTCCAGATATGATTTTAAAGCAAGGTGATGCAATTGAAGTGAAAAAAATTGAGTTGCCTAATTCGAGTCTAGCGTTAAATAGTAGTTATCCAAAAGCAAAACTATTTTCTTCAAATCCAATGCTTAAGAAAGCTTGTCGTGAATGTGATGGTGGTAATTGGATTGAAAAAGATATGATTTATAGCGTTGGTGTAGTTGATAATGATAAATTAACCTCTTTATGTTTCGTTTATGGTGATGATTATTGTGCTACACAAGATGTTTATGAACAAATTAAAATGTATATAAAAAAAGGGATCACTCAAATTGAAGATGTTGAATTTTCTGAAACTAAGGAATTAGGTCGAGTAAATAAAGTTGATCCATTAGGAATTACCTATCTAAGAATTAGAGGTATGTGGGGGATTGAAAATCCATTTACGGTTTTTAATTATATTTATACTAGGAATCCTAATTGCTCCTTTAATTTTATGGCAATTATTAATGATGAGAAGTTCAATTCATTGGAAAATAAATCTGATTTACTTTCTAACGTGGAGAAAAATGATTCATTGGTTATTAATGATATTAAGATTAAAGACCCTAATAATCCAGCTAAACTAAAAAATGCAAAGCTAATTACCTTTTCATATAGTGAGGCATGATGAATATTGTTAGTTTATTTTCAGGAGCAGGTGGTTTAGATTTAGGCTTTGAGCAGGCAGGATTTAAAATTATCTTTGCAAATGAGTATGATAAAACAATTTGGGCTACTTATAAGAAAAACCATTCAGCTTATTTAGATACCCGAGATATTAGAAAAATATTATCAAATGATATTCCAGATTGTGATGGAATTATTGGAGGACCACCCTGTCAATCTTGGTCTGAAGCAGGATCATTGAAAGGCATTAATGATCTTCGAGGACAGTTATTTTTTGATTACATTCGTATCATTCGAGAAAAACAACCTAAATTTTTTCTAGCTGAAAATGTAGTTGGAATGATGTCTAAAAGGCATGAAGAGGCAGTTGAGACTATCAAAAAGATGTTTATTGACTGCGGGTATAATCTTACGGTTAATTTAGTCAATGTATCTGATTATGGCATTCCACAAGATAGAAAACGTGTTTTTTACATTGGGATAAGAAAAGATTTGGATAAGGATTTCAAATTCCCAGTTAATACATCAGTAAAAAGAACATTGAAAGATAGTATTTTTGATTTAAAGGATAGTGCTAAACCAGCACGAATCAAAAATAAAGCTAATCGAAATTTAGAAATATTAAATCATGAGTATTTTGAAGGTGGATTCTCGACTATTTTTATGAGCAGAAATAGGGTTCGTCAATGGGAAGAGTTTGGTTTTACGGTTCAGGCTAGTGGACGACAAGCACAATTACACCCACAAGCACCAATAATGCCTAAGATCGATAAAAATAAGCATATTTTTGCTGAAGGATATGAATATTTGTATCGAAGAATGACTGTTCGTGAATGCGCGAGAATTCAAACATTCCCAGATGATTTTGAATTCATTTATGATAGTGTAGATACTGGTTATAAAATGGTGGGCAATGCTGTTCCAGTTGAAATGGCAAAAATTATTGCAAGTAGTATAAAAGAGCAAATTTTTCTATGACAATCATTCTAGGTATTGACCCCGGCTCGCGTGTTACAGGCTACGGCGTGATTCGGCAGAACGGGCGTAAGTTGGAATACCTCGGCAGTGGGGCGATTCGTACCGCAGTTGAGGATTTGCCGCTCCGTTTAAAGCGGATCTATGCCGGTGTGAGTGAGATTATCACCCAGTTTCAGCCGGACATGTTTGCGATAGAGCAGGTGTTTATGGCGAAAAACCCCGATTCCGCTTTGAAATTGGGGCAGGCGCGCGGGGTGGCGATAGTCTGCGCCACCAATTTTGATCTGCCGGTGTTTGAGTATGCGGCGCGTTTGGTGAAACAAACGGTGGTCGGCAGCGGGGCGGCGGACAAAGTGCAAGTGCAGCATATGGTCACTCGGATTTTAAACCTGTCGGCACAGCCGCAAGCCGATGCCGCCGATGCGTTGGCGATTGCGATCACCCACGCCCACAGTTTGCAGCATTCCCTCCAAATCGGCAAAACCGCCAGCACCGCACTTCAAGCTGAAAAGTGCGGTTTGAGTCTGAAAGCCCGTTACAGCCGCGGACGTTTTCGCTTAAAAGCTGAAAAATAACTGGTTATTTATACAGTTTTATTTTATGCTATGCCACATCATACGAATTAAAGAGACATCATTATGATCGGACGTCTACACGGCACATTATTGGAAAAACAACCGCCTGAAATTTTGCTTGATGTGCAAGGCGTTGGCTATGAGTTGCTACTGCCGATGACCAGTTTTTACCACTTGCCGGAAGTCAATCAAAGCGCAACCCTGTTCACCCATTTGGTGGTGCGCGAAGATGCGCATTTATTGTTCGGCTTTGCCAGCAAGCAAGACCGCACTTTGTTCCGTGAACTGATTAAAACCAACGGCGTCGGGCCAAAACTGGCGTTGGCGATTTTGTCGGCAATGTCGGTCGATGAGTTCGTTTTTGCGATTGAACGCGAGGAATTATCCAAATTGGTGAAAATTCCCGGGGTCGGTAAAAAAACGGCTGAACGGTTATTGGTTGAATTAAAAGGCAAATTTGCCAATGTCAAAAAAGCCGATTTCTTTGTGCAGCTGCCGGGCGGCAGCCGTCACGAATTGGATTCGAGCGCACCGAATTATGAAGATGATGCGGTGGCGGCGTTGGTGGCACTGGGCTATAAACCGCTTGATGCGGAAAAAATGGTGAAGCGGATCGCGAAACCGGAATTCACCAGCGAGCAGTTGATCCGTGAAGCGTTAAAAGCGGCGTTATAAATAGGGTAAAAGAGCGGTATGATTGAAGCAGATCGGATTATCAGCGCAAGCGAAATCGGCGAAGAAGATGTATTGGATCGCGCGATTCGCCCCAAATTGCTGAAAGATTATGTCGGGCAGCAAGCGGTGCGTGAGCAGATGGATATTTTTATTCGGGCGGCGAAATTGCGCCAAGACGCGCTCGACCATCTGTTGATTTTCGGCCCGCCGGGTTTGGGTAAAACCACGCTTGCCAATATTATCGCCAATGAAATGGGGGTGAATATCCGCACCACTTCCGGCCCGGTATTGGAAAAAGCCGGTGATTTGGCGGCAATGTTGACCAATCTGGAAGCGCATGATGTGCTGTTTATTGATGAAATTCATCGTCTCTCACCGGCGATTGAAGAAGTACTGTATCCGGCAATGGAAGATTACCAACTGGATATTATGATCGGCGAAGGCCCTGCGGCGCGTTCGATTAAACTGGATTTACCGCCGTTTACCCTTGTCGGCGCAACCACGCGCGCCGGTTCATTGACTTCCCCGCTGCGCGATCGTTTCGGGATTGTGCAGCGCTTGGAATTTTATTCGGTTAAAGATTTGACTTCAATCGTGGCTCGCAGTGCCAACTGCTTAAACCTGCACATCGTTGAAGGGGCGGCATTGGAAATTGCCCGTCGCTCACGCGGCACGCCGCGTATTGCCAACCGTTTGCTGCGTCGCGTACGTGATTATGCCGATGTGAAAAATAACGGTTTAATCAGTATCGAAATCGCTCAAGCGGCATTGAAAATGTTGGATATTGACGCTAAAGGCTTTGATTACATGGATCGCAAATTGTTAAGTGCGGTGGTGGAGCGGTTTGACGGCGGACCTGTCGGTTTGGATAGTCTGGCGGCGGCAATCGGTGAAGAACGGGAAACCATTGAAGATGTGCTAGAGCCGTATTTGATTCAGCAGGGGTATTTGCAGCGTACTCCGCGCGGACGGATTGCGACGTCAAAAACCTATCTGCATCTCGGACTGGATACAGATAAGGCTTAGCCGTTAAAAATCATTAAGGTTGCAGTTGTTGTTTCTTGATGTTGTTGAGGGCAACTAAACCTTTATCACAACTTTTAATTTGCACTTCGCGTTCTAAAGCCAAGATTTGTTTTTTGCTTTGTGACAATTTGCTTTTAATGTTGGCAAATTGGGTATGGGTTCCCGGTTGTTTTTCCGCTTCTTTGATCAATTGTTCTGTTTCGCTGAAAAGTTGATTACATTGTTGAGGGATACTGCCAGCTTCAATAATTTGATTTTTTGTCGTTGTGGTATTGGCGGATACACCGATACTAAACAATGCGATACTTGCAGTGAACAGAAATTTTTTGAACATTTTTTGCCCTTTTCTCAGTGAGAATATAAAAAATAACGCAATAAAACAGAGTTTATTTTTTGGTTTGTTGCTATGCGTTGAACGAGAATATTTCTTAATTATAAAAACCTTCCACAACATAGCAAAACAGGATAAAAATGTCTATAAAATCAGCGTAAAAATTTGTGAAAGAGGCGTAATAACCAACTTTATTAATCGGGTATGCGTATAAAAAATAGCAATAATTTCAAAAAATTGATTTGTATCATAATGGCATTTTAGACGAAGATCGCATTTTTTGAGATATCTCCCAAAATGTAGCGGAAAAAGTAAATTTTATGTTTTTAATGCGTGAATTACAGAGTATCATAAGCGGGAAGGAATCGGGCTTTTTTGAAGATTTATCTAAATGTGTTGTTATAAGCCGTTTAGATAAGTGTTTGGGAAGGCCGATTTTATGACATCGGTATATTATTTGGTGTCAATGGGGTGATTACAAAAGTAATCAATGTCAGAGGAACTTGTAGTATATACAAGGAGTTGAGATGTTAGATATTGTTGAACTCTCGAGATTGCAGTTTGCATTAACTGCTCTGTATCACTTTTTGTTCGTACCGCTCACATTAGGACTTTCCTTTATTCTTGTGATTATGGAAACCCTGTATGTCGTGACCGGCAAAGAAGTGTACAAAGATATGACCAAATTCTGGGGTAAATTATTTGGTATTAACTTTGCGTTAGGGGTAACAACCGGGATTACAATGGAATTCCAGTTTGGTACCAACTGGTCATATTATTCGCATTATGTCGGCGACATCTTCGGTGCGCCTTTGGCTATTGAAGCATTATTAGCCTTCTTTATGGAATCGACTTTCGTCGGGTTGTTCTTCTTTGGTTGGGACAGACTCTCTAAAGGCAAACACTTGATGGCGACTTATTTAGTGGCATTCGGTTCTAACTTATCCGCCATGTGGATTTTGGTGGCGAATGGCTGGATGCAGAATCCGATTGGTTCCGAATTTAATTTCGAAACCATGCGAATGGAAATGACCAGCTTTATGGATTTATGGCTGAACCCGGTCGCACAAAGTAAATTCTTACATACCTTATCTGCAGGTTATGTTTGCGGTGCGATTTTCGTGCTCTCCATCAGTTCTTACTACATTCTGAAAGGTCGCGATTTAGGCTTTGCCAAACGCTCGTTTTCAGTGGCCTCTTCTTTCGGCATGATTGCGATTATTGCGGTATTGTTGATGGGAGATGAATCCGGTTATGAAATCGGACAAGCGCAACCGGTCAAACTGGCGGCAATGGAAGGCGAGTGGCATACTGCGCCGGCGCCGGCAGATTGGAATATGGTGATTATTCCGAACGAAGCCGAAATGAAGAATGATTTCGCGATTCAAATTCCTTACGCCGCCGGGATCATCGCAACCCGCTCTTTAACCAAAGAAATCACCGGGTTGACAGAACTGCGTGAAATCAATGTACAGCGCGTGCGTAACGGGATCATCTCTTACGGCTTGTTACAAAAATTGCGGAACGGTACGGCAACGGAAGAAGATAAAGAACTGTTCAAGGTTTACCAAAAAGATCTTGGTTTCGGCTTATTGTTAAAACCTTACACAGACAATGTATTGGATGCGACGGAAGAACAAATTCAACAAGCTGCTAGCGATACGATTCCGAAAGTCGGTCCGACCTTCTGGTCATTCCGCGTGATGATGTTTGCCGGTGGTTTGATGTTATTGTTGTTGATTGGCGCATTTGCGCAAACCGCACGTAAAACGATTGGCAATAGCCCGTTATTGTTAAAAGGATTGCTGTACGGTTTACCATTGCCGTGGATTGCGATTGAAAGCGGTTGGTTCTTGGCGGAATATGGTCGTCAGCCATGGGCTATTTATGAAGTGTTACCGGTCGGTGTGGCAAACTCTGCCCTAACAACAGGTGATTTGTGGTTCTCAATCGGTTTAATCTGTGCGTTGTACACGATTTTCCTGATTGCAGAAATGTATCTGATGTTCAAATACGGACGTTTGGGCCCAAGCTCATTAAAAACCGGCCGTTATCATTTTGAACAAACAGCGAAATAAGTAGGAGCCTAATCATGATTGACTACGAAATTCTACGCTTTATTTGGTGGCTGCTTGTTGGGGTTCTGCTTCTCGGCTTTGCAGTGACTGATGGCTTTGATATGGGCGTATTAACCTTATTGCCGTTTGCCGGTAAAAAAGAGGTTGAAAAACGCATTATGATCAACTCGATTGCTCCGCATTGGGACGGTAACCAAGTATGGTTGTTGACCGCCGGCGGTGCGATGTTTGCCGCCTGGCCGATTGTTTACGCAACCTCTTTCTCCGGTTTCTATATCGCGATGATTTTGGTGTTGGCCGCATTATTTTTCCGTCCGGTCGGATTGGAATATCGCGCTAAAATTGAAAATCCGAAATGGCGCACCGCTTGGGATTGGGGCTTGTTTGTCAGTGGCTTTGCCCCGTCATTGGTGTTCGGCGTGGCATTTGGTAACCTGCTGCAAGGCGTACCGTTTGAATTCAACGATATCCTGCAAGTGAAATATACCGGTTCATTCTTTGAATTGCTCAATCCGTTTGCGCTACTGTGCGGTTTGGTCAGCTTGTCAATGTTGACGACACAAGGGGCTGCATGGTTACAAATGAAAACCACGGCGGAATTGCGTGATCGCGCTCGCGTTATCACTCAAGTCGGCGCATTTGCAACCGTCATCACTTTTGTGCTTGCAGGGGTGTGGCTGTTGTTCAAAGACGGTTATGTTGTCACCGGCGTAATTGATAAGAACGCTCCTTCTACCCCGTTGGGCAAAGAAGTGATTTTGGAAACCGGTGCGTGGTTCAATAATTTCAAAGAAATGCCCGTGCTATGGCTGTTGCCGATTTTGGCGGTCGCCGGTGGGTTATTGAATATCGTGTTTTCTAAAGCCAACCGTTCCGGATTTGCATTCTTGTTCTCGTCATTGACGATGGCCGGTGTGATTTTCACGTTCGGGGTATCGATGTTCCCGTTCATTATGCCGTCAATCACACATCCGAATACCAGCTTGTTGATGTGGGATTCAACTTCAAGTCACTTAACCCTGATGATTATGTTTGGTCTGACTTTAATCTTTGTGGTTATATTACTGGCTTACACCATTTGGGCATATGCCAAAATGTTCGGACGTATCGACAGTGACTTTATCGAAGAAAATAAAAACTCACTATACTAACAAAGAGGAAGAATTATGTTTTATGTAGCTTGGGTTTTAGGCGTATTATTAGCGGTTTTCTTTGCGGCGATTGTAACAATCAGCATTGAAAAAACCGGCAAATTTGATGAGTAACTATGATTGATAAACTCTATCAACTGGTAAATAAGGGCTCTTATCGAGCCCTTTCATTTATCTTGGCAATCGCACTGATGTTATCAATCTTTTTTCATGCGAAAAAATTTGCCTTGGCGTTAGGTGGCCCGTCTCCTTTATTTACCCTGTTTCTAATCTGGGGGACATCGATACTGTGGATTCATGGGCTTGGATTGCAAATACGCAAAACGCGTTGGAAAGGTTTTTTTAATCCTTTCATCGGTTATTTGGCGGCGTTATTTGGGGCCATCTATATTTATTTTATCTGAATCAGCAAAGTGCGGTAGGGGCAATCTGATCCCGTACCGCACTTTAATCATCTCTGTGTTATTTTATTATCTGATAATTATTTTCCGATATGAAATAATTAATCGCAAGCCAGTGTTTTTATCTTTACCTCTTCTTGTCATTAAAAATATTCTTGTTAATTCGCTAGGCGATCACTAGACAAGTATCAAACTATTCTTGATAATAGCGGCTTTGGGATCATGTGGGATATCGTTATGCAAAAGATACCAATCAGAGTTTATTACGAAGATACGGATGCCGGTGGTGTGGTTTATCATGCGCGTTATCTCCATTTTTTTGAAAGAGCAAGAACGGAATTTTTGCGTAATCTGGGTTTTGAACAGCAGCAGCTATTACAACAGTTTCAGCTGGCATTTGTGGTGCGCAGTATGCAAATTGATTATCGTATTGCGGCTAAATTGGATGACTGTTTGACGGTTGAAACAACCGTCAGCCAAGTCAAGAAAGCAAGTATTATTTTTGAGCAGAAATTATTCAAGCAAGATGAATTATTGTCAAACGCAACTGTCTTAGTTGCATCAGTTAATTTATCCAAAATGAAACCGGAGCCGATGCCTGAGACGATCAGAACGGCTTTGGGAGGCAAGTAATTACAGTATTTTAGTATGGACTAATCGGGGTTTATTGATGTCAACAGAGTTAAATTTTTTGGCACTTTTTTTAGAAGCAAGTGTTATCGTTCAGATTGTCATTGCAATCTTGATCATTTTTTCTATTATGTCGTGGGCAATTATTATCCAGCGGAGCGGCATTTTACGCCAAGCATTAAAATCTTCCGCGGCGTTTGAAGATCGTTTCTGGTCTGGCGAAGATTTGAATAAATTGTATGATGGCATGGATAACCGTCGCGACGGCTTAAGCGGCAGCGAACAAATTTTTTATGTCGGTTTCAAAGAGTTTTTACGTTTGCAACAAACTGCTTCAAGTACACCGGAATCCATCATCCAAGGAACGACGCGTGCGATGAACTTGACCTTGAACCGTGAAATCGAAGAAGTGGAAAACCGCATTCCTTTTTTGGCAACGGTGGCTTCAATCAGTCCGTATATCGGTTTGTTCGGGACGGTATGGGGAATTATGCACGCATTTATGGCGTTAAGTAATGTAAAACAAGCTACGTTGCAAATGGTCGCGCCGGGGATCGCCGAAGCTTTGATTGCGACGGCAATCGGTTTGTTTGCGGCAATTCCGGCTGTAATGGCGTATAACCGTTTGAGCTTGCGCGTCAGCAAATTAGAGCAAAATTATGCTAACTTCATTGACGAGTTCACTACCATTCTGCACCGTCAGGCATTTGCCAAAAAAAGTGCTAATTAATTTTCCGCACAGTATATCGTAGAGGATAAGAGGATATTATGTCGTATAGACGCAAACGTCGTGATATGAAGTCGGAAATTAACATCGTTCCTTTCTTAGACGTGTTGTTGGTATTATTGTTAATCTTTATGGCAACGGCACCGATTATCAGTCAGAGTGTACAGGTCGAATTGCCGGATTCGGTGGATAGCCAGTCGGTTTCCAATGAAGATAAAGTCCCTGTCATTTTAGAAGTTGCCGGAGTCGGGCAATATACGCTTGCAATTAATGGCGAGCGTAATGAGAATCTGACCGAAGAAATGGTGACCGAAATGGCAAAACAGGAGTTTGATAAAGATAATAATACGCTGTTCTTGGTTGGCGGAGCTAAAGATGCGCCTTATGAAGAAGTGATTAACGCGTTGAATTTATTACATCTTGCCGGTATTAAATCTGTTGGTTTAATGACCAATCCTTTATAAATTATCAGTACGGGATCAGCAGTGCAGACAGAGAAAACACAGAAATTAAACCGTGCCGTTCTGATTTCCACCATTTTGCACGGATTACTGTTCGGAATCCTGATTTTGGGCTCCTTATGGTATAAGTATATGCCGGCTGCCGGTGGCGGCGAAGGTGAAGGCGATGTAATGGGCGCGGTGATGGTGGATACCGGCGCTGCCGCTCAAGAATGGGGGCGGATAAAACAACAGCAAAAAGGTGATGTTGATAAAGCCAAACGTCAAGAATTAGAACAACAGGAGCAGCAGCAGCGTCTACAGGAACTGGAAAGACAGCAGCAGGCAGAACAGCAGCGCCAGCAGGAGCTGGAAAAGCAACAATTGGAAAAACAGCAAGCGGAACAGCGTCGGCAAGAACAACGGGAACAGCAACGCCGTGAGGCGCAGGCAAAAGCGGAGCAGGCTAAACAAGAAGAAATTGCTCGTCAGCAGCGTATTGCCAAAGAAGCTGAAGCAAAAAGAATTGCAGAACAGGCGAAACTGAAAGCAGACGCAGAGGCTAAACGTTTAGAAGCGGCAGCAAAAGTCAAAGCAGAGCAAGAGGCGCAAGCGGCGGCAGCCAAAGCAAAAGCTGAAGCCGAGACTAAAGCGAAGCTCGCAGCAGAAGCTAAGGCAAAAGCCGAATCCGAAGCGAAAGCCAAGGCGGCTGCGGACGCTAAGGCAAAAGCCGAGTCCGAAGCGAAAGCCAAGGCGGCTGCGGACGCTAAGGCAAAAGCAGAGTCTGAAGCGAAAGCCAAGGCGGCTGCGGACGCTAAAGCTAAAGCCGACGCCGCTGCAAAAGCCAAAGCGGCTGCCGCAGAAAAAGCTGCGCAACAGGCGGCTCTAGACGACTTTATGAATAGCGGTACGATTGGCGGTGGTTCAGCCGCTAAGGGCGGCAATCAGAATAAAGGCGGCACAACGGGCAGCGGAGCGGGAACGGTGAGCGGGGCTGATGGAGCGCGTGCCGGTGATGAATACGCCGGCGTGATTAAACGTACAATCAAACGTCGTTTTATCCGTGATGCGAGCTTTGCAGGAAAAACCTGTAGTATCAGAATTTCATTGGCGCGGGACGGAACTATTTTGAATTATCAAAAGATTTCAGGTTCGGATGACATTTGTAATTCGGCATTAAGGGCGGTTGCCAATACTAAAAAAGTACCGGCGGCACCTTCTGACGCCATTTATAATCGGTATAAAACTCCAATTATTGATTTTGATTTAAAATAAGATCAATTATGACAATGTGTTTAATATAGGGGATTTAAATGAAATATATTACTCGGATAACGGCAATATTAGCATTGGTGTTGGTATTGGTGAGCAATATTGTACGGGCGGAAGAGATCCGAATCGTGATCGATGAAGGGATCGACAGTGCGCAACCGATTGCAGTTGTGCCGTTTAAATGGAATGGGCCGGGTTCAGCACCGGCAGACATTGCGGATATTGTCGCAGCGGATTTGCGCAATAGCGGAAAATTTAGCCCGATTCCGGTCAGCAGAATGCCGCAAACCCCGTCTTCCGCAGCCGAAGTGAATCCGGAAGCTTGGGCGGCATTGGGCTTGGCGGAAATTGTGGTCGGACAAATCACCCCGACAGGTTCCGGGTATAACATTGCTTACCAGTTGGTGGATACCATCGGTGGTTCAGGCGCAGCCGGTTCAGTCTTATTGCAAAACAGCTATACTATCCCGAACAATAACCAATTGCGTTATGGCGCGCACACAATCAGTGATGAAGTATTTGAAAAATTAACCGGTATTCGCGGCGCATTCAGAACGCGTATTGCTTATGTAGTGCAGCGTAATGGCGGTAGCACACCGTATGAATTGCACGTTGCCGATTATGACGGACGCAATCAATTCGTCGTTAACCGCAGTTCACAACCGATTATGTCACCAAGCTGGTCGGCAGATGGCAAACAATTAGCCTATGTCAGCTTTGAAAACCGCAAATCACAATTAGTGGTTCAAAATTTAGGTTCCGGTTCACGTAAAGTGGTTGCCTCGACACCGCGTCACAACGGTGCTCCGGCATTCTCTCCGGACGGAACCCGTTTGGCGTACGCTTCTTCCCGTGACGGGCAACTGAATATTTATGTGATGAATCTGGCGTCAGGTCAAACCACACAATTGACCAGCGGTGCAGGCAATAACACCGAGCCGAGCTGGTCACCGGACGGACAATCGATCGTCTTCACTTCCGACCGTGGCGGCAGCCCGCAAGTGTATATGATGAGTGCTTATGGCGGTGGTGCGAGCTATGTCGGCGCAGGTGGCAGAAGTTATAGCGGTCAGATTACCTCTGATGGCAAAAATCTAATCATGATCTCTGCGGATCATATTGTCAAAAAAGATTTGGCAACGGGAAGCGTAGAGGTTCTGGGATCAACTTTCCTGGATGAAAGTCCAAGTGTTTCACCTAACGGAATCATGATCATTTATAGCTCTACCCAAGGGCTTGGGAAAGTGTTACAATTGGTGTCCGCTGACGGACGCTTTAAAGCTAGGTTACCAGGTGCGGACGGGCAAATTAAGTTCCCAGCTTGGTCTCCGTTTCTTACTAAAAACTAAGGAGTAATTAAAATGAAAAAACTTGCAAAAGTTCTGATGGTTGCTGCACCTGCATTCGTATTAGCTGCTTGTAGCAGTTCTTCTGATGATTCTGCTGCTCAAGGTCAATTATACGGTAACTATACTGCTGAAGATTTACAACAGCGTTATAACACCGTGTATTTCGGTTTTGATCAATACAACATCGAAGGTCAATATCAACAACTGTTGGATGCACATTCTCTGTACTTGACTGCAACTCCGGCAAGCAAAGTATTGGTTGAAGGTAACACCGATGAGCGCGGTACTCCGGAGTACAACATCGCGTTGGGTCAACGTCGTGCAGACGCAGTAGTAAACTACCTGACAGGCAAAGGCGTCTCCGGTTCACAACTTTCCACCGTTTCTTATGGTGAAGAGAAACCGGCTGTTTTGGGTCACACAGAAGCAGATTATGCGAAAAACCGTCGTGCGGTGTTAGCATACTAATTTGTAACGTAGCTTAAAGCTGTAAAACAACCTCGATATTTATCGGGGTTGTCTTGTTTTCGGCATAAGGAAATTATACGTGTCGTGCCGATCTTCGGCAGAATAAAAAAATAAGCGGTAAGATTGTAGATAAATCAGGCAAGCGGAAAAAAAATATAAATTTTTGATTGATAACTTCCGCAAAATGAGTATTATAGTGCCTCGTTACAAACGAGGGGTCGTTAGCTCAGTCGGTAGAGCAGCGGACTTTTAATCCGTTGGTCGAAGGTTCGAATCCTTCACGACCCACCACTCTCTTGTAACAGCCACTTAAAGTGGGTCGTTAGCTCAGTCGGTAGAGCAGCGGACTTTTAATCCGTTGGTCGAAGGTTCGAATCCTTCACGACCCACCATTTAAATTGCAATCTCCCAAGCGGGTCGTTAGCTCAGTCGGTAGAGCAGCGGACTTTTAATCCGTTGGTCGAAGGTTCGAATCCTTCACGACCCACCACTTAAATTGCAATCTCCCAATCGGGTCGTTAGCTCAGTCGGTAGAGCAGCGGACTTTTAATCCGTTGGTCGAAGGTTCGAATCCTTCACGACCCACCACTTGTCTATTCCTCAACTTTATTTTTGCGTAAGATCAAAAAGTTATATTTTTCTTGTATCTCGTGGATGAACAATCTGGACGAGAGGCATATAATAGTTGTTCTTTGGTTTGTTTTATAGGACAAGTTGTCAATGTTCGCTCTACAGGAAGCCGCAAAGAGCGGTTTGTTTTCCCGTCAGCACTGGTTGAATAATATTATTGCCGGGATCATCGTCGGGATTGTTGCTTTACCGCTCGGCATGGCGTTTGCGATTGCGTCCGGTGCGAAGCCGGAACAAGGCATCTATACCTCGATTATTGCCGGTTTCTGTACCGCAGTGTTTGGCGGTAGCCGTTTGCAAATCAGCGGTCCGACCGGGGCATTTATCGTGGTGTTGTCGGGGATCACTGCGCAATACGGCATTGAAGGCTTGCAAGTAGCCACCTTAATGGCGGGGGTGATTTTATTGGCATTCGGCTTAACCCGCATGGGCGCGATTATCAAATATATTCCCTCACCGGTTATCGTCGGCTTCACCGCCGGTATCGGTGTGATCATCTGGGTCGGACAATGGCAGGATTTTTTCGGTTTACCCAGTGTCAGCGGGGATCATTTCCACTTAAAACTGTTCCATTTAATTCAAGCGTTTCCGCAATTTCATTTCACAACCGCACTTTTAGCCGTCACCGCGTTGCTGCTGGTGCTTTACAGCAGCAAAATTCCCGGTTGCAAACGGATTCCCGGACCGTTAATCGCCTTATTGGTGATCAGCATGGTGCAATATCTATTTCAATTTGACGGTGTCCGCACTATCGGCACGGCATTTGGCGGCATTCCGCAAGGCTTGCCCGAATTTAAACTGCCGACCCTCAGTTGGACAAAAATGATTGAGTTGATTGGGCCTGCGTTTACCATTGCGATGTTAGGGGCGATCGAATCCTTACTATCGGCAGTGGTTGCCGACGGCATGGCGGGCACGCGCCACAATTCCAATCAGGAATTGGTCGGACAGGGCATTGCCAATATTGCTGCGCCGTTATTTGGCGGCTTTGCCGCCACCGGCGCAATTGCACGCACCGCAACCAATATCCGTAACGGCGCAACCAGCCCGCTTGCCGGAATTGTACATTCGCTCACATTGATCGTGATATTATTGGCGTTGGCACCGCTTGCCGTCCATATTCCATTGGCAGTCTTATCCGCGATTCTATTCGTTGTCGCATGGAATATGAGTGAAGCGAAACGCTTTATCAAAATGATCAAACGCGCGCCGAAAAGCGATGTTGCCATTTTGCTGATTACCTTCGGCTTGACCGTATTTGCCGATTTAGTGGTGGCGGTGAATATCGGCGTGATTCTAGCGACCTTATTGTTCCTGCGCCGTATGGCGGGCAGTGTGGAGGTTAAGCGGGTATCGCAAGCGGATTTGCTGGCGCGTATCGGTGAAGAGCCGTTACCGGAAGAATTACTGGTGTTTACCGTTGAAGGTCCTTTCTTCTTTGGTGCGGTTGAAAATTTTGACCGTGCGCTTGCCGATAGCCAGACTTACCCGAAATACTTGATCATCCGCCTGAAATGGGTGCCTTTCATTGATATCACCGGCATGCAGAGTTTGGAAAATGTGGTGTGCAACTTACAAAAACAAGGGGTGACCGTGATGTTATCCGGCGCCAACCATAATGTGACCCAAAAGTTGCGTCGCGGCGGCATTATCCAATTAGTCGGCGAACACAATGTGTTTAAACTGTTTGACGACGCCTTGCGCACCGCACAAAGCGAATTGCGCCAGCGTGAGGATAGTCCGGAGTAAAACAGGGTTAAAGTGCGGTTTGATAGTCGTGGCGCCAATCGGTTTAGGTTGGCATTAGGCTATCGTGATCTTTGTTATTCTATTTGCCGGTTTACTTTAACGACCGTTCTTTGTAAAAATTCAAAGAACGGTTTTTTATGTATTTCGTTTTATTTTTCTTTGATTTAGTCTACTTGATTTTGTTTATCTGATTCAATCAATGTGATCTTTTTTCTTTTATTTGATCGTCATCACAAAATAACGATTTCTTTTCTTGATCCCGAAGAAATTATTTGCTTTAATTCGCCAGCTACGAACAATTAACGATAATAATTATCATTGATGTAAAAAAGATGAGATGTATTTTTATTAACTTTTAGGTGTTACAATGAATAACGGAAAAAGACAAAAGCTTCATTTTAAAATGAAGCCACTATCACATATAGTGGCTTTAACCCTCCTTGGACAATTGGCTTATCATCAAGCGGCTTATGCAAACGAAGATGAGCAGTTAGACGAAATCCGCGTGGTCGGCAGTATCGGCGAGATCAGCAAATCCCAGCGCAATATCAGCCGTGTGGTGAAAAATGCCGAGCAATTACGGCGTGAACAAGTGAATGATATTCGCGATTTAACCCGTTATGATCCGGGCATTGCCGTGAACGAGCAAGGCAGCGGCGCTTCTGCCGGTTATTCGATCCGTGGCGTGGATAAAGATCGGGTTGCTATTTTGGTGGATGGGATTTCGCAGGCGCAGAATTATATGCCGCGTTCCAATTATGCGGAACGTTTTAGCGGCGCCAAGAATGAAATTGAATTTGAAAATATTAAAGCGGTAGAAATCAGTCAAGGGGCAAACTCGGTAGCTGCAGGCAATTCGGCGTTAGGCGGGGCGGTGATGTTTGTGACCAAAGATCCGAGCGATGTGATCAAACCCGACCAAAATTGGGGCGTAAATCTTAAAAGCAGCTACAGTAGCAAAGACCAGCGTTGGGGCAATTCGATTGCCGCTGCAGGGCAGGCAGGCGGTTTTTCGGCGTTATTACAATATACCCGCCGTGACGGACATGAAATCAAATCGCATTCCGATACACCGTCGCAAACGCTGGATCGTTTGTATCCCACCGAATATCAATATGAAGATTTGCGCAAGTCCGGTTGGACAAGTGCGGTCAGACCGGCACATTTTCCACAAACCGAGGGTTGTTTAGAGGGGCATTCACCGGCGAACTGCATTCAAAGCTCAACCTATGCCCCGAATGACGTTTACGGTTTGACACGCAATGCGGCAAATCCGATGGACTACCGCTCCGATTCTGCTTTTGGTAAATTCCAATATGAATTTAATCCGTCACATAAAATCGGGTTTGTATTTGAAAACACCAAGCAGCGTTATGAGATTGAAGACAGGGCAAATAGGGCAAAACCGTTTTATCGCAATTATAAAGACAGCGGCGCAAGCAATGACAGCACCGACTGGAAACACAGACCGCTTTTCCCGCATTATAAATTTGTTGATCATAAACACGATAAGAAGCGTGAAGGATTCTTCTATGAGTATCAAGCGGAAAATAACAAAAGCTGGTTAGATTCGGCGAAAATCGAATTGGATCAGGAAAAAGTGAGCATTACGTCCATTCATACCGAATCCGCCTGTACGCTGCGTGGCGAGACGCCGAACCAAAATTGTGAACTTTTCCGACGCAATGATTTGGGAATCAAGCTGGTTGAAGGCGGTGCGCCGATTGGATACCAAATGTGGAAACGCAGTAATGCGACCTTGACCGAGCAAACCAAACGAATCCGCTTTAGCGGCAAAAAAGTGTTGGATTATTTCGGTATCAAACACGAAATTGATCTGCTCGCCGGTATCGGGCGTTCTCGTTTTGATTTGGTGGAAGGGTTGAATTACAAACGTTATGACGAGGTGGTTCCTGCTGATCACGAATGTCATCAGGATACCCGTTTCAAATGTCAGAAATTCAACCATGGATTAATGCAGATTGAGAAAGAGCTGTCTAGCAAACAAGATCACCCGATTAAAGGTAAAAACTATTATTTCGGCGTGAGTAATAACTGGGAATTGGGCAAATATGTCGATTTAAGCGGTGGCATTCGTTATGACAGCTATAAATTCGATTCGAGCAATCCGGCATTTAAAAATGATGATTACAGCAGTTTGTCCTGGGCAGCCGGTATCGCGGTAAATCTGACGGAGAATATCACGCTCAGCTATAAAGCCAGCACCGGTTTCCGTGTGCCGAACGCACAGGAAATGTACGGCACGGATCTGCAACGTAAACGCGGCGTGCAATCGCGTGAGAAAATCCAAGCCGAAAAAGCCTTTAATCAGGAAGTGGGTTTTGATATTCACGGCAATGTCGGTTATATCACCGCCAATGTTTTCCGAGCCGATTATAAAAACTTCATCACTCTGAAAAGAAGGATGAATGACGACACTATCACCTCACAAAAAGAAATGGTGAGCTACTACGGCAATCAGGAAGAAGCACATTCCGCCGGTTTTAATGTACGCGGCGTGCTGGATTTTCATGCCCTGTGGAAAACCTTGCCTGACGGCTTAAGCGGCAGTGCGGCATACAGCAAAGTGCGACCGCGGAAATTAGGAAAAGTGTCGGGCAATTCGCAAAACATGTTGGAAAGCAGTTATGCCATGGACAGTCTGCAGCCGGCGAAATTTATTCTCGGTTTGGATTATGACGCGCCGACCGGCAAATGGGGCAGCGGCATTCGTTTCACCCGTTCCGACGCCAAAAAAGCCTCTGAGTTAGTGAGTACAAAACCGAATATTGACACACGCGGTGTACGTAATATCGGCGTAGTCAGAACCGTCAGTAAATCATGGTATACCTGGGATTGGGTCGGTTATGTCAATATCGGTAAAAACGTGACTTTGCGCGGTGGCATTTATAACCTGACCAATGCCAAATATGTGACTTGGGAATCTTTGCGTCAAACCGGGATTACAGGGTTAAGCACGGGCGTGACCGCAGAAGTGGAAGGCTTAGGTTATGACCGTTTGACTGCACCGGGTAGAAACTTTGCCCTGAGTGTCGAAGTGAATTTCTAATGTTAGATATCGAATGATAAGAGAGTATGAAAATGAATAAGAATAAATATAAAGAAGAAAAATTAAAATGGTATTACGCATTACTTTGCAGCGGTGCTTTTCTAGTAACCGCCTGTGGCGGTAACGGTGGTGTTGATGGTTATCAAGTGCCTGTGCCGGGTGCGGTAACAATAATTGAGCAGCCGGCAACACCGACAACACCGGAAACACCACGTGAGGAAGTGAAAAAACGCCCTGTTGTTGGTGAAGGCGGAGATGTGTTGAAAGCCAGTGATCGGAAGCCTGAGCCCGGTGAGTTTTTGCTGCCAACTTTGGGGAAAAATTATGAAAAAAAATATTCACCGACAGTTTATTATACGAGCGAAAAACAAGATGTCGCGTTTCAAATTGAAGAGGCGCGAGGAGGCGCATTATTTACCGCATTGCGGAGTGTTACGCATGATAGTAATGGAAAATTATCCAATATTCATATGGGAAATTATGTAAATGCTGACATACCACAATTTAACCATAAATTAACGGATAAATTACAGCATATTACGACCTATGAAGAGGCAAAAAAGCAAAGTTTATATGATGCAGGATTAAAGATAGGGGGGCAATATGCCGGAAGTTATGCGGCAATAGGTGAGGATATTTCTTACCCTTATTTTTGGCGTGATCCGGCGGTTGCCAATTGGAATTATCAAACTTATGGTATGTTTGATTCTGGTAACCGATTTATCAATATAGGAACGGTTAATGTGTATCAATCTATCGGCGAATATACCCAAACTGTGCCAACGGGTGGCGAAGCCACTTACAATGGTATATCCAGTGGCTTAGGTATGACCAACGGACATTCTTATGCCACGACCGCTGATGTGCAGATTAAAATTGATTTTGAAAAGCGTACCGCAGCATTTAATACAACCAACACCAAAAAATATGATTTTGATGAGGCTGGAAAATTAAAAGACGGTGTTGCTGCTGAAAACTTAAATTTGATTGCCAATGCGGCAATAGAGAAAGGGGCGGCAGGTTTTACTGGCGAGGTTAAAAGTGCGGATGACAAACTCTCTGGTAAAGTTCACGCCTTATTATATGGGCCGGCAGCGGATGAAGTCGGCGGGGTGTATGGACTTAAAGGTGAAAGCGGCACAGATCATTTGATAGGTGGTTTTGGTTCGCGTCGTATCGCAGAAACCGAATAATTTTTATTTTAATCTCACGTAACACAAGGGATTTCTCGTCCCTTGTGTTCTTTTTTGGAATTTAAATGATGTGTTTACGTTATTGTTATACTGCACTGTTAACGTTGTTGCCTTTTGCTGTATTTGCCGATTCTGCGCCGATGTTACCGACAAATCAGCCATTTTCGGACAATTTACCGCAACCGCAAATTTCACAACCGCAGACCGCACTTGATGATTTTTCTGTAGCCAAATCGACGCCGACGGCGCAACCGTTCGAATTGGAAAATCGCCTCTTGCCAACGGTGCTTAATTTAATGAAAGCGGGACAGTGGCAGGCGGCGAAAACCGTACTTGAACCCTTATTACAACATAATCCGCCGTCGTTGCACGGGCTGTTTTTAGCCGGGCAAATCGCCGAGCAGCAGCAAGATTGGCAAAGTGCGGTCGGCTATTACCGCCATATGCTTAGCTTTGATGCGACATTGCGGCGCCCTCGTTTGGAGCTGGCGCGTGCATTGGCAAAAATGGGCGAACTCAACGCTTCGGAATATCAGTTTAATTTGGCGCTCAGTCAAAAATTGCCGGAACCGGTACAAAACAATGTATTTTCGATGTTGCAAAATCTGAAAGCGGAAACCTCCTCTTTCAATCTGCAACTTGCCCTGTTGCCAAGCAGCAATATCAACCAAGGCACACAACAGCGCAGCGTGATATTAAACGACGGTAAAGAATATACCCTCAGCCAAAGCAGCCGTGCCAAACGTGGTGTCGGTTTGCAAATTGCGCTGGAAGGCGAGCAACGTTTCGGCGAAGAATATAAATGGTTTCTTAACGGTGCCTTGACCAATCTGGATTACGCCAACCGGCAAAGTGATCAAACCGCCACCCGTTTGAGCGTGGGGCGCAGTTTTGGTAATCAGCGCGGGCATGCGTGGGATCTTTCGCTTGGCGGGCAGCACTTGCTATATCAGCATAAAGGGCTATATCAGGGAGTGTTGGGACGGATCAATTATTCGTGGCGGTTAAAGCCCGATTGGAAATTGGCGCTGGCATGGGAAACGCAGCAGCTACATTATCGTCCCGAATATGCCTATCAACGAGGCTGGCAGCATTGGCTCAGTGCAAACCTGACGCATATAGCGCAGGGAAGAACGGTTTATTTTTGGGGCGTGCAACAGGGTTTCAACCAAGCGGCAGAGCGCAACTATTCCTACCGCACTTTCGGCGTGCGCACCGGTGTGCGCCATCATTTTGATTTTGCCCAATTGACGCTGGGCGGCAGTCTGACTTATACCCAAACCGATTACCGTGATCGTGCGCCGTTTTTTGGTGTGATCCGCCATGATAAACGTTGGAGCGGCAGTGTCGATTTGTTGAAACGGAATTGGTCGTGGAAAGGATTTGCGCCGCGCTTATCGTTTCATTACACCGATAACCGTTCAACGATTCCATTGAACCAATACAAAAATAAGCAAGTGCGGTTGGTGTTTTCTAAAGAATTCTAAACGGATTTGATATGGCAAAGGGACCGCACTTCAGTATTGAAATGCGGTCGGTACAGATAGATTCGAACGGAATTAATCAAACATCGCCGAAATGGATTCTTCGTTGTTAATCCGACGAATCGCTTCGGCAAGCATGCCGGATAAGGTTAATACCCGCACTTTATTTAAGGCTTCGATTTCAGGCGCAAGCGGAATGGTATCGGTTACCACAATTTCATCAATCGCATCGCCGGCGATATTTTGTACCGCACTTCCGGAAAAGATCGGGTGGGTTGCATAGGCAAAAACACGGCGTGCGCCACGTTCTTTCAAGGCGGCAGCCGCTTTGTATAACGTGCCGCCGGTGTCGATCATGTCATCGACCAAAATACAGTCGCGATCGGCAACTTCGCCGATAATGTGCATGACTTGCGACACATTGGCGCGTGGACGGCGTTTGTCGATAATTGCCATGTCGGTATCGTTCAATAATTTGGCAACCGCACGGGCGCGCACCACTCCGCCGATGTCCGGCGAAACCACGATGGGATTGACCAAATCGGTTTTTTTGACGATATCGTTGATTAATACCGGCGAGCCGAATACGTTATCTACCGGCACATCAAAGAAACCTTGGATTTGCTCGGCGTGCAGATCACAGGTTAACACCCGGTCAATACCGACACTAGATAAGAAGTCGGCCACCACTTTGGCGGTGATCGGCACACGCGCCGAACGTACGCGGCGATCTTGCCGGGCATAACCGAAATACGGGATAACGGCGGTGATCCGACCGGCTGAAGCACGGCGCAGGGCATCTACCATTACGATCAATTCCATCAGATTATCATTGGTCGGTGCACAGGTGGATTGAATGATGAAAACGTCGCTGCCGCGTACATTTTCATTGATCTGAACATTAATTTCTCCGTCGCTGAAACGACCGACGGTCGCTTTACCGAGGGAGGTATATAAACGTTCGGAAATTTTTTGTGCCAGAGCCGGTGTGGCGTTTCCGGCAAAAAGCTTCATGTCAGGCATGGTTTAACCCCAGGTTGGATATTGAAAAATTATGATTGCTCCGCAATCAGTGGAATGCTAACTATAAAATTTATCTCGTCAGTGCTTCTTTATTATTCCGAACCGTGTCTGGCGGCTCAGTCAAGAAAAATATGCAGCGGGGAACGGTTCATTCCCCGTGCGACAAAGCTATTTATATTGTTGGGTAACTGTTTATATACTTGTTCAGCCGCCGCTTGAGTTTCAAATTCGGCGAAAATGCAGGCGCCGGTTCCGGTTAAACGTGCAGGTGCATATTGTAGCAACCAGTCTAGCAACTGTTCAACCTCCGGATAGTGATCCCTGACAACTTTTTCACAATCATTGGCAAAATCTTGTGCCAAGAGTGCCGCCAATGTTTTTTTCGGCGTATTGCGCGGCAAGTGCGGATCTTGAAAAACCGCGGCGGTCGCAATAGAAACCGCCGGTTTCACCACCAGATACCATTTTTCCACCGGTTCGCAGTCAATCAACTTTTCGCCGACACCTTCGGCAAAAGCCGCATGCCCGTGCACAAAAATCGGCACATCTGCGCCGAGGGTTAAACCTAATTGCGCTAATTGATCGAGGGATAAATCGAGCCGCCAAAGCCGATTCAGCACGACAAGTGCGGTTGCCGCATTGGAAGAGCCGCCGCCGACACCGCCGCCCATCGGTAAATGTTTCTCTAAATGCAGATCGGCACCAAGGTTACGCCCGCTGTGCGCTTGCAGCAGTTTAGCCGCCCGATAAACCAGATTTTGTTCCGGCGCCACGCCGTCTAAAAGCGGCGTTACGCAGATTTCGCCATCAGTGCGCGGGGTAATGCTTAACCAATCGCCGTAATCCAAAAATTGAAACAGGGTTTGCAATTCATGATAACCGTCGGCGCGCCGCCCGTTGATATACAAAAACAGATTCAGTTTTGCCGGACAAGGGTAGCGGTTGGCTAGCATGCCAACCTCAAGTGCGGTATCGGATCGTTTATTTCCAAACATAGGCGCCGTTAAAATTTCCATTCGTCAACACGAATTTTCAGTTGTTGTCGCTCACCGTCGATCAGAATGTCTTTCGGTAGCGGCGGTTGCAGTTGCAGGTAATAATCCGAATATTTTGCTGACCAACGTTGTCCGTTCAGCGTGTAATTCAATTCGGCTAACAGGTTGTTTTGATTGATCTGATAATCCTGAGTGCCTTGCGGTTGCCCTTTCAGCCAGTAGCTGAACAGCTCGATCGGAAACTCCATGCCGACGATTTCTTTCAGTAACACTTGGGCGTCCTCAGCGGCACGGACATTGCCTTTGTTATCGCTGACGACGAGTCCTTGCGGCGTCATACGGAAAGTCATGGTTGAGGAGCTGAGCGAAGAAGAAAGATGTAACTGGTAATTTTGATCATTCGCGAACTGCCAGTCAAAACGGGTGGAAAAGCGTTCTTCAGGGCTGATATAACCCAATTGCCCGTTGCCGCGATACTGTTTGATCCGATTCAATTGCTGTAACTGCCGCTGCCATTGGGGCGACAGCTTATCGCCGTAAACCGTTTGGCGCTGCGGTTGCGGCTCGCTGACGCAGGCAGCCAAGAAAACGGATAAAAGTGCGGTCAGTGCCGGTTTTTTCACGGCGGCGTGGGAGATAAGGGCGTTTTGCAAACTTCAATCCTTGTGCTGAATAAAAAAGATGTCGGGTTATTCACCCGACATCGTATTGATTAATTAATATAGGAGAAAACCTTCACGACTTTAGTCACGCCGCCGACATAGCGCGCGTCTTCCGCTGCGGCATTGGCTTGCGCTTCGGTGACATTGCCCATTAAGAACACTTCACCGTTTTCGGTGATCACTTTCACATCGGTCGATTTAACTGCGGAATTGACCAGTAATTTGGATTTTATCCGAGTGGTAATCCAAGTATCTTTGCTGATTTGCCCGAAACCGAGTTTTTCGCCGACCCGGATTTCGTTATAAATATCGGTAACGCCGTTCACGCCGCTGGCTAAGTTTTTTGCGGTTTCTTTTAACGATTCGCTTGGCACTTGTCCGATTAACAGCACGCGTGAATTATACGAAACCACATTGATTCGGGCGTCTTCTTTAATTTCCTCATCTTTATTTAAGGCGGAAGAGACTCGGATTTCTAAGGTTTCATCATCAATTTGTGTGCCGGCGGTGCGCGGATCGGTCGCCACTTTGGTAGCGACGGCAGCGGTGCCGACCACAGCGGTGGTGATACAGGCTTGCAAACTAACGGCAGCCGCCAATAAAACGGTTAATTTGAGTAAGCGTGACGCATTGTGGGGGATTTGCATTTCATTCTCCGTAAACTAAATAACGTTAAATTCGCTTCCATCTTAATGGGAAAAGAGCCGATGTTCAATCAACTCACATAAAATATTGATAATCAGCAAATGGGTTTCGATGACCCGCACCTCTTTTTGTGCCGGCGTGGATATGTCCAGATCATCTTCGCCCAGAGCACCGCGAATGTGATCATTGCGGCTGCCGGTCAAGGTAATAATCGGTAATTCTTTGCTGTTGGCAGCGTGGATCAGATTTAAAATCGCCTCTTCCCGCCCTAACGGCGATAGAATGAGCAAGGTGTCGCCTTGTTGTGCGATACAGTCGAACTGGCGTACAAAAATCTGTTCGGGCTGGTTATCCGCCAAAACGACGGAACCGAGCGTGCCGTCCAAGCCAATCAACACCGCGGGCAGGCTTGGGCGTTCCAAGTGATAACGGTGTAATAAATTGGTGACTAAAAATTGCGCATTGGCATGGGATCGCCCTTGTCCCCAGACAATGATTTTATGCCCGTTCAAGAGGCAGGAAACTAACATCTCCGCCGCCTGCACAATCATATCAGGCAGACTCTCGGTGGCGGAGATCTGGGTTTGAATGCTTTCGGTAAAGGCATTTTTGACTTTATCGAGCAGCAGGGGATCTAACATTGGGTTTTCTTGTTTCATTTTTATCGCAATGGATCCTAATAATTAAATTCAATAAAATGTTTAAACCACAATGGTTCGGCACCACTATGTTGTGGTTCAAACGTGATTAAATCAAAACGAAAATCGCTGGTTTCCGGATTTTGCCGCCGTTGCAGCAACCATTGTTCGGCGGCTCGAACCCAGCGTTGCTGTTTTTGTGTTGAGACACTTTCCCAAGCCGCGCCAAAACGATCATCGCTGCGTTGCCGCACTTCGACAAATACCGTGGTTTTGCCGTCGGACATAATCAAATCCAATTCGCCGCCGGGAAAAGTTTGGTTGGCGGCAATAAATTGTAATCCTTGCCGTTCTAAAAAAAGGCGCGCTTGTTGTTCATATTGCGCGCCTTGTTTTCTTTTGTTGAACATCTCGGCAGTCAATTCGCGGTTAATTTAACACGCGAACCCGGCCGCCTTGATATTCAAACCAAGTCATTTCACGGTCAATATTACAGCCGTTGCCCGCACTCAATTTACCGGTCAAGCCGTTAATCGTGTAGCCCGGAATTTGGCGCAGTTCATTGAATTTATTGATTAATAACCAAGCGTCAGAACCCATGGCGTATAACCGCATTAAGGAAAAATCCCCGCTGGTGGCATTGGAAATCTGGCTGTACTGGCTGGTTTGCGTATCACTCAGGAACGGAATATCACTGAATTTCAATCCTTCCATGGTTAAGCGGTAATCCGGGCCGTTGTTCGGCGAGTTGCTACGGGAAGAAGCGTATAGTTTCAAACTGCGACCGTAAGCCGAATTGTTGATGGTATTTTTAATATCCAACAAGTCCGCACTATCGGCAACGATATACAACGCTTGGATATCTTCGCGGGTATAGCCGCTGGTTTGTAGGTTGGTGCCGGTGATAGCCGCAATGGTTTCACTGCGTTGTTCGCTTTGCGCATTGCCTAAACCGCTTTGCAGCGCGGCGAGAATATCATTCGGCGTATTATAGAATTGGGTGGTGGCGTCGGTTGCCGCCAATTGTTGCCAACGCAGGTTAAAGGCAGAGGCGGTGCGTTGTCCCAAATCATTTTGCGGCACAATCACCAACGGATTACGCACGCCGTCGTTCCAAATTCTGTCGGCGGCAGAGCGGGCTTCCGCTTCCGGTGATAAACCGTAATAGCAGACATTGGCAATCGGTTGGGCGTTGGTAGTGGAATTCAAGGCTAAAACTTGTAGCCCGGAGGTATCACTTGCCAACATGCTATCGACGTTATTTTTAATCAGAGGCCCGACGATGGCTTGTGCGCCGTTGGCCTTGGCTTGCGCAATAATATCGCCGATCGGGCTGGTGACGGTGTCATAAGTGGTGACTTGCACCGCACTTCCGCCGCGCGCTTCGTCAAAGCCTTTTTTAATCGTCGTGCCGATTAACTGTGCGTTTCCGCTGGTCGGTAATAAAAGCGCAATATTGTTTAATGCCATTTGCTGGTAATTTAACGCATCTTGAATTTCGGTCGGCAGCAGATAAGCGGCACTGTGGTTCGGATAAGCGCTTCTCCAGCTCTGGATCGCATTGCGCAAATTTTCCGGCTGGGCAATGTTGCCATTATAGGCGTTGATTAACGATAACCAGCCGTTAAGTGCGGTATCGCCGCTTTCCGGTGCGATATTTCTTAAAGTGGTGGCATTGCCGGCGCGCAACAATTTCCAAATATTATTGATATTTTGCTGTTTTCGTTCGCTGTCGGTGATCACCTGATCCGCCAACACCAACGACTTCACCGCGTCGGTCAGGTTATTCTGATTGCTGGCAATTTTGGCTTGGGCGACATAATAACGCGCCTTTTGCGAGTTGCTCAACAGATTCAGAGGAATGCTTTGCAACGTTGCGGCGGCATTGCTGTTGGCGCGTTTATTGGCATAAATTTGCGCTTGAATCAGGTTTTTGTCTAAAGTTTGTTCTTTATCCAACCCTTGCAATGACGCCAGCAACGCTTCGGCTTGGCTCATTTTATTTTCTGTCAGTAAAACCCGCGCGGCTAACAGTTGGTAGTTGGTTTTTTCGGTTTTATCTTTCGCCTGTTGCGCTCGGTTCAAATAAAATTCGGAACTGGCGTTGGCATCGCGTTGCAGCACCGTGCCGGACGAACCGGAGAACAGATCCACGTTACAAGCCGACAGGAATAACACCATAAACAGCGGCATTAGCAGATATTTAATATTAAGACGCGTCAAAATATTGGTATTAGACAGATTAGTATTAGGCATGGTCGCTCCAAATTCGTTAGAATAGCACTTAGGATCTTACTTATCTCACTCATTAAAATCAATCAAAAAAGACGTAATAAATTATGGATAATCAATCAGGAATGTTGTACATCGTTGCCACCCCCATCGGAAATTTGCAGGATATCAGCCAACGGGCATTGGATACATTGGCACATGTCGATCTGATCGCGGCGGAAGATACCCGCCACAGCGGCTTGTTGCTGAACCATTACGGGATTAAAAAACCGCTCTTTGCCCTGCACGATCACAACGAACAACAAAAAGCCGAGTTGTTAGCCAAGCGGTTGCTTAACGGTGAAAATATTGCTTTGATTTCCGATGCCGGCACGCCGCTGATTAGCGATCCGGGTTTTCATCTGGTGCGCCATTGCCGCCAAGCGGGGATTAAAATCGTGCCGATTCCCGGCGCCTGTGCCGCGATTACCGCACTTTGTGCCGCCGGAATTGCGTCGGATCGTTTCTGTTTTGAGGGGTTTTTACCGGCGAAAAGCAAGGCAAGACGGGATAAATTCGCCGAACTGAAAAACGAAAGCCGCACGTTGATTTTTTACGAATCGACCCACCGTATTCTCGACAGTTTAGCCGATATGCAAACGGTCTGGGGCGGTGAGCGTTATTTGGTTTTGGCGCGTGAACTGACAAAAACATGGGAAACCATCCACGGTGATACGCTGGAAAATTTATTGGCTTGGCTGCAACAAGACAGCAACCGCAGCAAAGGCGAAATGGTGCTGATTGTCGAAGGGCAAAGTGCGGTCGAGGAAAGCGAATTCTCCGCTGAGGCAGTCAATGCGTTAGCACTGATTCGTCAGGAACTGCCGTTGAAAAAAGCCGCTGCGATTGTGGCGGAACTGTACGGCTATAAAAAGAATGCGCTGTATCAGTTCGGGCTGGAGCGGTTTAAATAAACCGCTCGACCGTTGTTAATCGTTATTGTGCCATTTTCTTCGCCGCTTGCAAAAAGCCTTGTGCGGAGCGGTAGATTTCATCTTTGCCTTGCACCGCTAAAATCAGATCGGATAATTCGCGGAAAGCCCCCTTGCCACCGCCGAGGGTTAACGTGCGGTCGGCAGCTTGTTTGACATAATCCGGCGCGTCGGCGACGGCGGCAGAGAAACCACAGACGGCGAAAGCGGGCAGATCCACGCTGTCATCGCCGATATAGGCGGTTTGCCCGGCGCTGACGCCGGCTTGCCGCATTAATTCAAAACAAGCGCTCTCTTTTTCCAATTTACCGAGCAAAAACAGATCGATTTTCAAATCGGCAATCCGTTTGCGCAGAATCGCAGAATCGCGCCCTGACAGTACCGCCACTTGAATGCCCGATTCGATCAACATTCTGATACCCAAACCGTCACGCACATGGAAGCATTTCAACGCTTCGCCGTTGGCGTCGTAATACAGGCTGCCGTCAGTGAGCACGCCGTCAATATCGGTGATCACCAGTTTTATGTCGCTGAGTTTATTGTTCATGTTTTCCCCTGTTTAGTAAGAGAATTCAAACAGACCGACCACTTTTTCCTGCTCCAACACAATCAGCGAGTGGATTTTGTGCTGGCGCATAAAGTCTTCCGCCTGTCCCATATAAGCGTCAGCTTGAATGGTTTTTGGATTGACCGACATAATATCCGCCGCAGTCAGGCGCATACATTTAATGCCTTTGCCGGTGAAGGCGCGACGCACGTCGCCGTCGGTGATAATGCCTTGCAGTTTGTCGTCTGCCATCACAATCGCAATCCCCATCCGTCCTTCGGTCATTTTCGCCACGCAATCGGCAAACGAGGTGGCAGGCGATACCAACGGAAGTTGCGTTTGCATTGCGTCACGCACACGGCTGAGCAAACGCCGCCCCAAGCTACCGCCGGGGTGGAAGCGGGCGAAATCGGTTGCTTGGAAATCACGCGCTTTGATTAAGGCAACGGCAAGCGCGTCGGCAAGGGCGAGGGTGACAAGTGCGGAGGTGGTCGGCGCAAGGTTGTTCGGGCAGGCTTCGCGCTCGACCGAAATATCCAGCACATAATCGGCATGTTTTGCCAGCGTGGATTCGCGATTGCCGGTCATGGCGATAATGCGGTTGCCAAAATTTTTCAGACTTGGGATCAGTTTATTGACATCGTCGGTTTCGCCGCTGTAGGAGATCAAAATCACGATATCAATCGGTTTGAGCATGCCCAAATCGCCGTGAAAGGCTTCGGTCGGGTGCAGGAAAAAGCTCGGCGTGCCGGTGGAAGCGAAAGTCGCCACCATTTTTTTGCCGATTAATCCGGATTTCCCAATACCGGCAATCACCAAGCGCCCTTCGCAATCTAAAATCGCTTCGACCACTTGTGAAAATTCGCCGTCGAGGCGCAAACGTAAGCGGCTGATCGCCTGTTCTTCAATCGTGAGTGTTTCTTGAGCAATGCGAATGTAGTTCATAAAAACCTTATGCGAAGTATGTTATTACCATTACGGGTTATTCTAGAGTAATAATGTAATTTGGCAAGGCTGTTTTAAAAGGCTATCTTAATCGCAAAAATTCGGCTATACTGCGCGCCGAGTTGGTCAGGCAATCGCTGGTTTATTGAAGCTCTCAACCGTTGGTGTGATTTCGGTCACGGAACAACCTAGAGGACAAGTAGACGAGAGGAAAGTCCGGGCTACACAGGGCAGAGTGCCGGATAACGTCCGGGGGGCGTGAGCCTACGACAAGTGCAACAGAGAGTAAACCGCCGATGGCTTTTCAAGCACAGGTAAGGGTGAAAGGGTGCGGTAAGAGCGCACCGGGCGACCGGTAACGGTTCGTTGCAGGGTAAACTCCACTCGTAGCAAGACCAAATAGGAACTCAATGGGTGTGCCCGCTCAGAGTTCGGGTAGGTTGCTTGAGCGTTTGTGCAAATAAACGCCTAGAGGAATGATTGTCCACGACAGAACCCGGCTTATCGACCAACTCGGCTTTTCTCACCGCTTTTTATCTTGCGGGTTCGACCGCACTTTTCTTCTTATTCCTTCTATTTTATTCCTCGGTAAAACGAATCAAGCCCTCTTGTTGCGTGCTGGCAATCAAGCGCCCTTGTTGATCAAAAATTTGTCCGCGCGCCAAGCCGCGTGCGCCGTAGGCGTTATTGCTTTCAACCGCGTGCAGCAGCCAATCATTGAGATCAAACGGGCGGTGAAACCAAATCGCATGGTCAATGGTGGCGACTTTCATACCTTTTTCCAAAAAGCCTTTTTTATGCGGGTGAAGTGCGGTCAGCAAGCAATGGAAATCGGAAAAATACGCCAATAAACATTGATTGATTTTCAAATCGTCCGGCACGCGCCCGTTGGCTTTAAACCACGCATATTGCGCCGCCGGGAATTCGCGCCCCTGAAACGGGTTGTTCAAATATTTGCTGCGCACATCAAACGGGCGTTCGGCGGTGAGTTTGTCTTTAATCTGCGGCGGCAAATATTGTGCCACCGCCCGCACTGCTTCCAGTTCATTGATCAGTTGATCAGGCGGCTCAACGTTCGGCATTGGGCTTTGGTGATCAAAACCGTTTTCCACGCTTTGAAAGGAGGCGGTCACGTGGCAAATCGGTTCGTTATGCTGAATCGCTTTGATTCGAAGTGCGGTAAAACTGCGCCCTTCACGCAACACTTCCACATCGTATAAAATCGGGTGTTGCGCGTCGCCGCTGCGCAAAAAATAGGCATGGCAGGAGTGCAGAATGCGATCCGCCGGCGCCACGTTCATACCGGCGGCGAGGGCTTGGGCTACGACTTGCCCGCCGAACACTTGTCGCAAGCCGAGATCGACGCTTTGACCGCGGAAATAGTGATCATCGATGGTTTCAAGGGTGAGTAAATCAATCAGTTGTTCGAGTACGCTAGACATAAATTCGCCTTATTTTTGAGGAGTTTCTTTTTTGGTTATAACAAAAGCGGCCGTAAAACACAACTGCCATAAAAACAAACAAGTGCGCGAGAAATAAGCGGGCGTGAGGGTTAAACTTGCAAAGTGCGGTCAATTGTAGGACAATGCACCGCACTTGACGGTTCGCCGTCAATCCTATGGATTCCCTCTTGGTTCCTCGCAACGGTGTTTGGTTCACCGGGTCAGGTTCGGAAGAAAGCAGCCCAAGTCAAATTTCCGTGTGCCGAGATCAAGCTGGGAGGGAGTCCACCACGTTTTTCCATTCCTATTTCAGCCAATTAAATTTAATTTTAAAATTTTTTCTGCAACTTGATCTTTAGAGTCAGCCGCCTATAATCAAAGTAACTCTTGTTACTACTTTTTTGTAATCTGGCGATCAAAGATCTACGCGCCGGTTATCGGTGGAGTGCAGTATGAAAAAATTACGCTTTATTTTGCCTATTGCCGCATTAGTCGGCGGCGCCGTCTGGTTTGTCCAACAAGATTCGCAAGTAAGTAACCCGCATATTGCCCATGTCAACGGGCGTTTGGAGTTGGCAAGGATGGACATTGCCAGTCTGTATGCCGGGCGGGTTGAGTCAATTGAAGTCAGCGAAGGGCAAATGGTCGAAAAAAACGCGTTACTTGCCACGTTATCCTCCGCCACCGTTCAAGCTCAGCTCACAGCGGCACAGGCGCAACAAGCGCAGGCGGAACAAGCGGTCAACCGCGCGCAAGCACAAATCGAAGCCCAGCAACAGCAACTGAAAGTGGCGGAGATGGATTTGGCCAACGCGCAAAAAATGCGGCGTGATAATTTGATTTCCCGTTCCGAGTTAGAGAAACGCCAAGCCGAGCACGCAGCGGCAAATGCGGCATTGCAAGCGGTGCAAGCGGCAAAACGCGAAGCCGAAGCCGCCGTGCAACAGGCGAAAGCGCAGGTAGAACAAGCCAGTTCAGTCGATCAGGACATGGCGGTGCGGGCGCCGCAAGCCGGGCGGGTGGAATACAAACTTGCCGAAGTCGGTAACGTGATCCCCGCCGGTGGTAAAGTAGTGAGCTTACTCAATTTAAATGATGTCAGCATGAATCTGTTTTTCCCTACGCCGACGGTGAATAAAATCGCCTTGAATAGCGAAGCACGGATTGTGTTGGACGGCAGTGATTTTGTTTTTCCGGCAACCGTAACCTATATCGCCGCCGACGCCCAGTTTACCCCGAAATATGTCGAAACCCGGGCAGAGCGCGAAAAGTTGGTATTTAAAGTCAAATTACAAATTCCGAAAGAAATTGCCCAACAATATTCCGCCTATTTGCGCGGCGGAATGACCGGTAACGGTTATGTTTTGACGGAAAGCAATGCTCAATGGCCTGAAGCGTTACGGCTTAACTTGCCGCAGTAAAGATTGACGGTGAGCAGGAAGGTGATTATGCCGGCGGATTCTCAAGTCCAAGCAGTTAAACTGGAACAGGTTTCACACCACTATAAAAAATTACAAGCGTTAGATAACGTCTCGTTCAGCTTGCCGCGCGGGAAAACCGTTGGTTTAATCGGCCCCGACGGCGTTGGCAAGTCGACATTATTATCTTTGATTGCCGGAGTCAAAGTGATTCAACAAGGTTCGGTTCATGTATTGGGTTTGGATCAAGCCGACGCAACGCAACGGCATGAACTCTCGACCAAAGTGGCGTTTATGCCGCAAGGCTTAGGCAAAAACCTTTATCCCACCTTATCAATCGATGAAAATATTGATTTTCACGCGCGCTTGTTCGGTTTGAATCGCCGGCAGCGCAAGCAACGTATCCGACGCTTATTACAGGCAACCGGATTACTGCCGTTTCGCGAACGCGCGGCGGGCAAACTGTCCGGCGGCATGAAACAAAAACTCAGTCTCTGTTGTGCGTTGGTGCACAATCCGCAATTGCTGATTTTAGACGAACCGACCACCGGAGTTGATCCGTTGTCGCGCCGGCAATTTTGGCGTTTGGTCAACGAACTGCGGCAAGAAAATCCCGAGATGACGGTGATTGTGGCGACGGCGTATATCGACGAAGCCGAGCAATTTGAATATCTGTTGGCGATGGACGACGGCAAATTATTGGTTAATAAACCCACGCGCGAGGTGTTGCGGCAAAGCGGCTGCGATACGTTGGAACAAGCCTATATCAAACTCCTGCCGCAAGAGAAACAAACGGATTGGAACGATTCCCGAATCCCGCCATTTGAGCCGGAAGCCGATTCGCCGCCGGCGATTGAAGCTCACGCTTTAAGCAAAAAATTCGGCGATTTTACCGCGGTCGATAACGTCAGTTTCAGCATTGCCAAAGGCGAAATTTTCGGCTTTTTAGGCTCTAACGGCTGTGGTAAAAGCACCACCATGAAAATGCTGACCGGCTTGCTTGACGCCACCTCGGGCAGCGCCAAGTTGTTAGGCAAAAGTGTCGATGCCGGCGATATGGCAACCCGCAAACGGGTGGGCTATATGTCGCAATCCTTTTCTTTGTACGAAGAATTAAGCGTGCGCCAAAATTTGGTGCTGCACGCCAAATTGTATCAATTGGAAGGCGCTCAGGGCGAGGACGCCGTGAAACAAGCCTTGAGCCAATTTGAATTGAACCAGGTGGCGGAAAGCAAGCCGACCGCACTTTCCCTCGGGGTGCGGCAACGGTTGCAACTGGCGGCGGCGTGTTTACATCATCCCGAAGTGTTGATTTTGGATGAGCCGACTTCCGGCGTCGATCCGGCGGCGCGCGATATGTTTTGGCAATATTTGTTGAGATTATCGCGCCAAGATCGGATTACCATTTTTGTTTCCACCCATTTTATGAACGAAGCGCAGCGCTGCGATCGGATCTCGTTTATGGATCGCGGCAAAGTGCTGGGCGTCGGCACGCCGGAAGCATTGCAAAAAGAGAAAAACGCGGCAACGTTGGAACAAGCTTTTATCCTGTTTTTGCAGGAGCAAGAGGATAAACAGGCGCCAACAGATACCGAGAACAGGCAAGCGGAAACGGAAAAATCGCCGCACGGCAATGGGAAAAATACGGAATTGCAACTCTCGTTCGGGTTGCGTTATTGGTTCAATATTATTTGGACGTTTGCCATCCGCGAAGGCAAGGAATTGTTGCGCGACCGCATTCGGCTGCTGTTTGCGGTATTCGGTCCGGTGGTGCTGCTGCTCGCGGGCAGTTGGGGGATTTCGTTCGATGTCACCAATCTGAAATTCGCCGTCTGGGATCAAGATAAAAGCTATCATAGCAGGCAATTATTGGAGCAGTTTTCCGCCTCGGATTATTTTGAATTATTGGAACAAGTGCCGGACAGACAGACCCTTTCCGGCTTGCTGAAAGGCGGCAAAGTGCGGTTGGCGCTGGAAATTCCGCCTCATTTCGGGCGCGATTTGTTGCAACGACGCAAACCGCAATTGGCGCTCTATGTTGACGGCTCAATGCCGTTTAGCGGTGAAAATATCGCCGGTTACAGTCAGGGCATTCTGCTGCAATATGTGCAGCAGCTCTATCGTCAGCAAGGGATCGACTTGGAGGGGGCGTACGATCTGGAAGTGCGGTTTATGTATAATCAGGCGTTTAACAGTGTGAACGCGATTTCGCCGGGCTTGATCATGCTGACCTTGATGATGGTGCCGAGCATGATGACCGCACTTGGCGTGGTGCGCGAAAAAGAGATCGGCTCGATCACCAATTTATATGCCTCGCCGGCATCGGTCACACAATATCTATTGGGCAAACAACTGCCGTACGTGCTGTTATCCTTGCTCAGTTATCTGGTGTTGATCGGGTTAACCGTTTTTGTGGTCGGGGTTCCGTTGAAAGGCTCGTTTTGGGCAATGAGCTTGGGCGCCTTGGGTTTGATTCTGGCGTCCACTGCCTTTGGATTGCTGGTTTCCACCTTTGTGCAATCGCAAGTGGCGGCGATTTTCGGCTCGGCGATCATCAGTATGGTGCCGGCGGTCAGTTTTTCCGGTTTCCTCTATCCGATGTCCACCTTAACCGGCGCCGGTTATTGGATCGGGTGGAGTTTTCCGACCAGTTGGTACAACTTGATTAGCCTCGGCGCTTTCACCAAAGGGTTGGGATTCGCCGGCTTTATCCCGTTATACGGCATGTTATTGCTGTTTTTTGTCACTTACCTGACTGCCGCCAGTCTGTTGTTGAAGAAACAGGAGAAATAACATGCAGTGGTTAAAAAATGTGTATTATTTGTCGATGAAAGAACTGCGCAGCCTGTTTAGCGACGTCACCCTAATCGGGCTGGTGGTGATCATGTTCACCTTCACCATTTATTCGATCGGCAAAAGCGTCACCACCGAGGTGAAAAACGCCTCGGTCGCGGTGTTCGATCAAGACCATTCGACACTTTCTTATCAATTACGCGATGTGATTTTGCCGCCTTATTTCAAACAGGTGGTGGAAATCGATGACGATCGGATCGATTCGAGCATGGATAACGGCGAGTATATCTTTGTTCTCACTATTCCGCCGAATTTTGCCGTCGATTTGTTGGCAGGCAAACAACCGCAACTGCAATTGCTGGTCGATGCGACCGCGATGACGCAAGCAGGCGTCGGCGCGAATTATTTGAATCAAATTATCAGCCGTCAAATCAATCAATTTTTAGGCTTGCCCGACAGTGCGCAATTGTTGCCGTTTGAACCGGTGGTGAATGTGCTGTTTAACAGCAATTTATTGACCGAATGGTTTATGCCGACCACCCAGATCACCGGCAACTCCAGTTTGTTGGCGCTGATTTTGGTCGGCGCGGCGGTGATCCGCGAGCGCGAACACGGCACGATTGAACATTTATTGGTGATGCCGGTGTCCGCCAGTGAAATCGCCTTTTCCAAAATTTTAGCCAATAGCTTGGTGATTTTAGTGGCGGCGATGTTGTCGCTCTATTTTGTGGTGCATAAAATCATCGGCGCCCCGATTAACGGCTCGCTGTGGTTGTTTGCCTTCAGTGAAGCGGTTTATCTGTTTTCGGTGGCGGGCTTGGGGCTGTTTTTGGCGACGCAAGCGCCGACCATGCCGCAATTCAGCCTGCTGTGCATTCCGGTGTATATCGTGTTGTATCTGCTTTCCGGCGGTACTTCGCCGTTTGAGAGCATGCCGCCGTTGGTGCAGGACATCATGTCGTTTTCGCCGCTGACCCAATTTGTGGCGATCAGCCAGGACGTGCTGTTTCGCGGCGCCGGTTGGGAAACGATTTGGCACCGCTTGGTGATAATGGCGATTATGGGCGCCGGCTTTGTGACGCTGGCAATCGTGCGTTTCCGTTCGATGTTGGCACGGCAGAATTAATCGCTTGGCGAGAAAAGAATAAGGATCAGCTTATGCAAAAGCATTATTGGGTGTTAACCGCACTTTCGTTGTATCTAACCGCCTGCAGCAATACGCAGGTGGCGTTGGATTCCAACATTGAGTTGCCGTCGCAGTATCAACAGACCGCCGCGGCGCAAGGCAGCCAACAAATCAGCCGTTGGTGGCGGCAGTGGCGTGATCCGCAATTGACGGCATTGATTGAACGCGGATTGCAACAAAATTTCGATTTGGCGATCGCACAAAGCCGCTTGCAGGAAGCACGGGCGATCTCTGCGCTGGCGGGCGCCGAGTTAGCGCCGAAAGTGGGCGCCAGCGGCAGTTTGGGCGGGCAGCGCATGCAACTGGATAATAATCTGCCGCCAGCAGTACGCCAAGTGACGGGCAATGATGATTTCTCCGCCAAAGGGCATGCGATTTTGGGTGGCGTGGCAGCCTCTTGGGAACCGGATATTTTCGGGCAAAAACGCAGTGACGTCGATGCCGCCAAATATGCCGAATTGGGCGCGCAAGAGCGGGTTTACGGTACGCAAATGCTGGTTGCCAGTGACATTGCCGATGACTATTTGCGTGCCCAAAGTGTGTTGCAACAACAGCAGATTCTCAACCGCACTTTACATACCTTGCAGCAATTGCAACGTTATATTCAGGGGCGTTTCGAGGCGGGGCAAGTCAATGCTTATGAATTAAATGAAATCGCGGCGAAAATCGACGCGCTGCAAGCGCAACAAACCGGTTTGCAAGCACAGTTTGACGCTTATCAGCGCAGTATTGCCGTGCTGAGCGGGCAAGTGCCGCAAGGCTTTAAACTGAATATCAAGCAAATGCGGCAAGCCAATCTGTTGCAACGCTTGCCGCAACCGCCGCAGGGACAACAGCCGGGCAGTTTATTGACACAACGCCCGGATATCCGCGCCAATGCCGCCGCGGTACAGGCGTATGCCGCCAAATTAGCCAGCGCCAAAGCCGATTTGTTGCCGCGCTTTGATATTCAATTTTTATGGCAAACCGGGCGGATCGAGCTGGACGGCGATTTGCCGGCACTGAAAGGTTGGGGCGGTTTGGGCAGTATCGGCGTGCAGCTGCCGATTTTCACCGCGGGGCGGATCGACGCCAATATTCAGGCGGCGGACGCGCGCTTGCAAACCGCACTTTTGCAATATGATCAGTCGTTGTTACAGGCGTTAGCCGAAGTGGACAGCAGTTATCAGGCGCAATTTGCCTTAACCAACCAGATTCGCTGGTTAAACCACGCACAGCAAAAAGCCGCACGGCAAGCACAGGATTCGGAGAAATTGTTCCGTTACGGCGATAAAACGCTGGATGTTGCTTTGCGGGCGCGTTTGGACGCATTGGATTATCAGCAAAATCTGCTGAAAGTGCGGTTAGCCGCCGGACAAAATTTGCTGAATTTGTACAAAGCGATTGGCGGCGGCTGGCAAGCCGAGCCGTCGTCGCAGGAAAAACTATCGCAATAATAGATAAAAAATCGGGGCTGAATCAAAATAACCTTCGATTCGGTTTGCTCAATCTATAACAATTTATTAAAATGCCAGTCTCTTTTCGTCGTCCTGATCATTGTTATTATGACGACGATTTTCTTTTATAGATAAAGGATTTATAAAAAAACCTACCCGAAATGGGTAGGCTGTTTCCGTTATGGCAATTTTGGCACTTGGTATCAACCACAAAACCGCACCGGTCGAGCTGCGCGAAAAAGTCGCTTTCAGTGATGAAAAGCGGCTGTCGGCGTTGCGGCAGATTCGGCAGACGGATTTGGCGGAAAGTGCGGTGGTGTTGTCCACTTGCAACCGTACCGAGTTATATCTGCATAACCGCCACATCTCGCCGCAAGAAGAGAGCGCGCAAAATCAGCAATGGCTGGAGCGGATTATCCAATGGTTTGTGCAGTTTCACGGGCTGAGTGCGGATCAAGTGCGTGATAATCTCTATCTGGCGCAAAATTCGGCGGCGACCCGCCATTTAATGCGGGTGGCGTGCGGCTTGGATTCGTTGATTTTGGGCGAACCGCAAATTTTGGGGCAGGTGAAGCAAGCCTACCAAGCCAGCGAAAGCGTCTATCGGCAAAACCTCAGCGGCGAGTTTTCGCGTCTGTTCCAAAAAACCTTTGCCACCGCCAAACGGGTGCGCAGCGAAACCGACATCGGCGGAAGTGCGGTTTCGGTGGCGTATGCGGCGACCAGCCTGGCAAAACAGATTTTCGACTCGTTGCAACCGCTGACGATTTTACTGGTCGGGGCAGGGGAAACCATTGAACTGGTCAGCCGCTATTTGTTCCAACAAGGGGCGGAGAAAATTATTATCGCCAACCGCACGTTGAAGCGTGCGCAAGCGTTGAGCGAACGGGTCGGTGCAATGCAATTGCTGCCGCTGGATCAGTTGCAACAGGGGCTTAACCGCGCCGATATCGTGATCACCTCGACCGCCAGCGATCAACCGCTGATCACGGCGGAAATGGTGAAACAGGCGCAAAAACAGCGCAAGTACCGCTCGATGTTGATTATTGATATTGCCGTGCCGCGCGATGTGGAAGAACAGGTCACGGAGGTTGACGCGGTCTATCATTACAGCGTGGACGACTTGCAACACATTATTCAGCATAATCTGGCACAGCGGCAAAAAGCCTCCGAACAGGCGGAGCAGATTATTCAACAGGAGAGCCAAGATTTTTTCCATTGGCTGAAACTGCACCAATCCTCGAATTTGATCCGTAAATATCGCGATCAAGCGGAAGAAACGCGGCAAGCCTTGCTAAGCAAAGCCCTGAGTGCACTTCAACAGGGGCAAGATCAAGAAAAAGTGTTACAGGAGTTGAGTTACAAACTCACCAACCGTTTGTTGCATGCGCCGACCCAAGCGATTCAAGGCTTGGTGAAATCCGGCGACAGTGAGGGTTTACAACACTTTTCAACCGCACTTGGCATTGTCGATGTCGGCACCGAACACGAAAACTAGTGAATCGAATTGCCCGATTGGCTGATTTTGATCAGCATTTCTCTTAAATTTCAGCTAAAATAGCTAGGATTTATCTGTTTCATACTTAAGGAATCCAATGAAACCGTCAATTATTACCAAATTGGAAAATTTACAAGAGCGTTACGAAGAACTGCAAGCCCTGTTGGGCGATCCGGGCGTGATTAACGATCAAGACAAATTCCGCGCCTATTCCAAAGAGTATGCGCAGCTGGAAGATGTGGTGCAGTGTTTCAGCCGCTGGAACAAATTGCAAAGCAACTTGGAAGAAGCGCAAATGCTGCTGGACGATCCGAGTATGCGCGAAATGGCGATGGAAGAGATCGACGAATCGCGGGCCGAAATCGAGCAGGTGGAACAACAGCTGCAAGTGTTGCTGTTGCCGAAAGATCCGAATGACGAATACAACTGCTTTCTGGAAATCCGCGCCGGCACCGGTGGCGACGAAGCGGGCATTTTCAGCGGTGATCTGTTCCGTATGTACAGCCGTTATGCCGAGCTTAAACGTTGGCGGGTGGAAGTGATGAGTGCCAACGAAAGCGAGCAGGGCGGCTATAAAGAGATTATCATGAAAGTCAGCGGCGACGGCGTGTACGGACAGCTCAAATTCGAATCCGGCGGACATCGGGTGCAGCGCGTGCCGAAAACCGAATCGCAAGGGCGGATTCACACTTCCGCTTGCACCGTCGCGGTAATGCCGGAACTGCCGGAATCGGAATTGCCGGAGATCAATCCGTCCGATCTGAAAATTGATACCTACCGCTCTTCCGGTGCGGGCGGACAGCACGTTAATACCACCGACTCGGCGGTGCGGATCACGCACTTGCCGACCGGAATCGTGGTCGAGTGTCAGGACGAGCGTTCGCAACATAAAAACAAAGCCAAAGCGATGTCGGTGTTGGCGGCGCGGATTGTCAAAGCGGAAGAAGAACGCCGCGCAGCGGAAGTCTCCAGCACCCGCCGTGATTTGCTCGGCAGCGGTGATCGCTCCGATAAGATCCGTACTTACAACTATCCGCAAGGGCGGGTTACCGATCACCGTATCAATCTGACGTTATATCGCTTGGACGAAGTGATGAACGGCAAAATGGAAGAGCTGATCCAGCCGATTATCACCGAATACCAAGCCGATCAGCTGGCGGCGTTGTCGGAAGGGAATTAGAATCCCTTTTTTCAACAGCAAAATAAATCTCGGGTGGGGCTTGCCCCGCCTCAAATTCCTTGCTTGAAATAGCGAGCAAACAATGACCTATCAACAATGGCTTGAATTTGCACAAGCACAACTTCATCACAGCGAGAGCGCTAAACTCGATGCACAACTGTTATTGCAACAGGTAACCCAACGCAGCCGCGCCTCGATTATGGCATTCGGCGAAAGCGAATTAAATCACGGGCAACGGCAACGCCTGACCGCACTTTTACAGCGCCGGCTCAACGGTGAACCGATGGCTTATATTCTGGGTGAAAAAGAGTTCTGGTCGCTGTCGTTAAAGGTTTCCCCGCACACTTTAATCCCGCGCCCCGACACCGAAGTGTTGGTCGAAAAAGCCCGTAGCCTGATTGCAGCGGATTTGGCGCAAAGTGCGGTCAAACCGTATCGTATTTTGGATTTAGGCACTGGTTCAGGCGCCATTGCGTTGGCGTTGGCGCAGGAATTTGCGGACGCGGTGCAGGTGGTCGGCGTGGATAAAATAGCGCAGGCGGTGGCATTGGCGCAGGAAAATCAGTTTAAAAATCAGATTCGCAATGTTACTTTTTTGCAAAGCGACTGGTTCAGTAAACTTGATCAAAATTGTGTATTCGATATGATTGTCAGTAATCCGCCTTATATTGACGAACAAGATGAACATCTTTTTCACGGCGATGTACGTTTTGAGCCATTGTCGGCATTGGTCGCCGAAGAACAAGGCTATGCGGATTTACGCTATATTATCGAGCATGCCTTGCAGTATTTAAAACCAAGCGGCTGGTTATTATTGGAGCATGGTTGGCAGCAAGGGCAAAAAGTGCGATCTTTATTCCAAAAATATCACTGGCAAGCTATTGAGACGATTAAAGATTACGGTAATAATGAGCGGGTGACATTGGCACGTTTTCCTAACTAATATTAAGAGATTGATAAGATGAAAATAGAATTTTATCCATTGAGCGAGCAACAACGGCAATCACAACAAGCATTAATGACTTATTTGCTTGAAGTCTATGAAATCACCCAAGCCGAACCGCAGGTGCGGCATGTATCGGCGCAATTGGACGCGTTGGCAGAAAAAGCACGGACGGCAATTGATCAAACACAAGATTTGCAGGCGCAAATTCAGCAATTAATGCAATTGGTCTATCAGGATTGGGCATTTGTTTGCGATGAAGATCCTTATCATTTCCCGGCGGATTGTTTATTGATTGATAAGTTGCTTGAGAAAAAATTAGGTGCGGATCTCAGCCTCGGCGCATTGGTTTTGTTCTTGGCAGAACGCCTGAATTTACCGCTCTTTCCGGTGAATTTTTCGACACAGCTGTTATTGCGCGCCGACATTGAGGGGAAAATGCTGTTGATTAATCCTGTCGACGGGCAAACCGTGCAGCAAGAAGTACTGAATCAGTGGATTGCCGACTATATCGGGTTTTATAAATTGCCGGAAATCTACGATATATCCCCGGCGGATGACAAAGCGCTGGAAACGCTGAAAGCACACTTGGCGCAACATCTTAAAAACGGTCTGATCCGTGAAGAGCGGACGGATGAAGCACTGCGTTATATCAATGAGCGCTTAAAATTGAATCCGAAAAACCCGTATGAAATCCGTGATCGCGGTTTGGTAATGGCAACTTTAGGCTGTACCAAAGAGGCCGTGGCGGATTTTAGATTTTTTGTACAACGCTGTCCGACAGATCCGATGGCCGATTTATTACGCGATCAAATTATGGGCGGGCTGGACGTCAACTATTCGGTTCATTAACCGATTAATCAAAGTGCGGTTGTGATTGGCTTAAGGGGTTGATCACAACCTTTTATTCTTATTTCAACTTAACTAAGCGAGCGACCTATGTTAAAAATTGTGCATTTAGACAGCAGTTCTTTACCGAAACACATTCCGATTCCCCGTCCGGCTATTGAACATGAATGGATCGCTTATGCCGCGACCGATCCGGAACAGACCCTTGGGCGTTTACAAGGCGCCGATGTTGCCGTGACCAACAAGGTGCTGATTACCAAAGAATTAATGCAACAGCTGCCGAATTTAAAATTGGTTGCCGTCACCGCCACCGGCACCAATAACGTCGATTTGGAAGCCGCCAAAGAGTTGGGGATCACGGTTAAAAATGTTGCCGGGTATTCGTCGGTGTGCGTGCCGGAACACGTATTAGGTATGATTTTTGCCTTGAAACACAGTTTAATGGGTTGGTATCGCGATCAACTGACTGATCGTTGGGTGGAAAACAAACAGTTCTGCTATTTTGATTATCCGCTCACCGACGTGCGCAATTCGGTGATTGGCATTTTCGGCAAAGGCAATCTCGGCAGCGAGGTCGGACATTTGGCAAGTGCGGTCGGCATGAAAGTGTTATATGCCGAACACAAAGACGCCGCCACCTGCCGCGACGGTTATACGCCGTTTAATGAAGTCTTGGCGCAAGCGGATTTCGTGACGTTGCATTGCCCGCTCACCCCTACCACACAAAATTTAATCAACGCGGAAACCTTGGCATTAATGAAAAAAGGCGCGTTTTTAATCAACACCGGACGTGGACCATTGGTTGATGAAAACGCCTTGGTTGCGGCATTAAAGAACGGTCAGCTCGGTGGCGCGGCGATTGACGTGATGATCAAAGAGCCGCCGGAAAAAGGCAATGTGGTGATGGAAGCGGCAAAAGTGTTGCCGAATCTGCTGGTGACACCGCATATCGCCTGGGCGGCGGATTCGGCGGTGGAAATTTTAGTCGGCAAAGTGCGTGATAATATTGAGCAGTTCGCCGCGAGTTTAAAATAAGTGGGAGCCAAATTGAGTTCTGTACCGCTGTTTATCGCATGGCGTTATTGGCGATCCAAAAGTGCGGATCGTTTCGGACGCGTGGTGACCTGGCTTGGCAGTATCGGCATTGTGCTGGGCGTGATGGCGTTGGTGATTGTGCTGTCGGTGATGAACGGTTTGCAACAGCAACAAAAAGAAAATGTACTCAGCACCTTGCCGCATGCGGTGATTCAACCGTTAGCGGGCAATTTGGCGGCGGATTTTAACTTGGATCCATTGCCGCCATTTGTGCAAAGTGCGGTCGGGATCAACAACAGCGATGTGATTTTGCAAAGTGCTACGGGACTTGGCGCCGCGCGGATTATCGGCGTGTCCGATGTGGCAGACGATCCGATTTTAACATGGGACGAATTGGATTTGACGCAACTACTGGCGCCGAGTGATTACCATATTTTGCTTGGCACAACGTTGGCAAACGAGCTCAAACTGAAGGTCGGCGACAAAGTGCGGGTGATGTTGGCGGCGAACAGCCAATATACCCCGTTCGGGCGCGTGCCGGTGCAGCGCTTGTTTACCGTTTCCGCCATTCTGAACGGCGGCATGAACAGCGATCAACGCCAAGTGTATGCCAATATTCAAGATGTCGGGCGTTTGCTGCGTATTCCGCCGGAGGAAGTGCAAGGTATTCGCTTGTTCCTCGACGATCCGTTTAAAATTACCGAACTCCAAGATTATTTCCCGCCAAACGAGTGGAAAATCGCTGATTGGCGCGAACAGAAAGGCGAATTTTTCCAAGCGGTGGCGATGGAAAAAAACATGATGGGCTTGCTGATCGGGCTGATTATCGTGGTGGCGATTGCCAATATCGTCACTTCCTTGAGCTTGATGGTGCTGGATAAACAGGGCGAAATTGCGATTTTGCAAACCCAAGGCATGAAAAAACGGCAGGTAATGCAGATTTTTATTTTTCAGGGCTTATTGGTCGGGCTGATCGGCACGTTGCTCGGTTGCGGCTTGGGCGTAGTGGTGGCGCAATATATCAATCGGATTATCAGCGCACTCAGTCAAAGTGCGGTTGCTTTGCCGGTGCTGTTCGACGGGGCGCAACTGGCGCTGATTGTGCTTGTCACTTTAAGTTTAACCTTATTATCCACCCTTTATCCGGCTTATCGTGCAGCCAAAATCGAGCCTGCCGACGCACTACGTTACGAATAATGCTACCAATAATTGAGAACGATTATGAACCAGATCCTGCCACAAACAATGAATAAAACCGCACTTTTGGCGTGCCGTAATCTGTGCAAATCCTATCAAGAGGGCGACAACCGAACCGAGGTGTTGAAACGGGTCAGCTTTGCCATGCAGCCGAGCGAACTGGTGGCGATTGTCGGCAGTTCGGGATCGGGAAAAAGCACCTTGCTGCATGTGTTGGGCGGTTTGGATCGCGCCGATAGCGGCGAGGTGGTGCTGAACGGTGAAAATGTGTTTGCGCTGTCCGCCGATAAATTGGCGGAATTGCGCAACCGTTATTTGGGCTTTGTTTATCAATTTCATCATCTGATGGCGGATTTTACCGCACTTGAGAATGTGATGATGCCGTTGCTGATTGGGAGACAAAATAAAAGCGAAGCCGGAGATCGTGCCGAACAGATGTTAAGTGCGGTCGGGCTGTCGCACCGCACTTCGCACCGCCCGTCGGCATTGTCCGGCGGCGAACGGCAACGGGTGGCGATTGCGCGCGCCTTGGTCAATCGTCCGGCGCTGGTGCTTGCCGACGAACCGACCGGCAATTTGGATCGCAAAACCACAGAAAGTATTTTTGAGCTGATTCAACAACTGAATCAAGAACAGCAGATCGGTTTTTTGTTGGTCACCCATGATATGAATCTTGCCAACAAGCTGTCGCGCCGCATGGTGATGCAAGACGGCGTATTGCGCGCGGATCAGTAAAAAGGGAGTGAATAAAATGAATACGCCCTTTTTTATCGCCTGGCGTTATCAACGCGGCAAACAGAATAACCGCTTGGTCAGCCTGATTTCGGCATTTTCCACCCTTGGCATTGCGCTTGGGGTGGCGGTGCTGATTATCGGTTTAAGCGCAATGAACGGCTTCGAACGTGAACTGCGCCAGCGTGTGTTGGCGGTGGTGCCGAATATTGAAATTAATGCCTATCAAAGCGCGAACCAAGCGAGCGAAATTCACGATTGGCAAAACTTGGCGCAACGTTTGGCTTCGCAGCCGATAGTGAAAGGCATTGCGCCCTATGTCAGTTTCACTGCGTTGATCGAAAACGGCAACCGTTTGAAAGTGGCGCAATTGCGTGGAGTGGAGAAAAATCTGCAAGATCAGGTCAGCGCAATGGGGCAGTTTGTGCAGGATAACCGTTGGGCGGATTTCGGCGCGCAATCGGGCTTGATTCTCGGTGCAGCCATTGCGCGCGAATTGGATGTGCAGGTCGGCGATAGCGTGTCGCTGCTGTTGTCACAGGCGAGCGATAATATGGCGAGCAGTCAGCCGAGGCGCTTTCGTTTGCCGGTCAGCGGCATTTTGCGTTTAGACGGACAACTGGATCACAGTTTTGCTTTGCTGCCGATTGCCACCGCGCGTGAATATTTAGGCATGACCACACGGCAAGCGACGGGCATTGAAATCGCGTTGCGCGATCCGTTTCAGGTCAATCAAATCGATTACAGCAGCCTGCATGATTATCCGCAGCAACTGACCGCCACCAGCTGGCTCGGTAAATTCGGCTATATGTACCGCGATATTCAGATGATCCGTAGCGTGATGTATATCGCCATGGTGCTGGTGATCGGGGTGGCGTGTTTTAATATTGTTTCCACCTTGATTATGGCGGTGAAAGACAAGCAGGGCGATATTGCGATTATGCGCACCTTGGGCGCGAATAACGGCTTTATCCGCGGTATTTTCATCAGCTACGGTTTATTGTCGGGTATGAAAGGCTGCTTAATCGGGATTATGCTCGGGGTGCTGTTGGCGTTAAATTTAACCGGGATAATTAAAGGTATTGAAGCCTTGCTGCACACTCAAATCTTATCCGACGGCATTTATTTTGTTGATTTCCTGCCGAGTGAGTTGCACTGGAACGATGTCGGTTTAGTGCTGCTTTCCGCGTTGCTGCTGAGTTTGATCGCCAGTCTTTATCCGGCAGCAAGGGCGGCAAAATTACAACCGGCGGCGGTGTTGAGCAGTTATTGATTTGTATTGATGAACTAGTTTACTAGTGCAAAGATAAATGTTAGACTTACAACCTGATTTTCACTTTATTGATAAATTAGCGAAGTAGGATAGGGGCGGATTATATATCCGCCCGTTTACGAAGTGCGGTATTTGTAGTTAATTGATTGTGGGTAGGTGCAAAGTGCGGTTCGGGCGGATATATAATCCGCCCCTACAATCAGAATTTAAAATATTACCAAATTAATCAATATATTAATGACTATTTTATTGTTTACAACTAGGGACGAACACGATGTATAAGAACGACGATTTACGCATTGCCAATATCCAGCAATTACTGCCGCCGGTAGCGTTATTGGAAAAATATCCGGCCAGTGATGTGGCGGTGCAAACCGTTGAATCCACCCGCCAAAAAGCCCATGAGATTATCCATGGTAATGATGATCGTTTGTTGGTGATCATCGGACCTTGCTCCATTCACGATCCGCAAGCGGCATTGGAATATGCTGAAAAAATCAAACAAATGCGTGCCGAATTAAGCGGCGAACTGGAAATTATCATGCGCGTTTATTTTGAAAAACCGCGCACCACCGTTGGTTGGAAAGGTTTAATCAATGATCCGTATTTGGATGACAGTTACCAGCTCAATGACGGTTTACGCATTGCGCGCAAAGTTTTATCGGATATTAACGATTTAGGCGTGCCGGCAGCCGGTGAATTTTTGGATATGATCACGCCGCAATATGTGGCGGATTTTATGAGTTGGGGCGCCATCGGCGCGCGCACCACCGAATCGCAAGTGCACCGGGAGCTGGCTTCCGGCTTGTCTTGCGGCGTGGGTTTTAAAAATGCGACCAACGGCAGCGTACGGGTGGCACTTGACGCAATCGGTGCCGCCGAAGCGCCGCATAATTTTTTGTCGGTGACGAAATTCGGGCATTCGGCGATTGTCACCACCAAAGGCAACAACGATTGCCACATCATTTTGCGCGGTGGCGATAACAATACTAATTTTGATGCGCAATCGGTGGCGGACGTGTGCCAAGCCTTAGCCAAAGCCGGCAAAAAAGCGCACGTGATGGTCGATTTCAGCCATGCCAACAGCCATAAAAAATTCAAAGAACAGCTTGATGTCTCTGCCGATGTTTGCAGCCAAATTGCCAACGGTTCGAAGCAAATTTTCGGTGTGATGATCGAAAGTCATTTGGTGGAAGGTCGCCAAGATTTAACGGACGGCAAAGCGCTGGTTTACGGACAAAGTATCACCGACGGCTGCATAGGTTGGGCAGACAGCGAACAGCTTTTACGCAACTTGGCAAGTGCGGTCAAAGCACGCCGCGCAACAAAATAATCACTGTAATAACATCGTGATAAAATAATGTGATCCACTTCAAAAGAGCGGTTGATTGATGAGATTTAACCGCTCTTTTTGTATAAAATAAAAAATGAACCATCATTCATGACAGTAGTCAAAAGTAGTGCGGAATTTAAAATAAAGAAAATACACTAGCAAATTCGTAGGAGACGCTATGCAAGTCAGAGTATTTCAACGCTACAATCCTTTTCAAATCGCCCGTTATGTCAAAATTCTCTTTTCCGGTACTTTTTTTATCAGTGGTGTCGGACTGTTCGAATTTGAACAAGGCAAAATTGTGTTACCCAAAGTGAAAAATCTTAAAAAATTCAGTGTGATGTCGGAAATAAACCGACATATAAAACACTTGCAACAGGAAGCTTTGGCAACATAGTTTGTACTTGAATTCAGAAACCCGTTAGCTTAACCGTTAGCGGGTTTTTTCTTGCCTTAACAACCAATTATCGTTATAACTATAACAATTTTTTTACAATATAGGGGGATTTATGCCATTGAGCTCAACTGCACTATGCCGTGTGCGCGCAATCACCGCGTTTACCAGCCTGTCAGCCGATTCAAATACATGGCAGACCGCACTTGCCGCAGCGAAAAAACAGTGTGACAGCTTGGCGCACGCATTACAACGGCACGGTTATCAAGTGCAGTCAATTCGGATTGTGACCAACCCGTTCGCCGAGTATTTGAATCTCAGCAGCTTACAAACGGCAAAACAAGGTTTGGCGGCGATTAAGGCAATTTTACTACCGTTAAATCAAGGCTCGGATCGGCGAATTCGTTTTGCGATCGGCGAGGCGAAAACCCAAGCGGAAATTGAACTGTTGCCGGAACTCATCAAGGATTACGGTGATTTATGTAACGCCTGTGTCAATATTGCCGCCGATGAATTCGGCTTTTTGGATAACCGACAGATTAGCCAGTGTGCGGCGGCAGTACAAAAAATTGCCGCGATCACGCCACGCGGCGAGGGCAATTTCAATTTCACCGTCAATTTCAACTGCCAACCGTTGATTCCCTATTTTCCGGCAAGTTATCATCGCAGCGAATTGGGCAACTGTTTTGTGATCGGTTTGGAAACACCGGATTTATTGGCGGCGGTATTAGAGGGCATTCAATCCGTTAGAAAACAACAATCTCATGCTGCGTTTTTGCAATTGGCTTACCGCACTTTACGTGGTGCTTTGCAATACCATATTGATCAGGTGAATGAATGTATCGCGCAAGCCGAGATAGACAGCGGTTGGCGTTTTGCCGGTATGGATACCTCCGCTGCGCCGTCGAAAAACTGTCATTCGATGGTGGATATTTATCGGTTATTGGGCGTGCCGTATTTTGGTGCGGCAGGTACGGTGGAGGCTTCGGCATTGCTGACGCGGGTGTTTAAAACCTTGGATAACGTCGACGCGGTCGGGTTTTCCGGTTTAATGCTGGCGGTCACCGAAGACCAAGGCTTGGCGGAAGCCACTCGCCAACAACAATTTGATATCCGCGCCTTGCTGACCTATAGCAGCGTGTGCGGAATCGGCTTGGATACCGTGCCGATTGAGGGCGATACCCCGCTGGAAAAAATCACCGCGATTATGCGTGATACCGGCACTATGGCGTTTCGCTTAAACAAACCGCTCACCGTGCGCTTATTCCCGGTGCCGAATTTATCGGCGGGGCAACATACCCGATTTGAGAGTGAGGATTTGTGTAATTGTGCGGTGTTGGCTGTGCCGTGATTGATAAAAGCGGGTTAACGCCTTATAGTAATCGACTTTAGCCCGCTTTTTTGAAATGAATAAAAATTCTCCTTTATGCCGTGTTGCCTATTCTTTATTTAATAAGAATAAACCTTGATTGGAGAACGAAATATAGCTTTGTGTGAGTTCGGCATTAAAATACTCCGGACGGCAATTGACTAGTAATTCTTGTCCATGCCAATGTGCAATAATTTCCCAGTGATTGCCCATATACACCGCACTTTTAATCGTGCATTGCTGTGCCGGTGTACCTGTTTGATTAAAAGTAATAGCTTCAGGACGAACTCCCAGCAGGCAATCTTCGCCGACGATATTAAATTGCGCAACGTTGTTTAAACTAAATTCATAGCCATATACATTAATCTTATTTTGCTGTAATTTTGCAGGGAAAATACTGGATTCCCCCATGAAATTTGCTAAAAATAACGAATTAGGTTGCTGATAAAGCGTTTTGGCGGAGGCTTTTTGCATAATTTTGCCTTTATTCATCACAATTACTTCATCAGACACTGCAAAGGCTTCTGTTTGATCGTGAGTAACATATAAAGAGGTGATACCTAATCGTTGTTGTAATTCTCGTATCTTTTCTCGCATTGAGCGGCGTAAATTAGCATCCAAATTACTAAGCGGTTCATCAAATAACAACACTTTAGGTTTTAAGATCAAAGCACGGGCAAGCGCCACACGTTGTTGTTGTCCGCCAGAAATTTGATCCACAAAGCGCTGCTCAAAACCGGCCAAATCGACTAGTTCCAACGCTTCTTGCACTCGTTGTTCGCGCTCGGGCTTGCTCACGCCTTGCATTTTTAAGCCATAGCCTACATTGTCGCCAATGCTCATATGGGGAAAAAGAGCATAGGATTGAAAAACAATACAAATATCACGATTCTGAATGGCGGATTTGGTGACATCTTCCCCATCAATAAAGATTTGCCCTGATGTGGGGTTTTCTAAGCCCGCCACTAATCGTAACACCGTCGTTTTACCACAACCCGAAGGACCGAGAAGTGTCACCATGGTGCCGCGTTTAATAATAAGATCGAGATTATCAATGACCACTGATTTAGCAAAAGATTTAGTGATATTTTTTAAAACTAAGAAATTTTCATGTTGATTCATAATGGATAAATCCTAATTCATTGTTTTGGCTTTAGAGCGTGAGATACGTGTATCACCCACTAACCAATCAAAAAGTAATATAATGCTCATCATCACTATAATTAAAATAGAGCCGTAAGCAATGGCAATACCATATTCGCCATCCTCTACACGGTTCAGAATATAGGATGTCGCCACCCGTGTATCTGCAGTTACTAAAAAGACTATTGCGCTTACCGTTGTCATGGCGCGTACAAAACTTGTCACTAATGCAGAAATCAATGCCGGTTTTAGCAGTGGCAGAACAACGAAAATAATTGTTTTAAAGGTACTGCCTTTCAATGAAAGTGAGGCTTCATCGAGTGATTTATCAAGCTGTCCAAGCCCCGCAATTGCCGCACGCATGCCAACCGGCATATTACGCATTACCATTGAAAGAATGATAATAAGACCGGTACCTGTAATATAAATAGGGGCATTATTAAATGCTAAAATATAGGACACGCCAGCAACGGTTCCTGGTACGGCGAAACATAGCAAGGTTAAAAATTCCAGTGTCTTTTTACCTTTAAAATCACGACGTACTGTGATATAGGCAATAAGCAAGCCGAAAAATGCCGTAATCGGAGCGGCGGCAGCGGCAAACAATACGGTTTGAATCAGTGACGGCCAAGCTCCGTCATCTAAGCCTTGTCCAAACAACACCGCATAATTTCTCAAAGTTAATGTGTGATCCACCCCCCAGTTTACGGTAAAGCTCCCATAGAAAATGCTGCCGTATAAAACGATGTTAAAGATCACCCAAAAAGCCAAAATAAATGTAATGCCATGTTTCATTGCATTCGGTAAATCTTGCACATCACCCCGATAAGATTTACCCGAGACGGTGACATAAGAGCGGTTACCAATCCAAAGATATTGGATCACAAAAATGGATAATGAAAAGATCAACAATAATGTCCCTAAAGTACTTGCGGAAGCATAGTCAAGTTGAGAGCCCGCAATATAAAAATAGATTTGCGATGAGATCACATCAAAGCTGCCGCCAAGCACCAGTGGCGTACTAAAATCCGCTAACGATTGAATTGCCACGACCAAGAAAGCGTTGGCTAATGCCGGTTTCAATAATGGAAAAATAATACCGAAAAATGTTTGATAACGATTAGCCCTCAATGTATAAGAGGCTTCTTCGATAGATGGATGAATAGATTTCAGGGCGCCTTCCAAAATCATAAATGACATTGGGGTTAATGCTAAAGTATGGGCAATCACGATACCGGTAAAGCCGTATAACCAATTACTGCTGAAATTTAGATATTCGACTAAAAATTTAGTGACATAACCTGAGCGGCCAAGCATTAGCGTAACGCCAAGACCAACCACAAAAGGCGGCGTGACAATGGGTAAAATAGAAAATATTTTTCCGATAAATGCACTGCGTTTCGCAATGCGCGTTGTATAAAGGGCAAACAATAAACCGAATAAGGTTGCAAGCACACCGACAGTTGCAGCAACACTCAAAGAGTTCATAATGATACGCAGTACATAAGGCTGTCGAATAATTTTCAATGCTTGTGTCGGGAGAAATTCCGAGCCGTTATAAAACATTGAAATAAAAATAGCCATCGTCGGATAGACAATAAAGAAAAAAATCAATAAAACGATACTAATTAATGACGCAATCACGAATTTATCGCTTTGCATTATTTTCATCTTAGCTAACGCATTGGTGGCGAATGCAATTAACGCAATAACTAAAACAAAAATTGAATAACCAAGGCTGATTTTTTCAATGGCGGCAGAAATAAAAACAAATAGAAAAATCCCTACCACAGTAGAAAATTCAAAAATACCTTGCAGATATTCATTTTTTCTAGAAAAAATCTGAGAAATCAGTGGAATAAGTAATAATATACTAAACCAAACCCAACTTAAATTGGGCGTAGACCACCCCATGGCACTGAATATTTCATCTGAAGTGGACTCCATAATTCCATAATCTAGTGCCATGGTAGGGAGTAAAATAAAGCCTAACATAGCCAATGCAACCCAAAACATATTCGAATTGAATATTTGTTGCTTTTTCATAAAACCTCCAAGATAGTTGCGGCATGTTAAGCCTCCGAATATTGCAGTGGTTGGTAGTAAGCAATATTTTAAAACATCTTCCTAGCTATAATAATCTCACTCTACTTCGCCAATTTAACTTCTTCGACCCATTTATTAATTAAGCGTTTACGTTCATCGGCAGCACCGTATTTTTCAAAATCATAATTGATTAAGTTCAGCTTAGTCGGATCAAATGCAGTCGGTGATTGTTCGGCAGTTTTATTGGTAAGAATTTGTAAGGAGTTGCCCTTTTTCCAACTCAACTCTTGCCCTTCTTTAGATAGCACCCAATCGACAAATAATTTTGCATTATCTAAGTTGCGAGCACCTTTTAAAATGCTCACGCCGCCTAGCTCATAGCCTGTACCTTCGCAAGGCACAATCATCTCAAGTGGCGCACCATTTTGTTTTTCTAATGCATAGTCGTGTAAAAAGCCGATACCAATAGTCGTTTCTCCACGTGCGGCATTACGTGACGGGGCAATCCCGGATTTTGCATATTGGGAAATATTCGGATGTAATTGCTTGAAATAATTGAATGCCTCATCTTCGCCCCAAAGTTGGGTAAAAGTGGCAATGGCGGTATAAGCAGTGCCGGAACTTTGCGGATCGGCAATTTGGACTTCACCTTTTAAGCGTGAATCGTTGAGATCTTTCCAGCATTTAGGTATTTCTGTGATACCGAGTTTTTTCAATCGATCCGTATTAACGCCAAAACCGAGAATCCCCATATATACTGCTGAGCTTAAGTTGCCTTTCACTTTTGCGGGATCTTGAAAACGTTCTACAATCTGATCGATATGGGGTGAGCGATAGGCTTCAAGTAGCCCCAATTCCCCGGCCTGAGATTGCGGATCGAGTGTGCCGCCGTACCATACATCGGCTTGCGGGTTATTCTTTTCCGCTTCGATCTTGGCAAAAGTGCTTCCCGAACCATTGCGAATAAAAGATGTTTTTACATCAAATTTTTCCCCGAAGGCTTTGGTCTGTGCTTCACACATTTCATTGGTCGCACTGCAATATACGACTAAGCGCCCCTTTGCAAGCACTTGTGGGCTTAAAAATAATCCGCCTAACAATAGGCTGGATACAATAATTGAAATAGTAGAACGCTTCATTTGATACTCCTTGTTAATATAAATGACGTTTTAATAATACAAGAAATAACAAATGTATTTAGTGATAAACCTCACAAATTATGGCACAACAACAGAGGGATTCTAATGCGGATTTCTTTCATCATTTTGCAGCAAGCAGAGGAGATTCGAACTAAAAAACGCCTGTAAAAATAACATTTACAGGCATTTTTTATGCAAAAAATCAATCCGGATTACTTCACTTCGCGAAACATAATTTCCGCCGGAATCACATCGCCTTGCCAATACAGTTGGCTGGCGACGCTTTCGGCAAGTTGCAGGAAGTGTTGGCTGATTTCATCTTGCGGTGCGGCGGCAACGGTCGGTGTGCCGTGATCCAGATCTTCACGCAGGCGGATATGCAACGGAATTTGTCCCAACACCGAAATATGGTATTTTTCCGCCACTTTTTGCGCGCCGCCGGTGCCGAAAATATCTTCGTGATGACCGCACTTGGCGCAGATATGCACGCTCATATTTTCAACAATGCCAAGCACCGGTACGGAAACTTTTTCAAACATCGCAATTCCCTTGATCGCGTCCAGTAAGGCAATATCTTGCGGGGTTGTCACCACGATTGCGCCGGTAACCGGAATTTGTTGCGACAGCGTCAGTTGAATATCGCCTGTGCCCGGCGGCATATCGATCACCAAATAATCCAAATCCGGCCACCAGGTTTCCTGCAACAACTGGCTGAGGGCGCTGCTTGCCATAGGACCGCGCCAAATCGTGGCATTGTCGGCGGGCATTAAAAAGCCGATTGAGTTGGCATAGATTCCATGGACTTCAATCGCCACCATATGTTTATTGTCCGGCGAGGTCGGGCGTTGATCGGCCGCACCTAACATATGCGGAATTGACGGGCCGTACACATCGGCGTCCAAAATCCCAACCCGCGCGCCTTGCGCTTTTAACGCTAAGGCAAGATTGACTGCGGTGGTGGATTTGCCCACGCCGCCTTTGCCGGAGGTGACGGCAATAATATTTTTCACGCCGTTGACTGCCGGGTGATTGTTAGCGCGTTTTAAGGTGGCGATTTGATAATTCAGCTGCCAGCGCACGCTTTTCGCTTGGCTGATGTGTAATAAATCCGCCTCAAGTGCGGTTTTCAAGCGTTCAAAACCACTGTTCCAGGCAAATGGCAGGGTCAGTTCGAGGCGCAGGGTGTCGCCGCCCAATTCGATTTTTTTCAGGGCTTTCAGTTCGATCAGATTTTTTTGCAATGTCGGATCGCGAAAGTCGGCAAAGCATTGTTCAATTTGGCTTTTTTGAGCGTCGCTCAATTCGTTAGCGGAAAATAAGCTCATGGTAAATCCTTTGTTTTTATAGGGTTACAGCAGTGTTTGAGTAAAATCGGTGCTATTTAATCATGTTTGGCGGCAAGTGTTAAGTTAAAATCTGCATTATCATGCAATACGGCATAAAGTGCGGTTCAACTGGTAAAAATAGCCGTGTTGCGCTAAAATCTGTGCCTATTTATTCGATAAAATATTCTACAAGGATTTCAAGTTTAATTATGTCAAATTCAGCCCGCAAAATTTTGGTGACTTGCGCCCTGCCGTATGCCAACGGTCCGATTCATTTAGGTCATTTATTGGAGCATATCCAAGCGGATATTTGGGTGCGGTTTCAGCGTATGCGAGGCAATGAAATCCATTTTGTCTGTGCCGACGATGCGCACGGCACGCCGATTATGTTGAAAGCGGATCAAATGGGGATTACGCCGGAGGCGCTGATTGCGCAGGTGAAAAGCGAACATCAAGCCGATTTTAACGGTTTTAACATCAGTTTTGATAATTATCATTCCACCCACAGCGACGAAAACCGCACGTTATCTGAGGCGATTTACACTAAACTGAAAAGCAACGGTTTTATTAAAAGCCGCACCATTTCGCAACTGTATGATCCGCAAAAAGGCATGTTTTTGCCGGATCGTTTCGTGAAGGGCACTTGCCCGAAATGTAAAGCGGAAGATCAATACGGCGATAACTGCGAGGTTTGCTCAGCGACTTACAGCCCGACCGAATTGATTAATCCGCGTTCGGTGGTGTCGGGGGCAACACCGGTGATGAAAGAGTCGGAACACTTTTTCTTTGATTTGCCGAGTTTTGAAGCCATGCTGAAAAGCTGGATTCGTTCCGGCTCGCTGCAACAAGAAGTGGCGAATAAAATGCAAGAGTGGTTCGAAGCCGGTTTGCAGCAATGGGATATTACCCGTGACGCGCCCTATTTCGGCTTTGAAATTCCGGACGCGCCGGGGAAATATTTCTACGTTTGGCTGGATGCGCCAATCGGCTATATGGCGTCGTTCAAAAATCTGTGTGATCGCGAAGGCTTGAATTTCGATGAGTTTTGGCACAAAGACAGCACCACCGAGCTGTATCATTTTATCGGCAAAGATATTATGTATTTCCACAGCCTGTTCTGGCCGGCGATGTTGGAGGGCAGCGATTACCGCAAACCGAGCAATATTTTTGTACACGGCTATGTGACCGTTAATGGCGAAAAAATGTCGAAATCGCGCGGTACATTCATTCAAGCCGCAACCTATCTCAAACTGCTTGATCCGGAATATCTGCGTTACTACTACGCCGCCAAACTGAGCCACCGTATTGATGATTTGGATTTGAACCTGCAAGATTTCGTGCAACGGGTGAATGCGGACATTGTCAATAAAGTGGTGAATCTCGCTTCGCGTAATGCCGGCTTTATCCAAAAACGTTTTGGCGGCAAACTGGCGGCAAGCTTAGAAAATCCGGCGTTGTTGGCGGAGTTCGGCCAAGCCTCCGAAACGATTGCGGCCTATTTTGAAAACCGTGAATACGGCAAAGCGATCCGCGAGATTATGGCATTGGCGGACAAAGCCAATAAATATATTGATGATAAAGCCCCGTGGGTGGTGGCAAAGGAAGAGGGTAAAGATCAGGCATTGCAGCACATCTGCTCAATGGGGATCGAAATGTTCCGCATTTTAATCGGTTATCTGAAACCGGTGCTGCCGCAATTGGCGGCACGCGCGGAAGCCTTTTTACAAACCGAATTGACGTGGGACAGTTTATCTACGCCGTTATTAGCGCATGAAATTGCGCCGTTTAAAGCGTTGTTCAACCGTTTAGACAGCAAGCAAATTGATGAATTGGTGGCGTTGTCGAAAGAGGAAAATGCACAATTAGCGCCGGTGGCAATCGAAAAAGCGGGGGCAAGCACGGCGGAAAAATCCGAATTTGAGCCGATTGCCGATACCATTTCGATTGATGATTTTGCCAAAATCGATCTGCGCGTGGCAAAAATCGTCAAAGCCGAAGCCGTGCCGGAAGCGAATAAGCTGGTGAAACTGACCCTCGACATCGGCAGCGAAACCCGCCAAGTATTCGCCGGAATTAAATCGGCGTATAAACCGGAGGAGCTGGAAGGGCGTTTAACCGTGATGGTTGCCAACCTTGCGCCGCGCAAAATGAAATTCGGCGTTTCGGAGGGCATGGTGCTCGCCGCCGGACCGGGCGGCAGCGATCTGTTCGTGCTGACCCCGGATCAAGGCGCAACCCCGGGAATGCGTGTCAAATAAGTAACCAACCAACCGCACTTATCGTGATGAAAGTGCGGTTTTGTGTATTTGGATAATCAATTTTGTTGTATGAAGGAAATATCCATGAAACTAGATGAAGTAGCAAAATTAGCCGGTGTGTCGCGCACCACAGTGAGTTATGTGATTAACGGCAAAGCAAAATTACATCGGGTGAGTGATCGCACGATTGAAAAAGTGATGGCGGTGGTGAATGAGCATAATTTCAAACCCAACCCGGTGGCGGCGGGGCTGCGTGCCGGGCATACCAATACCATTGGTTTGATTATCCCGGATTTGGAGAACATCAGTTACGCCAAAATCGCAATGCGTTTCGAAGCCCTTTGCCGCAAGGCGGGCTATCAGCTGTTTATCTCTTGCTCGAATGACGAAGCGGAAAACGAAAAGCAGTGTGCCAAGCAGTTATTGGCGCGCAAAATTGATGCGTTGGTGGTATCGACCGCACTGGACAGTGAGGATGATTTTTATCGGCAGGTGAGTGACGTACCGATTATCGGTTTCGATCGCCAAGCCAATAATTTAAATAATATCAATGTGTTGTATCATGACGAGGACGATAGTTGTCACTTGGCAAAAACATTGTTACAGCATGATAAAACCGGTTCGATTTTGTATTTCGGCGCACATCCGGAATTTCCAATCAGCCGCCAACGCGAATCGGGATTCCGTCAAGTCGTAGAAAAGCAAGGTTTGCAGATCGACTACCTGTATGCACCGCACTTTACCCGTGAATCGGCAATGGCAACATTCAGCACATGGCTACAGCAAAACAGCTTGCCGGATACCTTGTTCATCACTTCGTTAACCCTGCTGCAAGGGGTGTTCCAAGCACTGTTGCAACAGCAGGGCGGCATTCCGCCGCAATTAACACTGGCTACCTTTGGTGACCAACAAATGTTGGAGTTGCTGCCAAACCAAGTGATCAGCGCGGTGCAGCCGTATGATGACATTGCGGAAAATTTATTGTTGGCGCTACAGCGCATGATTGTGAAAAGCGACAGTAAAAAACAGCGTAACGCACAGGCTTATCCGGTTTGGGTGCAGCGTGAAATTTTTTATAAAGCCCGGGCATAACAAAACGCAACCGCACTTGGTGTCGAACCAAGTGCGGCTATAAAGTGAAGTCGTAAAGTGCGGTATAAACAGACTATTTCGCCATGCGTTTATACTTAATCCGGTGCGGTTGCACCGCTTCTGCGCCGAAGGTTTTCTTCTTCCACTCTTCGTAATCGGTGAAGTTGCCTTCGTAGAAAGTCACTTTGCCCTCGTCGCCGTAGTCTAAAATGTGAGTGGCAACACGGTCTAAGAACCAACGGTCATGGGAAATCACCAAGGCACAGCCCGGGAATTCCAACACCGCATTTTCCAAGGCGCGCAAGGTTTCCACGTCTAAATCATTGGTCGGTTCGTCGAGTAATAACACGTTGCCACCGGTTTGCAACAATTTTGCCAAATGCAAACGTCCGCGCTCACCGCCGGACAACTCGCCGACACGTTTTTGTTGATCCACGCCTTTAAAGTTGAACCGTCCGACATAAGCCCGGCTTGGAATTTCAAAATTGCCGATACGCATAATGTCCAAACCGCCGGAGACTTCTTCCCACACGGTTTTCTTGTCGTCCATACTGTCACGGAACTGATCGACCGAGGCTAACACCACGGTTTCGCCCAGTGTGATCGAGCCGCTGTCCGCTTGTTCTTGTCCGCTCAACATTTTGAACAGGGTGGATTTCCCTGCGCCGTTCGGACCGATAATGCCGACAATCGCCCCTTTCGGAATACTGAAAGAGAGATCATCAATCAACGTGCGGTCGCCGTAAGATTTGCTCAGGTTGCTGACTTCGATGACTTTATCGCCTAAGCGTGGACCCGGTGGAATAAACAACTCGTTGGTTTCGTTACGTTTTTGATATTCACCGCTGTTCAGTTCATCAAAGCGTGCCATACGCGCTTTGCTTTTCGCTTGACGGCCTTTCGGATTTTGGCGCACCCATTCCAACTCTTTCTCAATCGATTTTTGGCGGGCAGACTCGGTCGCCGCTTCTTGTGCCAAGCGTTTCTCTTTTTGTTCCAACCAAGACGAGTAGTTGCCTTCCCACGGAATGCCTTCGCCACGGTCAAGCTCCAAGATCCAACCGGCAACGTTATCCAAGAAGTAACGGTCATGGGTGATCGCCACCACCGTGCCTTCGTAATCGTGTAAGAAGCGCTCTAGCCACGCCACCGATTCTGCGTCTAAGTGGTTGGTCGGTTCGTCCAACAGCAGCATATCCGGTTTTTCCAACAACAAGCGGCACAATGCCACGCGGCGGCGTTCGCCCCCTGACAGGTGCTCGATTTTTGCGTCCCAATCCGGCAAACGCAACGCATCGGCGGCACGTTCCAGTTGGTTTTGCAGATGGTGTCCGTCGTGGGCTTGAATGATCGCTTCCAGCTCGGCTTGTTCCGCCGCCAGCTGATCAAAATCCGCATCGGGATCGGCGTATAACGCATAGACTTCATCTAAGCGGGTCAATGCGGTTTTCACTTCGCTGACCGCTTCTTCCACCGCCTCACGTACGGTTTGGTGCGGATCCAGTTTGGGTTCTTGCGGCAGATAGCCGATTTTGATTCCCGGTTGCGGGCGCGCTTCGCCCTCAATATCCTTATCGATTCCCGCCATAATCCGCAACAGGGTGGATTTCCCCGCGCCGTTTAAACCGAGAACCCCGATTTTCGCGCCCGGAAAAAAGCTGAGAGAAATGTTTTTCAAAATATGACGCTTCGGCGGCACGACTTTGCCGACGCGGTGCATCGTATACACAAATTGGGTGGACATAGTATTTCCTTTCGTTTCTTGTCGAGAAAAAAGTCAGATAAAAAATCGCTTTATTATAGGCGAAATTAAGGGCGAGGGCTACGCCGGAAACACAAAGTGCGGTCAGACAGATAGCGGGGCTGACCGCACTTTGCGCTTGAAAAAGAGAAATTAGCGTGCAATCTGTATAAAAATAACGCTGTTATAGGCAATATAACACAGCAACAACAGCACACCGGCCCAGCGTTGGATATAGCCGTTTTCCGCTTTGTAACGGTAGCCGAGCAGGAATAAAAGTGCGGTCAGGAACAACATCACCGGCATATCGCGCGTGATAATGTCGTTTTCGGCTTGCAGGGGATGGATGGCGCCGGCAAGCCCGACCACCGCCAGCGTATTAAACAGATTGGAACCGATAATATTGCCCATTGCCAAATCATGCTGGTTTTTGCGTGCGGCGGCAATGCTGGAGGCGAGTTCCGGCAGCGATGTGCCAACGGCGACTACGGTTAAGCCGATGATCAGCTCGCTCACGCCGAAATGGTTGGCGATAGTGACCGCGCCCCAAACCAACAGTTGCGAGCTGGCAATCAGCAGGATTAAACCGAACAGTAGTAAACCGATAGCTTTACCGATCACAATATCGTCCCGTTGGTCGTCTTCTGATAGTTGGTTGGATAACGCATTTTTGACTTTTAAGCCATCCCGAATGCTGACAAACATAAATAAGGCAAACATGGCTAAAATGATGATACCGTCAATGCGGCTAATATCGCGATCGAACAACAAACCGGCTGAAACCAAGGTCACAATCAGCAACAGCGGTAACTCTTTTTTCAAAATCGACGGCGTGACCAATACCGGGCTGATCAATGCGGTCACACCGAGAATCAGCGCGATATTGGCGATATTCGAACCGTAAGCATTGCCGAGCGCAATTCCCGGATTGCCTTGGATTGCCGAGGTGATTGACACCACGATTTCCGGTGCAGAGGTGCCGAAACCGATAATCAACATACCGATTAATAATTTCGGCATACCGAAATAGTGCGCGGTTTGGCTGGCGCCATCGACGAATTTATCGGCACTCCAAACTAAAATAATCAAGCCGGCAATCACGGCAAGGGAAGCAAGTAGCATAGTATGTCCTGAGGATACATAGAGCAGATAAAAATAAAGCCCGTAATCATGACGATTATGGGCTAAACACTGTCGGATTACAAAAAGCGTTTACAAAAGGAGACAAATAAAAGCTAACCGACAGAGAAAGTGGCTCCTCCTGCTGGACTTGAACCAGCGACATACGGATTAACAGTCCGCCGTTCTACCGACTGAACTAAGGAGGAATTGTTCGTTTTTCGACCATGCAACCGATATGCAATTTATAGTATAGATTTATTCCGCAATGTCGAATTGAGGGGCGTATGATAGTGAGTTCAAATTCGCTTGTCAAGAGCGTTAAAACAAAAAAACGGCAGAAATTTAATGGAATTTTTCTATCCACACCGCTTGTGGATAACTTTGTGGATTAGTTTTTGCGGAGTGGGGCAAAATACAGGAAATATGCGACTTTGCGAGATCGGCTTTCAATTTGGCTATAAAATGACATGTTTTTATTTATCAATAAGATATGAAAAATCTAGTCTTTTTTTTATTATTTTTTTTGAAAATTTGAAGTTTGCCTCTTGACAGTTGGGAGACTGTGCAAAAAGTCAATTTTTGATAATTGTTTTTCGAGGAAAAAAATAGCTAACCCCGTGTGTTATCGACGAAATAAGCGGATCCGTGCAAATCCTCCTGACCTCCGTATCATTCATATAAAATTTCACTCTGAAATATGTTAAACTACCGCACTTTCGATCTTGATTTTCTAATCTGGTACTGCTATGTCAAAACCCAATTCCAAACCGTTCAAACTGCATTCCGATTTTAAACCGTCGGGCGATCAGCCGCAGGCAATCGCCAAACTGATTGAGGGCTTGGAGGACGGTTTGGCGCACCAAACGTTGTTGGGGGTGACCGGGTCGGGCAAAACCTTTACCATCGCCAATGTGATCGCCACACTCAACCGCCCGGCGATGTTGCTGGCGCCGAATAAAACCCTGGCGGCACAGCTTTACGCCGAGATGAAGGAATTTTTTCCGGAAAATGCGGTCGAGTATTTCGTCTCTTACTACGATTACTATCAGCCGGAAGCCTATGTGCCGGCGAGCGATACCTTCATCGAGAAAGACGCGTCGATTAACGATCAGATCGAACAAATGCGCTTGTCGGCGACCAAATCCTTTTTGGAACGGCGCGATACCATTGTGGTTGCTTCCGTGTCGGCGATTTACGGCTTGGGCGATCCCGATTCTTACCTGAAAATGATGTTGCACCTGCAAAGCGGGGCGATTATTGATCAACGCCAGATTTTATCTAAACTGGCGGAGTTGCAATATACCCGTAATGATCAAGCCTTTCAGCGCGGTACCTTTCGCGTGCGCGGCGAAATTATTGATATTTTCCCGGCGGAATCGGACGATGTGGCGTTGCGCGTCGAACTGTTTGATGAAGAAGTGGAACGCTTGAGCCTGTTTGATCCGCTGACCGGGCATAATTTCGGCGCAGTGCCGCGCTACACCGTTTATCCGAAAAGCCACTATGTGACCCCGCGCGAACGGGTGCTGGAGGCGATCGAACGGATTAAAGCCGAATTGGCGGAGCGCCGCCAATATCTGTTGGAGAATAATAAACTGTTGGAAGAACAGCGGATTACCCAGCGCACCCAGTTTGATATTGAGATGATGAACGAATTGGGTTACTGCTCGGGCATTGAAAACTACTCACGTTATCTGTCAGGACGCGGCGAGGGCGAGCCGCCGCCGACCTTGTTTGATTATATTCCGAGTGACGGTTTGCTGATTATCGACGAGTCCCATGTCACTGTGCCGCAAATCGGCGGAATGTATCGCGGCGACCGCGCGCGTAAAGAAACACTGGTGGAATACGGTTTCCGCCTGCCGTCGGCGTTGGACAACCGCCCGTTGCGTTTTGAAGAGTTTGAACGGCTTGCACCGCAGACGATTTATGTCTCCGCCACGCCCGGACCTTACGAGCTGGAAAAATCCGGGGGCGAGCTGATCGATCAAGTGGTGCGTCCGACCGGTTTACTCGATCCGATTTTAGAAGTGCGTCCGGTGGCGACCCAAGTTGATGATTTATTGTCGGAAATCCGGATTCGCAGCGATAAGCACGAGCGAGTATTGGTCACCACCTTAACCAAACGCATGGCGGAAGATTTGACCGATTATCTGGAAGAACACGGTGTGCGCGTGCGTTATCTGCATTCGGATATTGATACCGTCGAGCGGGTGGAAATTATCCGCGATCTGCGTTTGGGCGAGTTCGATGTGTTGGTCGGGATCAACTTATTGCGTGAGGGGTTGGATATTCCGGAAGTGTCGCTGGTGGCGATTTTAGATGCCGATAAAGAGGGCTTCCTGCGCTCGGAACGCTCGTTGATTCAAACCATCGGACGCGCCGCGCGTAACCTGCACGGCAAAGCGATTTTATATGCCGATCGGATCACCAATTCGATGGAAAAAGCGATTGGCGAAACCAACCGCCGCCGTGAAAAACAGATGGCGCACAATGAAAAACACGGCATTGTGCCACAAGCGTTAAACAAAAAAGTCGGCGAACTGCTCGATATCGGGCAAGGCGCAAGCAACAAAGCGCGCGGCAAACAGAAACTGGCAAAAGCCGCCGAACCAAGTGCGGTTTACCAACCGAAAAACGCCAAAGAGTTTGAGCAACAGGTTAAAAAACTGGAACAGCAAATGTACCAACACGCGCAAAATCTGGAATTCGAACAAGCCGCTGCGGTGCGTGATGAATTGCACCGCCTGCGGGAGCGGTTTGTATTAGGCGATTAAGCTGGATAGAGGATAAAATGAAACAAAATACAGATAACTCATTCAATAAAGTAGGGGCGGATTAACTATCCGCCCGAACCGCACTTTGCATTTTTCTGTTGTCGATTAAATGCTTATACCGCACTTCGCAAACGGGCGGATAGTTAATCCGCCCCTACAATGCAAACGCAATATTGAAGGTTATCTATAATTTGATTTTAGCTTTTTTATAACGAATAAAATTAAGATAGAGAACCATTTTGCAAAACCAAAAAAACAAAAAAACACAACCTAAACGCCACTCGCAACCGCTCACCCCGACGCAAAAAAATTTGTTGGCGCAATTAAACGAGGTGATGTTGAGTGATAAACGCCGTTTGAGCGGGCGGATTTACGGCTTGGGCAATATTAAAAACCAAGCGGCGCAAAGTGCGGTGGTGGCGGAAATCGAACAGGCGATTGCGGTGGCGAAAGTGCGGTTGGCGCAGCGGCAGACCGCACTTGCGATTGAATTCCCAGAGAATTTGCCGGTCAGTCAGCGCAAAACGGAAATTCTGAAAACCATTGCCGAACATCAGGTGGTGGTGATCGCCGGCGAAACCGGATCGGGCAAAACCACCCAGTTGCCGAAAATGTGCCTTGAACTGGGTTTAGGCACCAAAGGCATGATCGGGCACACCCAACCGCGCCGAATTGCGGCGCGTTCGGTGGCGGCGCGGATTGCGGAGGAGCTGAAAACCGAACTGGGCGAGTTGGTCGGCTACAAAGTGCGGTTCAGCGATCAGGTCAGCGACAAGAGTCGGATCAAATTGATGACCGACGGGATTTTGCTGGCGGAAATTCAGACTGACCGCTACCTCAATCAATACGACACCCTGATCATCGACGAAGCCCACGAACGCAGTTTGAACAACGATTTTATTCTCGGTTATCTGAAACAACTGTTGCCGAAACGCCCTGATCTGAAATTGATTATCACCTCCGCCACCATCGACGTGGAGCGGTTTTCCAAGCATTTCAACAACGCGCCGATTATCGAAGTGTCGGGGCGCACGTTTCCGGTCGAAGTGCGCTATCGCCCGTTGGCGGAGGCGGACGATCAAGACCAAATTCAAGGTATTCTGAACGCTGTTGAGGAATTGCAAGCGGAAGGGCGCGGCGATATTTTGATCTTCCTCAGCGGCGAACGTGAAATTCGCGACACCGCCGACGCATTGCAGAAACAACAGCTGCGCCATACGGAAATTTTGCCGCTGTACGCGCGCTTATCGGCGCAGGAGCAGAACCGTATTTTCCAGCCGAGCGGATTGAATCGGATTGTGTTGGCGACCAACGTGGCGGAAACCTCACTCACCGTGCCGGGGATTAAATATGTGATCGACCCCGGTACGGCACGGATTTCGCGTTACAGCTACCGCACCAAAGTGCAACGCCTGCCGATCGAAGCAATTTCGCAAGCCTCCGCCAACCAGCGTAAAGGGCGTTGCGGACGGGTGTCGGAGGGAATTTGTATCCGCCTGTATTCGGAGGAGGATTTCAACGCCCGCCCCGAATTCACCGATCCGGAAATTTTGCGCACTAATTTAGCTTCGGTGATTTTGCAGATGACCGCACTTGGACTGGACGATATTGAATCCTTTCCGTTTGTCGACGCGCCGGATCGCCGCTACATTCAGGACGGGATTAAATTATTGGAGGAGCTGCAAGCCTTTAATCTGGTGAAAACCAAGCAGGGCGAACAGCGCAAATTGACCGCCGCAGGACGGCAGTTGGCGGCGTTGCCGGTTGACCCTCGGTTGGCGAAAATGGTATTGAGTGCGGCGCAATTCGGCAGTTTGCGTGAGGTGATGATTATCGTGGCGGCGTTGTCGATCCAAGATCCGCGCGAACGCCCGCAGGAAAAACAGCAAGCCGCCGATGAAAAACACCGTCGCTTTGTCGATGAGCAATCGGATTTCTTGGCGTTTATCAACCTGTGGAATTATCTGCAACAACAGCAAAAAGCCTTGAGCAACAACCAATTCCGCCGTTTGTGCAAAAGCGAATACCTGAATTATCTGCGCTTGCGCGAGTGGCAGGATATTTATCATCAATTGCGCTTAAGCGTGCGTGAAATGGGGCTGCATATCAATTCGACCGAAGCGGATTACGGCGCAATTCACCGTGCACTCTTGACCGGTTTGCTGTCGCATATCGGTTTGAAAGAGGCGGAAAAACAGCAGTATCTCGGTGCGCGTAACACCCATTTCTCCGTGTTCCCCAATTCGGTGCTGTTTAAGAAAAATCCGAAATGGCTGATCGCCGCCGAACTGGTCGAAACCTCAAAACTGTGGGGGCGAATGCTGGCGAAAATCGAACCGGAATGGATCGAGCCGTTGGCAGGGCATTTGACCAAATCCAGCTACGCCGAACCGCATTGGGAAAAATCGAAAGGGGCGGTGATCGCCAGCGAAAAAGTGGTGCTGTACGGCATGCCGATTGTGGCTGCACGTCCGATTAATTTCGGCAATATCGATCCGCAATTGAGCCGCGAAATTTTTATCCAAGCGGCATTGGTTGAGGGCAATTGGAACGCACGGCATAAATTTTTCCAACAAAATATGAAGCTGATCCGTGAAGTGGAGGAGCTGGAACACAAAAGCCGTCGGCGCGATATTTTGGTGGACGAACGCCGCTTGTTTGAGTTTTACGACCAACGGATCGGGCAAGACGTGGTGTCGCAAAAACATTTCGACAGCTGGTGGAAAACGGCGCAACAGCAAAATCCCGAGCTGCTCAATTTTGAAAAAGCGTTTTTAACCAATGACGAAGCGCAAACGGTCAGCCATTTGGATTTCCCGAATTTTTGGCAGCAGGGCAATTTGAAGTTGAAACTCAGCTATCAATTCGAACCCGGCAGCGAGGCGGACGGCGTGACGGTGCATATCCCGCTGGCATTGCTGAACCAAGTCGAGCCGCAAGGTTTTGACTGGCAAATTCCGGGCTTGCGCCGTGAGTTGGTGATTGCACTGATTAAATCGTTACCCAAAGCCATGCGGCGTAATTTTGTGCCGGCACCGAACTATGCCGACGCTTTTTTGGGGCGCGCCGAACCGTTGGCGAAACCGCTGTTGGAGAGTTTGCAATATGAACTACGCCGTATGACCGGGGTCACGGTTGAACCGGAATTGTGGAATGTCGAGCAGCTTGAACCGCACTTGAAGATCACCTTCCGTGTGATTGACGACAACGGGCGTAAACTGCGCGAGAGCACTGATTTGGATCAACTGAAATTCGAGCTGAAAGATCAGGTGCAACAAAGCCTGTCGGCGGTGGCGGACGACGGGATCGAGCAGAGCGGCATTCATATTTGGAATTTCGACACGCTACCGCACTTTTACCAGCAGAAAAAACGCGGCTACAGCGTGAAAGCCTATCCGGCGTTGGTCGATGAGCAGCAATCGGTCGGAATCAAGCTGTTTGAAACCGAATTCGAACAGCAACGTGCCATGCAGCAGGGCTTACGCCGTTTGTTGCTGTTGAATGTGCCGTCGCCGATTAAATATCTGCATGAAAAATTGCCGAATAAAGCCAAATTGGGCTTGTATTTCACCCCGTTCGGGCGCGTATTGGATCTGATTGACGATTGTATCGCCTGTGCGGTGGATAAATTGATCGCCGATTTTGGCGGCGTGGTTTGGGAAGAAGCGGCGTTTCAGCGCTTGCGTGATTACGTTCGCGAGAATCTGAATGAGACCACGGTCGGGATTGCCAAACAGGTCGAGCAGATTTTGACCCTGACCTTTGAGTTGAATAAACGTTTGAAAGGCAAAATGGATTTCACTATGGCATTTGCGCTGTCGGATATTAAAAGCCAGCTGGCGAATTTGGTTCAGCAAGGCTTTGTGCAACGCAACGGCTATCAGCGGCTGCCGGATTTATTGCGTTATTTGCAAGCGATTGATAAACGGATCGACAAACTGGCGCAAGACGTGAACCGCGATCGCGCCAATATGTTGCGGGTGGAAAAAGTCAGCGAAGCCTATCAGCAACTGTTGGCAAAACTGCCGAAATCACAACCGATCAGCGATGAGATTTTGGAAATCCGTTATATGATTGAAGAACTGCGCGTCAGTCTGTTTGCCCAACAACTGGGCACGGCGTACCCAATTTCGGATAAACGGATTTTGAACAGTATTCAGAGTGCGGGGTAGGTTGTCGCATTAAAATTTTTCCCTCCGCGTGCGGAGGGAGATCCGAAGGGCGGAAGGGATAATTTATGCCCAATACCGCACTTTGGCTTGTTGCAGTTTGTCGTAGGCAGCCAATAATTTTTGATGGGCGGCGAAGTTGCTCAGGGTTTCATCCCCGGCGATTAAATCATAGAACGGATTGCCGCCGTTGATCGCACTCCAACAGGCATTGACCGCACTTTCACCGTATAAACGACAGAATGCAGCAAAATATTGCGCCGGATCGCGCTCGCTGTCTAAATGCAATTCTAAGGATTGAATTAAACAACGGTAGTAGTTATTGCGTTCGGCGGTAAACACCGAGGAGGTGGTATCGAGCGTCCAATTCGCCCACAGCAATGCGTTTCCCCAATCGCCGCAAGCCAGATAGAGCATGGATTTTAACTCGCCGATACGCAAGGTTTGCCAGCCGGATTTCGGTGGGGCGACGATACCGATAAATTCACGTACGCGGGTGAAATCGTCAATGCCTTGTTGGTCTAACTCGTCGAGCAGTTCTAAGTGAGTGTCGCGCTCATGATGAAAGTGCGGTAGATCCAACAGGATTTCGCGCCATTCCATGCCCATATTGTTATTGGCGTAAATCAAATCGTCCGCCGGATAAATATCCGACATGCCCGGCACGATAATGCGGCAGACATACACACCTAAATGGTTGTAGTCCATGATATAGACTTCTTTCTGTTCGGCGTTAAAGATTGACATCAGGTTGTCGAATTCTTGCTCGGTGGTGCCGGAAAAATCCCAATCGACGAACGGGTAATCGCTGTCTTGTTTGAACAGATCCCACGAGATCAAACCGCTGGAGTCAATAAAATGGGTCTCTAGGTTGGCGTGCTCGGCAACGTCAGCATTGTCAAATGACGGCGGGGTGAACACGTCTAAATCTTTCAAACTGCGCCCTTGCAGCAGCTCGGTGACGGTGCGCTCCAATGCGACTTTAAAGTTCGGGTGCGCGCCGAACGAGGCGAAACAAGTGCCGTTGTTCGGATTGAGCAAAATCACACAAATCACCGGATATTTGCCGCCAAGGGAGGCGTCGTAGGCTAAAATAGGGAAGCCCTCTTGTTCTAAGGTCGCAATCGCTTCTTGAATATAAGGGTAACGTGCAATGACCTCGCTTGGGATTTCCGGCAGGCTGATCGCTTCGGCGATAATTTTGTTTTTCACATGGCGTTCAAACACTTCCGATAGACCTTGCACCCGCGCTTCGTTTTGGCTGTTGCCGGCGGACATACCGTTGGAAACGTATAAGTTGGCGATAATGCTTTGCGGAATATACACCGTTTGCTGATCGCGTTGGCGCACATACGGCATGGCGACAATGCCGCGTTCACCATTGCCGGATTGCAGATCGATCAGTTGTTCCGGTGTCAGTTCTTGGTTCGGATTGTAATACTGTTGCAAATAGTCGTCTAAAATACCTTGCGGTAATTGATCTTCATCTTCAATCTTAAACCATTTTTCATTCGGATAATGCACGAAATCGCCGTTGGCAATCTTTGTTCCCAAAAAGAAATCGGCGAAAAAATAGTTGGTGGAAAGGCGTTCAAAATATTCGCCCAAGGCGGAAGCCAGTGCGGCCTTTTTGCTTGCGCCTTTGCCGTTGGTGAAACATTGCGGGCAATCGCTATCGCGAATATGCACCGACCACACATTCGGTACGGGATTTAACCATGAGGTTTCTTCGATATTGAAACCCAGTTGGGTTAATTTGCTTTGAAAGCGGTGAATACTGTCTTCTAGGGCGGCGTCTTTGCCGGTGATATAAGTTTGTTGTGGCATAGTATTCTCTTATTAGCGGGAAAAAATTGACATTGTTGCCGCATAATAGGCAACAACCGCACTTTCGGCAAGAAACATTTGTGATAAAGCGTTATTTTTAAGCAAAAAACGATTGAAATTTATTGTAAAAAATTTATGCTAACAAGGGCATTTTGAAATTTGCGATTTCAAAATGAATCAGTTAGTCAATAGCGAGGAAAATGTTATGGCACAAGGTTGGTATGAATTAAAAGTGGCAAAAGACGGACAGTTTATGTTTAATCTGAAAGCGGCAAACAGCCAGGTGATCCTGACCAGTGAGCTGTATAAAACCCGTGCGGCGGCGGAAAATGGTATTGCCTCTGTACAAAAAAACGGGGCTGACGAAACGGCGTATGAAATTCGGGTGGCGAAAAACGGCAAACCGTATTTTATTTTGAAAGCGAAGAACCATCAAGAAATCGGTCGCAGTCAATATTACAGTTCGGAAGCCGTTGCTAAAAAAGGGATTGCGTCGGTCGCACGTAATGCGGCGAGTAGCGTGATTAAGGATAAAACGGCGGAAGAGTAGGTTGTTTTATAGCATATACCAAAAGTGCGGTTATGATCGGTGATCTGACCGCACTTTTTTGTTGCATTTAGTTGCGCTTAATACGGCACTTCCAAGCGCCCGCCGTCCAGATATTGGATGTTTTGCGGCAGGGTCAACACTTCGATTTCCGGATTGGGAGAAAGGAAGAAAATCCGATTATGGCGTGAAATCGCCTCAATCGGGAAGATAAAATCCACGCTACGGGTTTGATTCTGATCCATGCCGGAATTAAACACCACTTGGAATTCTTTATTAAAAATAATATGCCCTTGATAGGTATACAGCGTCAGCCATTCGATCGAATGGATTGGCTTTTGTGAGGTCACCTTGATTTGGTAGCGCAGTAGCAAGTTGGTTTCGCTTTGATCGGTCGTTAAAAAATACTCCGGTCCGCTCAGGTTGACGCGTGATTTAAATTCATTCAGTAACGGCGAATTGGGCGAAGCATAAGACAAAATGGTGTGTTCTGTCGCTTTGCTATTGCCGACATTGATATTGAACAATGCCGAACCGATAATTAAGGCGATCATCGCAATAAAAATAGAACCGTATTTAAAGAGTACATTCATCCTGAGTTTACCTGACAACATAATGTAGAAAGTCAACGGCAATCTACATTATGCCGTAAATTGCGGGGAGAACCGCACTTATTACTCTCGGTATTCTGACATAAATTGAGTGGCTTTTTCCACCATATTTTTTGAACCGACAAATAACGGAATACGTTGGTGCAACTCGGTCGGTTCAATATCCAGAATGCGGCGGTAGCCGTCGCTCGCCAATCCGCCGGCTTGTTCGGCTAAAAATGCCATCGGATTGCCTTCGTATAATAAACGCAGTTTGCCGAGCGGATAATGGGTGGACGTCGGATAGATATAAATGCCGCCTTTCAGCAAATTACGGTGGAAGTCGGACACCAACGAGCCGATATAACGCGAGGTGTAAGGGCGTTTGGTGCCGTCGTCTTCTTCTTGGCAATATTTCAGGTATTTTTTCACGCCCATCGGGAATTTCAAATAGTTGCCTTCGTTAATCGAGTAGCAAGTGCCGTTTTGCGGAATTTTGATATTTTCGTGGGAAAGAATAAATACCCCTAACGACGGATCATAGGTGAAGCCGTTGACACCGTTGCCGGTGGTGTAAACCAGCATGGTGGAGGAGCCGTAAACGATATAGCCGGCGGCAACCTGCTTATGTCCCGGTTGTAAAAAATCCTCCAACGTGACGGGAGTGCCGATTGGCGAAATACGGCGATAAATCGAGAAAATGGTGCCGACCGCCACATTGACGTCAATATTGGACGAGCCGTCGAGCGGATCGGTGAGGATTACATATTTGGCATTGCGGCCGCGTTCGGTATCAAACGCTACGAAGTTTTCTTCCTCTTCCGAGCCGAAACCCGCCACCTCGTCACGGGCAATCAAGGCGGCCTTCATTTTTTCGTGCGCGAAAGCGTCTAACTTCATCTGTGCTTCGCCTTGCACATTTTCCACGCCGGAGTTGCCGATGATGTCATTGGTCAATCCGGCTTTATTAATGTCACGATGAATAATTTTTGCCACTAAACGGATAGACGATAAAATGCCACTCAATTCGCCCCTGGCATTCGGATAGTCCGCCTGTTTTTCAACGATAAATTCGCCTAATGTTTTCATTTTTCCCCCAGTACGATAAATAGAATAATTAAACGGAAACCTGTGATATTTTATTGTATAATCGGCAGGCTTTATGTGGTTGATATTATAACAGTCATTTGCGTTGACGTTTGCCGGCAGCGTGCAAGTTGTGATCTCAACCACATTTTAATTGATAAAAGAGCGGTTAACGAATATGAAACAACAACATATCCATATTTTGGGGATTTGTGGCACCTTTATGGGCGGCGTGGCGATTATTGCGCGCCAAATGGGATATAACGTCACGGGATCGGACGTCAATGTCTATCCGCCGATGAGCACGTTTTTGCAAAAGAGCGGGATTGAGATTATCCCGAATTACGATCCGGCGCAGCTTAATCCGCAACCGGATATGGTGATCATAGGCAATGCGATGAAGCGCGGCAATCCGTGTGTGGAATATGTGTTGGATCACGCCATTCCTTATACTTCCGGCCCGCAATGGCTGCATGACAATTTATTGCGTCGGCGCAAAGTATTGGCGGTGTCCGGCACGCACGGCAAAACCACCACCAGCAGCATTTTGGCATGGATTTTAGCCGATAACGGCTTGAATCCCGGCTTTTTAATCGGCGGCGTAACCGGCAATTTCGCCACCTCGGCGCAATTGGGCGACAGTCCGTATTTTGTGATTGAAGCGGATGAGTACGATACGGCATTTTTTGACAAGCGTTCCAAGTTTGTGCATTACAACCCGAATACCTTGATTATTAACAATATCGGTTTTGATCATGCGGATATTTTCGATGATCTGGCGGCGATTCAGCGTCAATTCCACCATATGATTCGGATTATTCCGCAATCGGGCTTGGTGTTGTCGGCACAAGACGATGTCACGGTCAAACAGACGTTGGACATGGGCTGTTGGAGCGAACAGCAATTCTTAGGCGAAAACGAAGAGTGGTTTGCACAAAAAATTTCGCAAGACAGCAGCCATTTTGCCGTTTACCACCAGCGGCAAAAAGCGGCGGAAGTGGCATGGGAGGTGTTTGGCGAGCATAACATGCACAATGCGTTAATGGCGATTGCCGCAGCATACCGTGCCGGCGTGCCGGTTGAACAGGCTTGTGCTTCGTTGGCGACATTTATCAACACCAATCGTCGCTTGGAAGTGAAAGGGAAAGTGAAAGACATCACCGTATATGATGATTTTGCCCACCATCCGGCGGAAATTAGCGCAACCATTTCGGCCTTGCGTGATCGCGTCGGCGGCGCGAAACGGATTTTGGCGGTGTTAGAGCCGCGTTCCAATACCATGAAAATGGGCTTGCATAAAAATGAATTGGCGGCGTCATTGGTGAAGTCGGATTATGTCTTTTTGTTGCAGCCGGACAATATTCCGTGGGAAGTGGCGGAAATTGCCGAGAAATCGACCGTGCCGACGAAGTGGAGCGGCAATATCGAGTTGTTGATCGAGCTGATTGCGGCTGAAGCGCAAGCCGGTGATCATATTTTAATTATGAGCAACGGCAGTTTTGACGGTATTCACCAAAAGTTACTCGATAAGTTAGCGGCTTAAATTAGAAAAAGTAATGGTAATAATGTGACCTTTTTCACATTATCGGAATTAAAACGCTATATTTTTGAAATATCGAAAATAAAACGTGTAATTTCTAGTTTATGTTGGTACTATTCTACCGCTCTTTGAGTAGCACAAGATTTACCATGTCATGAAAATCAAATCTGGTTTGGTTGTAGTGTTGTAAGGTAAGATTTTTTTAATTATTTATTTAGGATGTAGCAATGTCTCAAGCAAAAGGAACCGTAAAATGGTTTAACGAAACTAAAGGTTTTGGTTTTTTACAAGTTGAAGGTGGCGAAGACGTATTCGTACACTTCTCGGCAATCCAAAGCGAAGGTTTCCGCACATTAAAAGAAGGCCAAGCTGTGCTTTTCAATATTGTTGATGATCAACGTGGTAAAAAAGCTGAGAATGTAACTGTCGTTGCTTAATGAGCTGACTTATCGAATTTTTAAAAGCTGCCCTTGTGGCGGCTTTTTTATTGGCTGTTGTTTCGGCTTGTCGGCGGTGGCAAAGTGCGGTTTACAAATGAAAAAAGCACCTCGAAAGGTGCTTTTAAGAATCTGGTTGCGGGGGCTGGATTTGAACCAACGACCTTCGGGTTATGAGCCCGACGAGCTACCAAGCTGCTCCACCCCGCGTCTGTGAGTGGCGTACTATACGCTTTTTTTAATAGAACGCAAGCCTGTTTTGATAATTTTTTTTCAAGCGTTTAAAAAATCGGCATTGCGCGTGTTTTTGCGGCAAAACCGCACTTTGTGTGCCGCTTTTTTATTCAAGAAACAAGCGTCATATGCCCTGTATTTTTTAGCCGTTTTTTGCTAAGGTATCCGCCCCTGAGATACGGGTTTCTTTCATTACAGAAATATAGACGGATTTTATGAAATTTAATTTTAAACTCGGTGTAGTGACAGCCACAGTGGTATTCTTATCAGCTTGCGGATCATCGCCGACGCAAACCGGTAATGCTTATAACGAACGTGCGGAACGTGAAAAGCTAGGTGCGGTTTACCAAGGACGCAGCTATGTCAGCCCGAACCAATATTTGTTTCCTGTTTCTCAGGTGGCGAATAAAAGCGGTGTGATCAATCAAGGGGATTTTTTAACCCAATTATCCGAAGTGCGGTCTTATTCGAGTAATTTGGTCAACCGCCATGCGGGCACTTACGGCAAAATCACCAATTGGGTGCTTTCCGGCGGGGATGTGAATCAATTAACCGATTTCGGCTTGAATTTAAAACAGCTCAGTGGTGAAGACGGCTATCAAAACGTGCTAATGACCGGTTACTATATCCCGGTTTTTCATGGTAGCGCGACTAAGAACAGCCGGTATCAACATCCGGTTTATGCTTTGCCGAAAAACAAACGTTATAGTCGTGCCGAGATCTATAACGGCGCTTTGAACGGGCAAGGCTTAGAACTGGCTTACAGCACCATGTACGATGTGTTTGCGATGGGGGTGCAGGGCAGTGGTTTTATGGATATGGGCAACGGTAAGCTGACCCATTTCGCCTATGGCGGGCAAAACGGGCATCAGTACACCGCCGTCGGGCGTTTATTGGTGGAAGACGGGGAGATCCCGAAAGAAAAAATGTCGATGCAGGCGATCAAAGAATGGGGGGAACGCAATCCGTCCCGCTTTCAAGCGTTGTTGGAACGCAATGCCTCTTATATCTATTTTAAAGTCGATCTGACCGATAAACCGAAAGGCGCGGCCGGAGTACCACTGATCGGTTTATCCTCAATTGCAGTGGACAAAAACATTATTCCGCTCGGCAGCATTGTGTTGGTCGAAATGCCACGGCTTGACAGTCAGGGCAATTGGACGGGACAGCATGATTTGCGCCTGGTGGTGGCGCTTGACGTTGGCGGTGCGATTAAGGGACAACACTTCGATCTCTATCAAGGTATCGGCGATAAAGCCGGTCAAACCGCCGGATTTTTGAAACACTATGGCCGCGCTTGGGTATTGAATTAACAACACATGGAACGAATTGATAATTACGAGCGCCGTTTTGGCGGCATTGGGCGTTTATACGGACAAGCTGAACTGGCACGTTTACAGGCGGCACATATTTGCGTGGTCGGGATCGGCGGGGTCGGTTCGTGGGCGGTGGAAGCGCTGGCGCGCAGCGGGGTCGGCAAACTGACCTTGATTGATATGGACGATATTTGCGTGACCAATGTCAATCGCCAAATCCATGCGTTAAGCGATAATATCGGCGCATTAAAAACCGACACCATGCAAGCGCGGATCACCCAAATCAATCCGCAATGTCAGGTGACGGTGATTGACGATTTTTTGACGCAGGAAAATCTATCGCACTATATCAGCAGCGAATTCGATTATGTGATTGACGCAATCGACAGTGTGAAAGTCAAAGCCGCACTGATTGCTTATTGCAAACGCCATAAAATCAAATTGATTACCACCGGCGGCGCAGGCGGGCAAACCGATCCGACCCAAATTCAAATTGCCGATCTAAGCCGTACTGTTCAAGATCCGCTGGCGGCAAAAGTGCGGTCGCTGTTGCGTAAAACGTACAATTTCACTCAAAATCCAAAACGAAAATTCGGGGTCGATTGCGTGTTTTCGACCCAACCGCTCATCTTTCCCAAAGTGGAAGGTGATTGCCACGTCTCCGCCAGCATGAATTGTGCCAACGGATTCGGCGCGGCAACGATGGTGACGGCGACCTTCGGGTTTTTTGCTGTTGCCAGAGTGCTGGAAAAGCTGTTACGGCAACCGGCAAACCAATCGGGGATAATCCCCTAATCTTAACAAGGAAAAAGCATGAAAATAATAAATAAATCGCTGGCAGGCGTGCTCCTCTCAACCATTGCCTATACTGCCCAGGCAGACGTGATCACCACGGTGAAACCGCTCGGTTTTATCGCCGCAGCAATTGCTGACGGCGTAACCGGCACGCAGGTGTTATTGCCGACCGGCGCTTCGCCGCATGATTACCATCTGCGTCCGTCTGATTTGCAAAAATTGCAGCAAGCGGATCTGGTGGTGTGGATTGGTGCGGATATGGAAACGTTTTTGAGCAAGAGTATTGGACGTTTAGCGGCGGCAAAAGTATTGCAGATTGATAAAATCGACAATATTCAACAGTTGCTAGGCGAGGCATTACACGTGCACGCTGATGGCGACCACGACCACGACCACGACCACGACCACGACCACGACCACGACCACGACCACGACCACGACCACGACCACGACCACGACCACGACCACGACCACGACCACGACCACGACCACAACCACGACCACAACCACGACCACAACCACGATCATGATGGACCGCCGGGAAATGATGATGCACACGATCATGACCATGATCATCACGATCACGCCCACGGTGGTTTGGAAACCGATTGGCACGTCTGGTTCTCCGGCGAGATCAGTGAAAAAATTGCCGAGCAAATAGCACAACGCTTGGCACAGGATTATCCGAATAAAACGGATTTGATTAACCGGAATTTAGCGGAATTTAAGCAGAACGTTGCTGCAAAACAACAACAGCTGAAAACCCAGCTTGATCCAGTGAAGCAAACCGGTTATTACGTTTTCCATGACGCCTACGGTTATTTTGAACGCCAATACGGTTTAAATCATCTTGGCGCATTCACGATTAATCCTGCCGTAGCGCCGGGCGCGAAAACGCTGAACGAGATCAAAGCGGATATTCAGGCGCACAAGGCACAATGCCTGTTTGCCGAACCGCAATTTACGCCGCGTTTGCTAGAAATGCTGCATAAAAGCACCGGGGTAAAATTGGGCGTGCTTGATCCGATGGGCGAAAAAATCGCAATCGGCAAAACCGCTTACACGGAATACCTGCAATCGCTTGCCGATAGTTTCAGCGGGTGTTTAGCGCAGAAATAAAGTAAACTTTTTTCAGGTTTGAATGGTCTAACACCTTGCATTGTGCAAGGTGTTTTTGTTTTTATGAATGAATTTATTGGCTGGATTATTACCGGGAACAGACATGAAAAATAACATTATCGCGTTAATCACCACGTTTGCTTTGAGTTCCCCGCTGTTAGCGAATGGTTTATCACTCGAACAGCAGCGCGAGATTTACCGCAAAGCGGAAAGTTTATTGCCGTTGTCGGCGGAGAAAAAACAGTTTGCATTGGTGGATAAATTAATCGAACAATTGCCCGATTATCCGCTGCTGCCATACCTGCAATATCAACGTTTAATCAGTGATAGCGAACAATTGAACGCGGAAAAGATCCGCCAATTCGCCCTGCAATATCCAGAACTGGCGCAACGGCAGAATCTTGACCGCACTTGGTATCAAACCTTGCAAAAACGGCAGGATTGGCAAGGGATTTTACAGTTTTCCGCAGTTGCGCCGAACGATCTGATTTCGCGTTGTATCCATTTTTCCGCACAAGCCAGAGCGGCGGAAAACCAAAATGAACCGGCGCAAACCGCACTTTGGCAAGCGGTCGGCAAGTTGTGGCTAAACGGCGGTTCATTGCCGTCGGCGTGTGATGATATTTTTCATTTATGGCAAACTGCGGGGCAGCAAAGCGATGATAACGTGCGTGCGCGCGCATTGTTAGCCTTTGAAAAAGGCAGCGACGGCGTATTGCGCCATTTGCGCAATCAAAGCGATGATGTGGTGTTGACCAACTGGCTGGAAAGCTTGGTGGAATTGCACAGCAATCCGCAAACGCTGAGCTTGTTTGTGCAAACGGCGGCGCTTAATCCGCAAAACCGTGCGATTGTCAATCAAAGCTTTGCCCGTTATATTCAACGGCAGCATGAAACCCAATTTAATCCTGCGGATCCGTTTGCCGAATATCAACAATGGGGGACGCGTTTCGGTTTGGATCAAGGCCAATTAAACGGTTGGCGCGCTGCGGTAGTCAGCAAACTGTTTGATTCCGAGAATCCGCAAATTCAGCAATGGCGCGATCAACAAGTGCGGTTATTACAGCAAGACAATCTGACCGAACGCCGCATTCGTTTGGCAATTTTGGCGCAGCAGGATCTTGAACCGTGGCTGAATTTATTATCGACTAACGGTAAAAACCAACAAGAGTGGCGTTTTTGGCAAGCCTTTAATGATGATAAAAAAGGCAAAACGGCACAGGCGCAGCGGCAATGGCAAGGCTTGGCAAAGGAGCGCGGATTTTATCCGATGTTGGCAGCGGAACAACTTAAGCTGGATTATAAACCGCACTTTGACATATTAAACCCGACCGAAGCGGAAACGCAGCTGCAATCCGCCCAACCGGCTTTGCGCCAAATCGACGAATTTTTGGCGATCAACCAATTTGACCAAGCAAAGCAGGCGTGGTTAGCCTTGTTGGCACAAAGCGATAAAGCACGGCAAATCGCATTGGCAGAGTATGCCAATCAAAAACACTGGTATGAATTCGGCGTGCAAGCGACGATTCAAGCCAAAGCCTGGAGCTATCTGGCGCAACGTCTGCCGTTGGCATATCCGCTCTGGTTTGAGCTGAATTTGCAGGGAAAGTGGGTGCCGCAAAGTTTTGCGATGGCGATTGCACGTCAAGAGAGTGCTTGGGACGTGCGGGCGCAATCACACGCTAACGCGCGCGGTTTAATGCAGTTATTGCCAAGTACGGCGAAGGCCACCGCCGATAAATTCGCGTTGCCGTATAACAATGAACGCCAGTTGTTTCAGGCTTTTGATAACATTATGCTCGGCACGCAGCATTTGCAGGAACTGGCAGACCGTTTCGGCGAAAACCGGATTTTTATCGCCGCCGCCTATAATGCCGGCAGCAGTCGTGTCGAGCGGTGGCTGGCGCGATCCGGTGGGCGTTTAAGCATGGCGGAATTTATTGCCACCATTCCGTTTTATGAAACGCGCGGTTATGTGCAAAATGTGCTGACCTTTGATTATTATTACCGCATGTTAACGCAGCAACCGTTAATAAAATTCGCCAAAAGCGAAACTGATCGCTTATACTAGTGCAATAGTATTTTTAGCGGAGGATCATATGGCGAAGCAAAAACAACAGCAATGGCAGGATTTTATCGAACTGCTGCGCGCCGCTTTTCGTGACGGACGGGAAGAAGCGCTATTAACGTTATTATTGACGTCTGACGAACGTGACGCGGTTGGATTGCGGGTGAAAATCGTTGATGCGTTATTGGAGAAGGCGCTGTCGCAACGTGAAATTCAGCAACAACTCAACACTAGCGCCGCCACCATTACGCGCGGCTCGAATATGCTGAAAACCATGCCCGATGAATTTTTACAATGGTTGCAACAACATTAAGTGATGATTAAGCGGCTTAGAAAACGCTTTGGGCGCAGCCAATGGCGGCAACGGTTATGCAAATGGGCTTGGCGTTTTGTCCTGTTCGGGCTGGTGCTGACCGCACTTTTACGGGTTGTGCCGCTGCCGTTTTCCGCCTATATGGCGCAACAGCAGCTTTCCCACTGGCTGCGTGCCGATTTTTCCTATCGGCTAAAATACGATTGGGTCGGTCTCGACAAGATCAGCTGGCAAATGCAAATGGCGGTGATTGCCGCCGAAGATCAACGCTTTGATCAACACTTCGGCTTGGATTTTGACGCGATCCGGTCTGCGTTGGATGATAACGCCAATTCAAATCGCACGCGCGGCGGTTCGACCATTTCACAGCAAACTGCCAAGAATCTCTATTTATGGCACGGACAGAGTTGGCTGCGCAAAGGGATTGAAGTGCCGGTTACTTTGTTGCTCGAAACGTTGTGGAATAAAAAACGGATTTTAGAAGTGTATCTGAATATCGCTGAATTTGGCGACGGTATTTTCGGGGTGGAAGCTGCGGCACGACATTATTTCAACAAATCGGCGGTACAGCTGAATCTCAACGAAGCCGCGCTATTGGCGGCAGTGTTGCCCAATCCGATCGTATATAAAGTCAATAAACCGTCGGCAACGTTGCAACGTAAACAACTGTGGATTATGCGCCAGATTAATGCTTTGGGCGGCAAGGCATTTTTAAAGAAACTGTCCTAATCGAAAATAAGCTAAAGGACACGAACTTTCGCAAAAATTCACACTCTAAATTGCATTCTTTATTTTTATTAATACTAAAGGCAACTAAATGTCTCATCTTAAAAAATTTTTCGGACCGCTGTATCCCGCGGTCATCTTCTTTTTTGTTAATCTGATTATCCTTTCCCTTAGCCGTATCGGGCTTGCCGTGTGGCAGCACGAGCGGGTAAGTGCGGTCGACGGTTGGACGGAATTGCTGTTGCAAGGCGTGCGGATTGACATTGTGGCGCTGTGTTGGTTGTTTGGCTTGTTTGCGCTGTTAAGCGTATTGCTGATTTCCGATAATAAATTGGGGCGTGCCTATTTGTGGCTGTTGCGCGTGGTGCTGACGGCGGGCAGCGTGTTCATTCTGTTTATGGAGGCTTCAACGCCGGATTTTATCGCGACCTACGATTTCCGCCCGAACCGCCTGTTTATCGAATATTTGGTCAATCCGAAAGAAGTGTTCACCATGTTGGCGAACGGGCATTTGTTGTCGTTGGTGTCGGTTCCGGCGCTGTCGATTGCGCTGACCTGGTTGTATTGGCGCTTGGCAAAACGCGTGACCACAAATTTACATGATTTCCGTTGGCGTTTTCGTCCGCTGATCGCCCTGTTGGTGGCGGGATTAGTGTTTATCGGTGCGCGCTCCAGTTTACAACATCGCGGGATCAATCCGTCAATGGTGGCGTTTTCTTCCGATGGTTTGGTCAATTCGCTGGTGCTGAACTCCGGCTATTCGGTGTTGTTTGCATTGCAGCAGATGAAAGATGAAGATAAATCCTCGGAAACTTACGGCAAAATGCCGTTTGATGAAGTGTTACACACCCTGAAAACCTCGCGTGGCAGGGCGGACGGCGACTATCTTAACTCGGATATTCCGACCTTAACCTTTAACCAAGCCAGCTATCAAGGTAAGCCGAAAAACATCGTGATTATCTTGCAAGAAAGCTTGGGAGCACAATTTATCGGCACGCTCGGTGGCAAACCCCTTTCCCCGCACTTTGATCAACTTGCGCAGCAGGGATGGTTATTTGAAAATCTGTATGCCACCGGCACCCGTTCGGTGCGTGGCATTGAAGCGGTCACCTCCGGTTTCACGCCGACACCGGCAAGAGCGGTGGTCAAACTGCCCGGCAGTCAAAACGGCTTTTTCAATATTGCCGAATTATTGAAACGGCAGGGCTACCATACCTCGTTTATTTACGGCGGTGAAAAGCATTTTGATAATATGGCGGGCTTTTTCTACGGTAACGGCTTTGAAACGATTGTCGATCAAGCCGATTACAAAAATCCGAAATTTGTCGCCACATGGGGCATGAGCGACGAAGATCTGTTCGATAAAGCCAATGAAAAATTCAACGAATGGAACAAAGACGGACAGCCGTTTTTCAGCTTGGTGTTCACCTCCAGCAACCACGATCCGTTTGAGTTTCCTGATAATAAAATTGAGTTGTATGAACAACCGAAGCAGACGCGTAATAACGCCGCCAAATATGCCGATTTTGCCTTGGGCTACTTCTTTGAATTAGCTAAAAAATCCGATTATTGGCAAGATACGCTGTTTTTAGTGGTGGCGGATCATGATTCCCGCGCCGCAGGGGCGGCGTTGGTGCCGATTCAAAATTTCCACATTCCGGCATTGATTTTGGGGGAAGGCGTAGAACCGCGGCGCGATTCCCGCTTAGTCAGCCAGATCGATTTACCGACCACCTTGTTGTCATTAGCGGGAATCAGCGGCGAACATCCGATGTGGGGTTATGATTTGACGCAAGCGGCGGATCCCAATCGGGCATTAATGCAATTCGATAAGAATTTGGCATACATGAAAGGCGATGAAGTGACGATTTTGCAACCGAATATCGCAGCAAAAGGCTTCCGGTATGATCCGCAAACGCAACAATTGACGGCAAGCGACTTGAATCCGCAATCGGCAAAAGAAGCGTTGGCGTATGCTTTGTGGGGCAGTTACAGTTATAAAAACCGTTTATATAAATTGCCGCCTGTCGCAGCGGAAAAACGTGAAGTGAAATAATTTCCGACAAAAGCAACATGGCAGAAGTAACGAAAGTGCGGTAGAATTTGCCTTTTACCGCACTTTTGCTTTTATCTTAACTTCTATTTATTATGCGACTTTTTATTGCCGAAAAACCCAGTCTAGGACGTGCGATTGCCGATGTGTTGCCGAAACCGCAACAGCGCGGCGACGGCTTTATCAAGTGCGGTGCGGACGACTATGTAACCTGGTGTATCGGGCATTTGCTCGAGCAAGCCGAGCCGGATGCCTATAACCCCGATTTCAAACAATGGCGGCTGGAACACCTGCCGATCATTCCCGAACAGTGGCAACTCAATCCAAAGCAGAGCACAGCCAAACAGCTGAATGTGGTGCTGAAACTGATCCGACAAGCGGATCAACTGGTTAACGCCGGCGACCCTGATCGCGAAGGGCAACTGCTGGTGGACGAAGTGTTTAGTTATGCCGGTTTGAGCGAGCAAAAACGCAGCCAAATCCAACGCTGTTTAATCAGCGATCTCAACCCAAGTGCGGTTGAACGCGCGATCCAAAAACTGCAATCCAACCGGGATTTTATTCCGCTTGCCACTTCGGCATTGGCGCGAGCCCGCGCCGATTGGCTGTACGGGATTAATATGACGCGCGCTTACACCATTCGCGGCAGACAAGCCGGTTATAACGGCGTGTTATCGGTCGGGCGGGTACAAACACCGGTGTTGGGCTTGATTGTACGTCGTGATCTGGAGATCGAACATTTCCAACCGAAAGATTTTTATGAAGTGCTGGCGCATATTCGAACCAACGATCAGCCTGCGCAAACCTTTACCGCACTTTGGCAGCCGAGCAAAGCCTGTGAGGATTACCAAGACGACAACGGGCGGATTTTGTCATTGCCGTTGGCGGAAAATGTGGTGAAACGTATCACAGGGCAGCCGGCGACGGTCACCCAATACAGCGATACCCAAGAGAAAGAAACCGCACCCTTGCCGTATTCGTTATCGGCGTTGCAGATTGACGCGGGTAAGCGTTACGGCTTATCGGCGCAACAGGTGTTGGACACCTGCCAGCGTTTATATGAAGTGCATAAATTGATTACCTATCCGCGCTCCGACTGCCGCTATCTGCCGGAGGAGCATTTTGCCCAGCGAAGTGCGGTATTGGGGGCGGTTTCAGCGCATAGCCAGCGCTATCAAAGCGTGCCGGAGATTGTTAATCCGAATCAGCGCAACCGTTGTTGGAACGATAAAAAAGTCGAAGCGCACCATGCCATTATCCCGACTGCCAATAAAAAACCGCTTGCGTTGTCGCAAACCGAGCAGCAGATTTACGACTTAATCGCACGCCAGTACCTGTTTCAATTCTGCCCCGACGCCGAATATCGCAAAACCAAAATCGGTTTGGAAATTGCCGGTGGTCAATTCTCGGCACAGGCGCGCGGCTTGCAAACCGCCGGTTGGAAACAGTTGTTAGGCAAAGAGGATCAAGATGAAAACCAACAGCCGCCGCTGCCGAAAGTGAAAAAAGGCGAGGTGTTGCAGTGTGAAAAAGGCGAAATCGTCAGCAAAAAAACGCAACCGCCGAAACCGTTCAGCGACGCAACTTTGTTGTCGGCAATGACCGGGATTGCGCGTTTCGTGCAAGATAAAGAATTGAAAAAAATCCTGCGTGAAACCGACGGATTAGGCACAGAGGCCACGCGCGCCGGAATTATCGAATTGCTGTTTAAGCGCGGTTTTATCATGAAAAAAGGGCGAGCCATCGTCAGCACCGACGCCGGGCGGATTTTAATCCAAGCCCTACCGGAAAGTGCCACTTTGCCGGACATGACCGCGCATTGGGAATCGCAACTGGACGGTATCAGCCGCAAGCAGGCAAGTTATCAGCAATTTATGCAACAATTGCTGACAACGTTACCGCAAATGTTGCACCAATACAGCTTTCAATCATTGCGTTTGCTCAACCAAGTCAGTGCGCAAGCGAAAAGCGGCAAACCCAAAAGCAGTCGTGCGAAAAAAGCGGCAAAAACCACGGCGAAAAGCGCAAGTGCGGTCGCGGTTGATTGAAATTAAGTCAGTTAAAGCCGATTTCACAAAATAAACTTGCACGGATTTCAGGCTTTCGCTACTATGCGCAGGTTAAATTTAATTATTTTCGCTTTGTCATCAATAAAATCAATGACGGGGCATATCAATCGGCACAACGACTAAATAACCAGTGTAGAGAATTATGTACGAAATTTTAATTATTGCTTATATCGTGGTTTCCGTTGCCTTAATCGGCTTCGTGTTATTGCAACAAGGCAAAGGCGCGGATATGGGCGCTTCTTTCGGCTCCGGTGCGTCAGGCACAATCTTCGGTGCCGCCGGTTCCGCTAACTTTTTATCACGCAGCACGGCGATTTTGGCGATTTTGTTCTTCATTATTGCGTTGGTGATCGGCAATATCAATACCCACCGTCAAGCACCGGCCGGTACATTTGATGACTTAACCAACGAAGCGCAAAAATTGGAACAACAAAATGCAATCCCTGCGTTAGAGGTTCCGGCTAACAGCGATATTCCTCAATAATAAACAGTTAAACGCTCTGGTGGTGGAATTGGTAGACACGCTATCTTGAGGGGGTAGTGTCCATAGGATGTGCGGGTTCAAGTCCCGCCCAGAGCACCAAAAACAAACGGCAATCGAGAGATTGCCGTTTTTGTTTGTTTAAACAGGATAAAAGCCGTGGACTGATACCACGGCTCATCGAATTATTTCAACTGTGCAAAACAGATTTCTGCCGCAGCGAGGGTTTTCTCAATATCGCTTGTGCTGTGTGCCAACGACATAAAACCAGCTTCGAACGCAGACGGGGCGAGGTAAACCCCTTGTTGCAACATGGCGTGGAAGAATTGGTTGAAACGTTCGCTGTCGCACGCCATGACTTGTTGATAGCTGCTGACTTCCGCTTGATCGGTGAAGTAGATACCGAACATGCCGCCGACATCATTCACGACTAACGGAATGTGATGTTTTGCCGCGCGTTGTTTCAAACCTTCGGCAAGCTGACGGGTTAAGTCGGCTAATTTCCGTTCGTTACCGCACTTGGATAGCTCGGTTAAACAGGCAAGCCCCGCCGCCATCGCAATCGGGTTGCCGGATAAGGTTCCGGCTTGATAAACCGGTCCGATTGGCGCAAGGTGTTGCATAATCTCTTTTTTGCCGCCGAATGCGCCGACCGGCATACCTCCGCCGATGACTTTGCCTAAACAGGTGAGATCCGGTTTCACCTTGTAATACGCTTGTGCCCCGCCCAGCGCCACGCGGAAGCCGGTCATCACTTCGTCGATGATGAAGACTGCGCCATATTGATCGCACAGTTCGCGCAAGCCTTGTAAAAAGCCGTCTTTCGGCGGTACGCAATTCATATTACCGGCAACCGGTTCCACGATAATGCAAGCAATGTCGTTTGGATACTGTTCGAATACTTGTCTGACCGAATCCAGATCATTGTATTGGCAAACTTGGGTGTGTTTGGTGAAATCGGCAGGCACGCCCGGGGAGCTTGGTTGCCCTAAGGTGAGTGCGCCGGAACCGGCTTTGACCAGCAATGCGTCAGCGTGTCCGTGATAGCAGCCTTCGAACTTGATAAGTTTATCACGTCCGGTATAACCGCGCGCCAAGCGGATTGCCGACATGGTGGCTTCGGTGCCGGAGCTGACCATGCGCACCATTTCGATTGACGGCACGAGTTTGCATACCAGTTGCGCCAATTCGATCTCAAGTGCGGTCGGCGCGCCGAAGCTCAAGCCTTTTTGCGCGGTTTCAATCACCGCATTGCGGATTGCCGGGTGGTTGTGCCCTAAAATCATCGGCCCCCAAGAGCCGACATAATCAATGTAGTGTTTGCCGTCGCTATCATAAATATAGGCGCCGTCGGCTTTTTCGATAAATAACGGTGTGCCGCCCACACCTTTAAACGCGCGCACCGGCGAATTCACGCCGCCGGGAATTACGGCTTGGGCTTGTTGGAAAAGTTGTTCGGAATGTGTCATGATATTGTTCCTATTATTTGCAATCAATTCAGTCGGATATTGTACTTGAAATTAATCTTTTTTACGCAGAAATAAAAAAAGATTATCGGCTGAATTTATCTTATGCTATTCTTTGCCAATTTAGGACAGCCTAAAATAAGCGGGTTGTTTTTAGCAAAGTGGTTGTTAAACCACGAAATATGGATTTTAATCCCGGAAAATGACGTTTTATATGTGGTTATCGTTATTACTGCCTTTTATCGTTTCATTTAGTGCGCTTATTCTTATTCGCCCTGCGGCGCAAAAAGTCGGCTTGGTCGATAAGCCCAATTACCGCAAACGCCATCAAGGTGCGATTCCGTTGATTGGCGGGCTTGCGCTGTTTATTGGCAATCTCAGTTTCTATCTGTTGCAATGGAACGAAATGCGCTTTCCTTATCTTTATCTGTTTTGCGTGACGGTATTGTTGGCGGTCGGTGTGTTTGACGACCGCTTCGACATCAGCCCGTTTTTACGCGCAGCTATCCAAATTGTGCTCGCCGGCTTGATGATTCATTATGCCCATCTGGAATTAGCCTCGCTCGGACAAATTATCGGGCCGTTCCAGCTGCGCTTAGGCTCGTTATCTTTTATTGTGACGGTGTTGATCACCTTGGCGGTGATCAATGCGTTTAATATGATCGACGGCATTGACGGTTTGCTCGGCGGTTTGTCGAGCGTCACTTTTGGTGCGGTCGCGCTGTTGATGTTACTCGACGGGCAGATCAATTTAGCTATGTGGTGTTTTGCCTTGATCTTGGTGATTGCGCCGTATGCGCTGTTTAACCTCGGGGTGTTCGGAGTGAAAAATAAAGTCTTTATGGGCGATTCCGGCAGTACCTTGATCGGCTTTACCGTGATTTGGATTTTGCTGTTCAGTACGCAAGGCAGCGGACACCCGATCAATCCGGTAACCGCACTTTGGGTGATCGCGATTCCGTTGATTGATATGGCGGCGGTGATCTTCCGTCGTCTGCGCAAAGGCAAAAGCCCGTTCCGTCCGGATCGCTTGCATTTGCACCATTTATTAATGCGCGCCGGATTAAGTTCGCGCCAAGCCTTATTGTTGATTACCCTCGTTGCCGCGTTATTTGCCGGGTTCGGTATTCTGGGCGAAATCTACTACATTGACGAATGGCTGATGTTCGGATTATTTATCCTGCTGTTTTTCGTCTACTACTATTCGATTACACGCGCTTGGCGGGTGACCCGCTTTATCAAAAGAATGCGTCGCCGCACCTTGCGCAGCAAAAAAAGTCGTCAGATTTGATGACACTCCATAAAAAAGGATCTTTTTTTATGTCAGAGACATTACCAAAGGCGGCGCCACAGCCGCAACTGATTGAACACTTGGATTTATTGGCGTTTGCCAAGATTTTATTACGTAAAAGTTGGCTGATTTTATTACTGATGGCGGTGGCAAGTGCGGTTGCTTATGTGGTAACCCAATTTGCGATCAAGCCGTCGTGGCGCGCCGAAGCCTATGTTGAGGCGCCGAAAGAGAGTGAGTTGGGCAATTATTATGCGCTGTATAATATGTATCAGTTGGTTGACGCTAAAGGCGGCGTGGGCAACGCCGGCGAAACGGTGCAAAGTGCGGTTGAAAACAGCTTGACCCAAGGGATTTACCAACAGTTTAAACAGCAAGTGAAAGCCTATGATGTGCTAAAAAATTTCTGGCTGAACAGTGATTATTACAAACAAATGATGAATGGCGATCGCGCGCATGACGAGGCGTTGCTGGAAAGCCTGATTGCCGGCATTCACTTCACTGAAGGCAATGCGCGCAACAATAGCAATGATAAAATCGAACTCACCTTGGATAATCCGAAACAAGCCGCGGAATTATTGAATGCGTTTATTCGGTATGCCAATCTCAGCACCCGCCAAATGGAATATGGCAACTTAATTGCCAAATGGAAGAACCTGTTTGATCGCATTACGTTGGCAGCCGATAATCAACTCGGGCAAGATCAGCAAGGGCAGCTAGTGCCTGCGTCCGTGTGGCAGAGTAAGTTGGCGATGATGACTTCGGTGCAGCCGTTGGATAATCAATTCAATGCATTTCATTATTTGAAAACGCCGGTGCAACCGCTTGCGCCATATAGTCCGAATCCGGTGTTATGGATGTTGAGCGCCGCATTTGCCGCACTGTTATTCGGTTGTGCTTTTGCGGTTATCTTGGCATTAAGGGATTTCTCTCGCAGACAAGCGCACTTACAACCGGGAGCGGAAAAAGAACATGGCTAAATTAAAAGTATTGACGGTTTTCGGCACGCGTCCGGAAGCGATCAAAATGGCACCGCTGGCACAAGCCTTGGCGCGTGAGCCGCAGATCGAAGCCAAAGTGTGCGTGACGGCACAACATCGGCAAATGTTGGATCAGGTATTACAACTGTTTGAGTTGGTGCCGGATTATGATCTGAATATTATGCAAGCCGGGCAGGATTTGACCGACATCAGTGTGCGGATCCTGCAGGAATTAAAACCGGTGCTGGCGGAATTCAAACCGGATCTGGTGTTGGTGCACGGCGATACCACCACGACCTTTGCCGCCAGTTTGGCGTGTTATTACCAACAAATCCGAGTCGGGCACGTGGAAGCGGGTTTGCGTACCGGTAATATCTATTCCCCATGGCCGGAAGAAGGCAACCGTTGTTTGACCGGCGCAATCGCCAGCTATCATTTCGCACCGACGTTAAGCTCGCAACAGAATTTATTGGCAGAAAATAAACCAACGGAAAATATTGTTGTCACAGGTAATACGGTGATTGACGCCTTGCTTTGGGTGAAACGCAAACTGGCGGCGGATACCGCACTTGCCGATCAATTGGCGCAACGCTATCCGTTTTTAGATACGCAGAAAAAACTGATTCTGGTGACCGGACATCGGCGCGAAAGCTTTGGCGCAGGTTTTGAACGAATTTGTCAGAGTTTGGCAACCCTGGCAAACAATCACCCGACAGCGCAGATTGTTTATCCGGTGCATTTGAATCCGAATGTGCGCGAGCCGGTCGAACGCTGGCTGCAAGGGATTGATAATGTCTTTTTGATTGAGCCGCAAGATTATTTGCCGTTTGTTTATCTGATGAACCGCGCTTATCTGATTTTGACTGATTCCGGCGGTATTCAGGAGGAAGCGCCGTCGTTGGGCAAACCGGTGTTGGTTATGCGCGACACCACTGAACGCCCGGAAGCGGTTCAAGCCGGCACTGTTCGCTTGGTCGGCACCGATCCGCATAAAATTATCAGCGAGGTCGAACGTTTATTAGGCGATACGCAGCATTATCAAAGCATGGCGCGTGCCAATAATCCCTATGGCGACGGCAAGGCGTGTGACAGAATCGTCAACGCAATTAAACATTTTTTAAGAGCAGAGTAATATGAACACAGAATTTAATACCATTTCGGTGATCGGCTTGGGCTATATCGGTTTACCAACGGCAACGGCATTTGCCAGTAGTGGCAAACGCGTGCTGGGCGTAGACTTAAACCGTTATGCGGTGGATACGATTAATCAAGGCAAAATCCATATTGTCGAGCCGGATTTGGATGTGGCGGTGAAAAGTGCGGTTGAAAACGGCTTATTAACCGCCAGTACCAAAGTGCTGCCTGCCGATGCGTTTCTCATCGCCGTACCGACCCCGTTTAAAGATCACTACCAGCCTGATCTGAGTTATGTGGAATCGGCTGCGAAAAGCATTGCGCCGGTGCTGCAAAAAGGCAACTTGGTGGTGTTGGAATCGACATCGCCGGTCGGCGCCACCGAACAAGTGGAAAAATGGTTGGCGGAATTGCGTCCCGATTTGACCTTCCCGTCGCAAGCGGGCGATCAAGCGGATATTAAATTGGCGTATTGCCCTGAACGCGTCTTGCCGGGCAAAATTATGCAGGAACTGTTTTCCAACGACCGCGTGATCGGCGGCTTGTCCGATGCCTGTGCGCAACAGGCTTCACGCTTGTATAAATTGTTTGTGCAAGGCGAGTGTATCGTCACTAACGCGCGCACCGCCGAGATGTGCAAACTGACCGAAAACAGCTTCCGCGATGTCAATATTGCCTTTGCCAACGAATTATCATTGATTTGTGATCACCTCAACATCAGCGTGTGGGAATTGATTAAATTGGCGAACCGCCATCCGCGGGTGAATATTTTGCAACCGGGCGCAGGCGTCGGCGGACATTGTATCGCGGTCGATCCGTGGTTTATCGTGGCACAAAGCCCGGAACAGGCACGCTTGATCCGCACCGCGCGCGAGGTGAACGATTATAAACCGCACTGGGTGATCGAACAGGTGAAAAAAGCCCTTGCCGAAGCCGTGACCGAGCGCAACTGCAAAGCCTCAGAGATTACCATTGCCTGTTTAGGTTTGGCGTTCAAACCGGATATTGATGATCTGCGCGAAAGTCCGGCAGTGGAAATCACCGCCGAATTAGCCGATTGGCACGCCGGCAAGGTGTTGGCGGTTGAGCCGAATATCGAAAAATTATCGGCGCAGTTACAGCAAAAAGTCGAATTGGCAAGCCTCGACAGCGCATTGGAAAACGCCGATATTTTGGTGTTATTGGTTGATCATCAACAATTTAAAGCCGTCAGTGCAAACGTCATTACTCAGAAATGGGTGATTGATACGCGCGGCATTTGGCGCGCTTAATCGGGATAAGCTTATGGAAAGTACGCATTTCAAGTTGACACGCAATGACTGGGAAAGCGACTTTTTCGCAATGGAAATCGGTCGCTTACAGTTTACCGGCGGTGAAAATGCCGCGCCGCACACCGTACAAGGCAATGAAAGTGCGGTCTTTGCCCCGTTTGAACTGGTACAATGTAAAATCCATGCCGATCAAGCCGAGCGGATTCACCGCTTGCAGCAGTTGGGGTTTCAGTTTGTCGAGGGCGAATTGGATTTTTGTTTGCCATTGTCCGAAACCAAATCAGCTCGGAACGAATTGCAAACCGCAAATGACCGTGATTTGGACGAATTAGAAAATTTATTCGGAGACGCATTCCAACTCAGCCGTTTTCGCCAGCCGTGGTTTAGTGCGCAACAAAACCGCACTTTCTACCGCACTTGGATTGGCAAAGCGGTGTCGGCACAGTTTGATGACGTATGTTTAGTGCAGCGTGGCGCCGACGGCAGCATTCAAGGTGCCGTCAGTGTGCGTTCGGTCGATACGGAAAATGCCCGCGTCGGTTTGTTGGCGGTTGCCGAAAATGCCAGAGGGCAGGGCGTGGCGAAAAAATTGGTGCAAAGTGCGGTTGATTGGAGCGCGCAACGGCAACGGCAACAACTTTGGATTGCCACCCAGAGCGGCAATCAGGCAGCGATCAAGTTGTACCAACAATCGGGCAAGATTGCGCAAGTCGCATACTGGTTCTATCGTTAAATAATAAGAGATAAACAATGATTCCATTTAATAAACCGCCGGTCGTCGGCACAGAACAACAGCAGATCGCCAACGCCTTAACCACCGGCAAACTCAGCGGCGACGGTCCATTCACCAAATTGGCGGAGCAATGGCAACAACAGCGCTTTAATGCCAAAAAAGTGTTGCTCACCCCGTCATGCACCGCTTCGTTAGAAATGGCGGCGCTGCTGATTGACATTCAACCCGGCGATGAAGTAATTATGCCGAGTTACACTTTCGTTTCCACCGCCAATGCTTTCGTATTGCGCGGTGCGACCATTGTGTTTGTCGATATACGCCAAGATACAATGAACTTGGACGAAAGTAAGATCGAAGCGGCAATCACCGCGAAAACCAAAGCGATTGTGCCGGTGCATTACGCTGGTGTCGCCTGTGAAATGGACACTATTATGGCGATTGCCGAGAAACATAAACTGTGGGTGATCGAAGACGCAGCGCAGGGCGTGATGGCAACTTATAAAGGCAAAGCGTTAGGTACTATCGGGCATATCGGTTGCTATAGTTTCCACGAAACCAAAAATTATACCGCCGGCGGTGAGGGCGGCGCCAGTCTGATTAACGATGAAAAATTGATTGAACGCGCGGAAATTATCCGTGAAAAAGGCACCAATCGCAGTCAATTTTTCCGCGGACAGGTGGATAAATACACCTGGCGTGATATGGGATCAAGCTTCTTAATGTCGGATCTGCAAGCGGCGTATCTGTATGCGCAATTCGAGGCGGCGGACGCAATCAACCAACGCCGTTTGGCAATTTGGCAGCGTTATTACCGAGCGTTTCAACCGTTTGCTAATGGGCGCGTAACCTTGCCGAGCATTCCGTCAGATTGCCGGCACAATGCGCATATGTTTTACCTCAAACTACGTGATATTGCCGACCGCACTTCCTTTATTGATGGATTGAAAGCGGCAGAGATTATGAGCGTATTCCATTATGTGCCGTTGCATTCCAGTCCGGCGGGAGAGAAATTCGGGCGTTTTGACGGCACGGATCAATTTACCACCCAAGAGAGCGAGCGCTTGGTGCGCTTGCCGTTGTTCTATAATATGACGGACAGCGAGGTGGAAAAGGTGATTTCGGTTGCGACAGCGTATCTGCAAGCGTAAGTATGACCGCACTTTGTCTATGCGAAACACTGATGAAAGTGCGGTAATCGATTTATGAAAAAATCCCTTGGCACAACCACCATTTGGACCGCGTCGTCCACCTTGGTTAAAATTCTTATCGGCTTACTGGTGGTCAAACTGCTGGCGGTGGCGTTCGGCACCGAAGGCGTCGGGCGCGCGGCGAACTATATGACGCTGTTGACCGTGCTCGGCGTATTTGCCGGCGGCGGGATTTTTAACGGCGTGACCAAATATGTGGCGGAATATGATGATAATCCGTCGCAGTTGCGTAATGTCTTGGCGACGTCCTCGTTTATTATTTTGCTGTTTTCGGCACTGGTCGGGCTATTATTATTCGCTTTTGCTACGCCGATTGCCGATTTTCTGTTTGCCGAAAGCGGCTATCATAATGTGATTCGCTCGCTTGCGCTGCTGCAATTCGGCATTGCCTTGAGTAACTATTTTCTTGCCATTTTGCGTGGACAGCGCAACGCCAAAGCCAATGCGCTGAGTATTATCGTCGGTTCATTGCTGGGCGTTATGCTGTTTTTACTGGGTTTATTCTATTTCGGTTACCAAGGGGCATTAGTCGGTTTGGCAGTTATTCCCGCGGCAGCGTTTTTACCGGCAATTTTTGCCTTGAGAAAACCATTTTCGCGGACATGGCTTAAACCGCACTTTACAACAACACAAGCGCAAAAATTACTCAAATTTTCCGGTATGGTGTTTGTCACGGCAATCACTTTACCGGTGGCGTATATTGTCATGCGGGATCGATTACTCGAATTTTATAGCGTGCATGATGTCGGGCTGTGGCAAGGTGTCAGTAAAATTTCCGATGCTTACTTACAATTTATTACCGCCGCATTCTCCGTTTACTTGTTACCGACGTTTGCCAAATTACCCGATCGTTATGCGATTAAACGGGAAGTCGGCAAGGCGTTAAAATTTGTAGTGCCGGCGGTGGTGTTGGTCAGCGTGCTAATCTATGTGTTGCGTGCGGTCGTGATCCGTGTCCTGTTTTCCGAACAATTTTTGCCGATGCAAAATTTGTTTATTTGGCAGCTTGCGGGCGATGTGTTCAAGGTGTCGGCGTATGTGTTCGGTTATCTGATTGTGGCGAAAGCGGCGTTGAAATTGTATGTGCTAGCGGAGATCAGTCAGTTTGCGTTGCTGCTTGCGACCTCGTATTGGCTGATTCCGCTGAATGGGGCAATCGGCGCAACCCAATCTTATTTCATCACCTATTTCAGCTATTTTGTATGTTGTGTGATTGGTTTTTCAGTTTACCTCAAACGTGCCAATCGTCGCCCAATCAAGGATAACTCATGAGAATTTGCCATATTTTAGGCTCGGATATTCCGCACCATAACCAAACCGTGATGGCGTTTTTCCGCGATCAACTGTGGGATCGCATTCCGCCACAAGCACGCGCGGCGTTTTATATTGTCGGCGGCGATAGCGACAATGATCCGCCGCAAGTGAAACGTTTTGCCGATAAAAAGTCATTGGCGACCTTTTTAATCCAAGAAGCGAAACAGCGCGACGATACCTTTTATCTGTTGCACGGGCAGTTTAATCTCACTATTTGGCTAGCGATTTTATTTAACCGTTTGCCGTTGGATCGGTTGGGTTGGCATATTTGGGGCGCGGATCTGTATGAGGATTCTACTCAGTTAAAATTTAAATTGTTCTATCCGTTGCGCCGCTTGGCACAGAAAAAATTACGCCATGTGTTTGCCACTGCGGGCGATCTGCAACGGTTTAGCCAACTTAATCAAACAGCAGAAAAAACGGTGCTGTATTTTCCGACCAAAATGGATCTCGGTTTGCAAGTGCCGGACAATCATCAAAGTGCGGTGCTCACGATTTTGCTTGGCAATTCCGGTGATCAATCCAATCGCCATTTAGAGGCGTTGGCACAAATCAAACAACAATTAGGCGAACAAGTGCGCATTATTATTCCGATGGGCTATCCGGAAAATAACCACGCCTATATTGCGCAGGTTCGGCAGAAAGCACGCGCCTTGTTTGCACCAAGTGCGGTTGAAATTTTAGAACGGCGTATTGAGTTTCAAGACTATTTGAGTATGTTGGCGCAATGTGATCTGGGCTATTTTATTTTTGTGCGCCAACAAGGGATTGGAACAATCTGTTTATTGACACAATTTGAGATTCCCTTGGTGTTGAATCCGCAAAATCCGTTCTGTTTGGATCTGCAACAACAGCAAGTGCCGTTTATTGCCATGAATGCGCTGAACCGCGAAGCCGTTGCACAGTGCAAAGTGCGGTTAGCGGCATTGGATAAAACGCAAATTGATTTTTTTGCGCCGAATTTTGCCGACGGCTGGATTCGGATGTTAAACGAATGGGGACAAAAATAGCCATATGTTGAGTTTAACCCAACTGAGCGCTTTGGTGCTGCTTTATACTTTCTCGCTTGTGCTGATTGGCTATCTTGCCTACCAAGCGTTTAAAAAAGTGCGGTTTTCTTTCCACCTGTTGTTTACGCTGGTTTATTTGTTGACGTTTTATTTAGGCTTTCCGTTCAGCATGATTTTGGCATTCGGTTTCAATGTACAAACATTACCGTTTGAAATTTTGTTTATTAGCCTGTTCTCCGCATTGGCATTCTATATTTTATATTATGTCTGCTATCAAGTGCGGTTGCTGCCGAAAACGATGGCTTTAAAACCGCATTCAGCGCGTACTGTTGTGCAAACGGCACGGCAAAATTCGGCCGGCGAAGGCATTATCACCGCATTGCTCTTGATGTTAGTGGCATTAATCACCATCGGCTTATTTTTCAGTTTAAACGGTTTTTTACTGTTCAAACTGGATAGTTACAGTCAAATTTTTTCACAAAGCGTCAGCGGCACCGCACTTAAACGCTTTTTCTATTTTTTCTTACCGGCATTATTGATTTTCTATTTTTTAAAACCGAGTAAACCGAATTGGTGGCTGTTTTTATTGTTCGGCGTCAGTTTCGGTGTGTTGACCTATTTATTGGTCGGCGGCACCCGTGCCAATATTGCGTTGGCAGTGGCAATTTTCTTTTTTATTGGTATCAGCAAAGGCTATATTTCGATTGTCACCTTAGCCATTGCAGGGGCAACGGCGATTGTCGCCATGTTCGGTTTGGCATTGGCGCGTTACGGCTTGGATGTCAGCGGCAGCGAAGCGTTTTATACTTTTTTATATTTGACCCGCGATACTTTTTCGCCATGGGAAAATCTGGCATTGTTGTTATCCCATTATCAACAGATTGAATTCCAAGGGCTTGCGCCGATTGTGCGTGATTTCTATGTGTTTATTCCGAAAGGCGTTTGGGAAAACCGTCCTGATTTGGTGGTCAACGCTGCCAATTACTTCACTTGGGAAGTGTTGAATTATTACGCCGGGCTGGCAATTTCACCGACGTTGCTTGGATCTTTGCTGATTATGGGCGGAATTCCGTTTATGCTGTTGGGCGCGGTCATTTGCGGCTGGCTGATCAAAGGTATGGATTTTCTTTATCACTATGCTAAACACAGCTTGAATCGCAGCAATGCGGCATTGATTCAGGCGTACTGTTTTGCCAATATTTTTAATATTATCGTGTTGGTCAGGGAAGGAATGGACGCGTTTATTTCGCGCTGGGTGTTCTTTTCGCTGATTTTTATTGCTGCGGTAGTAATCGGTAAATCGGTGGTCTTACTTATGCGCAAAACCGGCAGCGTGCGTTATAAATTCGTGAACAGTTGAGAGTAACAATGAGTAACACAATGATTGATAAAGTGACTATCCGTGGGATAGATATTTTGGCAGTGAAAGATCAAACGGCCTTTTTGGATTTTTTACTGAATGAAAACGGCGTACGGCAGGGCAAATTAATTGCCATCAATGCGGAAAAAATTATCACCGCGGAAAAACAGCCGGAAATAAAGCAATTGTTGCTCAATGCGGAGTTTAAATATGCCGACGGCATGAGTATCGTCAAATCGATTCAGAAAAAATACCCGCAATACCGCACTTTGCAACGGGTTGCCGGTTGTGACCTATGGTATGCTTTAATGGAAAAAGCCGGTAAATTAAATACGCTGGTTTTTCTGGTCGGCGGACAGCCGCAGGTCTTGGCAGAAACCGAACAGAAATTAACCGCACAATGGCAGGTGAATTTGGTTGGTTCACAAGACGGCTATTTTAAAGCTGAACAGCAAGCCGAATTGATTGAACGCATCAAAGCCAGCGGGGCGAAAATTATTACCGTTGCAATGGGGTCGCCGAAGCAAGAGCGGTTTATGTTGGCGTGCCAACAGGCATATCCTGAGGCGTTATATATGGGCGTGGGCGGTACTTATGATGTATTCACCGGGCGAGTAAAACGCGCGCCGTTAATTTGGCAAAAAGCCAATTTAGAGTGGTTGTACCGCTTATTAAGCCAGCCAACCCGTTGGCGCAGACAAGTCAATTTATTACAGTATGCCTATTACTATTTTGCCAATAAGCTGTAAAATAACCAGAAAGTTGGCAAATAACGAGCAAGTTGCATATTTTAACAGCAAGCGAGAAAAAAAATCAAAAAAGCACTAGACAAGTTATTCAGAAACACTTAATATGCGCCCCGCAACGACGCGATGTGCGCTCGTAGCTCAGTTGGATAGAGCGTTGGCCTCCGGAGCCAAAGGTCTCAGGTTCGAATCCTGTCGAGCGCGCCATGCGTTCGCATTTTGATTCAGCTAACGCTTGTCAGCAACAATGGTGGCTATAGCTCAGTTGGTAGAGCCCCGGATTGTGATTCCGGTTGTCGTGGGTTCAAGTCCCATTAGCCACCCCAATTTAACTTCTGGTTGGTTTAACAAGAAGTTGCCATCGGCGAGTAGCGCAGCTTGGTAGCGCAACTGGTTTGGGACCAGTGGGTCGTAGGTTCAAATCCTATCTCGCCGACCATTTCACTTTTTTTAAAGTTGAAATGAACCTTATCTCCTTTTCTTAAAAGGAATGAAGGTAAGGCTTTCTGTTCTTTAACAATATATCAGACAATCTGTGTGGGCACTTGTGCAAGGCATTGGTAATTTAAAGATTTAAAAAAACTAAAGTCTTAATGAGTGCTGATAGTAAATTCATAATTGAAACTTTTGTGGTTTCAATATTATAGTCAGAGATTCGTTGAGCGATTGAACTTGAATTGAAGAGTTTGATCATGGCTCAGATTGAACGCTGGCGGCAGGCTTAACACATGCAAGTCGAGCGGTAACGGGGAGTAGCTTGCTACTTTGCCGACGAGCGGCGGACGGGTGAGTAATGCTTGGGAATCTGGCTTATGGAGGGGGATAACTACGGGAAACTGTAGCTAATACCGCGTAATATCGAGAGATTAAAGGGTGGGACTTTCGGGTCACCCGCCATAAGATGAGCCCAAGTGAGATTAGGTAGTTGGTGAGGTAAAGGCTCACCAAGCCGTCGATCTCTAACTGGTCTGAGAGGATGACCAGTCACACTGGGACTGAGACACGGCCCAGACTCCTACGGGAGGCAGCAGTGGGGAATATTGCGCAATGGGGGGAACCCTGACGCAGCCATGCCGCGTGAATGAAGAAGGCCTTCGGGTTGTAAAGTTCTTTCGGTGATGAGGAAGGTGTTTTGTTTAATAGACAGAGCAATTGACGTTAGTCACAGAAGAAGCACCGGCTAACTCCGTGCCAGCAGCCGCGGTAATACGGAGGGTGCGAGCGTTAATCGGAATAACTGGGCGTAAAGGGCACGCAGGCGGATAGATAAGTGAGATGTGAAATCCCCGAGCTTAACTTGGGAACAGCATTTCATACTGTTTATCTAGAGTTTTGTAGAGAGGGGTAGAATTCCACGTGTAGCGGTGAAATGCGTAGAGATGTGGAGGAATACCGGAGGCGAAGGCGGCCCCTTGGACAAAGACTGACGCTCATGTGCGAAAGCGTGGGGAGCAAACAGGATTAGATACCCTGGTAGTCCACGCTGTAAACGATGTCGATTTGGGGGTTGCCTGTATGGGTGGCTCTCGAAGCTAACGCGTTAAATCGACCGCCTGGGGAGTACGGCCGCAAGGTTAAAACTCAAATGAATTGACGGGGGCCCGCACAAGCGGTGGAGCATGTGGTTTAATTCGATGCAACGCGAAGAACCTTACCTACTCTTGACATCCTAAGAAGAGCTCAGAGATGAGCTTGTGCCTTCGGGAACTTAGAGACAGGTGCTGCATGGCTGTCGTCAGCTCGTGTTGTGAAATGTTGGGTTAAGTCCCGCAACGAGCGCAACCCTTATCCTTTGTTGCCAGCATGTAAAGATGGGAACTCAAAGGAGACTGCCGGTGACAAACCGGAGGAAGGTGGGGATGACGTCAAGTCATCATGGCCCTTACGAGTAGGGCTACACACGTGCTACAATGGCGTATACAGAGGGAGGCGAGAGTGCGAGCTTAAGCGAATCTCTTAAAGTGCGTCGTAGTCCGGATTGGAGTCTGCAACTCGACTCCATGAAGTCGGAATCGCTAGTAATCGCAAATCAGAATGTTGCGGTGAATACGTTCCCGGGCCTTGTACACACCGCCCGTCACACCATGGGAGTGGGTTGTACCAGAAGTAGATAGCTTAACCGAAAGGGGGGCGTTTACCACGGTATGATTCATGACTGGGGTGAAGTCGTAACAAGGTAACCGTAGGGGAACCTGCGGTTGGATCACCTCCTTATATATGACTGATGATTTTGTATAGGTGTTCACACAGATTGTTTGATAGAAAAGAAGACAGACCGTATAGAGAGATAGGCTTGTAGCTCAGGTGGTTAGAGCGCACCCCTGATAAGGGTGAGGTCGGTGGTTCAAGTCCACTCAGGCCTACCAATTCTACTTATTCTGCACCGCTTTGAGGGTTGCGATACTCATATGCTCGCGCATACTGCGTTTCTCACCTCAAATCGCTTTTGAATAAGCGAATTGGCTTTTAGCTTCATCATCTTGAATATCTGCGATGCTCATGTGCTGTTCGCACACTGCGCTGCTTGATTTCAATCTGATTTTGCTAAAATCCTTGGCTGAAGTTTCTAGGACTAGCAATTAGGACTAGCTAAATACGGGAAAAAAGAAAGGGGCTATAGCTCAGCTGGGAGAGCGCCTGCTTTGCACGCAGGAGGTCAGCGGTTCGATCCCGCTTAGCTCCACCACGCTTTAACTTGTCACGACGAAGTCATTCATGACTGAAGTATCGGTGATAAGGGTTTATTGATTAATAGTGAGTTTTCTTAGCCAACGCTTTATGAGGGATTAAAAAACCTAAAGTGCGGTTAAGAGGATTGAGTATTGGTTGAAAAACCGATTTGTTCTTTAAAAATTTGGACACAAGCTAAAAACTGAAGAGAGCTCAAGCGTTCGAGAGGACGTAAGAGCTGAGTATTCGAAAATCGAGCAATCGAGAATCGAATTGGGCTTGTTTGGTGAGAAAAGGCACTGAGCAGGTCAGCGTAGGGAAACTTACGCACGAGTCAATGGAAGACGGCTTTGGGAATGGAAAGCGGACTGAACGAAACGGGCACGAAAGTGGTTAGTTGAAATGAAAGTGCGGTATAAAAATTCTTGAGGTTGTATGGTTAAGTGACTAAGCGTGCAGGGTGGATGCCTAGGCAGTCAGAGGCGAAGAAGGACGTGCTAATCTGCGAAAAGCGTGGAGGAGTTGATAAGAAGCGCTATCACTCCACGATATCCGAATGGGGAAACCCAGTAGATGAAGAATCTACTATTGTTAACTGAATCCATAGGTTAACAAGGCGAACCGGGAGAACTGAAACATCTCAGTACCCCGAGGAAAAGAAATCAATTGAGATTCCGTAAGTAGCGGCGAGCGAACACGGAGAAGCCGTTAGTGATAGTAAGTGAGTTAGGAGAATGTGTTGGGAAGCACAATCGCAGAGGGTGATAATCCCGTATCCGAAGGCACAGTTACGGTACTAAGCTAACAGCAAGTAGGGCGGGACACGAGAAATCCTGTTTGAAGATGGGGGGACCATCCTCCAAGGCTAAATACTCCTGACTGACCGATAGTGAACCAGTACCGTGAGGGAAAGGCGAAAAGAACCCTGGTGAAGGGAGTGAAATAGAACCTGAAACCCTGTACGTACAAGCAGTGGGAGCCTCTTTAATGGGGTGACTGCGTACCTTTTGTATAATGGGTCAGCGACTTATATTGTGTAGCGAGGTTAACCGAATAGGGGAGCCGAAGGGAAACCGAGTCTTAACTGGGCGAAGAGTTGCACGATATAGACCCGAAACCCGGTGATCTAGCCATGGGCAGGTTGAAGGTTGGGTAACACTAACTGGAGGACCGAACCGACTACTGTTGAAAAAGTAGCGGATGACTTGTGGCTGGGGGTGAAAGGCCAATCAAACCGGGAGATAGCTGGTTCTCCCCGAAATCTATTTAGGTAGAGCCTTAGACGAATACCTTCGGGGGTAGAGCACTGTTTCGGCTAGGGGGTCATCCCGACTTACCAACCCGATGCAAACTGCGAATACCGAAGAGTAATATCTAGGAGACACACGGCGGGTGCTAACGTTCGTCGTGAAGAGGGAAACAACCCAGACCGCCAGCTAAGGTCCCAAAGTCTATGTTAAGTGGGAAACGAAGTGGGAAGGCTTAGACAGCTAGGATGTTGGCTTAGAAGCAGCCATCATTTAAAGAAAGCGTAATAGCTCACTAGTCGAGTCGGCCTGCGCGGAAGATGTAACGGGGCTAAAACATAGCACCGAAGCTGCGGCATTCAGATGACAGATTTCAGATGTCAGGAGACAGTATGGCAATCAAGTTTGAAGATTTGAAGGTGTTTCAACGCGCTTATAAAGTGTCGTTGGAAATTCATCAAGCGAGCTTGGATTTTCCTAAGGTAGAGCAATATGCGTTAGGAGACCAAGTTAGACGGGCAAGCAAAAGCATTTGTGCAAATTTAGCCGAAGGTTTTGCAAGGCAACGTACTAAAGCGGATTTAAATCGATTTCTTAGCATGGCAATAGGCAGTGCTGATGAAATGCGAGTTTGGTTAAGATACTGTTATGACTTGAAATATGCAGATGAACAAGATTGGCAAAGATGGCGTAATGAATACGAAGAAATTGCGAAGATGTTACAAGGTTTTGGTAAAACACCGAAACCTGACGTCTGAAATCTGTCATCTGATTGGGTAGGGGAGCGTTGTGTAAGCGGAAGAAGGTGGCTCGAGAGGGCTGCTGGACGTATCACAAGTGCGAATGCTGACATAAGTAACGATAAAGGGGGTGAAAAACCCCCTCGCCGGAAGACCAAGGGTTCCTGTCCAACGTTAATCGGGGCAGGGTGAGTCGGCCCCTAAGGCGAGGCTGAAGAGCGTAGTCGATGGGAAACGGGTTAATATTCCCGTACTTGTGATAAGAGCGATGTGGGGACGGAGCAGGTTAGGTTATCCGGGTGACGGAAGTCCCGGTCCAAGCGTGTAGGATGGATGATTAGGCAAATCCGGTCATTTATATCAGAGGCGTGACGGGGAGACTCCACGGAGTCGAAGTAACCGATACCACACTTCCAGGAAAAGCCGCTAAGCTTATCTTATCATAAACCGTACTGAAAACCGACACAGGTGGTCAGGTAGAGAATACTCAGGCGCTTGAGAGAACTCGGGTGAAGGAACTAGGCAAAATAGCACCGTAACTTCGGGAGAAGGTGCGCTGACGGTAATTGAAGTCCGTTGCGGATGGAGGTGAAGTCAGTCGAAGTGACCAGCTGGCTGCAACTGTTTATTAAAAACACAGCACTCTGCAAACACGAAAGTGGACGTATAGGGTGTGACGCCTGCCCGGTGCTGGAAGGTTAATTGATGATGTGAGAGCATTTGATCGAAGCCCCAGTAAACGGCGGCCGTAACTATAACGGTCCTAAGGTAGCGAAATTCCTTGTCGGGTAAGTTCCGACCTGCACGAATGGCGTAATGATGGCCAGGCTGTCTCCACCCGAGACTCAGTGAAATTGAAATCGCCGTGAAGATGCGGTGTACCCGCGGCTAGACGGAAAGACCCCGTGAACCTTTACTATAGCTTGACACTGAACATTGAATTTTGATGTGTAGGATAGGTGGGAGACAGAGAAGTATTAACGCCAGTTAATACGGAGTCGTTGTTGAAATACCACCCTTTAAGGTTTGATGTTCTAACACAGACTGCGGCACGCGGTCGTGGACAGTGTCTGGTGGGTAGTTTGACTGGGGCGGTCTCCTCCCAAAGCGTAACGGAGGAGTACGAAGGTTTGCTAATCACGGTCGGACATCGTGAGGTTAGTACAATGGTATAAGCAAGCTTGACTGCGAGACGGACATGTCGAGCAGGTGCGAAAGCAGGTCATAGTGATCCGGTGGTTCTGAATGGAAGGGCCATCGCTCAACGGATAAAAGGTACTCCGGGGATAACAGGCTGATACCGCCCAAGAGTTCATATCGACGGCGGTGTTTGGCACCTCGATGTCGGCTCATCACATCCTGGGGCTGAAGTAGGTCCCAAGGGTATGGCTGTTCGCCATTTAAAGTGGTACGCGAGCTGGGTTTAGAACGTCGTGAGACAGTTCGGTCCCTATCTGCCGTGGGCGTTGGAAAATTGAAAGGGGCTGCTCCTAGTACGAGAGGACCGGAGTGGACGCACCGCTGGTGTTCCCGTTGTTTCGCCAGAAGCATTGCGGGGTAGCTATGTGCGGGAGAGATAAGTGCTGAAAGCATCTAAGCACGAAACTTGCCTTGAGATGAGTTTTCCCACACTTAGAGTGTGTAAGGGTTGTTTAAGACGAAGACGTAGATAGGCGGGGTGTGTAAGTGTAGTGATACATTGAGCTAACCCGTACTAATTGCCCGAGAGGCTTAACCATACAACGCTCAAGGGTTTTACCCAAAAGCCGAGAGAAAGTTGTAAGAAAAGACAAGAGACGAAAGAGCGAAGTCAGAAGCTCGAGTAGGGCTCGAGGAGTTTGAATCAGTAATAGCTTGTGACCGAATAGGAATAACAGCGAAAGAAACGCTGAAAGAATAAAAAATAGAGAACAAAACAAAGTAAGAAGAAGCAAAAACAATCAAGCCGAATTATTCCGGCGGCGATAGTGCGGTAGCACCACCTGACCCCATGCCGAACTCAGAAGTGAAATGCCGTAACGCCGATGGTAGTGTGGGGTCTCCCCATGTGAGAGTAGGACACCGCCGGATATTATTGAATAGAGAGAACAAAAGCCCTTTGCAGTCATGCGAAGGGTTTTTTGCGTTTGGGCGGAAAAAGGATTAGGGAGCGTTGGCGGATAGAGTGCAAGTGCGGTTAGCTTTACTTTTCTGATCATAAATGCATGAGAAAATACGGACAAATATTTTACGAATAATTATAATAGCCAATTATTCTCTGGATTTAATTAGTTAGCCGTTATATGGTGGGCAATTAAACTCCATATCGCAAATAAGGGAGGAATTTATGCATTGTCCTTTTTGTTCCACTGAAGATACCAAAGTGATTGATTCCCGCTTGGTTGCCGATGGCTATCAAGTGCGGCGGCGGCGAGAGTGTACGCAGTGTCGCGAACGTTTTACCACCTTTGAAACCGCGGAACTGGTGACTCCTAAAATTATCAAAAGCAACGGCAACCGCGTACCATTTGACGAAAAAAAACTGCGCTCGGGCATGCAGCGTGCGTTGGAAAAACGCCCGGTTAGTGCGGATGATATTGAAAAATCAATCAGCCATATTATTCATCAGTTACAAGCCACCGGAGAACGTGAGGTACCGAGCAAATTAGTGGGTACTTTGGTCATGGAAGAATTAAAACAATTAGATAAAGTTGGCTACATTCGTTTTGCTTCGGTCTATTTAAGTTTTGATGATATTAAACAATTCGGCGATGAAATCGAAAAATTAACTGATGAAGCGATTGTGAAAGAGCAGAATTAAGGATCAAGAATGACAGTATTTTCAGAACAAGATCGCGGTTTTATGCAACGTGCAGTGGCACTGGCGACATTAGGGCGTTGGACGGTTGATCCGAATCCTCGGGTTGGCTGTGTGATTGTGAAAGATGGTCAGATTATCGGCGAAGGTTATCACCAGAAAGCCGGACAGGGGCATGCGGAAGCCAATGCTTTTCAGCAATGTGAAGTGAATAGGCAAAGTGCGGTCGGCGCAACATTGTATGTCACTTTGGAACCCTGTTCTCATTTTGGCAGAACACCGCCCTGTTCACATAAAATTATTGAGAATGGTATCAAAAGAGTTGTGGTTGCAATGCGGGATCCGAATCCCCTCGTTGCAGGCAAAGGGATCACTTTATTGCAGGAAGCGGGGATTACAGTCGAAGTCGGTTTGTTGGAACAAGAAGCAGAGGAGCTGAATAAAGGCTTCCTAAAAAGAATGAGAACCGGACGTCCATTCGTACAATTGAAAATGGCAATGACGATTGACGGTAAAACCGCAACCGCTTCAGGTGAAAGTAAGTGGATCACCGGCGAAGCGGCACGGGCGGAAGTGCAGGATTACCGGGCTGCGGCGAGTGCGATTTTATCCGCCAGTGGCACGGTGTTGGTTGATGATCCGTTATTAAATGTGCGTTGGCAGCAATTGCCGCCGACGATTCAAGCCGTGTATCCTGAACAAAAATTACGCCAACCGGTACGGATTATTATGGACTCTAAGCATCGGATTCGTGCTTATCATAAATTATTCAGTATCGAAAGTGCGGTTTGGTTGGTGGGTAACGCGAACCAGATACGGGATTTGTCATCTTTTCCGGATTTTGTCGAGGCGCTTGAACTGAATTCTTCCGCTCACCAATTGACCGCTTTGATGGATGAATTAGGCAAGCGTGAAATCAACACGTTATGGATTGAAGCCGGCGCAAATCTGGCAGGTTCGCTAATCAGTGCCGGCTTAGTCGATGAACTGATTGTGTATATTGCCCCGAAATTACTCGGCGATCAGGCGCGTGGTTTATGCCATTTGCCGGATTTGCACTGTCTTGCTGATGCGCCGCAGTGGAAATTGGTTGCCACGGCACGGGTCGGCGAGGACTTTAAAATGGTTTATCGCCCTGATTTGGCCGAAAGCGGAGAGACGGTATGTTAAAAAAAATTCTACAATCCGCGTTAATCGGATTATGTGCCGCCGCATTCGTATTGGCATTAGCCCCGCTATGGCAAGGGAAGAAAACATGGTTTGCGGGTGACGATTCATTACAAATCATTTCTTATGCCAGTGCGGTACGCATTGCCGCGCCGGCGGTGGTTAATGTTTATAATCAAGCGCTGCAAGGCACGAATAATCTTGGTGATAACCATGAATTGCGTGTCAATAATTTGGGTTCCGGCGTGATTATGCGGGCTGACGGCTATATTCTGACTAACCGGCATGTGATTAATAATGCGGATCAAATTGTGGTGGCATTGCAAACGGGGCAGCTGTACCAAGCAACTTTAATCGGCTCCGATAGCCTGACCGATTTAGCTGTGTTAAAAATTCAGGCGGATAATTTGCCGACGATTCCACAAAATAACAACCGTCGGGTTTATGTCGGCGATGTGGCGTTGGCGATTGGCAATCCTTATAACTTAGGGCAAAGTGTCAGCCAAGGGATTATCAGCGCACTGGGACGCAGTGCCTTGGGTGAAATCGGGCGGCAAAATTTTATCCAAACCGACGCTTCGATTAATCGCGGCAATTCCGGTGGCGCACTGATTAATACCGCCGGAGAGCTGATTGGTATCAATACGCTGAGTATCGGCAAAGATAGTGCTGAAATTGCCGAAGGCTTAAGTTTTGCCATTCCGATTGATATTGCCAATGAGGTGTTGAAAAAAATCATTCAAGACGGACGAGTCATTCGCGGCTATTTCGGGGTAGAAAGCCAAATTTTCTATAATAATGAAGATCAGCTGGGGCTCAATCAGCGCGGCGTACTGGTGACCGCCGTTGCTGAAAATGGTCCGGCGGCTGAAGCCGGAATCAAACAAGGGGATCTGATTGTTCAATTTAATGGCAATGCGGTCAATTCGCCGACCGAACTGTTGCAAATTATCGCCGATACCCGCCCGGGAACACGGGTTGAAGTGCAGGTCGAACGGTTAGGACAAGTGCTGACCTTACCGGTGACAATCGCCGAATATCCGCAACAAAAGTAAGTATTATGCGTATTTTACTGGTTGAAGACGACAATATGATCGGCGAAGTGCTGAAAGCCAGTTTGAAAGATGCGGCATATGCAGTGGATTGGGTGCAAGACGGGCAGGCGGCATGGGTTGCGCTGCAAATCCAAACATACGATATTTTGCTGCTGGATTTGGGCTTGCCCAAAAAAGACGGTTTGCAGCTGCTGAACGAACTGCGACAGCAAAATGAGCAGATGGCGGTGCTGATTGTGACCGCGCGGGACGATTTGCCGAGTCGTATCGGTGGCTTGGATGGCGGCGCAGACGATTATCTGGTGAAACCGTTTGATATGGCTGAGCTGCTGGCGCGTTTGCGTGCGGTTGTACGGCGTAAAAATCAACAGGGAAAACGCCGTCTAAGCAACGGCTATCTCACCTTGGATGATGATAGTCATCAGGTTTTTTTAGCCGAACATCCTAACGGCATTGCACTAACACAAAAAGAATTTGCTTTGCTACAAACTTTGTTACAACACCCCGGTAAAATCTATTCCAGAGCGGAATTAGAAGATAAATTGTACCCTTGGGGCGAAGAAGTGGAAAGTAATGCGGTCGATTATCTGATCCACGCCTTGCGTAAAAAACTGGGCAAGCAGAGTATTCGCAATATTCGCGGCGCCGGTTGGACGATTCCGAAAGGAACGTCGACGCAGTAACATAAGAGATGTAGTATGAAAAATTCGATTCGGCGTAAATTGATTCTCAGCTTAACCCTTCTCTCCGTCACGGCAGCGTTGCTGACCGCACTTTTCATTTTTTATGCTTCCTTTAAATTCGCTTACCGCCTGCAAGACGATATTTTGCAGCAAAGTGCGCTATTTATCGGTGCGGATACGCCGGTGAGCGAAGTTGCGCTGAATAATCGTGATAATCAGATTTTTGTGCATAATGTGCTGACGCCACCGGATAAACCCTATTTTATCCCTAATTTAGCTTCTTATGCCGACGGTTTGCATAGCCTGACGCTACAGGGACGGCATTATCGGGCGTACATTAAGCACGAGCAAACACAACCGGTGGCGGTGTTGTTCGATGAAGAAGAATTTCGTGATGAAATCGCCGCTTATGCTGCCGGGCTGGGAACGGCGCCAATGCTGCTGTTTATTTTATTGATGTTACCGTTGGCGGCATGGGTGGTACAGCGTAGTTTACGCCCGATTAATCAGCTGTCCGAACAGGTTAAACAAAGGAGCGAAAGTGATTTGACCGCACTTGATGAAGACAATATCCCGACCGAGATCCACGCTTTTGTACAATCGATCAATCACTTATTCAGCAAAGTTGATCGCAGTGTACGCCAGCAACAGCGCTTTATTGCCGATGCCGCGCATGAGCTGCGCAGCCCGATGACCGCACTTTCATTACAATTGGAGCGGTTCTTACAGCAAAATACCCTTCCCGAAGCCGCAGAAACACAGTTAAGCGGGATTAGCCGAAGTGTCGTACGGGTTCGCCATTTGTTAGAACAACTGTTATTGTTGGCAAGGGTGCAAGCGGAACACATTGAACCTACACGCCGGATAGTGTCGCTGTTAGCGGTTTATCGCCGGGTCTTGACCGATTTATTACCCTTAGCCGACGCAAAACGGCAAGATATCGGCGTAGTCAGTAAAACGGATTGTCATATTTTAGCCAATGAAGACGAACTTTATTTGTTGATAAAAATCTTATGCGAAAATGCCATTCGTTATACCCCGATTGGCGGGCAGATTGATTTGGATTTGCAGCAAGGCGCAAGTGCGGTGATCCTGAGTGTTGATGATAACGGCGTCGGGATCGCCGAATCGGAGCGGGAACGGGTGCTAGAGCCGTTTTACCGTATCCTTGGCAGCGGAGAACAAGGTACCGGCTTGGGATTGGCGATTGCGGATAATATTGTCAAACGCTATCGAGGGAGGCTGATCTTGGCAGATACAATCCGCTTTGCACATGGATTAAGTGTGAAAATCCGGTTACCGTACCCATCGCTACAGGCACCCTAATTTTTAGCTAATTTTTCTTCTGTATTGTGGCATTGAATCTTGAAGGATACAGAGGACATATTTGTGAAATTCCCCAAATTTCTACCGCACTTTTCATTAACCAGTAGCAAATTGCAAGCCTATGTCGCGCTTTATTTCACTTTGATACTGAATTATGCGTTTTACCGTGCCATATTGACCGCGCACCCGTTTACCGGCGCAAGCTATGACTACTTTTTATTGACTATTCCGTTATTTATCTTTTTTACCTTAAATGCAGTGTATCAATTATTGGCATTGCCTTACCTACATAAAATCATCATGCCGTTATTGCTGATTACCAGTGCGGCAATTGGCTATAATACTTTGTTTTATAATGTCTATTTTGATACCAACATGTTGGAAAACGTGTTGCAGACCACTTCGACCGAAGCCGGCAAATTGATTACGTTGCCCTATTTGCTGTGGATTGCCGTGTTTGGTGTCTTGCCGGCATTGCTGTATTTAGGTGTAAAAGTACGATACCGCACTTGGCATAAAGAAATTGCGCTGCGTGCTTTGATGATTCTCCTTTCGCTGGTGGTAATAGCTGGGATCGCTAAAGTTTATTATCAGGATTATGCTTTTTTTGTGCGCAATAATAAACAAACGGTTAATTTGATTGTACCGAGTAATTTTATCGGCGCCGGTGTGAATGAAGTAAAACGTGTGCGTCAAGCAAACCGTCCGTTTGAACGGATTGGCTTAGATGCCAAACAAGTGAAAGCAGACGGACAAAGACGGCGGGTGTTGGTGCTAGTGCCCGGAGAAACCACCCGTGCGCAGAATTGGGGCTTGAACGGCTACCAGCGCCAAACCACGCCTAAATTGGCGGCGCGCGGGACAGCGGTGGTGAACTTTCCGAATGTCAGCAGCTGCGGCACGGCAACCGCACTTTCATTGCCTTGTATGTTTTCCGTGATGGATCGTGATCATTACAACGGTTCAGTGGCACAAAAGCAGGATAGCGTGTTGGATTTGATTCAACGCAGCGGCGCAAATGTGCTGTGGTTGGATAATGACAGCGGCTGTAAATATGTGTGTGATCGCGTGCCGAATGAAAATGTCAGCGCATTGCAATTGCCGGAGTTTTGCCGCAACGGGGAATGTTTGGATAATATTCTGCTATACAATTTTGAACGGCAGATCAGTGCAGATCCGAGTAAAGACCTGGTGATTGCACTGCATACCATGGGCAACCACGGTCCGACTTATTCGGAACGTTATAGCGAAGAATATCACCGCTTTATTCCGAGTTGCGATACGCAGGATATTGCCAAGTGCAGCCAAGAACAGCTGGTGAACAGCTATGACAACGGCGTATTGTATATTGATCAGTTTTTGGATCGGATTATTGCTAAACTTCAGCAACATAGCGAATGGAATACCGCACTTTACTATGTTTCCGATCACGGCGAATCCTTAGGCGAAAGCGGAATGTACTTACACGGTGCGCCGTATTCGATTGCCCCGAAAGAACAAACCCGAGTGCCGATGATTTTCTGGGCTTCCGACGGCTGGAAACAACAAACCGGTTTGAATACGCAATGCTTGCAGCAACAAGCCGACAGCAATGCCTATTCCCACGACAATTATTTCCATTCCGTGTTAGGTTTGATGGAGATTAAAACAGAAGTATATCAAGCGCAACAAGATCTGTTTGCCGCTTGTCGTTAAGCAAGTGCGGTTTACATCCAGTGCAATTGTTTTAAGATCACAATGCCGAGAGATGAGCCGAACATCGCCGCAAACGTGGTGATACCGATAATGTTGGCGGCGGTTTTGGCATTACCGCCCATACTGTGTACCATTGCGTAGCTGGCAGCGGCGGTCGGGGTGGCGCTCATTAAAAACAGAATGCCTAGCTCCATGCCGTGTAAACCGAAAGCACGCGCAATCAGCACCATCACCAAAGGGGCTAACAGCACCCTGCCGATACTGGCTTGGATGGCGACGGTTGAGGAGCTGTCCATGTTTCTCAAATTCAAACTGGCGCCGGCGCAGAGCAGGGCTAACGGCAATGTCATATTGGCAAGATAGTCGCCGGTGCTGATCAAGGTGTCGGGCAAAGTAAAGCCGAGATTGCTAAATAATAGTGCGCAGACAATCGCAATAATCAATGGATTTTTTAACAGTTGTTTGAAAATATAAGTTAGATTGGCTTTGCCTCCTTCAGCGAGGGAACGGCTGAGCGTAATAACTGCCAATACATTGAATAATAAGGTGATCATAGCGGTATAAACGGAAGCGATTGCCAAACCTGCCGAGCCGTAGGCATTCGCACATAACGACAGCCCGATAATGCCGCTATTCGCGCGGAACACGCCTTGTACAAAAGTACCGCGTTCTCTTTTCTCTTTGACATAACGTAGCGCAAACCATTCGGCAAGCAAAAATAAAACCAACGTGCTAAGCGTGCCGAGACCGACAAGGGTGATTTGGGCGCCATAGTCCGTTGGATTTTTGATGATACTCAGAAACAACAGTGCCGGCAGGGTGATGTTAAACACCAATTTTGCGCCTTGATTGCTGAATTGGTCGTTGATCATCCGGATTTTTTTCAGATAGATACCGAGTAACAACATGAGGATATTCGGCAAGGTAACCGCAATAGAAAAGAGAATGGAATCGAGAAATCCGTTTTGCATTTGCTGTCCTTGTAACCCTCCCTGCGCAAGCGGAGAGGGAAATTGAACTAATGGGTATCAGAAAGTCTTATCTTTTTGATTTTTTGATAAATTTCATCAACCGTTTGCGCTTACGCAACTGGTTCGGCGTTAAAGTGTTGCGCCGTCCGGCAAACGGGTTGTTGCCTTCTTGGAATTGAATCCGAATCGGAGTGCCGATAATTTTCAGGCTGCGACGGTAATAATTGGACAGATAGCGTTTATACGAATCCGCCAGCTTATCCAGCTGGTTACCGTGGATCACGATAATCGGCGGATTGTGTCCGCCCGGGTGGGCGTATTTCAGTTTAATCCGTCTGCCGGCTGCCAATGGCGGTTGGTGTTCGTCGGTCGCCATTTGCAAAATACGCGTCAACATTGAAGTGGAGAAACGTTTGGTGGCGCATTCGTAGGCTTCCTGCACCGAATCAAACAGATTGCCGACCCCGCTGCCGTGTAGGGCCGAGATAAAATGAATGCGCGCAAAATCAATAAAATCCAAACGGCGATCCAATTCGGACTTCACCTGATCCTTAATATCTTGGCTCAAGCCGTCCCATTTATTGACCACGATCACCAACGAGCGACCGGCATTCAGAATAAAGCCGAGTAGAGATAAATCTTGGTCGGAAATCCCTTCGCGTGCGTCAATCGTCAGCAATACCACATTGGCATCTTGGATCGCTTGCAGGGTTTTGATCACCGAGAATTTTTCGACGGCTAAAGTCACTTTGCCGCGCTTGCGCACACCGGCGGTGTCGATGAGGGTATAGTGCTGTCCGTCGCGCTCCATCGGGATATAAATACTGTCACGGGTGGTGCCGGGCAAATCGTACACCACCACGCGATCTTCGCCTAAAATACGGTTAGTCAGGGTGGATTTGCCGACATTCGGGCGACCGACAATGGCGATTTTGATGTTTTTTTGCTGTTCTTCTTCCGCTTCTTCGTCTTCCGCCAGTGCGCTGTCTAAAAGTGCGGTATCTTCTTCGTTATTAAAATCAAAATCGTGATCCCATTCATCGGCTTCAACCGCACTTTCATCGTCGTTTTCGTTTTGTTGCAATTGTGCCGCAAACGGTGCTAGTACGTCTTCGATTAATTGGGTTACGCCGCGTCCTTGTGCCGCTGCGATTTGTGAAATCTCGCCTAAACCCAGTTGATAAAATTCGGCGCAATGGGAGTCGGCGTCAATGCCGTCGGTTTTGTTTGCCACCACCACAGTGGTTTTTTCCCGTTGGCGCAGATAGTTGGCAATGCCGATATCCGGCGGCATTAAGCCGGCGCGCGCGTCAACCATAAACAAAACGACATCGGCTTCTTCAATCGCCAACAGCGATTGTTCCGCCATTTTTTCTTCGACGCCTTCTTCGGTGCCGTCAATGCCGCCGGTATCGATTACGATAAAATCATAACCGGCAATGTGTGCGTGTCCGTATTTGCGATCACGGGTCAAACCGGGAAAATCGGCAACCAAGGCATCACGGGTGCGGGTTAAGCGGTTAAACAGCGTGGATTTACCCACGTTAGGGCGACCGACCAGGGCGACAACAGGAGTATGGGCAGGAGTCATAAAAAACCTCGATGAATGAATATTTTTGCGCTATTCATTGTGTTTAAATTGTGCAAGATGATACCGAATTTTCGGGGTGACGAATAGCGAAAGTTATCGCGCTGACCGCACTTTTAGTGTTTCTCGTCAAATTTAGCCCAATAAAAAACCCGATATTTGCATATCGGGCTGAATAAATTGGCGGAATGGACGGGACTCGAACCCGCGACCCCCTGCGTGACAGGCAGGTATTCTAACCAGCTGAACTACCACTCCGCACTGAAATATCAGTGTATTTTGAGGCTAAGTCGATATCGTAAAACACAATATCATATAATTTGTTGGCGGAATGGACGGGACTCGAACCCGCGACCCCCTGCGTGACAGGCAGGTATTCTAACCAGCTGAACTACCACTCCGCGATTAGGTGAGGCGCATGATAAAGGGCTGTGCGCCTTTCGTCAATCATTTTTTGCCAAACTGTTTTTGATTGCTTAATCCATAAACGAATTACGCCAAATGTTGCTTAATGCAGATGGTTTTCTGTGCGTTTTTGCCAAAAACAGTTGTCTTTACTTTTTTTACTAATCAGCTTTAAGTATTCTAAATGCGCTTCTAATTCGGTTTCATCCGGCGCAATGGTGCGAAATTGTGCCAAGTGCGGTTGCAAATGAGCCGTTCGGATATTTTCGCGCTTGTCGCCGGCAATATGCGCGTCATCATCATGGTGTTCTTCGCCAAACAGACTGACTTGCCCGCCGGTCATTTGCAGATAAACATCGGCTAAAATTTCGGCATCGAGTAATGCGCCGTGCAAGGTGCGCTTGCTGTTGTCAATATTCAAGCGATCACATAAAGCATCCAGGTTATTGCGCTTGCCGGGATACAGCTTACGCGCCATTGCCAGACTGTCGGTCACCACGCTGATGTCAGCGGTTTTCAGGTTTTTGGTTTTGGCGAGTTTGCCGAATTCATAATCGATAAAGCCGACGTCAAACGGCGCATTATGGATAATCAGCTCGGCACCGCGGATAAATTCGATAAATTCATCGGCAATCGCGTCGAAAGAGGGCTTATCCGCCAACATTTCATCGGTAATTCCGTGGACTTTGATTGCCTCCGGATCCACCGGACGGTTCGGTTTGATATAAACGTGAAAGGTGCGCCCGGTTAAGCGGCGATTTATCATCTCCACTGCACCAATCTCAATAATACAGTGCCCTTCGTAATGCGCACCAAACTGGTTCATGCCTGTGGTTTCGGTATCCAATACAATTTGGCGTTCCGGGGTAATCAGTTCTGACATAGCATTCCTAAAATTTGAAATGGGAAGATAAATGATTTTTTGGCAACATTTTTTGGTGCAACACCGCAATAATGATAATCTCAGTTGATTTTTTTATGTAATAAATCATATGGCTTTTATAAGGGAAGCTGAAAACCATTTCACCAACATCATTTCTCTCTTTTCCGGCATTGGGATTTTGTACTAAAAATTGCATCGTTGCTTTCATTTCAGCCAGATACTGTTCGGTTTGTAATTTGCCCCATTTTTCGAGTATATAGCGACGAATATGAATCAGATCAGATTTTGCGGCAACCGAAAGTTGAAATGAATATTTTTTAATCGTCATATTCGCCATTGTTTAACGCATTGAAAAAATCATCCCCCGAAATCAAACGCTGATGGCATATATCATGTTGGGCTTGCTGCGCCCGTTGTTGTAGCAACTGCAATTTTAACCATTCGATATTTTCATACTCCGCCATTGACATCATCACTGCTACGGCTTTGCCGCCCTGATTGATTTGCAACGTATCGTTTTGCACTTTCAACAGCATATGATTGAAATGGGTTTGCGCCTGATTGGCATTGATAGACTCCATACAACCTCCTTTATAATCTGAAGTGAGTATAATCGAATTACGGCAGAATCAAAACCGCTATAGAGCATTCACAAAAATTACGTTATTATCGCACCAATTTAGCTAAAGCGTGTAGTAGAGATGATGAAAAAGATAGAAATTTACACCGACGGATCTTGTTTGGGCAATCCCGGGCCGGGCGGAATCGGGGTGTTGCTACGTTATAAACAACATGAGAAAACCATTTCACAGGGCTATCGTTTAACCACCAATAACCGCATGGAGTTGTTGGCGGTGATCACGGCGTTGGAGAGTTTGACCGAAAATTGCGCGGTCATGTTGTCGAGCGATAGCCAGTATATGAAAAACGGCATTAACCAATGGATTCACAACTGGACACGCAATAATTGGCTAACCAGCAATAAAAAACCGGTGAAAAATCAGGATTTATGGCAACGCTTGGATCAGGCGATTCAACGCCATCAAATCGATTGGCGCTGGGTGAAAGGGCATGCCGGGCATACGGAGAACGAACGGGTTGATCAACTGGCGAAGCAAGGCGCGGAAAATCCGACCCAAGATGACGCCGGTTATCAACCGGATTAATCACCCGACCGCACTTTCGCTTCGGCATTGCTCAAGGCGTTGGCGGGGGAAAAAATCGGATTTTTAAAGCGCACCTTTTGCGGATTGAGCGACAGCGGAATGGTGCGTTTGCGTGCCACAATCACCGCCAGTTGTCCGCCGACGGTGCCAAAGTGCGGTAACGCGAGTGGTTTTACCAGCGTGTTATGCCGCACAATTTCAAATTCCAACAGCTCCAACCAATCCATTACGCGCCAGGTCAGATATTTACGCATTTGCCAGCGTTGCCCGACCGTACTTTTCTTTTCCAAATGGCGTTTCCACAGCAGCGAACTACACGGATTGAACAACGAAATAAACAGATAACCGTCATCGCTCAATACGCGCGCCACTTCACGCAGCAACTGGTGCGGATCTTGCGCAAAATTCAGGGTATTGGCGAGCAGACAGGCATCAAGCGCTTTTTCATAAAACGGCAAATGGGTGATTGAAGCCTGAATTGCAGAACGGCTTTCATCTGCGGTCGGCTTGACATCGGGAAAATCCGGATAAAGCAAAATATGCTGCTGATTCGGGGCGTACCAGTCCAATTCCGCACTCAAACCGCCGATTCTCAACACATGTTGTCCGTAAACTTTGGCGAACCAAGGTGCAAAGTAGTTATTGAGGGCTTGACAATAACGCTCACCTTGCTTTAATTGCTGCCAAGAGATAGGTAATTGCAGAGAATAGGGATATTTTGCACGCCACTTCATCAATCGTCACCAGATTTGTTTTAACGGAGAATAGCTATGTTAATACCATTACCCGCCCTAAATGACAACTATATTTGGTTGTATGCCGCTGAGAATGAGCCGGTGCTGATTGTTGATCCGGCTGAAGCCGCGCCGGTTTTGCGTTATTTGGCTGATCATCATTTAATACCGGCGGCGATTTTATTAACCCACGGGCATGCGGATCATATCGGCGGCGTGGCGGAATTAAAACAACACTATCCGCATTTGTCGGTTTACGGCTCGGATGAGGTGGCGGAGATCGCGACACAGGTGGTGAATCAGGGGGCGTTTGCGTGCGGACATTATCAGCTTGAGGTGATTCCGACTGCCGGGCATACCGCCAACCACATCAGCTTTGTGATCAACGGACACCTGTTTTGTGGCGACGCATTGTTTTCCGCCGGTTGCGGACGGGTCTTCACCGGCGATTACCAAGCGATGTTTGACGGGCTGCAACGTTTAAAAGCGTTGCCGGATGAGACGGTGGTTTGCGCCGCTCATGAATATACTTTGAGTAATTTACGTTTCGCATTGACGGTGATCGAGGATAAAAGTGCGGTCGAACAGCAGTTAAAACAAGTGGAAGCTTTAAGGGCGCAGGGCAAAGCGAGCTTGCCGACCACATTAGGCTTAGAGCGGAAAATTAATCCGTTTCTACAGGCAAAAACCGTAGACGAATTTATCCGCTTGCGCAAAGCGAAGGATAGCTTTTAGGAATTGAACCGCACTTTGGGTTAGATAAAGTGCGGTTATCTCGGCTTTGATTACGCCTTGTTTTCACTGTTGCCATTGCCTTTTTCATTCCACGGCGCAACCCAATACAGGCAGAGCATGCCGGGTACGGCAAGGAAGAAGCAGAACCAGAAATAGTCGTAGTAGCCGAAATAGTTGATTAACACGCCTGCCTGCGAGTTAAACAACGTACGCGGCAAGGCAGCCAAGCTGGTGAACAGCGCCAGTTGGGTCGCGGTGTAGAGCGGATTGGTTTCCCTCGCCATAAACGCCACAAACGCGGCGGTGCCCAGCCCGATACCGATATATTCGGCGGCAACCACAATCGTAAGAATCACTAATGCCTTGGTGGTGACGGTTTCAAAATATTCGTAAGATGCCAACCAAGCAAAACCGAGAATCGTGATAATTTGCACCAAGCCGAACAGCCACAGCGCACGGTTGATCCCGATTTTCAGCATGATAATGCCGCCGACAATACCGGCGATTAACATCGGCCAAACCGAGGCGTTTTTAACCACAATGCCAATGTGGCTGGTGCTGAACCCCATGTCCAGATAGAACGGCGTAATCAGCGCAGTTGCCATACTATCGCCCAGCTTATACAAAAAGATGAAGCCGAGAATGCCGATTGCGCCCCAAATCCCCTTACGGCTGAAAAATTCTTGGAAGGGTTTGACCACGGTATCGGTCAACGTGCGGTTTGCCGACAGATCGATTTTAGGTTCATAACTGAGAAACAGGGTCATCAAAATTCCCGGCAGCATGAAAAGTGCGGTAATGATAAACACCGTTGCCCAAGGCAGATAATCCGCCAAAATCAGCGACAATGATCCGGGGATGAATCCGGCAATCCGATAGGCATTGACATGAATCGAGTTGCCTAAGCCCAGTTCCTTATCGTCCAAAATTTCACGCCGATAGGCGTCTAACACGATATCTTGCGTGGCGGAAAAGAAGGCGACTAACGTTGCGGCGGCGGCAATCAGTCGTAATCCGCCGTGAGTTTGCGGATCGAGAAAACCAAACAGTGCCAACGAAACCAACAATAACAGTTGGGAGACAAACATCCAACCGCGGCGGCGCCCTAAAAACGGCGGTACAAAGCGGTCTAACAACGGCGACCATAAAAATTTCCAAGTATACGGCAAACCGGTCAAGGCAAAGAAACCGATCGTCGCCAGATCGACTTGCTGGGCGCGCAACCAGAGCGGGATCAGCGAGATTAAAATATACAGCGGCAGCCCGGAGCTAAAGCCGGTAAAAACGCAAATCAGCATTTTGCGGGTGAAAATTTGGGAAATTATGCTTTTTTGTTGTTCGGACATCATCAAGCCTCTAAATAAAAATGAACCGGCTAGCGCTTTGTCGATTCATTTGTTCGTTAACGGAACGGTTAATCGCGGTAGCCGTTCGGGTTATTTTTCTGCCAGTTCCAAGTATCTTTCATCATTTGTTCCAGCGAATATTGGGTTTTCCAGCCCAGTTCTTGCGCGGCTAAACTCGGATCGGAATAACAGGCGGCGATATCGCCCGGACGACGTTCGACCAATTTATACGGAATGGTGATACCGTTGGCTTGTTCAAAGGCTTTCACCATGTCTAACACGGAATAGCCGATACCGGTGCCTAAATTATAGATATGTAAACCGCTGTCGTTTTTGTGCTTGGCGAGGGCTTTCAAATGTCCCAGTGCCAAATCGACCACATGAATATAGTCACGCACGCCGGTGCCGTCCGGGGTGTTGTAGTCGCTGCCGAAAACCGAGAGTTGTTGTAATTTGCCGATTGCCACTTGGCTGATATACGGCAGTAAATTGTTCGGAATGCCATTTGGATCTTCACCGATCAAACCGCTTTTGTGCGCGCCGACCGGATTGAAATAGCGCAGAATGATCATGCTCCAGCGCGGATCGGTTTTTACCGTGTCGCTCAAAATCTGTTCGACCATCAATTTTGAGGTGCCGTAAGGATTGGTGGTGCCGCCGACTTTGCAATTTTCGGTAATCGGAATGACTTCCGGATCACCGTACACGGTGGCGGAGGAGCTGAACACAATATTAAACACGCCGGCTTTGCGCATTTCTTGCAGCAAATTGAGCGTGCCTTGTACGTTGCATTCATAGTATTCGATCGGTTTTTGTACGCTTTCGCCGACCGCTTTCAGCCCGGCAAAGTGGATAACCGAATCAATCTGATGGCGTTTGAAAATCCGTTGCAGCATTGCCGCGTCTAAAATATCGCCTTGATAAAAGTGCGGTTTTTTCCCGGTGATGGTTTCAACCCGTTGCAGCGATTTTTCAGAAGAGTTACACAGATTATCTAAAATCACCACCTCTTGATTATCATTTAACAGCTCAACCACGGTATGCGAACCGATATAGCCCGCACCGCCGGTAACTAAAATTGCCATAGTATGTCTCCTGAAGTGAAAAATAAGCAGGCTATAGTGTACGGCTTTTTAGAACGAATTTCATGTGCCAATCCGCAATTCCGTGTTTTATGAGCGAAAAAATTGAGATAGTGCAACATTTTTAGCAAAATCGTATGGGGGATATGCGATTATAAACCGTGATTGATAACTGCGATAATGAGAAAAGTGAACAACCGAGTATTCGGCTGCTCACGCGGTTTATCATCGTTTTGGCTTTTCGTTAGATCCTTGAATTAGGCTTCTGCCACGGTGAAGCGGCTGAATAAATGGTTTTTGCCTTCGACATCGTCGACAATGGCACAAGCCAAATCGGGCAGTGAGATATCGGCGAGTTGATCACCGCTGAATAACACCTCATCTTTGCCGGTGCGGTAGTTGCCGCTGCGGGTGTCGATGTCGCCCGAGAACGCGGCAGGTGGCGAGATAAACGCCCAATTGACATCGCGGCGATCTTGCAGATCTTTCAGCCAGTTACGCGCTGCGTTGGCGCCGTCATAGATTTCTTTCGGGAATTCCGGGGTGTCGATTAACTGCACACCCGGTGCGATATACAGGCTGCCTGCACCACCGACGATTAATAAGTAAGGCACGTTTGCAGATTTCGCCGCTTCAGTGATGGCTTTTGCGCCTTTTTCAAAATCTGCGCCTGCGTTCGGATTGGTCCAGCCACTGTTGAAGGCGCTGATAACCGTATCAAAGCCGATTAATTGTTCGGCAAAATCTGCCGCATTGACGTCGAAAGCGACGGCTTGGATATTATCCGCTTTTTTGACTTTTTCGACATTGCGCGCGAATGCGGTCACTTGATGTCCGCGTGCTGCGGCTTCTGCGATAATGCCACGCCCCACCGTGCCGGTAGCGCCGATAACTGCGATTTTCATAATGTTGTCCTCTAAATTAAATGTTGATCAATGAGTGAATAAAACGGCGTACCGTTTCGATGGAATGTAGTATATTCATTTTGAATTTAGTATAGAATGGTGATTTTAGAAAATATAACTTTCAAAAATGAGAGGATAAGATGGATCTGAATGCGGTCAGAATGTTTATTGCCGCCGCACAGGCAGGCAGTTTATCCGCTGCGGCGGAGAAAATCGGGGTGCCGTTGCCGACCTTAAGCCGCCGTATCAGTGATTTGGAACAATCGCTTAATATGCAGTTATTGCTGCGTTCCAAACAGGGGATTCAGCTGACCACCATTGGGCAACGGCTGTTCGACCAATCCTTTTACGGTATCGAAAGCCTGCTGGAAGCGGAGCGTACGGTGCGCAGCGATATGCAGCAGATGTACGGACGCTTGCGTTTATCGCTGCCGGACGGGTTTGAGTTTTGGGGCAAACTGCTGATCGACTTTCAACGCCGTTATCCGCATATTCAAATCAGCTGCCAATACACCGATATGCGACTGGATTTGATTGAAGACGGGATTGATGTGGCGCTGCGAATCGGCGCATTAGTGACGGATAAAGTAATCGCCAAACGCCGCGCCCCGATTCAAACGATGTTGGTTGCGAGCCAAGCCTTTATCGCCCGGCATGGTGCGCCGCAAACGGTTGCGGAGCTGCAAAATTTTGACCTTGCCGGCTGGCATTTCACTCACGGCAGCACCACACAATGGCAGTTAGACGGCAAAAACTATACGCCTAATCTTAAATTTGCCGCCAACAGTTTCCGCCAACTATTGGATTACACGCTAGCGGATATGGCAATTTGCGAACTGCCGGAATTCGTCACCAAGCCGTCTTTAGAACGCGGCGAATTGGTGCGGATTTTACCGCAGGTGGTTATGCCGCAGTTGCCGGTACACCAAATTTATACCGCTCACCGTCATCCTTCGGCAATTGTGCGGGTGTATTTGGATTTCTGCGATACTTGGTTGGTGCAAAATCAATAAGCCAAAGTGCGGTAGTGGGACACCCGGTTATTATTCTGCGCATAAATTGAATATTTTTCGCGATATCACAAGGGATTCGATAGATTGTCAACAACGGCTCGGGTAAAATAGGGCGCTTTTTATTTTATCTTTCTTTTCTTTTTGATTAACGTTTAGGAACAAAACTATGACAACGCAAAGTCCTTTATTGGAAAAACGCTTCTCGCTCAGTGCCAGAGGCAGCAATCTGCGCCAAGAGCTGATCGCCGGGTTAACCACCTTTTTGGCGATGGTGTATTCGGTGATCGTGGTGCCGAGTATGTTGAGTGACGCAGGCTTTCCGCCGGAATCGGTTTTTATCGCCACCTGTTTGGTCGCCGGTTTAGGCTCGATTTTAATCGGGTTATGGGCGAATGCGCCGATGGCAATCGGCTGTGCGATTTCATTAACCGCATTTACCGCCTACAGCTTGGTGATCGGGCAGCAAGTCAGTATTCCGGTGGCGCTGGGTGCGGTCTTTTTAATGGGCGTGGCGTTCACGCTGATCTCCGTCACCGGCATTCGCTCTTGGATTTTGCGTAACTTACCGAGCAGCATTGCCCACGGTGCCGGGATCGGAATCGGCTTGTTTTTATTACTGATCGCGGCGAATAATGTCGGTTTGGTGGTGAGCAATCCTGCCGGCTTACCGGTCAAAATGGGCGAGTTCACCTCGTTTCCGGTGATGATGTCGTTGTTAGGCTTGGCGGTGATTGTCGGTTTAGAACGTTTGCAGGTCAAAGGCGGCATTTTACTGGTGATTATTGTGATTACCTTAATCGGCTTGGCGGCTGATCCGAATGTGAGCTTCAACGGTAAAATTTTCCAAATGCCGACGTTCGGTGAAAATTCGTTGGTATTTAGCTTAGATATTATGGGCGCGTTGCAACCGGCGATTCTGCCGATTGTGTTCGCCTTAGTGATGACCGCTATTTTCGACGCAACCGGCACAATCCGCGCTGTTGCCGGACAAGCCGATTTATTAGACAAAGACGGACAAATCATCAACGGCGGCAAAGCCTTAACTTCCGATTCGGTCAGCAGCATGATGTCCGGTTTATTCGGCACTGCCCCGGCGGCGGTGTATATCGAGTCGGCGGCGGGCACTGCGGCAGGCGGCAAAACCGGGATCACGGCGATTGTGGTCGGCGTGTTGTTCCTGTTTATGCTGTTCCTGCAACCGTTGGCTTTTTTAGTGCCGAGCTATGCCACCGCACCGGCGTTGATGTATGTCGGTTTACTGATGTTGAGTAATGTCAGCAAATTGGATTTCAACGATTTTGTCGGCGCAATGAGCGGCTTAATCTGCGCGGTGTTTATCGTGCTGACCGCCAATATTGTTACCGGTATTATGTTGGGCTTTGCGTCGTTGGTGATTGGGCGTATCGTTTCCGGTGAAATCCAAAAATTAAACCTCGGTACGATTATTATTGCCGTGATTCTGGTCGGCTTCTACGCCGGTGGTTGGGCGATTTAACCTTTAACTTATCGTAAAGTACTCACCGCACTTGCAGCTGATCTGCCCCCAAAAAGTTGGACTACTTAATGAACGGATTGAGTTCGATATTGTATCGGGCTTAATCCTTTTAATCCTGTTGTTTAATAAAAACGCCCAATCCCGCCATCAGTTCATCGCCATAAAACACCAACGGCGTGCGTTGCCGTTGCCATGGCGGAATGCCGGCTTGTTGCCAAATTTTTTTAATATCTTGATTGGCTCGGTTCGGGCTTAACCGCACTTTACCGGCATAGCGAAAACGGAGTTGAATATTTTCATTATTGTTAGGTAAAGGCAGAGAAAAAATACGCTCCGCATGTTGTTGCCAAATCACATTCAGCCTGTCTGCTTGCGGCACAAACCGCACTTCGCCTAAGTCGTCGGGTAAGCGAATGTTTTGATCGAATGTAACTTCAATAATAAGCGATGAAAGATCGGCGTACGCTTCGGTTAAATATAAACGTTGTTGATAACGGCGGATAATCCGTTCACCCAATGCAAGCTGCGGCCGGCAGTCGTGGCGGGCGAAAATCAGCTGTTCGATCAGTTGATCCAATTGCCGTTGCGACGGCATGGCAACCGCACTTTGGCTGAGCCATAAACGCAATAACGCATTTTGTTTCGGACGAGAATACTCGGCGAACTGGCAAATATTGAAAGTGCGGTTTTGCGGGCAATATAACTGTTCAAACAGCGGTTGTAATAATTCTTCGATGAGTTGTTGCTGCTCGTAACAATGTTGCGCCGAACGTTGTAAAGTGCGGTCAATCGCCGCCCAGCGTTGGCGCAGTTCCGGCAGAATGCGGTTGCGCAGGAAGTTGCGATCATAGCGGTTATCTTGGTTGCTTTCGTCTTCGATCCACGTCAGATGTTGCGTTGCAACATACTGTGCCAATTGTTCACGGGAGTAGGGCAGCAATGGGCGGAAAATCGGCATTTGCCACAGTTCAGACCGCACTTGCATTGCCGCCAAGCCTTTGACTCCGCTGCCGCGTTTTAGCGCAAGCAACAGGGTTTCGCTTTGATCATTGAGGTGGTGCGCGGTGACCAAAATTTCATTATCGTTTAAATGGTGTTTAAACGCCTGATAACGTGCCTCGCGTGCGGCATCTTCCGGACTTTTTTTCGGGTCTAACCGCACTTTTTCGATCATCAACGGAATGTGAAACTGTTCAGATTGCTGCTGACAATGCTGCGCCCAGTGATCGGCATTGGGGCTTAAGCCGTGGTGAATATGAACTGCACGCAGTCGGAGTTGCGGCAGTTGTTGTTTCAGTTGGGCAAACAGCGATAAAAGTGCGGTCGAATCAAGCCCACCGCTATACGCCAACAAAAACGCGGCGTGCGTCAGCCCTTGCTGCTGCAACGTGTGGTGGAGATTGGAGAGGAGGTCTGACATACTTTATTTCTCGCTCGTATGTGGCGATTTGTTTTAAATTTCCCTTCTGCGGTGCCTGAGCGTGTATGAAATTTGTAGGGAAATTTTTCTTGTGTTTGAGGAGCGTAGCGACGAGTCTTAAAAATTTTCCGTTAAGCAAATTCATACTAAGCGAAGATCAGCACCGCAATAGGGTCGCTTTCTTTTGCTTCCTTTTCTTTGGCGAAACAAAGAAAAGGAAGTCGCCATCGGCGAAACCCGATAGTTATGTTTAATTGAATGAGATTAGTCTGAAACTAACCAATCTTAACCGCTTTATACTGGCTTTGCGGTTGCATAATCAAATGGCGGGCGGCGACGATTTGCAATTCGTATTTACCGCTTTGTTGCGTCACGCTCATCACATCATTCACCGCATTGGCGGTGTGTTCGAACGCCTCTAAATCCGATTTGCCGTTTAACAAATTCGCCAAGAACACTCCGCTGGTTAAATCGCCCACCCCGACCGGATCGCGTCCGGCAAATTCATGCAGCGGACGGCTGATGTGCCAAATGCCGTCTTGGGTTGCCAGCACCATTTCAAATTGATTGGCGTCTTTGCCGACTTTGCTTAAGTGCTTCACCAGCACTTTTTTCACGCCTTTTGCCAACAGATATTTAATCGCCTCAAGCGCGTGATCGAAATTTTCCACGCTTAAACCGCTCAACTCGCGCAATTCCACTAAATTCGGCGCAAGCAAATCCGCCGCAGGCAGGGCGTGTTCGACCAAGAATTCCGCTACGCCCGGGGCGACGATACAGCCTTTGTCAGGGTGTCCCATCACCGGATCACAAAAATAGATCGCATTCGGATTTAACGCTTTAATCCGTTTGACCGTATTCAGGATTTCTTGCCCCTGCTCGGCGGCGCCGATGTAACCGGAAAGAATGGCGTCGCATTCGTGCAAGGCGTCAATTTCTGCGATTCCTTGGGTGATTTCGGCGATTTGCTCTTTCGGAATCA